>JAQTIF010000001.1:0-601254 GCA_029433525.1 Enterobacteriaceae bacterium ESL0689 | reverse complement strand
CGTCGGCGAAACGCTGGCGGCTATTCCGCTAGTACGGGCATTACGTCATCGTTATCCCTCTCTGCCGATCACCGTGACCACCATGACGCCAACCGGATCAGAGCGCGCGATGTCCGCTTTCGGTAACGATGTTCATCACGTCTATCTGCCCTATGATTTACCTTGTGCGATGAACCGCTTTCTTAATGCTGTTCAGCCAAAACTGGTGATCGTAATGGAAACCGAGCTATGGCCCAATATGATCAGGGCGCTTCATCAGCGTAATATTCCCCTGGTTATCGCCAATGCGCGTCTGTCGGCGCGTTCTGCGAAAGGCTATGCCAGAGTGGGGAAATTTGTGCATCGCCTGCTCAGTCGAATCCCCTTGATTGCGGCACAAAATGAGGAAGACGGCAATCGTTTTATTGCCTTAGGACTGCCGCGCCAGCAACTGGCGGTCACCGGCAGCCTCAAGTTTGATATTTCTGTCACCCCGGCGCTGGCGGCGCGTGCCGTTACCCTGCGTCGCCAGTGGGCACCCCATCGTAAAGTATGGATTGCTGCCAGTACCCATGAAGGGGAAGAACTGATTATTCTGCAGGCGCATAAAAAACTGCTGGAGACCTTCCCGGATCTGTTATTAATTCTGGTGCCTCGCCACCCTGAACGCTTCGCTGATGTGCGGATCATGGTAAAAAAAGCGGGTATGAGTTTTACATTACGCAGCAGTGGTGACGTCCCTTCAGCCACTACTCAGGTGGTCATCGGCGATACGATGGGGGAGCTGATGCTGCTGTATGGTATTGCCGATCTGGCCTTTGTCGGTGGCAGCCTGATCGCGCGCGGGGGGCATAATCCGCTGGAGCCAGCAGCACATGCCATTCCGGTGCTGATGGGGCCACATACTTTTAATTTCAAAGATATTTGTGCCCGGTTACAGCGGGATGATGGCCTGATTACCATCATGAATGTGGATTCGCTGGTCACTCAGATAACCCACTTATTGAATGATGAAGAGTATCGTCTGTGGTATGGCCGTCATGCGGTAGACGTGCTACGTCAGAACCAGGGGGCATTATCACGTCTGCTACAGTTACTGCAACCTTACCTGCCTCCACGGAGTCACTAATGCCCGTCCATCTCTCCGTCGTCATCATTGCCAGAAATGCGGCAGCCCTGTTACCCGACTGCCTGGCATCGGTCAGCTGGGCAGATGAAGTGATCGTCCTCGATTCTGGCAGTGATGATGGGACGGTCGACGTGGCGCGTCGTTTCGGCGCAAAAGTCTATATTGACAGCGACTGGCAGGGCTATGGCATTCAGCGCCAGCGGGCCCAGCAATATGCCACCAGTGACTGGATATTGATGATAGATACCGATGAACGAGTGACACCCGCGCTGAAACAATCACTGCTCGGGGTACTGTCCGCCCCACAAGCGGGGGTTATCTATAGCATCGCCCGACGTAACTATTTTCTTGGACGTTTTATGCGCCATAGCGGCTGGTATCCTGATCGCGTGATGCGCCTGTACCAGCGCGACCGCTACCATTATAACGACAACCCGGTTCATGAATCACTGGTCAGCGAGGGGGCCAGGGTGGAGGCATTAAGCGGTGATTTGCTGCATCTGACCTGCCGTGACTTCGCCATTTTCCAGCAAAAACAGCTCGCCTATGCCAGCGCCTGGGCACAGCAACACCATTTACAGGGGAAAAAAACATCACTTGCTGGCATCTTCGGCCATACCCTGGGGGCGTTCATCAAAACACTGTTGCTCCGTGGCGGCATCCTCGATGGTAAACAGGGCTGGCTACTGGCGGTGGTTAACGCCCAGTACACCTTCAACAAATATACCGGGCTGTGGGCAATGAACCACGGCTATTCTGTCAGGGAGGAATAATGGGTCGAAAAGCGATTTATCCAGGTACTTTTGATCCGGTGACCAACGGGCATATCGATATCGTCACGCGTGCGAGCCGCCTGTTTGACCATGTGCTGCTGGCGATTGCGGCCAGTCCCGGCAAACAGCCGATGTTCACCCTTGATGAACGTGTCACCCTGGCAAAACAAGCGACGTCGCATCTGGCGAATGTTGAGGTGATCGGCTTTGGTGATCTGATGGCGGATTTCGCCCGTGCGCAACAGGCGACGATTTTGATTCGTGGGTTACGGACGGTGATGGATTTCGAATATGAAAAGCAACTGGCGCAAATGAATGGTCATCTGATGCCGGATCTGGAGAGCGTTTTTCTGATGCCCGACCCGCAATGGTCATTTATTTCTTCGTCGCTGATCAAAGAGGTAGCGCGTCACCAGGGGGATGTCTCACCTTTTTTACCTGACAATGTTCATCAGGCGTTGCTGAAAAAGTTACAGTCAGGTTTTCATTTCTGACACTGACGACAATAAAATGTCGTCCGTTGGCCATGCTTGCTGGCAACAATCGGGATACCGCACTGGTAGCATGGTTTACCTTTACGGCCATAGACCTGTAATTGCTGGACAAAATAGCCCGGCTTACCGTCGCTTTGCAAAAAATCCTTTAACGTCGTGCCACCCTGCTCAATCGCACGTAACAGCACCGTCTTAATCGCCTTAACCAGACGCTGACACTCTTCGGCTGATAACGAAGATGCCAGCCTGTCAGGATGGATGCCGGCATAAAATAAAGATTCATTGGCGTAAATATTTCCCACGCCAACCACCAGTTTATTATCCATCAGCAATGGCTTAATCGCGGTTCTCTTTTTCGCGCATTTTTGCTGTAAACAGGCGCTGTTAAAGTCATCACTCAAAGGCTCCGGCCCAAGATGGGCCAGCGCAGGATGTCCTGCCAGTTCTGTTGTCCACAACCAGGCACCAAAACGACGAGGATCAGTGTAACGCAGTATTTTGCCGTTACTCATAATCAGGTCAACATGGTCATGTTTTTCCGCAGGCAGCGGCTCGGTCAGAATGCGCAGGCTGCCTGACATTCCAAGGTGGATCAGAATCCAGCCGGTGGGTAACTCCAGTAGCAGGTATTTAGCCCGCCGACGCACACTGAGTATCGGCAGATTATTAAGGTGATAAATTTGTTCGCTGATCGGCCAGCGCAGGCGGCCATTACGAATCACCGTACGCAGAATGGTCACCCCCCGAAGATGAGGCTCAATCCCACGGCGACTGGTTTCTACCTCAGGTAATTCAGGCATTTATTCTCCTTTATTGCTCCCTTATCCTGGCAGACGGCAATCCGGCGCTTTTCACCAGGCATCAGCAAAAAGAAAAACCCCGCAGAAGCAGGGTTTTTTCTGACAAAGAGCGGAAAATTATTTGATTTTCGCTTCTTTGTATACAACGTACTGGCGAATAACGGGATCGAATTTTCTCAGTTCCAGTTTTTCTGGTTTAGTACGTTTGTTCTTCGTCGTGGTGTAGAAATGACCTGTACCAGCAGAAGAAACCAGCTTGATTTTCTCACGAATACCTTTAGCCATGATTTATTTCCTCTTTAAGCACTCAGCACTTTTCGCCACGGGCACGCAGCTCAGCGAGAACTGTATCAATGCCTTTCTTATCGATAACACGCATACCTTTAGCAGATACGCGCAGGGTAACAAAACGCTTTTCGCTCTCAACCCAGAAACGGTGAGAGTGCAGGTTTGGCAGGAAACGGCGCTTTGTCGCATTCAGTGCGTGGGAACGGTTATTACCGGTCACCGGACGCTTGCCAGTAACTTGGCAGACTCGGGACATGTCTCTATTCTCCAAAAATCAAATTAGCTCGAGCTTCGTATGGGGTATTGGCGCCTCGTCAGGCTTTACAGCCCGGTCATCGCCGTGCATTTAATGGATCAGCGATTGCCAGGCCCAAATGCCAAACCCGAGATTCTCAAAGGTGGCGTAGTATACGCTGACTCAGCGATGTGCTCAAGTCCCGCACAGATAAAGATCCCGCAGGATCACACAAGATAACGCGCTAAATCCATCCACGTTCGGCAAAAGAGATACAGGCACCACGGCCAATGACCAGATGATCAAGTACCCGAATCTCCATAAAATCGCAACACTCTATCACTCTTTCGGTGATTAATCTGTCAGCCTTACTGGGTTCGGGGCAACCAGAAGGATGATTATGGGCCAGGATCACCGCTGCCGCGTTGACTTTGATTGCCTCGCGGACAATTTCTCGTGGATGTACTTCAACATGGCTCAGCGTACCCGAAAAAAGGCGGCAATGTTTCAATACCCGATTCTGATTATCGAGGAAAATAACGATGAACACCTCCCGTTCTTCATCTGCCAGCTGACTTTGTAAAAACTCTCGTGCCATTAGCGGGGTCGAGAGTGGCGATTCGTTCATGATGCGCAAACTAAAATAGCGTCGTGCCAGCTCGGCAATGCCTTTCAACTGTGCATATTTCGCCAGACCGATGCCATCAATCTCATCAAACTCGGCTTTATCCGCTGACAACAGACCATATAATGAGCCAAAGCGCTGCAATATATCATGCGACAAAGTTATCACATTTTTTTGCCGTGTTCCTGTACGCAGAAACAGTGCCAGCAGCTCAACATCGGTTAAAGAGCCGACGCCATAAAGCTGCATTTTTTCCCGGGGCATCGGGGGGGATAACGTATCCATAACCAACTCTCCTCTCCTGTGCCGCTGATTATCACACACCCTCTCTGCCCTGACCGACAGTGATAGCTTTCTCTTGCGTAGCGCCTCGCAAAATGAACCGCTGGCTTCCCTGCGATAGCTTATGGATTATGATAAGATGCGCAGATTCTGGCGTACTGCAACAGGAAAACCATCATGAGTCTGAGCGCTAAAAAGATTGTTCTGGGCGTAAGCGGTGGCATTGCCGCTTATAAAACGCCTGAGCTGGTACGCCGTCTGCGTGATCGTGGTGCCGATGTCCGTGTCGTGATGACACCCGCGGCTAAAGCTTTCATTACGCCATTAAGTTTACAGGCGGTATCAGGGCACCCGGTTGCGGACAGCCTGCTTGATCCGACAGCAGAAGCGGCGATGGGCCATATTGAGCTGGCTAAATGGGCTGATCTGGTGATCCTGGCGCCCGCCACCGCCGATCTGATCGCTCGCCTTGCTGCTGGCATGGCCGATGATCTGGTCTGCGCGATCTGTCTCGCCACTTCTTCACCGGTGGCTATCGTTCCGGCAATGAACCAGCAAATGTACCGGGCAGCAGCCACGCAGCATAATCTGCGCGTGCTGGCAGCGCGCGAGCTGTTGCTGTGGGGGCCAGACAGCGGTCATCAGGCTTGTGGTGATATTGGCCCAGGGCGTATGCTGGAGCCGCTGGCGATCGTCGATCTGGCGGCCAGCCACTTTTCGCCAGTCGATGATTTACAACATCTCAATATCATGATTACCGCGGGTCCAACCCGCGAACCCCTCGACCCGGTACGCTATATCACCAATCACAGCTCCGGCAAAATGGGCTTTGCCATTGCCGCAGCTGCCGCCAGCCGGGGGGCGAAAGTGACACTGATCAGTGGTCCGGTCTCTTTGCCCACCCCCGCCGGAGTAGAGCGAATCAATGTCACCACCGCACTGGAAATGGAAGCGGCGGTGCAGAAAAATATCCGCCAACAACACATTTTTATTGGCTGCGCCGCCGTCGCTGATTACCGGGCTGCCGATGTTGCAAAAGAAAAAATGAAAAAACAAGGCGATGAATTAACGATAACATTGATCAAAAATCCGGATATTGTCGCAGGTGTTGCTGCACTGACAGCTCATCGTCCTTTCGTCGTTGGGTTTGCCGCTGAAACGAATAATGTGGAAGAATACGCACGACAAAAACGTCTTTGCAAAAATCTCGATTTGATTTGTGCTAATGACGTTTCACAGCCTGATCAGGGGTTTAATAGTGATAACAACGCATTACACCTTTTCTGGCAGCAGGGCGATAAACGTTTACCGCTGACGCACAAGGAACGCCTTGGACAATTATTACTCAACGAGATTATGGCCCGTTATGATGAAAAAAATCGATGTTAAGATTCTGGACCCGCGCATTGGTCAGCAATTCCCCTTGCCCACGTATGCTACCGCCGGTGCTGCCGGGCTGGATCTGCGCGCTTGTCTCGACAATCCAATCGAACTGGCTCCCGGTGCCACCACCTTATTGCCAACAGGTCTGGCGGTCTATATCGCTGACCCGGCACTGGCGGCAATCATTCTGCCACGCTCCGGACTGGGTCATAAGCACGGTATCGTACTGGGTAATCTGGTCGGGCTTATCGATTCCGATTACCAGGGACAGCTTATGGTTTCCGTCTGGAACCGGAGCCAGCAGAGCTTTACCATCGAACCTGGAGAGCGCATTGCGCAAATGGTATTTGTCCCGGTGGTGCAAGTGGAATTTAATCTGGTAGAAGATTTTGACGTCACTCAACGTGGTGAGGGTGGCTTTGGTCATTCCGGACGGCTATAAGCCGGACGATAATACAGTCTGTATTTCAAATAACATCGCTATAAATGGCCATTTGCGGGTATTTTCCTGACCCGTGCTTATTTTCAGGGGTTTGTTATCCATGACAGCAAAACAGGCGGCGAAAAGGAATCGTCGTGAAGAAATACTTCAGTCTCTGGCTTTGATGCTGGAGTCAAGCGACGGTAACCAGCGCATTACAACAGCGAAGCTAGCCGCGTCAGTGGGTGTCTCTGAAGCGGCGTTATACCGCCATTTCCCCAGTAAGACACGCATGTTTGATAGTCTGATCGAGTTTATCGAAGACAGTTTGCTGACCCGTATCAATTTAATTTTAAAAGACGAGAAAGATACCTCTTCACGTCTGCGACTGATTATGTTGTTGATTCTTGGGTTTGGTGAACGTAATCCTGGACTAACACGCATTTTGACCGGTCATGCGCTAATGTTTGAACAAGACCGCCTGCAGGGACGAATCAATCAACTCTTTGACCGCATTGAAGCACAACTGCGCCAGGTGATACGTGAGAAAAAACTGCGTGAAGGCCAGAGTTATAGCAGTGATGAGTCTGTGCTGGCCAGCCAGCTAATGGCTTTTTGTGAAGGCATGTTGTCACGGTTTGTGCGCAGTGAATTTAAATATCGGCCAACCTGTGATTTCGATGCTCGCTGGCCGCTGATCGCCGCACAACTCCAGTAATCATCCTCTCGTGGCGGGCGCCGGGCTGGGGAAGCAGCGCCTGGCGTTACCCGGCATCATTGGTCTGACGGACAAACAGTACCGAAAAACGCAGCGTACTGGTGGTACATAAAGATTTCGGACACGCGCCAGGGCCATAATAGCCCTGACGAGTCAAGCCGTTATACGCCAAACTTTTCCTGATAAGCCCGTACCGCTGCCAGCTGCCCGGCCATCTGTGGTTTCTCTGCCAGATAACTCATCAGATCCTGCAGGGTAATAATCGCCGTTACTTTACAGCCATAATCGCGTTCCACTTCCTGAATAGCGGAAAGCTGACTGTTGCCACGCTCCTGACGATCCAGCGAAATCAGCACACCGGCAAGCGTGGCACCATGCGCCTGAATCATTGTCATCGATTCACGAATCGCCGTACCGGCAGTGATCACATCATCCACCAGCATAACCCGCCCCGCGAGCGGGCTGCCAACCAGATTGCCACCCTCGCCATGCTGCTTTGTCTCTTTACGATTAAAACAATAAGGCACATCCCGATCATGATGCTCTGCCAGCGCAACCGCTGTTGTTGTCGCAATCGGTATCCCTTTATAAGCCGGGCCAAACAAGAGATCGAAGTCGACGGCTGAATCAACCAATGCAGCGGCATAAAAACGGCCTAATAACGCCAGATCATGGCCAGTGTTAAACAGGCCCGCGTTGAAGAAATAGGGACTTTTACGCCCGGATTTGAGTGTAAACTCACCAAACCTGAGCACCTGTTTGTTAAGCGCAAAATCAATAAACTGGCGCTGATAGAGTTTCATGGACAAGCTCCTTATCTTAGGGTCTGACTCATCAGGCTATTTGACTGGTCGGTCTGGCGCCGGGCAGTGCCGGAAAGTTGCTCGGCGCTGCCCATGTCCAGACTGCCTGCGTTAATCACGCCTGATGGGATAGACGCTTATTTTTATCATGGGTTATCTGGGTTAATTTTTTAGCAGTAATATGCAAAAAAAAAGCGACTATTCAGTCGCTTTGCTATCAATTTTCCAGCGCCGCTTTCTGTAGCGGGATCAGGGTAGCAATTCCCTCCCGCGCCAGCGCCAGTAAAGTGAGAAATTCTTCATGGCTAAAGGGCTCGCCTTCCGCCGTACCCTGCACTTCAATCATGCGGCCATCTTCCATCATCACCACATTCATATCCGTTTCTGCAGCAGAATCTTCAACGTACTCCAGATCGCAAAGTGCCTCACCATTAACGATACCGACAGATATAGCCGCCACCATCCCTTTCATCGGATTGTTTTTCAGTTTCCCTTTTGCCACCAGCTTATTGAGCGCATCAGCCAGTGCCACGCAGGCCCCGGTAATTGACGCCGTGCGCGTACCGCCATCCGCCTGTAACACATCGCAATCGAGCGTAATCGTAAATTCACCCAACACTTTCAGATCGACGGCGGCACGCAGTGCCCGGGCAATCAAGCGCTGGATCTCCATAGTACGGCCACTCTGTTTACCTTTTGCCGCTTCGCGCAGGTTACGGGTATGGGTTGCTCGCGGTAACATGCCATACTCTGCGGTGATCCATCCCTGACCCTGACCTTTCAGAAAACGTGGCACACCCTCTTCTACCGAGGCGGTACACAATACTTTGGTATCACCAAATTCGACCAGCACGGAGCCTTCTGCGTATTTTGTATAGTGACGGGTCAGGATGACAGGGCGCGTCTGATGAGCGCTACGACCTGCTGAACGCATAATGAATACTCCGGTTTGTAATAAATGTGGCTGCGCATTATAGCCTAAATTATTCAGTATGCATTGAGGCGATCAGTGGCTGATAATGCACAAGCTGAAAGATGACAGCAACATGCCGGGGCAGATTCGCTTATTCCTGTCCTGTCAGAACCAGGACAGCTATAATCCCTCCACTTTTTTTAATAACAGGAACAGTTATGATCCGCAGTATGACCGCCTATGCCCGGTGCGAAATCAAGGGTGAATGGGGAAGCGCCATATGGGAGTTACGCTCAGTCAATCAACGCTATCTGGAAACCTATATCCGCCTGCCGGAACAGTTCCGCAGCCTGGAGCCGGTAGTGCGTGAGCGTATTCGTTCGCGTCTGACGCGCGGAAAAGTCGAGTGTACCTTACGGTTTGAACAGGACCCAGGAAGCCAAAGCAAACTCATCCTGAATGAAAATCTTGCCAGACAACTGATTAGCGCTGCGCAGTGGATCAGGACACAAAACCGTGAAGCAGGAGAAATCAACCCAGTTGAGATCCTGCGCTGGCCCGGCGTGATGGCGGCCGCAGAACAGGATCTTGATGCGATTACCACTGACATTCTCTCCGCCCTGAACGATGCGCTGGATAACTTTATCATTGCCCGCGAAACCGAAGGAAAGGCCCTGAAAACACTTATCGAGCAACGTCTGGACGCGGTCACGACGGAAGTGGAAAAAGTACGTGCCCATATGCCAGAAATCCTGCAATGGCAGCATGACCGTCTGGTGAGTCGACTGGAAGAGGCGGAAGTTCAACTGGAAAATAACCGTCTTGAACAGGAGCTGGTGTTACTGGCACAACGTATTGACGTTGCTGAAGAGCTGGACCGCCTGGAGGCACATGTCAAAGAGACGAGAAATATTCTGAAGAAAAAAGAGGCTGTTGGTCGTCGGCTCGACTTTATGATGCAGGAGTTTAACCGCGAATCAAACACCCTGGCTTCGAAATCCATCAACACCGACATCACCAGCTCAGCGATTGAGCTAAAGGTATTGATTGAACAGATGCGTGAGCAGATTCAAAACATCGAGTAACGTTGCATACTGTCGCACTCAGTAGCATAAAACCAATACAGCCCGCTAAATGCGGGCTTTTTAATTTTCATACTGTCGCATATGATTGCATAACATCGCGGGGAAATGGTGTACCCAAAGGTGTACCCAAACGTATTTTAGCAATTGTTTTTGGGTACACCCCCTACTCAACACACAGGCGACACTATGGCAAAGCTGACAGATATTTAGATACGGGCATGGATTAAGGCAGGAGAACGGTTTGAGGGGCGCTCAGACGGCAACGGGCTATACCTGCGCTACCGGGCGGGGGATAAAGTCCCTATATGGCGCTACCGGTATAAGTTTTCAGGTAAAAAGCGCGTGATGCAGATCGGCTCTTACGGTGAGCTTTCGTTAGCCAAAGCACGAGAGACAGCCAAAGAGCTATCAGCCCGTGTTGCCCTGGGCTTTGACGTAGCCGGGGAGAAGCAGGAGCGCAAAGCCGACGCGCTGGAGAAAATGGAGCAGGAGAAAAACGCGCTCCGTGTAGCTGAATTAGCCGCAGAGTATTTCGAGCGCCAGATTATGGGACGGTGGAAACACCCGGATATTCTGCGCCGCCGCATCGACAAAGACATTAACCCCAACATAGGCCATCTGAAAGTAGAGGACGTTCGCCCCCGGCATATCGATGATATGTTGCAGAAGATCGTCTCTCGCGGTGCCCCAACCATTGCCAATGACGTACTACGCTGGACGCGCCGCATATTCGACTACGGAATCAGGCGGCACATGCTGGAGATTAACCCCACTGGCGCTTTTGAGGTTGCCGATGCTGGCGGGCAGGAGAAAAGCCGGGAACGCTGGTTAACCCGTGAAGAACTTATCCAGTTCTTCCAGGCTAACCGCCACCAGTATCTTGAGGAACGCCTGGCGGCACTTGAGCGCTGGGCGGGTTTACTGGCGGCTCTGGAGAAAGGAGAGGATTACAACGTAGTACCAATAGCAAACAGGAAGTAATACCGTAATTTCTGGATATAAATATTCACACTGTTCACTAAAAAGAATAAGAAAATGATTTATAAGTAAAAATACAGGTGAATACTTATAATTTTAGTGTTCACCAAGTATTAATACTATTCACCTTAAAGGGCTTTGATTTTTACCCCCCGCCCGTTAAATTTGCGCGATTGATGTATCTATTTACATCACCCTTATCTGATGCTATGATTTACATCAATAAGGAGATAAGCCCATGCCCGCTGTTGAGTTGATGAACCGCCGAATCCAGATAGCTGATAACGCTTTTGCCTCAATCCGCATTCTGGAGGTAGACCCGGCAATATTAGGAAGCCAACACCAGTACAAATACAGCCTGGCCTACATCGTAGATGGTGTGTGCGTCATGAGGTATGACAACGAGCGCGGCAAAGGTGATCATAAATACATTGGCGAACAGGAACACCCGGTGATATTCACCACCATTGAAAACCTGATCGCCAGTTTTCATGCAGATATTAACCTGTTAAGGAGGTAACACCATGCGAGTGCTGACCGTCAGAGTAATGACCGTTGATGATGCTTTCCGGGCGGCAATGTCGGACGCCTCCCGCGCAATGAAAGGGGGTTTTATCGGCTCAGAACTGGTATTTCCCACTGTGGAACAACTGGCAAAAACCATGCTTGCCCCTAACCGCTGGCAGATCATCAAAGCAATGGAAGGAAAGCAGGCGGTGTCTATCCGCGAGTTATCGCGCATTGTTAATCGTGATTTTCGCGGCGTGTATAACGATGTTCAGTCACTACTGAACGGGGGAGTTTTGGATAAGGACGCCGAGAAGATCGCGTTACCCTATGACCGGATACACATTGAGTTCAACTCAGACGATGCAGCGGCGTAGCCATGCCAGCTAAAGCCACCAGCCAGAAAGATGATTTTTCTGGCTGGTGGCCGGAATGAAAACTTTGCAAATCTGCACAGATTCGCAAAATCGCTAACCCCCTGATTAAAATTAATTTCCCCCATTGGGGGAAGCTGAATAAACCCTAGGCATTTCATCATCCTCCAAAACTGGAGGATCAACCCGCCACCAGCACACGGCCAGAAACGTCCTCAAACCCGCGCAGCAGAAATGCAGGCGTTTTCATCTGCCCGGTAGCTTTCAGTACCAGATCCATATCCAGCCTGACGCCCAGCGCCACCAGACCGCCGTTAACGAAGTTCTCTGCCCCTGACAGCAGATTACGCACTTGCATACGGTTGGTTTCAAATAAGTCAGCCACATCGCGCAGGGAGAGGCGCAGGACGTAATAAGCAAAGAGCACCTCACGTTCTGCATCGCGGCCAGCAATGTGTAGCCTCGATACGCAGGCGTCGATTATCAGGCCGTCATCGTCGGTACAGGACGGACGCAAAGATGATTTACCCGCCAGCACTCCCCGGAAGGTGGCACAAATAGCAGGCCACGCAGAGCGGTTTTCTTCATGCGCCGCCCATTCTCCCCAGCGTTGCATCACTGCCCGTATATCACGCATTATTCAGCCCTCACCCTGTAAATGTTCATAACTTACTGATTTTAAACGTAGAGCACTTTACTCTACGCCACCAGCCCGCACCCCGAACACTGAATAGAAAAAGCCCGCACATTGGAGGGGCGCGGGCTTTTGTTTATGGCCGGAAACTCGTCCATACCCCTATTGCATGCATGGCTAAAAAACGGGGAAAACGCGAGAAAATGGCACAATAAAACCGGCTTCAATATTGCCGGTTGCGGTCGGTCTCTGCGGAGCAGGCTTGTTGTTCAACCCAGCCAGCATTGAAAGCGAGTTACAGCACCGGCGGCATTACTGTATAAACTCAGCACGTGAGTGCGCGCCGTAAAGCATAATGACAGAACTGTAAGCATGAAAAACACTCTAAAAATTTGATAGTTTTGTCGAGTATTCCTTTTTATTCATGTAGTCGACGAGACGTAATTTAACATTCTTCACCCATTTCTCTGCCGACATATTCCACCTTTCAGGAGTAAAATCTCCTCTGTACCGATCGATAATTACCGTATAGCCGTCTTGTTGATCCTCTATTTCATTGAGATTTGCCAACAACATTCTTAGATTAAATTCTGTTGCGGTACTGAAATAATCATTAAGCAAATTATCAAAGTCGTACTCTTCATCTATAAGGTCAGCATCCTGCTCAAAATAAACGATAACAACGGTATCAAGCTCGCAGGGTTTAGTTGAATCAGTATCCATTATGCCCTCATGGTGCCGGGTAGGCTGTCAGTATGTAATATGTTTTACCGCCAAACTGTCTGGAGCGGACAATAACGCGCACCGTGTAAGCCTTTCTTAGCGTTGTTGTTCCCTTGTCGATATAGGTTCCGACTGGAAAAGAAAATCGATGTTCAAGCGGTAATTTTGCCTCGGGAACCATATACTTGAGTGCTCCTTCTAACTAGCTCCGCTTGAGCGAAAGCATGTCAGAAATCAGTAATTCCGCTTGTTTTACGCTGTTAAAACACGCCCCGGTGCCCTCGGAGAATTCAAACGAGCTATCATTTGCTCGGGTGACAACCCAACATGGCGGGTAATCGTATGCCCCAGCGCGCGCCCTTCATGCTCCGCCAGCCGGATACGACCGGCAAATATTGAGCCAACTCTCGCCGCTCCGGCGGCTACGGCAAAAACAAACGGGACAGCAAGATCAACGGTAACGCCAACTTTGTAAGCCGTATCTTTATCCGCGCCAAGTTTACCTGCTGCTAACTCTGCGAGTTGAGCTGTTGCTGTATCCGTTTTACGACCAGTAAGAACCTGCTGGAATGAGGCATTGAGTGTATCAAGACTATGTGCGCCTATGACAACGCAGCCAGCTTTAGTTATCATGGTTGGTTCCGGCACAATGCAAAGCACCCCGGCTCCGGGTATTTCAAACACGCCGCCAACAACACCTAACCCGCCCCACAGACGGTTACTCCATGTTTCACCTGAGCTCACATTCTTTCCGCACAAAATAGTTGTCATTTGCACGGGGGAGATCGCAATCGTTAACCCTTCTTCGTTCATTGCAATTCCCTTTATTCAATATAAACGACGGGAACAGTAAAGAAAATTTAAGAGTATTCCCCTCAGGGGATACGGTCAACACCCCTTGTAATTGCAGCTGAAAAACTCGCTTTGTCAGATCAATTCCGATAATTTGTTCCACTGGACACCTCTTTATTTTGCTGTTGGTTTGCACTTACAGCATGCCTCACTGAAGCCGTGATGGGGAGGTGTCCATTTCATTAGCGCCTAATGCTGCTACACTTTCGCCAGCCCATGTTTACCACCGGGGAGAATGGACTTACCGTTTCCATAAAGTGACGAACCTTTTTCAACAGTTGCCACATTGAACAGCACTGATGATTGCGCGTTATCGTATCGTGAAGCGCCTGCCATAATCGCTCAACATGATTCACCCACGGTGAGTAAACCGGCTGATAAATAACGTTAAATTTTGGATTCGCTTTCAGCCAGTCTCGTGTTTTCTCACTCCTGTGAATAATGTAGTTATCCACAATGAGTATTATCGTCTTTGCCCGTCGGTACGTCGCTTTCAGATGCTCTGACAGGCTGATAAATAAAGATGATGCCTTGCTACTGCCGCCCACGTAACTGACTTTACCTGTACCACTATGCAATGCCCCTGCCAGATAATATTTTTCATTCTGACCGGGTGTGACCACCCGTTTTTGCTGTCCACGTAACTGCCAGTCAGCACCGATTTTCGGGTTGAGATGAATATCCACCTCATCTTCGTAAAACATCAGCATGGCGGTCAGCCTGCGGGCATGGTTTTTATCGCGTGTTTTATGGATAGTTTTCTGCATCAGGCGTCGTTCATCACGGGGTATTGGTGCTATGATCGGCATCGCTCAGTCCGGCAGGTGATTTGTGATGTTTGTCGATTGATCAGATCGCAAAATCCGGGCTGAGTTCCCTCAAAGGGATTTACTAATTGGCGGATGATTAATAGCCATTAAAATGAATAACAGCTGAAGTTAATAATTAACAACATAATTGTTGTTTATTTTTAACTTTATTTTACCAGGCGTTCGTCCCTGGTGCGGAATAATGGTATCAGAGTGATAATCAGGGTAAAGGCACAGCTAAGCTGTTGCGATAAAAGATCGGGCAAGGTCTGACGGGATGTTTTGTTTTCTGAAATAAAACAGTCATTTCAAATTTCGCTGAATAACGGTATGTTTAGCATAGTATGCTGGAACGTTACCAGATACCTGGCATCCACAACTGATGCCATTGGTTTTCTCGGGCGATAAATGGGCATAATCAACTAAAAAATAGCACTACTGCAAATACAAAAACTACATTAATAGGGAGAATCAGGATGAATATAAAAAGCAAAGCATTACTGGCAGGATGTATTGCCTTAGTGATGAGCAGCGCAGCGCAGGCTGATAATATTAAAATCGCCGTCGTTGGTGCCATGTCAGGGCCTGTCGCGCAATACGGTGATCAGGAGTTTACCGGCGCTGAACAGGCTGTCGCTGATATTAACGCCAAAGGCGGTATCAAAGGTAATAAACTGCAAATCGTCAAATATGACGATGCCTGTGACCCCAAACAAGCCGTTGCGGTCGCCAATAAAGTGGTTAATGACGGCATCCGATATGTTATTGGTCATTTATGCTCGTCCTCAACCCAGCCCGCTTCCGATATTTATGAAGAAGACGGTATCCTGATGATTACGCCTGCGGCGACCGCCCCCGATCTGACTTCACGCGGCTATAAACTGGTGATGCGTACGACTGGACTCGATTCTGATCAAGGCCCGACTGCTGCCCGCTATATTCTTGAAAAAGTGAAGCCACAGCGTATCGCCATCATTCATGATAAACAGCAATACGGTGAAGGCCTGGCGCGTGCGGTACAGGACGGCCTGAAAAAAGGTGAGGCGAATATCGTATTTTTTGATGGTATTACTGCGGGTGAGAAAGATTTCTCCACCCTGGTTGCCCGGCTGAAAAAAGAAAATATCGATTTTGTTTATTACGGTGGCTATCACCCGGAAATGGGGCAAATTTTACGCCAGTCCCGTGCCGCAGGATTGACCACACAGTTTATGGGACCAGAAGGGGTCGGCAATGTCTCGTTATCTAATATTGCCGGACAATCAGCGGAAGGGATGCTGGTAACTAAACCACAGAGTTACGATCAAATCCCGGCGAACCAACCGATTGTTGAGGCGATTAAAGCCCATAAAAAAGATCCCAGCGGGGTGTTTGTCTGGATGACTTATGCCGCAATACAGTCTTTAGAGGCCGGTTTGAACCAATCCGATGATCCGGCAACTATCGCCAGTTATCTGAAAGCGCACCCGGTTAATACGGTTATGGGGCCACTGTCGTGGCGCGAAAATGGTGACCTGAAGGGATTTGAGTTTGGCGTATTTAGCTGGCATGCGGATGGCACTTCTTCTGTCGCCAAATAAGCTACGTTATCCCGCCGTCTGCATAATGCAGGCGGCATACAAAAGGTTATCTTATGTCTGAGCAGTTTCTCTACTTTCTGCAGCAGATGTTTAATGGCATCACGCTGGGAAGTGCCTATGCGCTGATCGCTATCGGTTATACGATGGTGTACGGCATTATTGGCATGATTAACTTCGCCCACGGTGAAGTATATATGATAGGTAGCTATGTCTCTTTCATGATTATTGCGTTGCTGATGATGATGGGGATTGACAGTAATCTGTTGCTGGTTGCCGCCGGATTTACCGGAGCTATTATTATCGCCAGCGCTTATGGCTGGAGTATTGAACGTGTCGCCTATCGGCCGGTGCGTCACTCTAAACGTCTGATTGCGTTGATTTCAGCGATCGGTATGTCTATCTTCCTGCAAAATTATGTCAGCCTGACCGAAGGCTCGCGCGATATCGCGCTACCGAGTCTGTTTAACGGTCAGTGGGTCATCGGTGATAGCGAGAACTTTGCCGCGACGATCACGATGATGCAACTGATGATCTGGATCGTGACTTTTGCCGCGATGCTGGCGCTGACACTCTTCATTCGCTATTCACGGATGGGTCGCGCTTGCCGTGCTTGCGCGGAAGATCTGAAAATGGCGAGTTTGCTTGGTATCAATACCGATCGAGTGATTGCCCTGACCTTTGTGATTGGTGCGGCAATGGCGGCAGTGGCGGGTGTTTTGCTGGGACAATTTTACGGTGTTATCAATCCGTACATCGGCTTTATGGCGGGAATGAAAGCGTTTACTGCGGCGGTGCTCGGCGGGATTGGCAGCATTCCGGGAGCGATGATAGGGGGACTGATCCTCGGAATTGCTGAAGCACTCTCTTCGGCGTATCTCAGCACCGAATATAAAGATGTTGTCTCGTTTGCACTGTTGATCGGGGTGTTATTAGTGATGCCTACCGGTATTCTCGGTCGCCCGGAGGTAGAAAAAGTATGAAGCCGATGGATATTGCCAGGGCACTCCTGCCGGCGATGATGTTCTTTGTGCTGGCGGCGGTTTTTATGGGTGTCCAGCTTGAGCTGGACGGCACCCGGCTGGTGGTGACCTCGGCGGCAACGGCGCGCTGGCAGTGGGTCATCATCGGTACAGTGATAGTCTTCCTGTTCCAGTTGCTGCGTCCGTTATTAGATAAAATGCAACACGCTTTCACCGGGCCCCGGTTTGTCATGCCCGCGATTGATGGTTCAACAGTGAAGCAGAAGCTGTTCTTGCTGGCATTGCTGATGGCTGCCATCATCTGGCCGTTTATGGTGTCGCGCGGAACGGTTGATATCGCCACCCTGACGATGATTTATATCATCCTCGGACTTGGCCTGAATGTCGTCGTCGGTTTATCCGGCCTGCTGGTTCTCGGATATGGCGGCTTCTATGCTATTGGTGCCTATACCTTTGCGTTGCTGAACCACTATTATGGCCTCGGCTTCTGGGTTTGCCTGCCACTGGCCGGGTTGATGTCCGCGCTGGCTGGCTTACTGCTTGGCTTCCCGGTACTGCGCCTGCGCGGTGACTATCTGGCGATCGTTACGCTCGGTTTCGGTGAAATTGTGCGTATTTTATTGCTCAATAATACCCAGCTTACTGGCGGCCCGAACGGTATTAGCCAGATCCCAAAACCGACACTGTTTGGCCTCGAGTTTAGCCGCCAGGTTCGCGAAGGTGGCTGGGATACTTTTAGTCACTTCTTTGGCCTGTCCTACAACCCGAATGATCGGGTGATTTTTCTCTATCTGGTGGCGTTGTTGCTGGTAGTGCTGACACTGTTTATCATCAATCGCTTACTGCATATGCCGCTGGGTCGGGCATGGGAAGCATTGCGTGAAGATGAAATCGCCTGTCGTTCTCTGGGCTTGAGTTCGACACGAATCAAACTCAGTGCCTTTACGATCAGCGCGGCGTTTGCCGGTTTCGCCGGAACGCTGTTTGCCGCCCGTCAGGGCTTTGTCAGCCCGGAATCTTTTACCTTTGCGGAATCCGCCTTTGTGCTGGCTATTGTAGTACTCGGTGGAATGGGTTCACAACTGGCGGTCATTCTGGCGGCGGTGCTGCTGGTGGTATCGCGTGAAATGATGCGTGATTTCAATGAATACAGCATGTTGATGCTGGGTGGCTTAATGGTTCTGATGATGATCTGGCGTCCACAAGGGCTGCTACCGATGATGCGTCCACAGATAGCGCTGAACAAAGATCAGGCGCAGGGAGAGCAGCTATGAGTCAGCCATTATTATCGGTTAGTGGTCTGATGATGCGTTTCGGTGGCCTGCTGGCGGTTAACAATGTATCGCTTGATCTCTATCGGCAAGAGATCGTATCGCTGATTGGCCCCAATGGTGCCGGGAAAACAACGGTCTTTAATTGCCTGACCGGTTTTTACAAACCCACGGGTGGCACTATTATGCTGGGTGATCGCCATCTTGAGGGGCTGGCGGGACAGCAAATCGCCCGTCTTGGCGTTGTCCGCACATTTCAGCATGTGCGCTTGTTTCGTGAAATGACGGTGATAGAAAATCTGCTTGTTGCGCAATATCAGCAATTACAAACCGGATTTTTATCAGGCTTGCTGAAATTACCTGCTTTCCGCCGTGCGCAGCATGAGGCGCTGGATCGTGCCGTAAGCTGGCTGGAGCGTATTGGTTTACTGGCACATGCTAATCGTCAGGCCAGCAATCTGGCTTATGGCGACCAGCGGCGGCTGGAAATTGCCCGCTGCATGGTGATGCAACCACAAATTCTGATGCTGGATGAACCTGCCGCTGGCCTCAATCCGAAAGAGACCCATGAACTGAACGAATTGATCGCCGGGCTGCGCAGTCATCACCAGACCACTATCCTGCTGATTGAGCATGATATGAAGCTGGTGATGGGAATTTCTGATCGCATCTACGTGGTCAATCAGGGAACACCGCTGGCGAATGGCACGCCAGAAGAGATCCGCCATCATCCGGATGTGATCCGTGCTTATCTGGGCGAGGCATAATAATGACAAAAGCGATGTTATCTTTTAATAATGTCAGTGCGCACTACGGTAAAATTCAGGCACTGCATCAGGTGAGTTTGTCTATTAATCAGGGTGAGATAGTCACGCTGATTGGCGCAAACGGTGCTGGAAAAACCACCTTACTGGGCACGCTGTGCGGCGAGCCAGCGGCGTCTGCCGGGAGTATTATTTTTGACGGTAAAGATATTACCCACTGGCAAACGGCGAAAATTATGCGTGAAGCGGTAGCGATTGTCCCGGAAGGACGCCGGGTCTTTTCGCGGATGACCGTGGAAGAAAACCTGGCGATGGGCGGTTTTTTTGCTGATAACACACAGTTCCAGCAGCGTATTAAACAGGTCTATAGCTTGTTTCCGCGCCTGCTTGAGCGCTGTCATCAGCGCGCGGGCACGATGTCGGGTGGTGAGCAACAGATGCTGGCGATTGGCCGCGCGTTGATGAGTCAGCCACGTCTTTTACTGCTTGACGAACCCTCGCTGGGGCTGGCACCCATCATCATCCAGCAGATTTTTGACACTATCGAACATCTGCGCGATCAGGGAATGACGATATTCCTTGTGGAACAGAACGCCAATCAGGCGCTGAAGCTGGCAGATCGCGGCTATGTGCTGGAAAACGGTCACGTCGTGCTGGAAGACAGCGGCGAGGCCTTGTTGGCTAATGAAGCGGTACGTAACGCCTATCTCGGCGGATAAGCTGTGTCCGCCTTCTGTTTTGCTGCATGGTTTATCGTCACGATGGGATAACCGACTGGCAGCAAATGCTGCTCAAATACAGCGATGCGTCAAAATCACCAGTGCGTATCACCACCGGGGGATACGCGCTGGTTAAGCAAATCAATACTGCGCTGATCTCAGCCACTTTCTCAACCGATAGCGTCTTTTTTTATCACTTTTCGTCCTGTTATCTGCGCGGACTAACAAGGTGACTACTCAAATATTCATCGCGTTACAGGATAAAATGACACGATCGATCAAATAGAAGAAAAAAGAAGTGGACAAATATGAATGAGAATGATTATTATTGTCATGTCCTCAGGGAGACCTGAGACACGACATTGCTCACATTGCTTCCAGTATTACTTAGCCAGCCCGGTGCTGGCTTTTTTTTCGCTTTTTTCCTCTCTGCAAGCAGCACGACCTGATAAGCACTGAGGGTCACTGGATAATCAACAGGCGGCCATTAAGACTGAAAGCTGTAGCGACGATAGCGCTTACCTGAAAGTGTAGTGGATCACAAAATCAGGACACCGGTCCAGCCCTCCACTTTTGTTCTTCATACTGACTGTAGTGGATCAGTTATTCCGGACACCTCAATAGCCTGTTAATGTAACAACAGAAATTGAGGTAATTGATCATGACTCAACCCAAAAAAACTCAACGTTATTTTTCTCCAGAGTTTAAGCTGGAGGCTATTGAACAGGTGGTTAAATATCAACAGACCACTACGGCGGTGGCTCGCGCTCTGGAGATTGAACCCGGCACATTGCGTAAATGGATACGCCAGTACAAAGCGGAAGTCAGCGGAATAACCCCCGATAATCCTGCCCTGACTGCAGAACAACGTGAAATCCAGGCGCTCAGAAAGCGGATACAACGCCTGGAAATGGAGAAAGAAATACTAAAGCAGGCCGCCGTGTTGATGAGCGAAACCCCCGTCAAATTTTGCATGTTTAGCGTGATAAACAACGCAATATTCATCGCTGCCGGGTCTCGGATCAGACTGACAAATCAACCGCCGGTTATTGATAATTGACAATCACCTGATTGCTAATCACCTGCCATGGCAGATTGATTTTTTCGCTGGCCGGGAGCGCGTAGACAAAACGCAGTGTCGCACTGGCAGGCGCGCCTCGCAGTTCATCGCTGCTACCACGCGCCGTCGGGAGCGGAATACAGCGATGCGGAGTACAAAGACGTACCTGTAAATTCATCGGCGCGGGGGTCAGTGAGCGATAAACCCAACTGACGGTGGTAATACGCGCATCGGCATCGGGTAGCGAACCAGGTGCCTTAAGTGGCTGGGAGGCATCCCGGCTTCCCGCCCGCGATAAGATGACACCAGGTCCGTCGGCCATCCACGATCCAGAGACCGCGCAGGTGACGGATGGCACCAGCAGGCACAGTAAGAGCAGATAATGTTTCATGATTACTCTCCACCAATGGTTGCGGTAATGCGGATCTGACGATCATTGTTGAGTTCCAGATTTGACAGTACCGCTAACTGGGGCAGGCTGCGCCGTAAGAAGCGCGCCAGTAACGGCCGTAATGCGTGATTAACCAGTAAGACCTGTGGCGCGCTGATCATCTCCTGATGCTGCAACGCTTGTTTCGCCTGCGCCAGCAGTTTGTCAGCCAGTTGTGGTTCGAGGCCACCGCCACTTTGCAGCGCCTGCAACAGTAACCGCTCCAGTTGACTTTCAAGGCCAATCGCCTGTATTTCACCATTGCCAGGGAACCATTGCTGGGTAATAGCCCGTCCGAGCGAGATACGTACCATCGCCGTTAATTCATACGGGTCGTTCTGGGTGGGCGCGTGTTCCGCCAGCGTTTCGATAATTGAGCGCATATCGCGAATCGAGACATGTTCCGCGAGGAGATTTTGCAGCACTTTATGCAGCGTGGTCAGCGTCACAACTCCCGGCACAAAATCTTCCGTCAGTTTCGGCATCTCCTGAGATACGCGATCCAGCAATTGCTGCGCCTCCTGGCGGCCGAAAAGTTCACTGGCAAATTGACTGATCAGGTGGTTAAGATGTGTCGCCACCACGGTACTGGCCTCCACCACGGTGTATCCCTGAGTTTGCGCCTGTTCGCGCAGTGCGCTATCAATCCATACCGCCTCGAGACCAAACGCCGGATCGACACTTTTATCACCGCTCAGCTCACCGACCGCATTACCCGGATTAATCGCCAGCCAGCGGCCCGGCTGCGCTTCACCCTGACCGATTTCTACCCCTTTCATTAAAATACGGTAGCTGGCCGGAGGTAATTCGAGGTTGTCACGAATATGGACGACGGGGGGTAAGAATCCCATCTCCTGAGCAAATTTTTTACGGATACCACGAATACGGCCAAGTAGCTCGCCATTTTGCTGGTAGTCGACCATCGGAATCAGGCGGTAACCGACCTCCATGCCCAGCGAGTCTTCCAGTTGTACGTCCGCCCAGCTGGCTTCACTGACCGGCGGGCTCGCCTGGCTTACGGGTTCATCCATGACGCTTTGTGGTTGTTGTATTTCCCGGCCACGCAACCACCAGGTCAGTCCCAGTAAGGCCGCCGTAAATAACAGAAATACCAGGTTTGGCATCCCTGGCACCAGCCCCAGTAAGCCGAGGACACCGGCACTTAACAGCATGACGCGCGGATTATTAAATAACTGGCCGACCATCTGCTCGCCAACATCCTGATCGGTGGCGACCCGGGTGACGATAACACCGGCGGCCGTCGAGATAACCAGCGCTGGAATTTGCGCGACCAGACCATCACCAATCGTCAGCAGGGTGTAGCTTTCTGCCGCAGCCCCCAGTTCCATACCATGCTGGATCACGCCCACTAACAGACCACCGACCACATTCAGTACCATGATCATCAGGCCCGCGATAGCATCACCCCGAACAAATTTACTGGCACCGTCC
This sequence comes from Enterobacteriaceae bacterium ESL0689, assembly GCA_029433525.1. Taxonomy (NCBI): domain Bacteria; kingdom Pseudomonadati; phylum Pseudomonadota; class Gammaproteobacteria; order Enterobacterales; family Enterobacteriaceae; species Enterobacteriaceae bacterium ESL0689. The sequence goes on along the minus strand of JAQTIF010000001.1, from coordinate 578,193 downwards.
ATCGAGCCATAAAAATCGGCTTCCTGGGTCACTTCAGCACGGCGCTTTTTCGCTTCCTCTTCGCCGATAATGCCAGCATTAAGATCGGCGTCGATCGCCATCTGTTTTCCTGGCATACCGTCGAGGACAAAGCGTGCGCCAACTTCCGCTATACGCCCGGCCCCTTTAGTGATAACCATAAAGTTAATCAGCACCAGAATAATAAACACCACGATACCAATCGCGAAATTGCCGCCGACGAGGAAGTGACCAAACGCTTCGACGACTCGTCCGGCAGCGGCGGCACCGGTATGTCCTTCCAGCAGGATGATACGGGTTGAGGCCACATTCAGTGACAGACGTAGCAGGGTCGAGAACAGCAAAATGGTCGGAAATGCGGCGAAGTCGAGGGTGCGCTGAGTGAACATCGCCACCAGCAATACCATGATCGACAGGGCGATATTGAAGGTAAATAGCAAATCGAGGATGAAAGCCGGTAAGGGTAGTACCATCATCGACAGGATCAGCAGGATCAGAATCGGGCCAGCCAGCACCTGCCAGTGCGTATTTTTCAAATTAGCCGGTAAACGAAGCAGGGAGGCCAAATTAGACATCACTATTATTCTCTCGCAAAATCCAGTGCTTCCGGCACCGGTAAATGTTCAGGTTTTTTCGGAATCAGCCCCCCTTCACGTCGCCAGCGTCGTAGCTGATAGACCCAGGCCAGGACTTCAGCAACCGCCGCGTAAAGGGGCGTCGGGATATATTGTCCCGGCTCGCTATGCCGATACAGTGCCCGAGCCAGCGGGGGCGCTTCGAGCATCGGGATTTTGTGCTGTTCACCCAGTTCACGAATACGCAGGGCAACTTCTCCCGCCCCTTTCGCCAGCACTTTTGGCGCATTCATTTTTTCATTGTATTGTAAAGCCACGGCGTAATGAGTGGGGTTAGTGACGATAACGTCCGCTTTCGGGACATCAGCCATCATTCGCCGCTGAGCGATCGCCCGCTGTTGCTGACGGATACGACCTTTTATATGGGGGTCGCCCTCCTGCTGCTTAAATTCATCGCGGATGTCCTGTTTGGTCATTTTTAGCTTCTTGAAATGACTCCATAGCTGCCAGAAGACATCAAAGGCCACCATCGGTATCAGCCCCAGTACCACCAGCAAGCCACAGCGCAGGGTAAGGTGCAGGGCATGACCTAATGCCTCACGCGGTGGCTGGGTCATCAGATACAGGATGTCATCCCAGTTATGCGACAGAAAGAGTGCCGTCACCGAGCCGACCAGTGTGACCTTCAATCCCCCTTTCAGTAATTCGGCCAGCGCCTGAGTCGAGAAGATACGTTTTAACCCGGAGAGCGGGTTAAGGCGTTTCAGATCACATTTGAGCGACTTACTACTCAGCAATATCCCCCCTAACAGGGTCGGGGCAATGAGAGCGACCAGCACCAACCCGGCCATGATCGGCAATAATGCCCAGACCACCTGGCGTAACAACATGCCAAAGCGCAGGACAAGTTGTTTGTCGTCATGGATCATGCCGTGGTCAAAATGGAGCCCCTGTATCACCATTTGTGCCAGGTGCTGTGCCAGATGACCGCCATACATCAGCATGATCACCAGCCCGGCAGACAGCATTAACACCGATGTCAGCTCACGCGAACGGGGGATCTGTCCCTCTTCCCGTGCTTTTTCTATTCGATGGGGGGTAGGAGCTTCGCTTTTTTCCAGATCGCTGTCTTCAGCCAAGTGCGCCGTTCCTGTATCGGGAAAGTCAATAGTCGCTGACAGAATGCCAAAAAAATGGCCTGTTCATGAGGCAAAAAACAATGAAAAGTATCCGTTATTTAACAGATAACTTAGCGGCAGGATCAGGGCGTGACGATCCACGCCCTGAGCGGATTAACACAGTAAAAAATCGAATATATCAGAAGCCCAGACTATCGAGTAAATCATCAACCTGTGCCTGGTCAGCAATGACACCTGCACCATTTTTATCAAGCTGTGGTCCATTAAGCAGGCTGTTTTCCGGTTTTTTCTCTTTCACTGGTTGTTCAGGCATATTTTCCATCAATACCATCAGTAGCTGTTTCTCTATCTCCTGAATGACAACCATCATTCGTTTGATAACCTGACCCGTTAAGTCCTGAAAATCCTGAGCCATCATGATTTCCATTAACTGCGTATTGGTAAAGGAAGTATGACTCGGCACCTCTTCCAGATACTGTCGGGTGTCATTTACCAGAACTTTTGCATCAGTCAGCTCAATCGGATTAGCAAACCACTGATCCCAACGTGCTTTTAATTCGTTGGCGCCTGACTCCAGTTTGGCCTGATGCGGTTGCGCGGCTTCGACACAACTCAATGCCCGATCTGCTGCCTGTGCTGTCATCGTGACAACATAGTCGAGGCGATCACGTGCATCAGGTATGGCTTCCGCTGCCTGAGCTATTGCTTGATCGAGCCCCAGCTCCCGCATACTATCACGCAGCATGCGGGTAAGCTGACCAATACGGGAGATAATATCACCGGTAATGGCAGAATTGCTGGGAGGCATAGGCTTCTCACTCATCACCCTCTCCTTTCCTTACATGTCCTTACATGCCCAATTTTTCGAAAATCTTGTTGAGCTTTTCTTCCAGTATTGCTGCTGTAAAAGGCTTCACGACATAACCACTTGCACCAGCCTGAGCCGCAGCGATGATGTTTTCTTTTTTGGCTTCTGCTGTCACCATCAGTACAGGGGTAGCTTTCAGGCCACTATCAGCACGAATTGTTTTTAGCAGTTCAAGGCCATCCATATTCGGCATGTTCCAGTCAGAGATGACAAAATCAAAACCGTTTTCTCGTAACTTATTCAGCGCATCGACGCCATCTTCTGCTTCTTCAACGTTGTTAAAGCCGAGTTCCTTGAGCAAATTTCTGACGATACGTCGCATGGTGGAAAAGTCGTCCACCACCAGAAATCTGAGATTCTTATCAGCCATGACTACTCCTGAAATATCTAAACACAATGAAGGAGATAAAGTTAACGACTGCCATACTGCAACAATCGCTTTATTTCGCCAGAAAATCTGACGATATTCCTTTAAATACGTAGTGCCTGGCCGCCAGCAATTTTCGCCAACATCCGTTGACTGATTTCATTTAAATCGACGACTTCACTGACGCCACCGGCTGCAATTGCTTCACGCGGCATGCCGAATACCACACAAGTCGCTTCACTTTGTGCGATCGTCCATGCGCCGGCATTGTGCATATCCAGCATGCCGGTTGCGCCATCGTTACCCATTCCGGTCAGGATCACCCCGACGGCATTGCGTCCGGCGTTTTTGGCGACCGAACGGAACAGGACATCAACGGCCGGGCGCTGATGATGCTCGGTTGGGCCATCATGCAATTTCACCTGATAGTTCGCCCCGTTACGTGCCAGCTCCATATGGTGACCACCGGGGGCAATATAGGCATGGCCGGGTAAGACACGCTCTCCATCCTCTCCCTCTTTGACCGTGATCTGACAGAGTTTATTGAGGCGATCAGCAAAAGATCGTGTAAATCCGGGGGGCATGTGTTGGGTGATCACCAGCGCCGGGCTGGTCAGTGGTAAGGGCAGTAACACTTCGCGCAGAGCTTCCGTGCCACCGGTAGAAGAGCCAATCGCGATTAATTTTTCACTACTGAGCAACGGCCCACATTTCAGCATTTTCGGCGCGGCACTGCCAGAGTGTGTGTTCAGTCGCGCCACAGCGGCAGCCCGGATCTTATCAGCAATAATTTCACTGTATGCCATCATGCCATCACGCAAACCTAAGTGCGGTTTGGTGACAAAATCCACCGCTCCCAATTCCAGCGCACGCAGGGTAATTTCCGATCCCCGGTCAGTCAGTGAGGATACCATGACCACAGGCATCGGCCGCAGGCGCATCAGTTTTTCAAGAAAATCAAGGCCATCCATGCGTGGCATTTCGACATCCAGTGTCAGAACATGGGGATTAAATTTTTTTATCAGATCACGCGCAACCAGTGGGTCAGGGGCGGTAGCCACCATCTCCATATCGTCATGTTCATTGATGATTTCCGTCATTATCTGACGCATCAGGGCCGAATCATCTACACATAATACTTTTATTTTACTCATTATTTCTTCTCCTTGGTCAGCCCATACACCGTATGCCCGCGTAGGTAGAAATCCTTACTAATCTGGCTGAAATTTTCTGAATGCCCGGCAAACAACAATCCCCCTGGTTTTAGTAAGGGGACAAAACGGCGCAAAATGGTCTCCTGTGTTGGCTTATCGAAATAAATCATTATGTTGCGGCAAAATATTGCGTCAAACGGCCCGTCGATATCCCACTCCGCAGATAACAGATTCAGCAGTTGAAAATGCACTTTTTCCGCTAACTCATGACGTATACGGACTTTGCCTTTATTATTTGGCCCAACGCCGCGTAAGAAGTAGTGCTGCATCTGAGCCGGTGTTAAAGCACGCAAATCCTCAAGACGATAAACACCGGTCTCCGCCTTGTGTAAAACATGGCTGTCAATATCACTGGCTACCACTTGCCAGCTGGTGACGGTTGGGCCTAACGCATCGCTCAGCGTCATGGCGATGGAGTAAGGCTCTTCACCTGTCGACGCGGCGGTACTCCATACACGGTAACCCGCAGATCGTGATTTTGCATGCTGTGCAAGGATTGGAAAATGGTGCATTTCACGGAAAAAAGCCGTCAGATTGGTGGTCAGAGCATTAATAAACTCCTGCCATTCATCACTTTGCGGATTCCCTTCCAGTATTGCCAGATATTCACCAAAATCATTTATTCCCAACCGCCGCAGGCGACGCATCAGACGGTTGTATACCATCTCACGTTTGTTGGCAGCCAATACAATGCCTGCGTGCTGATAAATCAACTGGCTAATGCGGCGAAAATGGGCATCTGACAGTGGTAAATTGCTCTCCATTTTCTCTAACAGTGATTTAGCGTCATGGCTGTCTTTGTGGCTTGACAAACTGAAGTCCCCTTAACCACAGATAAAACTGCGTTATTATTGCTATTCCCCGACGCAACAAAGCTACCGTCTGCCAGATGACATGCCTGTAGCCCGTTTCGACCTGTTATCTACGAAAAGGTAACCGCCGACAAGGCGGTTACCTGTGTTACTCAGAACGTCTCCCAGTCATCTTTTGCTGTGGTGGCTGTTTTCGCTTTGGCATCTTTTTTCACCTTCGCGACAGCAGGCGTTTTGACTTTCACTGCGGTCGGTTTATAGGCTGCGGTCGTGCCTGCCACACTGCTTTTTTCCTCTTTGATCTGGAATACCGATACTGATTTACTTAACAGGCTTGCCTGCTCTTCCAGCGCGGCGGCGGCGGCGGCAGATTCTTCAACCAATGCAGCATTTTGTTGCGTCACACGGTCCATTTCCACCACGGCCTGGCCCACCTGGTCGATACCACGGCTCTGTTCATCTGATGCGGAAGCAATTTCACCCATGATATCTGTGACTCGGGTTACCGCATTGACGATATCACCCATCGTATTACCGGCTGTTTCTACCAGGGTTGACCCCATATCGACACGATGCACAGAATCTTCAATCAGGGCTTTGATCTCTTTCGCTGCCTGTGCACTGCGTTGTGCCAGGTTACGAACTTCACCAGCCACCACCGCAAAGCCACGACCCTGTTCACCAGCACGGGCGGCTTCCACCGCAGCATTCAATGCCAGAATATTGGTCTGGAAAGCGATACTATCGATAACACCCGTGATATCAGAGATTTTCTGTGAACTTCCCGCGATATCATGCATGGTTTGTACCACATCAGCGACCACTTTGCCGCCTTTCTGTGCTGTTTCAGAAGCACTGAGTGCCAGCTGGCTAGCCTGACGGGCATTTTCCGCATTCTGTTTAACAGTTGAGGTTAACTCTTCCATACTCGCAGCGGTCTCTTCCAGAGAAGAAGCTTGGGTTTCAGTACGGGAGGAGAGATCGTTATTACCCGAGGCAATTTCAGTCGTACCGCTATAGATGGCATCGGCACCCTGGCGTACCACACTGACGGTTTCGATCAGTTCCTTCTGCATGTGTCTCAGGCTATCAGCCAGTATCCCCATTTCGCTGCCACGTGTTTCAGCAATATGTTGGGTTAAATCACCGGAAGCAATCCGCTTAATATGTTCAATCATACTATTTAGCGGTTGTACCATAATCTGATGAATACCGACCCATGAGACAACATTAGTTAGCGGTATCAGAATAAGGATGGTAATCAGTATACCGATCGACAGAGCATAGGATCTTTCATTCGAGTCGACCGCTTCTTTATATAACTCAAGATGCTGTGCGAGATAGTCTTTATACACCGCATCGTAATCTTCCAGATATTTCTGGACCGGGCGCTGATAAAATTCGTTAATTTTATTATCATCCATTAGCTGGATAAGTGCAGACATCTCATTATATAACGCATTATATTTCTGCTTAAGTTTGTCGGCTATTTGCTGACTTTGATGGGATTCGAGGGGGATTTTTTCATAGGCCGCAAAATTCTTTTCAACAACCTGCAGTTTTTCCCGTGCTTTATTCAGCAGCTCATCGCTGGCATCCCCTGTGCCGTTAGACTGAACATCCATCATATAGCGAACCGCTGCACGATTCATATTATTGAAGGCGCTGACAAAGAAATCGCGACTTTCGCTTAATAATAATTGTTGCTTACGAATAGTCTGCAATACATCAAAATTTTCCTTGTCTGTTTTCAATGCCGAGTAAAAAAGGCCTCCAGATATAAGTTGCAACACACTGAATAATATTAATACCAGCATCAGGCTGGTCACAATTTTAATACGCTTAAACATATTTCCCCTTCCTGGAAACCTGATCTGACAGGCTGTTTGTATGTGACTGTAAATTTTATCGGCGAAATCGAAAGGAACTTTATGGCTGAGAAGGACAATATTTCACTGCGTCCCGCAGTATCAGGGGCTCCAGATGTTGCCCCCTGCTTTATCAGCTACTTTTGGCAATATTATCGACCAACGCCATTTCTTCACTACTCAGTAGTTTTTCTATATCAACCAGAATCAGCATCCGGTCATTTATCGAACCCAGTCCGGTGAGATATTCTGTCGACATCTTCACCCCAAATTCAGGCGCCGGACGGATTTGGTCGGCGGTCAGTGACAGGACATCTGAAACACCATCCACGACGATACCAACCACACGGTGTTCCAGATTAAGGACGATGACCACAGTATTTTCGTTGTAAGTCACGCCTTCCTGTTCAAATTTCACCCGCAGATCAACGATCGGAACAATCACACCACGGAGGTTGGTGACGCCCTTAATAAAATCCGGTGTATTGGCAATATGGGTCACCTGATCATAACCACGAATTTCCTGCACCTTCAGAATATCGATACCGTACTCTGCATCACCAAGGGTAAAAATTAAAAACTCCTGACCTACTGTTTCGTCAGCTAAGTTACTGACGGCTGCTAATCCTGCCATTTTCTACACCTGTTTTCGTCAAAGGGTTAATCGTTATACGACCGCTTCACTCTTAAGCTCTTCCTGGAGCTGAAGCTTTTCTTTATTCAGCGCTTGCAATGCCGACACATCAAGGATCAGTGCGACGCTGCCATCACCCAGGATAGTTGCCGCAGAAATACCGGGAACTTTGCGATAATTGCTTTCCAGATTCTTGACCACTACCTGATGCTGACCAATCAACTGATCAACCAGCAGCGCATAGCGGCGGCCAGCGGTTTGCAAAATAACCACAATGCCTTGTGTGGCATCCGTTTTCGCCCCGGCGACATCGAATACATGGTAAAGCGCGACCAGTGGCAGATATTCACCACGTACCTGTAAGACCTGCTCACCACCGGCAACTGGATGCAGATCTTCTGCTCTCGGTTGCAGCGACTCCATAACCGCGTTCAATGGCAGGATAAAGACTTCGTCTTTCACTTTGACGGACATGCCATCAAGGATCGCGAGGGTCAGTGGCAGCAGGATACGGATCGTGGTTCCTTTACCTGCCCGGAAATAGACTTCAACATGTCCGCCCATCTCCTGGATATTTCGCTTCACGACATCCATACCGACACCACGACCGGAGACTTCAGTGACCTTCGCTGCGGTGGAGAACCCTGGAGCAAAAATCAGCATCGCGACTTCGGCATCCGTCATGTTTTCATGCACTGGCAGTCCCTGGGCGGTGGCTTTGGCCAGAATTTTTTCCCGATTGAGTCCGGCACCATCGTCCGTGACTTCGATACAAATATTGCCGCCCTGATGTTCTGCAGAAAGTGTCAAATTACCGCACGCCGGTTTGCCCGCCGCGATGCGGACATCGGGTGGCTCTATCCCGTGGTCAAGGCTATTACGTACCAGGTGGGTGAGCGGATCGATAATATGTTCACTTAAGCTCTTATCCAGTTCCGTCGAGCTGCCCAGTAATGTTAATTCGACCTGTTTGTTCAGCTTACCCGCTAAGTCGCGCACCAGACGCGGGAAGCGACTAAAGACAAACTCCATCGGCATCATACGAATCGACATCACCGATTCCTGCAAATCACGGGCATTACGTTCTAACTGCCCCATGCTGTTTATTAATTCACCGTGGATGACCGGATCGAGATCACCCGAGCGTTGTGCCAGCATCGATTGCGTAATCACCAGCTCACCTACCAGATTGACCAGCTGGTCAATCTTCTCGACGGCAACACGGATGTTGGTTGCTTCGCTATTTTTCGCATGATTATGGCTGGCACGTGATTTCGCCGCGAGTGCAGCAGCTGTTGCGGCGGCTGTTGCCGCAGCCTCGGCTATTGAGGTCGGATGACTTTCGGCCTCGTCTTCATGGGCAGGTTGCGCTGATTTCGTCGCTGTTGCCGTTTCATTCCCTGCTGGTGTAGCGGCGGCTTTTGTTTCCGTCGGCGCAGCAGGCTGGGCAGGAGCGGTCTCTGCGGTTGGTTCGGCTGATTTGCTCTCGGTTGCGCCAGAGGCTGATGGCGTGGAGAAGGTAATTTGTTCCGGTTCGACGACAAAACAGAGTACAGAGCTGATATCGTCCTGGCTGGTGGAGGTACGCAGCGTGACACTCAGGCTATCCGTGGTCTGTTGTGAACTTTTAATTTCCCCCAGATGCTCAAGCTCTTCCAGCATCAACGGAATTTCTTTTTCTTTCAGTTTGTTGATGCTAACGCATATTTCGCTTTCGCTCGCCGCAGCGGGTTTTGATGCCGCTGGGGAAGATTCCGCAGGCTGTGCATCTGCGCTGTTTTGCGCTGTATTTTGTTCTGCTTCTCGCTGGGCTTCTTCTGCCAGCTGACGTAATGCCTTGCAGATATATTCATAGCTTTCGGCATCAGGTTCTTGCGATGATTTATAGGCGTCCAGTTGCTCCTGCATAATATCTTTCGTTTCCAGAAACAGGTTGATAATTTCGGTACTCAGCTTCATTTCCTGGCGTCTGGCATCATCCAGCAGATTTTCCAGTAAATGAGTGGTTTCTTGTAGGATCTTAAAACCAAAGGTCGCTGCTCCTCCTTTAATTGAGTGTGCTGCACGAAATATAGCGTTCAGCGTCTCAATATCTGGCGCCTGTGGGTCCAGCTCCAGCAAGTGCTGTTCCATATTGGCCAGCAATTCGTCTGCTTCGTCAAAAAAAGTTTGAGAAAAGGCGCTAATGTCCATGCTCACGGGTTCACCTCCGGCTGTGAGTCGCGATTAGTCGGTGCGGGCGTCGCTACAGGATTGTCGGTCGGGTCGCTTTCCGACGGACCGCGTTGTATCAGGCCTTCCGGCCCGGAAATATCCATCGCGTTGCTTTCGGCATTTTCGCGTTCGATAGTTTGTTCAGTATCTTTATTCAATACCATGATAGTAATACGACGGTTGATCGCATTATCACCGTTGACCTGCTTGATATTCATCGTGTCTGCCATGCCAACCACACGTAATACTTTTCCTTCACCCAACCCTCCGGCGATCAATTCTCGTCGTGAGGCGTTAGCGCGATCAGCAGACAGTTCCCAGTTACTGTAGCCCCGCTCACCACTGGCATAAGGTAAATCGTCAGTATGGCCAGACAGACTGATCTTATTCGGTAAATCATTGAGTATCGGCGCAATAGCACGCAAGATAACCCGCATGTAACTTTCTACCTGAGTGCTGCCGGTTTTAAACATCGGCCGATTCTGGCGATCAATGATCTGGATACGTAGCCCTTCATTCACCAGTTCAATCAATAAATGAGGCTGCAACTCTCTGAGGCGGGGATCAGATTTAATGAGCTGATCCAGTCTTTCATGAAGCTGGTGCAAACGCTGTTGTTCAGCACGACCTTTGACTGATTCCACCCGCTTATTGACCTCACCGGTTTGCTTGATAGGGTCGTCACCGCCACCGGGAATAGGACTACTATCTGTACTATTTTTATCACCGCCAGTAATCGCCACTTTTAGTGGCATGCGGAAATATTCGGCAATTTGTGTCAGTTGTTGTGGGCTGGCTATCGCCAGCAACCACATCACCAGGAAGAAGGCCATCATCGCGGTCATAAAGTCAGCATAAGCGATTTTCCATGCGCCACCGTGATGGCCTCCGCCATGCGATTTACGCTTTTTGATGACAATCGGCTGCTCAGGCTTTTTCATGCTGCTTCTTCCGTTTGCCCCTCTGCCCCCGGTGCTGATGTTGTTTTCACCTTCCGCACATGCTCTTCCAGCTCATTGAAGGAAGGGCGTTCGGTGGAGTAGAGCGTTTTGCGACCGAATTCGACAGCAATCTGCGGTGCTGAACCATTGAGATTAGCAAGCAGGATCACTTTTATACACTGCAACATCTTCACCGCTTCTGCGTTCTTCTGGCGCAGAACATACGATAATGGCGCGATAAAACCGTAGGATAATAAGATGCCGAGAAATGTTCCGACCATCGCACTGGCAATCAGCGCGCCCAGTTCAGCCGGAGGGAGATCCGCCGATCCAAGGGCATGTACCACCCCCATCACCGCGGCGACGATACCAAAAGCGGGCAGAGAATCACCGACCATTGACAGACTACCTGCCGGGATTTCACCCTCTTGTTCGAAAGTTTCTATCTCTTCATCCATTAACGTTTCAATTTCAAACGCATTCATACTGTTGTCGCTCACCATCAGCCGCAGATAGTCGGTAATGAACTCCACGATGTGTTTATCGGCAAGAACACGGGGATAATTAGAGAAAATTTCACTTTCCTTCGGGTTGTCGATATCAAACTCAAGCGATAGCATGCCCTGCTGACGCGACTTATTCAGTAGCAGAAACAACAATGCGATGACATCCATGTATAACGCTTTAGTGTATTTGGAACCACGCATCAGTTGTGGCAGTGCACGAAGGGTCGCTTTAATCGCTTTACCATTATTACCCACGATGAACGACCCTAAACCCGCCCCACCGATAATCATCAGTTCAGAAGGTTGATAAAGCGCACCAAGATGCCCACCGACAATGACATAACCACCCAATACCGTACTTACTACAACGATATAACCCAAAATAACTAGCACACGCATTCCTCAAATTAGCAAATGTGGATAACAAAGCGCGGCCAATGCGTGCTGGTCTGATAGTCAGACAGTCATCATCCCGACGTTTTACACGTTGCGATGTCTTACCTGGAGCGGGCGATCCGTTCTGCCGCTCAGTTAACGCAATTGGCCTGTTTATCCAATAGTTATGGCATAATATCGGCCAGTTGAGGCGAAAGTTTACGTTTTTTCACTGCGCGTGACGGTGGCTGGCAGAGTGTACAAATGAAACTGTTCAACGGCTGGTGCGCATGGGTAATAAATGAGCCACCACAACAGTTGCAGGCAGATAGCTGCATCAGGTCACTACTGACAAACCGTACCAGGGTCCAGGCACGGGTCAGTGAAAGCAAGGGTTCTTTTTCCGTTTGCTGGGGGCACTGTTCCAGATAGAGGCGATACGCTTTAAGTACCGCATTGATGCCACTACATTGACCACTTTTTAATAAGAATGAGTAAGCGTTGTAGAACATGGAAGAGTGAATATTGTGTTCCCATGTCATAAACCAGTCTGTTGAGAACGGCAACATCCCTTTCGGCGGTGGATTGCCGCGTAACTCTTTGTAAAGTTTTATTAAACGACCGCGACTCAACTGCGTTTCATTCTCTAACATCTGTAAACGGGCATTAAGTGAAATCATCTCTATCGCGAGCGCAATATCTTTAGCTTCCTGAACAATACTTTTCTCAGCCATTATCACACTCTTTTCTTTGTCTGATGATCATCACTCGTGAGTTGTTGCAATAACTCACTGGAAAGTAAAATACCGGTATGGATTTGTTGTAGATCGTCAACCCGCGATGCTTTGGTCAGTTGCTCGACAGTTTGTGAATCATTAAAGCGGAAGTTACAGACCAGCTGGTTGGTTTCAGCCAGTTTCATCATTTGTGGCAAGCTGAGCTGTGAGAGGGTATCCACCATGTTTTCGTTAATCCCAAGACGAAACATAGCCGACGCTTTTTCTTTGCTGATCAACCTCTGAGCCAGAAGTAAATAAGAAAGGTTGATGTCATAAATATTTTTTAGTAACTCAGATGTATCCATATTCTTTATACCGACAGGTTAGTTAAAAAACATATGCATGCCAGATGATAGGTTTTTATCATCCATAATCAGCGATCCTTCGAAGAGTGACTAAATTCACACCTGAAAAACAGCTGTTCTAAACTTCATCAGATATTAGATTCAACCCTAATATTTTAAACAAATATTAATCAATCCGTATGGACGTACAAAATAAAAAAAAGGTAACAGCTAATCAGTTTTATCAAATAAAATGATAAACTCTGCTTTAATCCTACCATCAAATTATAAAAAGATACAACTCAAAGCAAATGTGTTTTACCGATAATATGATTAAAATCAAAGCAAAAATAGAATATACATACATATTAACGTTAGTAACTAATTCTTTATTATAAATTTTTGCTTATTAAACAAGCACAAAGAATATATTAAGCAAATTGACATCAGTCAGCTTTGTAATGATGGAAATATTTAAATAAAAATTTAATAACGTTAATTTACAAAACAAAAGATAAATATTGAAAGAAATTTAATATTCCCAGGCTATTTTTTTAGAGAGATCACAAGTGAGTGGACAATAATTATCTCAACGACCCAAGAGATAATAGCAATATATGGAATCAGTGACATACATTTCTATGATGATTCTGTTGTGATGCTTCATAAGATTCACTATCAGGAAATGAACGGGAATAATAAAATAAGATTGATTAATAATCATATTAATAATGGACATGTTGGATTAATTATGTTAGTATATATTAAGCGACAGCTATAATAATATTTCTGCCAATCTTTTATTACCTCATACAGCAATAAAGACAGACCGTAATCATAACGTTTCTCTGATTTCCCCGGTGCATAAGAGCCTGTCCCACCAGGCGTTATTGACGCGGCCAACGATGACTGTTTGAAAATTGCACATTTTATTCGTATATTATGTTTACAATAGCACGCATGATGTAAAGCAAAGGTGATGATATGGCGACGACAAATTTCAATCTTCGACTGGATCAGGATTTGCGTGATCGGGCTTTTCTGGTTTTTGAACGCTATGGGTTGAGCGCATCACAGGCGTTCAAGCTGTTCCTGAATCAAGTGGCTGAAACCAATACGATTCCGCTGTCTTTCGACTATCAGGCGATAGCGCCGAACGCAGTCACGAAAAAGGCGATCATTGAAGCATTGCAACGCACTGATTTTTCCGATGCCATGAGCATGAATGATGCTTTAAATGTATTGAACGATCATGCGTAAAGTCATCCTGGAAAAGCAGTTCAGGAAGGATGCCAAAAAGCAGTTTTTAGCGTTCACAACGTCCGCATGGGCGGAGGTTCTGAATTGTCTTTGCAATGACCTGGAATTGCCCGAAAAATACCGTGACCATGAGCTTTCGGGCAAATTGAAAGGCTTAATAATAACCTTTCGATGCGGCCAATCTCCCTCAGAGCCTTTGCCAGACCATTCTGTTTCGTTGACAAAAAAAGAGCATGACCGATTCGGATCATGCTCTTTTTTATAGCTGCTGTTGCTCCCCATACGCTTATGGGGAGGGACAGTTATTGATTACTGGCTCTACAGCGTTGCGTGCTGCTTTTTATCGCGGCGAATTTTACGCTCTTCATAGAATGCGACGATCGCCATCAGGCAAATACAGCCAATCGCGGCCGTATCCAGCGCGGCAAAGGTGCCCGCCCAGCCAGTCAGCCCAAAGATTGGCGTACCATCGGCAATCATACCAAGACCCAGCTTGGCAAAGCTATCCCCCACCAGGTAGGCAAAAGTTCCTTTGATACCATCGGCTGCACTGATCGCTTTTTTCGGTACGAAACCTACCGCTGCGACGCCAATCAGCAACTGTGGACCAAAGACCAGGAAACCTAACGCAAACAGCGAAGCCAGATAGACATACGTATTGCTGGCATGCTGGTAAATGCCGAGGGTCACGATGATTAATGCCAGTGCAATACAGGCGACCAGTGCACGACGGCCGTTTGCCAGATCGGATAACCAGCCCCACAATAACGTCCCGACCAGCGCACCGACCTCAAATAAAGTAAATCCCTGAATCGCGACATCTTTTGACATCTTAAGTTGCTGGTAAGCATAGACAGTCGACCATTGGTCAATCCCAATACGCACCACATAGAGGAAGATATTCGCGAAACACAATAGCCAGATAACTTTATTTTTCAGCACATATTCAACGAAGATCTGCCATTTGGTCATTGAGCTATCTTCTGTTTCTTTATCTTCTGTACTGATCTCTTCGCCAAACAGCTCTTCGGCACTCCCCAGGCCGTAAGCTTCCGGGGAGTCGCTACCAAAGCGCAGGCCGATAAAACCAACAATCAGGGCAATTATCGACGGGAAGATAAACATTCCGATGACATGGCCATCGAACAAGTAGTTGGCACCGAACAATGCCACACCAGCGGCCCCCGCACCACCCAGATTATGCGAGATATTCCACAGCCCCAGATAGGTGCCGCGCTTACGCCGTGGCGTCCATTTGGTGATGGTCGAATAACTGCAGGAACCGCCGGTACTCTGAAAGAAACCACTCAACGCATAGAAGGTGATCATCAGGAACAGATTAATCGAACCCGGCCCCATACTGGCACTGAAACCCAGCATACAGATGGCGGAAAGGATCAGCATAAATGGCAGGAACTGCTTGGTATTTTTGCCATCCGCATAATAGGACACCAGCGTTTTTCCCACACCATAGGTGATCGAAAAACCAAGACCAATCATCCCCAGCTGGGTCATGCTCAACCCGTAAGTCGCGATCATATCGTTCTGGGCGATATTAAAGTTCTTACGGATTAGATACATGGTCATGTAGCCGATAAAGACCACCAGATAAGACTGCATGAAGGGCTTGAACCACATTTTACGTCGTTCTTCAAGCGGTAGATTCAGCGTTGGCTTGCGCACCTGGTTTAGAAAATTGAGCATTAGACACTCCCGAAATTATTTCGATATCTGGAATTGTCTGGCATTCTAAAAGCCTGGCGTTCAGCTATCCTGAGATAACCTCCCGGTTAGATCGGGAAAATATCTTAGTTTTGTCCTGTCCAGGAGAAAAAAGAGAGGTCTGTCACGCTTCTATGTCGGTTTTGGGTGCCTGAGCGTTTAAAAATGGTAACAGTAACAAGGCAGAGATCCCGGCAGCAATGGCAATCACGACAAAAAAGCCGTTCCAGTGCCAGATCGCCATCACCTGTGCCAGTGGCCAGCCAGAGAGCGAAGCGCCGAGATAGGCAAATAATCCGACAAACCCGGTGGCTGCACCGGCGGCTTCTTTGTGGGAACACTCTGCCGCAGCCATCCCAATCAGCATCTGCGGGCCAAAAACAAAGAAGCCGATAGTAAAGAAACAGGTCGCCTGCATCGTGTAGCTGGCGAAAGGCATCAGCCATAAGCCGCCGACTGAAAGCAAAATTCCGGCAGCAAAAATAAGATTCATCGGCCCGCGATTGCCGTTAAAGAGCGTATCCGATCCCCAGCCTGCCACTAATGCACCGATAACCCCCCCTATTTCAAACATGCTGACCGCCGAGTTTGCCATGACCAGATCCACCCCCAGCCGTTCAGACATATAGAGATTCCCCCAGTCATTAATTGCCGCACGCACGATGTAAACCAGTACGTAGCACAATGATAACAACCAGATATAGGGGTTCTTTAAGACGTATCGGTAGAGGATCGCCTTATGTGTCAGTCCCTTTCCTTCCTGTTGCTGCATAATCTCCAGCTCATCATGACGCCATTCACCGACGGCAGGCAGTCCCACCACCTGTGGCCGATCACGCAGTCGCCAGCAGAGATACAGGCCAGCGACAATAGCCAGCATCCCGACCATTATCATTCCGGTTCGCCAGCCGTAATGTAATTCTGCTACCCCGATGATCACTAGGATCAGGGCACCGCCAATGTTGTGCGCCGTATTCCACAATGCCCACCAGCCACCCCGCTCAGAACGTGAGTACCATGCGGTTAATAACCGGACACAGGCCGGTGCGCCCCATCCCTGAAAGAAGGCGTTTAACACCCACAACAGGGCAAACGCCCATAACGAGGAGGAGATACCAAACAGAATATTGATGATCCCGGTGGTAATCAGCCCGGTACTCATAAAATAACGGGAGCTGGAACGGTCGCTGATGATGCCAGAGAAAAACTTTGATAGCCCGTAGGTGATGTAAAACAGCGTGCCCAGTAAACCAATATCACTGCGCGTTAACACATTGCTGAGCAGCATTTCCGGTACCACGGATTGAAAACTTTTGCGCGTAAAATAAAATAAGGCGTAACCCAGCCAGATAGTGATCAGAATATGGCAACGCCAGTAGTGATAACGGGCATCAATGACCTGTTTATCCGTCACTGGCAGCGTATCGGCAGGGGATTTGAGAAAATTAAGCATGCTGACTTCTTAGCGATAACGTCGCGGTAAACTGACACAAACGCGCGTACCATGGGTACAGGAGATGGTTAGCGTGCCACCCAGCGCGGTCACACGTTCGCGCATCCCGATCAGCCCGAATCCTTGCTGACCAGTACCGGAAGGTAATCCGCAGCCATCATCTTCAAGCAACAGCATCAGCCGTTGATCCTGCTGCCAGCCCCGAAGCATGACCTCGTTGGCACTGGCATGTTTGACAATATTGTTCAGCCCCTCCTGACAGATGCGAAACAGCGTCACACGCTGATTTTCACTCAATGCAGATTCATCAATCTGCCAGTCCAGATGGCTGACCATGCCGCGATCTTCCAGTTCCATTTCCCGCATCAGTGAGCGTACAGCCTGTTCAAGAGTCAGATCGTCAAGCTGACGTGGGCGCAAACGTCCCAGCAAGCGGCGAACAGAGTCATAAACCCCCAGGGAGAGCTGTTCGATCAATTCCGCACTCTGTTTGACGCCGCGGTTTTCCGGCGCCAGTCGCTGCACAATACCCGCCTGAGTACGAATCGCAGTGATAGCCTGACCAATATCATCATGCAGTTCACGGGCGACATCCTGGCGGACATTTTCTTCCGTTTCAAGCAATCTCTCGGCCAGCCGACGGTTGCGTGCCAGCTCGCTTTGTAACGACTGGTTGAGCTCACGCAGGCGCTGGATCCCGGTACCCAATAACAGTCCCGTCAGGCTTTGTGCCAGCAGCGAAAGCAGCAAATCCACCGGGTTATCCTGCCATGTCTGACTGGCGATTAACGCAATGGTATTCATCAGTGCGGCGATCAGCGCCCCTTGCCAGCCGTAATGCCAGGCCAGGGCGATAATCGGTAGCGCCAGACAGAAAGGGGTAAAACGGGATAACTCATTGGGTAGTCCCAGTTGCAACCACAGGCTGATAATAAATAACAACAGGTAGCCGATCAGGTGTCGGCCACGCCAGTTGACGGGCTGCGACACCAGCGCAGGGCCTAACGGCCGCCAGATAGTACTGGTGAGATAGTGCCAGATCACCAGACAGGTGGGGGCGAGGGTCAGTCCTCCGGTCAGCGTCAGCAGTAAGGCGCTCAGTCCATCACTGCCTTCTCCCAGCCACGGCAGTGATTGCAACAGTGCTGCCACAATCAGTACCCCACTCTGGCGCAGCAATGTCAGCCAGCCACGCTGGTGACGATAATGTGAAATGAGCGCAACCGGTAATAACGTCAGCAGGCCACCGATCAGCAATAGGGCTGCATGTGCCAGCGCCACCTGTTGTACCAGCCAGAAGATTAACAGCCATTCCGCACCCAGCAATACCAGCCAGTAGTTGCGTGAACATTGCAACATCATTCCCAGCCTGAGACCAAAAGGAAACAGCAGGATAGCAAAATCCGCGCGTTTCACCAGATGCAGGCTGATGCTCCATAAACAAAACCATGCAGCAGAGAAAATGCAGAAACAACCCACTAATGAAAATAGCCGGGAGAACAAGGTATTCATCGTCAGATATCAAATAGACACCGGGCCAGCTCAACATCGTTGCTGACACCCAGTTTTTCCAGCACGTTAGCACGATGCACATGCACCGTTTTCGGCGACAGACCTAATTCCACCGCGATTGCTTTCACCGTCATTCCCTGGCTCAGTTTCTCTGCTACCTGACGCTCGCGGCGGGTCAGTGGGTCCTGACGTCCCGCAGCCAGCTTCATGGCAATATCTGGCGTCAGATAGCACCCGCCCGTCGCCACAGTTCTGACCGCAGTGATCAGTTCATCGGGACTACAGCGCTTGGAGAGAAAACCACGGGCCCCCGCATTCAGCGCCTGTTCTACCAGTGCCGGACTATCATGAACAGAGAGCATGATGATCCCCATTCCTTTAGGCAAATGACTTAACAGCGCAAGCCCGGAAATATCCGGCATGGATATATCACAAATACAGACCTGCACGCCGTGTCCGGGTAACCCGGCCAGCGCATCCAGCCCGGAACCAAATTCAGCGACAACCTGAAAATCGACTTCCAGTGCCAGTAGCTGGGCAAAACCGGATCGAACAATAAGATGATCGTCAATCAGTGCAATGGTGATCATGGCAATTCCTGGCTGGATAAAAAAACGGGCTTACCTTAGCGATACGCCCATTTAAGCACGCACAATTTACTCAAAAAAAACAGTAATTTTGTTAAACATCGAGGGGTCAGACTGGTTACGAACCACCTTTTTCACATCTTCCAGTTTTTCAATCTGGCTAATCATCTGTACCAGCCGCTGATCATCATTAACCAGTAGCCAGATGCGGCTAAGTTGACTGTTCTGAATCGGCAGGCAGAGAATACCTTCAACGTTAAACGCACGGCGGGCAAACAGGCCACAGACATGGGTCATGACGCCGGGATGGTTACGGACAGTCAGTTCGAGAATAACGTTGTTATGAGTCTGCTGTGGCATAATTTATTCTCCCACCATTTCAGTATTCGCCGCGCCAGGCGGAACCATTGGATACACTTTTTCTTCTGCACTAATGCGCACATGGATCAACGCCGGGCCTGGACGAGCGATGATTGACTGTAATGCCGCCAGCGGGTCATCCTCATGATTCAGGTCGCAGGATTGCAGACCAAAACCCGCGGCAATTTGGGTGAAATTAATCATTCCTGGATAGGTCGCGGCAAAGACCCCTTGCGGATAGAACAGACTCTGCTGCTGATGCACCAGCCCTAACGCTTCATTGTCCATCAGGATAATTTTGATATCCAGTTGGTTTTCTGCCGCCGTCGCCATCTCCTGAATATTCATCATCAGGCTACCGTCACCGGTAAAGCAGATAACTTTACGCTGTGGGTTGGCTAGCGCCGCACCGATGGCCGCAGGCAGACCAAAGCCCATCGTTCCCAGGCCGCCAGATGTCAGCCACTGACGTGGGCGATTCAGTGGATAAGCCTGTGCTGTCCACATCTGATGCTGGCCGACATCCGTTGTGATGATAGCTTGATCATCAACACAACGGGCAACGGCATCAATCAGACCATAGTGAGAGAGGGGATTACTTTGCCGATGAAGAGGGGCGGGATATTGATGTTGCAGACTGGCGATCAACTGATGCCATGCACTGTGCGTCTGTGCCTCAATATGTGGAATCAAGTGGGTCAGCACGTCATTCACATCCCCCTGAATAGCCACCTGCGGCTGTTTAATTTTGCCCTGTTCAGAACGGTCAATATCAATATGAATAATTTTTGCCTGCGGACAGAACTGTTCAGCCTTACCAATGGCCCGATCATCAAATCGTGCCCCGAGGACAATCAGTAAATCAGCGTGTTGTAAAATATGGTTGGTACTGCGTGCACCATGCATTCCCAGCATACCCAGCGATAACGGATGCGCTTTAGGCAATATTCCCAGCGCCATCAGGGTCATCACCGCCGGCAGGCTGGCTTTTTCTGCCAGCGTCCGTACCTGTTCGCTCGCATTCAATGCGCCGCCACCCAGATACAATACCGGACGCTGCGCCGCATTGATCATCGCCACCGCAGCGTGAATATCGGTATCGTCAAACTGAGGATTGTCCATACGACAGCCGGGTTCTGGCAAGGTATCCAGTTCAATCGTCGCTGTTTGCACATCCTTTGGAATATCGATCCACACCGGGCCAGGCCGCCCGGACTGTGCAATCCGAAATGCGTCACTGATCATTTGTGGCAACTCAGAAATAGTGCGAACCAGATAATTATGTTTGGTGATCGGAATAGAGATGCCGTAGGTATCGACTTCCTGAAAAGCATCAGTGCCAATCATCGCCGCCGGAACCTGACCGGTAATACATACCAGCGGAATTGAATCCAGCCGGGCATCGGCGATCGCCGTGACCAGATTCGTCGCACCAGGGCCACTACAGGCCATACAGACCGCCGGTTTTCCTTCCGTGCGTGCCATTCCCTGGGCAATAAAACCCGCCCCTTGTTCATGGCGTGCCAGAATATGACTAATTTGCGTGCTTTGACTTAATGCATCATATATCGGCAAAATCGAGCCACCCGGGATCCCGGTCACTGTCGTGATCCCCTGACGTTCCAGCAAATGAACAACTAACTGCGCACCAGTAAAGCGCTTTTTTGGTGATGCGATACCCGAACCTGCCATGCTCTACTCCTTTATCTTCTGAGCCAGCTTAGCGAGCGGGTAACGAAAAAAAACCCCGCCCGGTATGTGCCGACGGGGTCTGGAATTATGCTATTTAGTCCCCTACGGCTGCTCGCCCACTTCCACCACGGCACACACGCCAACCACCACGGTAAGCGCGGTTTTTAGTAGAGCCGAAGTGAAAAGGGAAGTGCTCATCAGGAACCTGTCGTGTTGAAAATAGTAATGGGATTTATACAAACACAGTGGCAGCTATTAGGCAATCACTTTCTGTGCAGTGACTGCAATTTATGCACAGGATCACACTTTCCTGCCGTTTTCTCTGTGTGGTCTGTCTCAGGGCTTTGACTGAATTGCCCTTTTTTTACTTAGCGCCTGTCCCATTAGGGTGGTGTATTCAATATGTTTATATTGTCTCAAACATAATATTCGCGCTCAATAAAAGTACCGATGATCCTGTCATGCATCTCAAAAGATTTTGAGTACCCCAGTGTCTTACGATTCAGTCGCTTTAACCGGTTACGCAGATTCAGGTTTTCCCGTTCAATCCGCTGCGTGTAAAGCTTACCCCTGATATGTTTTTTATCCGGCAGTATGTCATATGCGCTGAAGTTATCGGTACACCAGAAGGCGGCATGAAAACCTGACAGTAATCTCAGTAACCTGCGCAGTGTCTTTTTGCTCCTGCGCCCAAAAGTATGTGCAATAATACGTTTGAGACGAGGCTCCCACGCATACCACAGCCAGCGTTGCTGCTTTTTACTGCCAGCAAAAGACCACATCTCATCCACTTCACAGATAAGCTGGATTTGCTGATTATCCAGCGGCAATGTGGTTACACATCGTGGCGCGGGTTTTTTAAAGTGCGGACAACGGCATTGATGCTGATATGCAGAGTCCGTGCGGTATCACGGATACCGGCATTATTCATAGCAAGGTCAATAATTTGTTCTTTCATGCCGGGGTGGCAGGCTCGATAAGCGTAATCGGTCTGGAAAGTACGACAGCATGACTGACAACGATAGCGCTGAAATCCGGACTTACCCACGCCATGCTTTTTAACGGGTTCAGTTTGTTTACAAAACGGGCATGCTACGTCAATTTTAGCCATCTGGTGTCTCTGATAAAAAGAGCGATTATATAACATGATCAATATGTTGAATACATGACCCCCATTAGGCGCTAAGTAAAAAAAAGCCTGACCCATCACAAGTATTTCTCTTGCCATTTTGACTGAATCGTTGATTTCTCTGTTTTCAGTCAGTTACACCTGCGGGTCAGGCATTCAATATTCTCTTTAAAGAGAATTTATTTTTCATTAATTTATATTATTATAATGATAAGGTTATGCTATGCATTATTCAGTTTTATTTTTTTATTCTGGTATTTTGTTAATTAATTTCGATACGTCGTGGTTTTTTGACTTCCGGAACGATACATTCGAGATCAATATACAGCAATCCATTTTCCAGTTTTGCTCCACAAACATGAATGTTTTCTGCTAACTGAAATTTACGTTCGAAGTTACGTTCGGCAATTCCCTGATAAAGAAAAGTGCATTCTTTTTGTTTGTCAGCATGAGAACCCCTTACAATCAATAAGTTATCCTGTAAAGTAATCTCCAGTTCCTCTTCAGAAAATCCGGCAACCGCAATCGAGATACGATAATGGTTCTCATCTACCCGCTCAACATTATATGGCGGATAGCCCCCATTACTCTGGCCCTGATTATTTTCCAGTAAACTAAACAGGCGATCAAAACCGATGGATGAACGATATAGTGGAGAAAGATCAAATTGACTCAACCCCATAATAAATAACTCCTGAAATCAGCGAGAATTTGTGGCCTTCTGCAATACAGACTGACCGTTATTACCCTGGATACCCATCAGGCGTATCCTCATTGGGTTACCTTTTCTTAAGTGAGGTTTATTATAAAATATTCAAGGATGAAAAGGGTTATTTTTTTTGCTTTTTTTTATTGAATAATTAGACTATTCATCTGGCAGGGCATGTTCGGACAAAAACGGCAACAACACGGTGAGTCACAACACACCGACTTTCCTGAGCATCTGGTGCCGCTCTTATCAGGTCATCTGATCAGTGACCAGCAATATATAATAGAAGGCAAACCCACAAAATAATGGGGAAATGATGAAAAACAGCCTGTTAAAGATGGTTCTGTTCAGTGGTGTCGTCAGCCTAAGCGGATGTTCCAGCGTCATGTCACATACTGGCGGTAAAGAGGGCACCTGGCCGGGAACCCGCGCCAGTATGCAAATGCTGGAAGAGAGTGATACCGGCTGGGGAACGAAATCACTGATCACGCTTGATATGCCTTTTACTGCGCTGATGGATACACTGTTACTGCCGTGGGATCTATTCCGTACCGATAATTCTATAAAGTCACGGGTCGAAAAGAGTGAAAACAAATCACTGACCACCGGCACGGTGATCCCATCGGCAAAAATGACCACGCCCTGATTGAGCCGCCCATTGCCGAAAGCCTGGAAAACAGATGGCATACCGCACTTATGATCAAAGCGTGACTTGCGTGATCCATAGCTGACGATATCCATCGACCTCTTCCATCCAGGCTATCTGTTTACCATCTGGTGAAAACACGACCGCGTCGGCGACAGGTGGACTCTGATGCTCAGCGGTTAAAAAAGTGATTTTACCACTGTGGGCATCACACATCGCGAGGCGATTGTCGAGGACAAATCCCAGCCACTTGCCAGAGGGATGCCAGTTAAAGGCTGACTGAATATCATTGTTGTTGTGCGTTAACTGGCGTAGATCTTCCCCTTGTGGCGAGATAAGCCATAGCTGAACCACCCCCGCATCATCACGCATCAAAAAGGCGATAGCAGTGGCCTGTGGATCTGCCCGTACCCAGTGGCGTGGTGTATTGACCAGCCCAGGATAGCGACGATGATGGGTAAACGTTAAACGCCGCTGTACCACGCCAGCAGGGGGCGCAGGCATGGCAGATGCCGTTCCTGCCAGTGGCGCATCACCCTGCTGTTTCCAGCCCTGTTCGCTATCCGGCAGAGCGACAATAAATAGTTCCGCTACTTTTTCCCCCGCTGCCGATAGCGTATCGCCAATGAATGCCAGTGCCTGATTGCCGACCCAGCCCTCTTCATAGGCGCGGTTAATTTCATCACTGCCCGGCTGCGGTGTCGGCGTTGTCCGGCTCACCAGTACGCACCAGTGACTGCCGTTATATTCACGGGCATGATGGCCTCGCACCACCACCGGGCCATAAGGGACGGCGACACCCACATTGCGTAAATCCAGTAAAGGTGATCGCTGATGCAGGACATGGTCATTATAGGTAAAACTGACATAGCGCCCATCCGGGCTATAGACATGTACATGACTGCCGCCCCGTAATGCACCGGGGGTATAAGGTGCGGTGATATCCATCGCATCAAGATTGTCGATCGTCCCCTGATTCAGCACCACACCACGACGATGGTGAAAATCATAATGCCAGTGTTCATCCGGATATTCCGGGCCGTGAATAAAGAGATATTTGTCCTGCTGTGGATGAGCCGTCACCACCCCCACATGCGCACCACAGGTGGCACGGTAGAGCGTTTCGACGACACCGGTTTGTACATTGACACGTTCAATGGTTTCGCCAGTAAAAAGAGCGCCCGATGGCCGGACATCAAAAACCAGCCACTGACTATCTGCCGTCCAGGCATTGATATTAGTCAGCTGATGATGGCGGGAAGCAAAAGTGACCGGTTTCATGACGTTATGCAGTACCCTGATTCAGCACAAATTTATCAATCGCATAAGCCACACCATCCTGCTGGTTAGTGTAAGTAATAAAATCAGCACACGCTTTGACTGCCGGAGTCGCGTTCTCCATCGCCACCCCCATACCGGCAAACTCAATCATCGATATATCATTTTCCTGATCGCCAATCGCCATCACCTCCTGCGGCTTGATATTTAATGCATCGGACAGCAATTTGACGCTAGCGCCTTTACTCGCCCGTTTATCAAGGATCTCAAGGAAAAAAGGTGCGCTTTTCAGTACGGTATATTTCTCTTTTACCGCCGCAGGAATACGCGCGATCGCGTGATCGAGGATCGCAGGCTCATCAATCATCATCACTTTCAGGAATTGAGTATCTGGATCCATTTTTTCGGCCTCACAAAATACCAGCGGAATCGTTGATATAAAGGATTCATGTACTGTGTAGGGGCTGATATGTCGGTTAGCGGTATAGAGGTTGTTAAAATCAAGGGCATGAAAATGGCATTCCAGTTCACGGGAGAGCTGTTCCAGGTAACGGTAGTCCTGATAGTTCAGCGGGATTTGTATCACCCTGCTGCCATCCCCGGCTTTCTGTACTAATGCGCCATTGTAGGTAATGCAGTAATCACCTTCACCGGTCATCTGCAGCTCTTGCAGATAATTTTGTACCCCGGTATAAGGTCGTCCGGTCGTTAACACCACATTAACTCCGCGCGCACGGGCGGCGGCAATTGCTTCTTTTACCGCTGGCGAAATGGTGTGATCGGGTAACAAAAGCGTACCATCCATATCAATAGCAATCAGTTTTATAGCCATATGATCCCCTGGTAGTCGGTAATTATCGGTATGCTAACGCGATCGTGAATGAAAAAATAGCAGCAAAAGAGAGATAAAGCAGAAAGGCATTTTCTCTTTGACTGATAAAAAAATACCCGATGACAACAGGTATGTTGATCGGGTATTTTTCATCTGATAACGGTCAGATATCAATATTGGCTGCTTTCAGCGCATTTTCTTCAATAAATGCCCGGCGCGGCTCAACCGCATCGCCCATTAATGTGGTGAATAACTGGTCGGCGGCAATTGCATCTTTCACGGTAACGCGCAACATCCGGCGGCTTTCGGGGTTCATCGTGGTTTCCCAAAGCTGCTCTGGATTCATCTCACCCAGCCCTTTATAACGCTGGATAGCCAGACCACGCCGTGACTCTTTCACCAACCACTCCAGTGCCTGCTCAAAACTGGCCACCGGCTGGCGACGATCACCGCGTTCGACAAAGGCACCCTCTTCAATCAGTCCACGTAGTTTTTCTCCCAGCGCACAGAGACGACGGTATTCGCCACCGGTGATAAACTCATGATCAAGTGGGTAGTCGGTGTCTACACCATGAGTACGAACACGGATAACCGGCTCAAACTGAGGTTGTTGCGCATGATGATGGATGTCGAATTTCCACTGGCTGCCATGCTGCTCTTTTTCATTCAGATCGGTCACCAGGGCATTCACCCAGCGCGTGACTTTTTGTTCATCCATCATATCAGCTTCGGTTAATGTCGGCTGATAAACCAGCTCTTTCAGCAATGCTTTCGGAAAACGCCGTTCCATGCGGCCAATCATTTTCTGTGTCGCATTGTATTCAGACACCAGTTGCTCTAATGCCGTGCCAGATAACGCGGGAGCGCTGGCATTGATATGCAGGGAGGCCCCATCGAGAGCAATCGCAATCTGATACTGATCCATTGCTTCGTCGTCCTTGATATACTGCTCCTGTTTGCCTTTCTTCACTTTGTACAAGGGGGGCTGGGCAATATAGACATGGCCGCGTTCGACAATTTCCGGCATCTGGCGATAGAAAAAGGTTAACAATAAAGTCCGGATATGCGAACCATCGACATCCGCATCGGTCATAATGATGATACTGTGATACCGCAGTTTATCCGGATTGTATTCATCACGCCCGATACCACACCCCAGTGCGGTGATCAGGGTGGCAACTTCCTGAGAAGAGAGCATTTTGTCAAAACGGGATTTTTCGACGTTAAGGATTTTGCCTTTTAGCGGCAGGATCGCCTGATTTTTGCGGTTACGCCCCTGTTTTGCTGATCCTCCCGCCGAGTCACCTTCCACCAGATACAGTTCGGATAACGCCGGATCGTTTTCCTGGCAGTCAGCCAGTTTCCCCGGTAATCCCGCGAGATCCAGCGCACCTTTACGACGGGTCATTTCCCGCGCTCGCCGTGCCGCTTCCCGAGCCCGAGCCGCATCGATAATTTTACCGACGACAATTTTAGCGTCAGTCGGGTTTTCCAGCAGATATTCATTCAGCAATTCATTCATTTGCTGTTCTACTGCCGACTTCACTTCAGAGGAAACCAGCTTATCTTTGGTCTGTGAGGAAAATTTCGGATCAGGGACTTTTACTGAGACCACCGCAATCAGCCCCTCACGGGCATCATCACCGGTCGCGCTGATTTTCGCCTTTTTACTGTAACCTTCTTTATCCATATAAGCATTCAGCGTGCGGGTCATCGCTGCCCGGAAGCCAGCAAGATGTGTCCCGCCATCACGTTGCGGAATATTGTTGGTAAAGCAGTAAATATTCTCCTGAAAACCATCGTTCCACTGTAAGGCTACTTCGACGCCAATACCGTCTTTTTCGCTGGAGAAGTAGAATATATTCGGATGAATCGGCGTTTTGTTCTTATTGAGATATTCGACAAAGGCTTTGATACCGCCTTCGTAGTGAAAATGATCTTCTTTGCCGTCACGTTTATCACGCAGGCGAATAGAAACGCCGGAGTTCAGGAAAGAGAGCTCACGCAGGCGTTTGGCCAGAATCTCATACTCAAATTCGGTGACATGAGTAAATGTTTCAAGGCTCGGCCAGAAGCGTACCATCGTCCCGGTTTTGTCAGCTTTTCCCGTTACCGCCAGCGGTGCCTGCGGTATACCGTGGTTATACACCTGACGATAAGTCTGATTCTCGCGCTGAATGACCAGCTCCAGCTTCTGTGACAGGGCGTTAACGACCGACACACCGACACCATGTAACCCCCCCGATACCTTATAAGAGTTATCATCGAATTTACCGCCAGCATGCAGCACGGTCATAATGACTTCCGCTGCCGATACCCCTTCTTCCGGATGAATGCCGGTTGGAATACCACGGCCATCATCCTGCACTGAAACAGAGTTATCACTATGAATAGTGATAACAATATCTTTACAGTAACCGGCGAGTGCTTCGTCGATAGCGTTATCCACAACCTCGAATACCATATGATGCAGGCCTGTACCATCATCCGTATCGCCGATATACATACCCGGGCGCTTACGCACCGCATCCAGACCTTTCAGCACTTTGATACTGGAGGAGTCATAAGAATTCGACATCAACGTTTCTCGCTCATTTTAACGTGGGTTAATCAGTTATTTTACCTTTTTCTACGGTGAACATCTTCGAATTTTTGTTCGACATATCCAGCACGTGTTCAGCGCTGATCGCACTGACGAAAACCTGTGATTGTGTTGCTTTTAAGCGACTGGCCAGTAAACCACGCCGCACATCATCCAGCTCCGAGGCAAAATCGTCTATCAAATACAGGCAACGTCGGCCACTTTCCTGAGTGAAAAACTCACCCTGAGCCAGGCGTAGTGCACACATCAATAGTTTAAGTTGACCGCGCGACAGGGTATCTTCAACCGGTGCGCCATTAGCCCGAATGCGAAAGTCGGCTTTATGCGGCCCGCTGGCGGTATAAGTCAGCATAGCATCACGCTCAAAATTCTTTTCCAGCAACTCGGCGTAATCCGTGTCTTTTTCCCAGCCACGTAAAAAGGAAAAGGTCAACGAAAACTCAGGTAAAAATTGTTTACAGGTATCGGCCATATTTTCAGCGATAGCGGCGCTATACTCAGCGCGCCACTGGCTGATTTGCTCTGCCAGAGGGATTAGTTGCTGATCCCACAGCCACAACTGCGCATAGCGATTCGCCTGACGTAATGCGGCATTACGCTGTTTTAAAACATGCTTCAGATTGCTCCAGACGGTAAAAAAACCCACCTCATTGTGAAAACATCCCCAGTCAAGAAAGGCTCTGCGATATTTAGGGCCACCACTGAGTAAGGTAAATCCTTCTGGTGTAATCAGTTGCATCGGGATCAGATGCGCCAGCTCCGCCACTTTATGGCCATCCGTACCATCGATACGGACTTTGCTGTCACCTTGCCTGTCTTTATTCAGGCCAATGGCCACTTCACGCTCTTCATTTTGCAGGCGGCCATGCAGCACAAAAGCGGGTTGTTCATGGCGGATCACCCGACCCGTTTGCAGGCTGCGAAATGCCCGGCCATGACCCAGGGTGTAAATCGCCTCCAGCACATTGGTTTTGCCGCTACCATTCGCGCCAATCAGAAAGTTAAAGCCAGGTGATAAGGTCAGATCCGCGCTTTCTATATTACGGAAATCTTTTATAAGCAGGCGGGTGAGTGACATATTCAGATATCATCCAAAAGGCGTCGCCAGTAAATCCACGCGGCTACCGACCTTACAATCTCATTGGCATAACCACATAAACCGCATGTGGGCTGGCCGCATCCTCAATCTGTACACTCGACACCGAGTCAGTGAGTAAAATACGCACATTTTCGCACTTCAGCGTATTGAGTACATCCAGCATATAACTGACGTTAAAGCCAATTTCTATCTCGCTACCGGAATAGGTGACATCAAGAATCTCTTCCGCTTCTTCCTGTTCCGGATTATTCGCGGTGATCTTTAACTGGTTTTCGCTCACATACAAACGGACACCACGGAATTTTTCATTCGATAGAATCGCCGCACGGGAAAACGCCTGTTTCAGGATATCACATCCTGCATCCAGATGTTTATCCGGGTTTTTTGGCAATACACGACGATAATCAGGGAAGCGACCATCGACCAGTTTCGAGGTAAAAATAAAATCACCGACATGGGCGCGAATATTATTACTACCAATTTGTACACATAGCGGTTTGTCACCACCGACCAGCATCCGCATCAGCTCAATCACCCCTTTACGGGGCACTATCACCGAATGGTCAGGCAACGCGGTATCCAGTGGCATGGCGCACACCGCCAGACGGTGGCCATCAGTGGCAACAGTACGTAATTCTTTACCTTCGGTTTCAAACAACATTCCGTTTAAGTAATAGCGAACATCCTGATGAGCCATCGAAAACTGAGTGGCTTCGATCAAGCGTTTCATCGTCGCCTGCGGTAGAGTGAATTCGACTTCGCTTTTCCAGTCATCAAGATTAGGAAAGTCAGCGGCAGGAAGTGTGACCAGCGAAAAACGACTGCGCCCGGATCGCACTAACAGGCGATCGCCATCCAGTTGCACCGCGATCTCTGCCCCTTCCGGCAACCCACGGCAAATATCAAAGAATTTACGTGCCGGAACGGTCGTCGCCCCCGATTGATGTGGCTGTGCCAGCGCAACGCGAGCCACCATCTCCATTTCCAGATCGGTTCCGGTCAGCGATAACACACCATCTTCAACCTGAAGAAGCAGATTGCCCAGAATCGGGAGTGTCGGACGTCCTCCCAAAGGGCTGCTCACCTGTTGCAGCGGTTTTAATAAATGTTCACGTTCTACGGTAAAATTCATAGCATTATGATGATAATGTTCTAATTAAATTGGAAAAATCTTCTTTTATATCGTGGCTTTCTTCGCGCAATTGCTCAATTTTACGGCAGGCATGCAATACCGTGGTATGATCACGCCCACCAAAGGCATCACCAATTTCAGGCAGACTGTGGTTAGTGAGTTCTTTCGCCAGCGCCATTGCCATCTGACGTGGCCGCGCCACCGAACGGGAACGGCGTTTAGATAACAGATCAGCAATTTTAATTTTGTAGTACTCTGCGACTGTTTTCTGAATATTATCAATCGTAACCAGCTTTTCCTGCAGAGCCAGTAAATCGCGTAACGCTTCACGGACGAAATCAATGGTGATCGCCCGTCCGGTAAAATTGGCATTTGCAATAACGCGATTCAGTGCGCCTTCCAGCTCACGGACATTGGAACGCAGACGTTTAGCGATAAAAAACGCGACCTCACCGGGCAGGCGGATGTTGTTTTCGTCCGCTTTTTTCATCAGGATAGCCACCCGGGTTTCCAGCTCAGGCGGTTCTATCGCGACCGTCAATCCCCAGCCAAAACGGGACTTCAGACGATCCTCAACCCCATTGATCTCTTTAGGGTAGCGGTCAGATGTCAGAATAATCTGCTGGTTCCCCTCCAGCAACGCATTAAATGTATGAAAAAACTCTTCCTGAGAACGCTCTTTATTAGCAAAAAACTGAATATCATCAATCAGCAGGGCATCGACCGAACGATAATAGCGCTTGAACTCTTCTATTACATTATTTTGTAACGCTTTAACCATATCCTGAACAAAACGTTCAGAATGCATATAGATCACTTTGGCGTTCGCTTTACGCGCCATAATGCCATTCCCTACCGCATGTAACAGGTGGGTTTTACCAAGGCCAGTGCCGCCATAAAGAAACAGTGGATTATAGGCACCACCAGGGTTATCTGCCACCTGACGCGCCGCCGCCCGAGCCAGTTGGTTAGATTTACCTTCAACAAAATTATCGAAAGTGTGTTTAGGATTCACATTAGAACGATAGGTTGGCTCTGCCGGTGCCGGGACATTATCCCAGCCAGCACGCCCGTTTGACGGCACAGTACGTGGCGCCTGATTCTGTGCCACAGGTATCGGGGAGGTGGCACGATTTACTGTGTTTCTTTGTTCCTGCACCACAGGGCGTGAGCCCACTTCAAAACGCAATTGTGGCGCATCAGTACCACAAAAATCATTGAGCAATACATTAATATTATTGAGATACTTATCTCTTACCCAATCAAGCACGAAACGGTTTGGCGCATACAGTGCCAATGTGTTATCGCTTAATTCCGCCTGCAACGGGCGTATCCACATACTGAATTCTGTGGCTGGTAACTCATCCTGCAATCGGGCAAGACATTGCTGCCAAAGCGAAAGTGACACGGCGAACTCCACTCGAACATAAAACCGATATTTAAAGAAAAAATTATGTGATTATTGGGGCACATCAATAAAATCCGCGGTAGCGGGCGATGTACGTACCGCTATTTGCGTTATTTACCCGATACGGATCGTGATGATCCTGATCGGAGTCGGCGATCATAGCCTAAACAGAGAAAGAGATCTTGTATTTTTCAACAGATTCATCCTGATTTATCCACAGGATGTCAAGCTAAGCGCCAGGCCCTGCTATCGTTATTGACGCAGCCCGTCTGGACACCGACAGGACGGGGAAACCGCAGCGAACAGGTCGTACGTGAGGATTTCGAGCACTGCCCAGAGCCAAAATGGCCAGTAAAATAGCCTGATGGGCCAGGCTCTAAGTGTAATCGATCTTATATCCTATGAAGCTAATTTAATCCTCAGTATCGATAAATTTAATGATCTATCGCGCAAAATCATCTCGCTGACCTTGTAACATGCCGTGAGATCCTACAAAAGATCCTTTTGATCCTTGCACTTTAACTGTGAGATCGTATAATTCTTAACCCGGCAAATAAAGCCTGTTTCACGCCATCTGTTACAGTGTGTTTTTTATCGCCCGTGCGTGAGAAATTAAGGAAAGAGAGTTTGACTCCGGAGTGTGCAATTATTACAATCCGGCCTCTTTAATCAACAATCAACACTCGCTGAAACGTAAATCACACGAAATCCATTCGGATATACGTAAAAGTCAGTGAAATTATTCAAGTTTAGGTAGAAACCGCCATGAAACGCACTTTTCAACCGTCAGTACTGAAGCGCAACCGTTCTCACGGCTTCCGTTCTCGTATGGCTACTAAAAATGGTCGTCAGGTTCTGGCACGCCGTCGTGCTAAAGGCCGTGCTCGTCTGACTGTTTCCAGATAATAAAAGTTAACCCTGCGTGGTTAAGTTCGCATTTCCCAGGGAGTTACGTTTGTTAACTCCCGGTCATTTCACTTTTGTTTTCCAGCAACCGCAACGGGCCGGCACGCCGCAAATTACTATCCTCGGCCGCCTGAACTCGCTGGGGCATCCCCGTATGGGTCTGACTGTCGCCCGGAAAAATGTTAAGCGAGCCCATGAACGCAATCGCATTAAACGTTTGACTCGTGAAAGTTTTCGGCTGCGTCAACACGAACTACCTGCAATGGATTTTGTAGTAGTGGCTAAACGAGGGGTTGCCGATCTTGATAATCGTACCCTCTCAGAAGCACTGGAAAAACTATGGCGTCGCCATTGTCGCCTGGCTCCCGGCTGCTGATAGGCCTTATCCGGCTCTATCAACGCCTGATTAGTCCACTACTCGGGCCTCATTGCCGCTTTACACCGAGCTGTTCAAGCTATGGTATTGAGGCACTGATCAGGTTTGGAATGATAAAAGGCGGTTGGTTGACAGTGAAACGCGTATTAAAATGCCACCCTTTACACCCTGGTGGTGACGATCCCGTCCCGCCTGAAACCTTTGATACCAGAGAACACTAACGATGGATTCGCAACGCAATCTTCTTGTTATCGCTTTGTTGTTCGTGTCTTTTATGATCTGGCAAGCCTGGCAGCAGGATAATAATCCTCAGGCTCAACAGCAGAGCACACAGACAATGACCACTGCGGGTAGCGCCGCCAGCCAGGGCAGTAGCCAGGGAAAAAAAATTACAGTTAAGACAGATGTACTGGCGCTGACGATCAACACTTATGGTGGTGATATTGATCAAGCGTTACTTCTGTCTTACCCGAAAACACTGAAATCTTCTGCACCATTCGAACTACTGGAAACCACGCCACAATTTATCTATCAGGCACAAAGTGGTTTAACAGGGCGTGATGGGCCGGATAATCCTGCCAATGGCCCTCGACCATTATATCATGCTGATAAAGATACATTTTCTCTGGAAAATGGTCAGAACGAAATCGTCATTCCGTTAACTTATACGGATAAATCCGGCAATATTTTCAGCAAAATCTTTACCCTGAAACGTGGTGATTATGCCGTAGAGGTTGATTATCGCGTACAAAACAAGGGAACCACACCACTGGAAATATCCACTTTCGGTCAGTTAAAACAGACTGAAAAACTGCCTGAACACCGCGATACACAAACCGGTGGCCTGTCTTCGATGCAAACTTATCGTGGTGCAGCCTATTCCACGACCCATTCAAATTACGAAAAATACAAATTCGATACGATTGCTGAAGGCGACAACCTGAACACCGAGACTAAAAATGGCTGGGTTGCCATGTTGCAGCAGTACTTTATTACGGCATGGATACCACACGGTAACGGTATGAACCATTTTTATACCGCTAATCCGGGTAACGGTATTGTGACGATTGGCTATAAATCTCAGCCAGTGGTCGTACAGCCAGGACAAACCGATAAACTGGAAAGCGTCTTATGGGTTGGCCCGGCGATTCAGGATAAAATGGCGGCTGTTGCACCGCACTTAGACCTGACCGTAGATTATGGCTGGTTATGGTTTATCTCGCAGCCACTCTTCAAATTGCTGAAATGGATCCACGGTTTTCTTGGTAACTGGGGCTTTTCCATTATCATCATCACCTTTATCGTTCGTGGCATCATGTACCCGCTGACCAAAGCGCAGTACACATCAATGGCTAAAATGCGGCTATTACAGCCAAAAGTTCAGGCCATGCGTGAGCGACTGGGTAACGATAAGCAACGGCAAAGTCAGGAATTGATGGCGCTGTATAAATCAGAAAATGTCAATCCACTGGGTGGCTGCTTCCCGGTGCTGATTCAGATGCCTATTTTCCTTGCACTGTATTACATGCTGAGCGCCTCAGTCGAGCTGCGTCACGCGCCCTTTATTTTGTGGATCCATGATCTTTCAGCACAAGATCCATACTATATTCTGCCGATCCTGATGGGGATGACGATGTATCTGATTCAGAAAATGTCACCTTCGGCAGTGACTGATCCGATGCAGCAGAAGATGATGACTTTCATGCCCGTTATCTTCACGGTATTCTTCCTGTGGTTCCCGTCGGGTCTGGTGCTTTACTATATCGTCAGTAACCTGGTCACCATTATTCAGCAACAGTTGATTTATCGCGGTCTGGAAAAACGTGGACTGCATAGCCGTGAAAAGAAAAAAGCCTGATGCGTTAAGCAGGCGAAAACAAAAAGCGGTCGAATGACCGCTTTTTTATTATAAAACATAGAGATATACCATGAGTCATAATGACACTATCGTCGCCCAGGCCACACCGCCGGGACGCGGCGGGGTCGGTATCCTGCGGGTCTCCGGTGAGAAAGCGCGCGATGTTGCACACGCTGTACTCGGTCAACTGCCCAAACCGCGTTATGCCGGTTATTTACCTTTTAAAAATGCCGACGGGACATTACTGGATCAGGGGATCGCACTGTGGTTTCCCGCGCCACACTCTTTCACCGGTGAGGATGTTTTAGAGCTTCAGGGGCACGGTGGCCCGGTGATCCTCGATCTCCTGCTCAAACGTATTCTTATGTTACCCGGTGTGCGTATCGCTCGTCCTGGTGAATTTTCGGAACGGGCATTTCTTAACGATAAACTTGATCTGGCGCAGGCCGAAGCTATCGCCGATCTGATCGATGCCAGTTCCGAACAGGCAGCACGTTCAGCGCTTAATTCACTCCAGGGAACCTTTTCTGCGCGAATCCATCAGCTGGTGGAAGCACTCACTGACTTACGTATTTATGTAGAAGCGGCGATCGATTTTCCCGATGAAGAAATCGATTTTCTTTCTGATGGTAAAACAGAAGCCCGGCTTAATGCTGTGATCGCCGATCTTGATGCTGTGCGTGCCGAAGCGCGTCAGGGGAGTCTGTTACGAGAAGGGATGAAGGTGGTTATCGCTGGTCGTCCTAACGCGGGAAAATCCAGTCTGCTCAATGCACTGGCGGGACGGGAAGCCGCTATCGTTACCGATATTGCTGGCACCACTCGTGACGTATTGCGCGAGCATATTCATATTGATGGCATGCCTCTTCATATTATTGATACCGCCGGTCTTCGCGATGCCCATGATGAAGTCGAACGAATTGGGGTCGAACGTGCCTGGCAGGAAATAGAGCAAGCTGACCGCGTACTCTTTATGGTGGATGGCACCACTACCGATGCCAGCGATCCTGCAGATATCTGGCCAGATTTTATCGAACATCTGCCAGAAAAATTACCGATTACCGTTGTGCGCAATAAAGCCGATATCACCGGTGAAGTGCCAGGTCTTAGTGAAGTGAACGGTTACTCACTGATTCGTTTGTCAGCCCGTACCGGAGGAGGTATTGATCTGTTACGCCATCATCTTCAGCAAAGTATGGGCTTTGAGAGCAATACAGAAGGGGGATTTCTCGCGCGTCGCCGCCATTTACAGGCACTGTCTGAGGCTGCCAGCCATCTGCAACAGGGAAAATCTCAGCTGATTGATGCCTGCGCGGGTGAACTACTGGCTGAAGAGCTGCGGCTCGCCCATCAAGCGTTGAGCGAAATAACCGGTGAGTTTACCTCTGATGACTTGCTGGGACGGATATTCTCCAGCTTCTGTATCGGTAAATAACCTTTTACCGATACAGGATAGTGAGTAGTGACTAACTATTTAATGGGCATCGACAAAGACTATTTTTAGCACAAACAGCAGCGACACGATGATCACACATGGACTGAGATCACGCAGGCGCCCGGTGCCGATTTTCATCACACAATATGAGATAAACCCCAGCGCAATACCTTCAGTAATCGAGAAGCTAAAGGGCATCATCACTGCGGTAATAAATGCGGGAACAGCTTCGGTCAGATCGTTCCATTTCACGCGCACCAGGCTGGAAGTCATCAATACACCGACATAGATTAGCGCACCCGCAGCCGCATAAGCAGGCACCATTCCGGCAAGCGGTGATAAAAAGATAACCAGCAGGAATAAAATTCCCACCACGACCGCGGTCAGACCGGTACGACCGCCCACAGAAACACCGGATGTCGACTCAATATAAGCCGTCACCGAAGATGTGCCGATAAAAGATCCCACCACCGAGGAAATACTGTCGACATACAACGCTTGCTTCATGTGTGGGAATTTTCCCTTTTCGTCAGTTAGACCCGCTTTATCCGTTACCGCAATCAGCGTGCCGGAAGAATCAAACAAATTCACCAGCATAAAAGAGAAGATAATTCCTGAGAGCCCGAGATTAAATGAACCGGCGAGATCAATATGGCCAATGACCGAGGTCACATCCGGTGGAGCAGAAATAATCCCGCTGTAGTGAACATCACCCAGCATCCAACCCAGCAAGGTCGTTACTACCATCGCAATCAACACCGCAGCATGAATATTGCGCGCGGCAAGGATAACGATGATAAAGAACCCCAGAATCCCCAGTAATACACTGTGAGAGGTCAGGTTGCCAATACTGACCAGGGTATCTTTATTCGCGACAATCACCCCGGCATTTTTGAGCCCCATCATGCCGATAAATAACCCAATACCACTGGTGATCCCGACACGCAGACTGAGTGGAATATTGGCAATCATCCAGTAACGTACACGAAAAATGGTCAATAGCAGCAGGCCTATCGCTCCCCAGAAAATAGCGCCCATACCGGTCTGCCACGATAATCCCATCGCCTGTACGACGACAAAAGCAAAGAAAGCATTCAGACCCATCGCCGGTGCCAGCGCGACCGGCAGATTAGCCAGCAGCCCCATCAGAATACTGCCGAAAGCAGCAATCAGACAGGTGGTTGTAAATACGACGTGTGTATCCATCCCTGCAACCCCCAGAATCTGTGGGTTAACAAAGATAATGTAAACCATCGTCAGAAAAGTCGTGAAACCTGCGATGACTTCGGTGCGCACCGTCGTACTATGTTTGCGCAGTTTGAACACGCGATCCAGCAGCCCCGTATCAGAAGACGGGGGGATTTGTTGTTGACTCATTATCGATTTCCGAACTCAATGGGGAAAATTCGCCGCTATCATATACTAAAATAGAACATTGGATGCAGTAATACCGCTATTTTTAGCGATTCTGTTTAAGATATGAATCCTCAGAATGACGTCATGCCCGCAGGCATGACGGACTGAATCTACTCGACAGTCACCGATTTCGCCAGATTACGCGGCTGATCAACATCGGTGCCTTTAATCAGCGCGACATGATAGGCCAGCAGCTGCAGCGGTATGGTATAGAAGATGGGAGCAATCTCCTCTTCCACATGTGGCATTTCAATAAGGTGCATATTGTCATTACCGTTAAAACCGGCGTCACCATCGGCAAAGACATACAATTGCCCTCCACGGGCACGCACTTCTTCAATATTAGATTTGAGCTTTTCCAGCAATTCATTGTTCGGCGCGATGACGATCACTGGCATGTCAGCATCAATTAATGCCAGAGGGCCATGTTTCAGCTCACCTGCGGCATAGGCTTCCGCATGGATATAAGAGATCTCTTTTAGCTTAAGGGCCCCTTCGTGTGCTATCGGATATTGATCTCCACGGCCGAGAAACAGCGCATGGTGCTTATCAGAAAAGTGCTCAGCCAGCGCCGCGATGCGTTTATCCTGATATAACATCTGCTCAATACGATTTGGCAGTGCCTGTAAGGCATGGATAATTCGCTTTTCAACTTCAGCGGGCTGGCTCCGGAGATGGGCCAGCCTGGCGACCAGGAGTAATAATACCGTTAACTGAGTGGTAAAAGCCTTAGTCGATGCGACACCAATTTCTGTACCCGCACGGGTCATCAATGCCAGGTCTGATTCCCGTACCAGAGAAGACCCCGCAACATTGCAGATAGTCAATGAACCAAGATAACCCAGTTGTTTTGATAAACGCAGGGCCGCCAGGGTATCCGCTGTCTCACCAGACTGGGAGAGGGTGATCATCAGGCTGTTGTGACGTCGCGCAGATTTACGGTAGCGAAACTCAGAGGCGATTTCGACATCGCAGGGGATACCCGCCAGTGCCTCAAACCAGTAACGGGATACCATTCCCGCATTATACGAGGTGCCGCAGGCGACAATCTGAATATGCTCAACCTGCGATAACATAGTATCAGCATCAGCCCCGAGTTCGCTCAGATCAACCGCCCCCTGACGGATGCGGCCAATCAGCGTGTTTTTTATCGCATCCGGCTGATCGTAAATCTCTTTTTGCATGTAGTGACGATAGGCACCCTTATCACCCGCATCATATTGCAGGTTAGATTCGATATCCGGGCGTTTAACTTCGTTTGCCGATTTATCAAAGATAACCACAGAACGGCGGGTCACTTCTGCAATATCGCCCTCTTCGAGAAAGATAAAACGGCGGGTTACCGGTAGCAGGGCCAGCTGATCGGAAGCAATGAAGTTCTCTCCCACGCCCAGGCCAATGACCAGCGGGCTCCCCGATCGCGCCGCCAGCAGCGTTCCTGGCGTGCGGGTATCCATAATGACCGCGCCATAAGCACCACGTAAGTGGGGGATCGCACGCATCACCGCTTCACGTAACGTTCCGCCTTGTTTCAGTTCCCAGTGAACCAGGTGAGCAATCACTTCAGTATCTGTTTCTGATACAAAGAGATAGCCACGCGCTTGCAACAGATCACGTAATTCTTCGTAGTTTTCAATAATACCGTTATGAACGACCAGAATATGGTCAGAAAGATGGGGGTGTGCGTTATCTTCGGAAGGCTCACCATGTGTCGCCCAGCGCGTATGCGCAATCCCCGTGCCACCGTGCAGTGGATATGCTTCTGCCGCCTGAGCCAGTACCTGAACTTTTCCTACACGACGAATACGGGACATCTGCCCCTGGTCATCAACAATCGCCAGACCGGCTGAGTCGTATCCCCGGTATTCCAGACGACGTAAGCCTTCAAGAAGGATTTCAGCAATATCGCGTTGTGCTACTGCGCCTACAATTCCACACATAGTTAAAATTCCTGATCATGGTTTTACCCGGGATTGCCGATACCGAAGCGTGATTATCTATTTTCAACAACATAAATCACTGATAATAAAATTATTCTGTATCATCCGTTTTTTGCAACGATATGATTAATCACTATTGCCGCTGGCCTTTTTAGTTTTTTTTCTTCACCGGACGTTGCCAGCCCTGTTTATGGACTTGTGGTACACGACTTAAAACCAGCTCATGATCAGCAACATTACGTGTGACCGTCGTCCCGGCTGCTATAGTAGCACCGTTACCCACCGTAACAGGTGCCACGAGTTGGGTATCAGAGCCGATAAACACATTATCGCCAATTAGCGTTTTAAACTTATTCGCACCATCATAGTTACAGGTGATCGTACCCGCGCCGATATTAACGTTATCACCAATTTCGGCATCACCGAGATAGGTCAGATGCCCGGCTTTCGATCCTTGTCCCAGCCGCGCTTTTTTCATTTCAACAAAGTTGCCGACATGTGCCCCTTTGAGCAGTTCTGCTCCTGGACGTAATCGCGCAAACGGACCGATAGTACAATTTACCTGTAAATGTGCACCATCCAGCACGGAATAGGGGCTGATCTCACAATCATCTTCAATAATGCTGTTTTTTATGATGCAACCTGCGCCTATTTTTACCCGATTACCCAGCACAATGTGACCTTCAAGGATAACATTAGTATCAATTTCAACATCACGGCCATGTGTCAGTGTGCCACGCAAGTCAAAACGTGAAGGATCGCGTAACATCACGCCAGCCAGTAATAGCTTTTCCGCTTGTTCCGACTGATAAATACGCTCCAGACGTGCCAGCTGCAGACGATTATTGACCCCTTCAACTTCGCTTAAGCGCTGGGGATGAACAGTCACAATTTCCCGACCTTCCTGATGCGCCATCGCGATAATATCAGTGATGTAATATTCGCCCTGAACGTTGTTATTGGTGAGTCTTGCCAGCCAGCGCTTTAAATCTGCACCACCGGTGAGCAAAATACCGGTATTAATTTCTTTAATCTGTCGCTGTTCATCACTGGCATCTTTGTGCTCAATAATCCCGGTCACTTTGCCATTCTGACGCAGAATGCGACCATAGCCGTCAGGTTGGTCAACCGCCACAGAGATTAAGCTTATTCCGCCCTGCGGTTTTGCTGTTCGCAGACGCTGCAAAGTCTCAACCGATATCAGCGGCACATCGCCATACAGTACCAGGATATCTTCATCATCGCGAAAGAAAGGAGCAGCCTGCTGGATAGCATGTCCGGTACCAAGCTGTTCTGGTTGTAATACCCAGTTGAGGTTATCTTCATGCAGTGCCTGATGAAGTAAATCGCCGCCATAGCCATAGACCAGATGGATCGCAGAAGCACCAAGATTTTTACTGGTATTAATAACATGCTGAACCATTGATTTGCCAGACAGGGTGTGCAGCACTTTGGGGAGATCAGAATACATACGGGTTCCCTTGCCTGCAGCAAGGATAACCACGCTCATTGTACTATTCAGCATAGGTGTCCTGACGGTGATTTATAACTTAGCCTCTATCCTGTCAGGCGTCATCGTCGCAGCCTGACAGGATAGACGCTTAATTTATCGAATAATATCTTGTTTTTGCTATTTTTATCCATGAATAAAAATCAAACAGAAAAAACCAGCCTGATTGACAGACTGGTTTTTTATTTTCAAGCCGGTGTTACATCACCTTTTTCGTTAGCTCGATAACCCGCAGTTTAGCAATCGCTTTAGCCAGTTTTGTCGATGCCTGGGCGTAATCAACATCACCATGAGAGTTATGAATATTCTCTTCGGCTTTACGCTTTGACTCCAGAGCTAACGCTTCATCAAGATCCTGACCACGGATAGCGGTATCAGCAAGCACGGTCACACGGTCAGGCTGCACCTCAAGAATTCCCCCAGACAGATAGATGAACTCTTCATGACCATACTGCTTAACGATGTAAATCATACCTGGCTTAATGGCGGTGAGTAACGGAGTGTGACCGGGGTAGATCCCCAAATCCCCTTCGCTACCCGTAACCTGGATTTTCTCGACCAGACCAGAGAAAAGCTGTTGCTCTGCACTGACGACATCCAGGTGGTAAGTTATTGCCATATCACCCTCCGATTAAGGCGTTAAAGTTTTTTCGCTTTTTCCACGGCTTCATCGATAGAACCGACCATGTAGAACGCCTGTTCTGGTAAGTGATCGTATTCGCCTGCCATAATACCTTTAAATCCACGGATCGTCTCTTTCAGGGAAACATATTTACCCGGCGATCCGGTAAAGACTTCGGCCACAAAGAATGGCTGAGAGAGGAAGCGCTGGATTTTACGCGCACGAGCGACCACCAGCTTATCATCTTCAGACAGTTCATCCATACCGAGGATGGCGATAATATCTTTCAGCTCCTGATAACGCTGTAACAGAGACTGTACGCCACGCGCCGTATCGTAGTGATCCTGGCCAACAACCAGTGGATCTAACTGACGGCTGGTGGAATCCAGTGGGTCAACCGCCGGATAAATCCCCAGAGAGGCAATCTGACGACTTAATACCACCGTTGCATCAAGGTGCGCAAACGTTGTCGCTGGTGAAGGGTCAGTCAAGTCATCCGCAGGGACATATACCGCCTGAACGGAAGTGATAGAGCCTGTTTTGGTGGAAGTGATACGTTCCTGCAACACACCCATCTCTTCTGCCAGTGTTGGCTGATAACCTACCGCTGAAGGCATACGACCTAACAGTGCAGAGACTTCGGTTCCTGCAAGGGTATAGCGATAGATATTATCAATGAACAGTAATACATCGCGTCCTTCGTCACGGAATTTTTCAGCCATTGTCAGACCGGTTAGCGCAACACGCAGACGGTTACCCGGTGGTTCATTCATCTGACCATAGACCAGGGAGACTTTATCAATAACGTTAGATTCGGTCATTTCGTGGTAGAAATCGTTCCCTTCACGGGTACGTTCACCCACCCCGGCAAATACGGAATAACCTGAGTGCTCGATAGCAATATTACGGATAAGTTCCATCATATTGACTGTTTTACCCACACCCGCACCACCGAACAGACCTACTTTACCGCCTTTCGCAAACGGGCAGATCAAATCGATAACTTTGATACCGGTTTCCAGCAGTTCTCTGGAACTGGAAAGGTCTTCATAAGAGGGTGCCGCACGATGGATAGCCCAGCGTTCTTGCTCACCGATATCGCCTTTCATATCTACCGGTTGGCCCAGTACATTGACAATGCGTCCCAGTGTTTCCTTACCCACCGGAACTTCGATGGGATGTTCGAGATCTGTCACGACCAGACCACGACGCAAACCATCAGAAGAGCCCATAGCGATAGCACGTACAATACCACCGCCTAGCTGCTGCTGAACTTCCAGCACCAGATTTTCATTACCATTTTTTACCTCAAGAGCATCGTACACGCGCGGTACAGCATCCTGAGGGAATTCGACGTCAACTACGGCGCCGATTACCTGGACAATTTTTCCAGTAGCCATCTTGATTCCTCTACGAATTAACCTGGTTATACCGCGGATGCACCACCGACTATCTCAGTGAGTTCCTGAGTAATGCTGGCCTGACGAGCTTTGTTGTAGACCAACTGCAGTTCTTTAATCAGGCTGCCACCATTATCGGTAGCTGCTTTCATCGCCACCATCCGCGCGGCCTGCTCGCTGGCCAGGTTTTCTACTACCCCTTGATAAACCTGGGACTCGATATAACGACGCAGGAGCGTATCCAACAGTGATTTCGGGTCGGGTTCATACAGATAATCCCAGGTTTTACGCTTCAGCTCAGCATCATCTGATGCCGGTAATGGCAGTAGCTGAGTGATGGTGGGAGCCTGAGACATCGTATTAATAAATTTGTTGCTGACAATATAAAGCTTGTCGAGGCGGCCTTCATCATAGGCCTGCAACATCACTTTTACCGCGCCGATCAGCTCGGATAACATGGGGTGATCCCCCATTCCGGTGGCCTGAGCAACAATGTTACTGCCGATGGAGTTAAAAAAAGAAATCCCCTTAGAGCCAATCATTGCGATATCGCATTGAACGCCCTTATCAGACCATTCTTTCATATCTGTCAGTAGTTTCTTGAACAAATTAATGTTCAAACCACCGCATAACCCACGGTCAGTCGATACCACCAGATACCCTACACGTTTAACGTCACGTTCTTCCAGATAGGGGTGCTTATATTCCAGATTGCCATTTGCAAGGCGACCAATCACTGCGCGCATGGTTTCTGCATAAGGACGGCTGGCCGCCATGCGATCCTGCGATTTACGCATTTTGGAAGCAGCGACCATCTCCATTGCGTTAGTGATCTTTTGCGTATTCTGGACGCTTGCGATCTTACTACGTATCTCTTTTGCGCCGGCCATGACTTCTCCTCAATGCCCCGCGACTTGTCTGCTGAAGACAAGTCGCCTGAATTTACCAGGTCTGGGTTGCTTTGAAAGCGTCAAGGACACTTTTCAGTTTGCCTTCAAGCTCATCACTGTAGCTACCGGTCTGGTTAATCTCTTGCATCAATGGGGCATGCTCATGTTCAGCATAAGCCAGCAACGCAGCTTCAAAACTGCCAATTTTTGCCAGCTCCACATCCTCAAGATATCCGCGCTCCGCAGCAAACAGAACCAG
Source organism: Enterobacteriaceae bacterium ESL0689 (assembly GCA_029433525.1). Classification (NCBI taxonomy): domain Bacteria; kingdom Pseudomonadati; phylum Pseudomonadota; class Gammaproteobacteria; order Enterobacterales; family Enterobacteriaceae; species Enterobacteriaceae bacterium ESL0689. Next base: position 533,566 of record JAQTIF010000001.1, on the reverse strand, counting down.
ACTCTGCTGTGCCACAGACATCGGTGCATACTGTTTCTGTTTCAGCAACTCAGTGACTTTCTGACCATGATTTAACTGTTTACGGGTCGCATCATCCAGATCAGAAGCAAACTGCGAGAATGCAGCCAGTTCACGATACTGCGCCAGCGCGGTACGAATACCCCCCGACAGTTTCTTCATGATTTTAGACTGAGCCGCACCACCAACACGGGATACCGAGATCCCTGGGTTAACTGCCGGACGAATACCAGAGTTAAACAAATTGGTTTCCAGGAATATCTGACCATCGGTAATAGAAATAACGTTGGTCGGCACAAATGCAGAAACGTCACCCGCCTGCGTTTCAATGATCGGCAGCGCGGTCAGAGAGCCCGTTTTACCTTTCACTTCACCTTTCGTAAAGTTCTCAACATATTCTGCATTAACACGAGAAGCACGTTCCAGCAAACGAGAATGAAGATAGAAAACATCACCAGGAAACGCTTCACGTCCTGGTGGCCGACGAAGCAACAGAGAAACCTGACGGTAAGCCACCGCTTGCTTAGACAGATCATCATAAACAATCAGCGCGTCTTCACCACGGTCACGGAAGTATTCACCCATTGCGCAACCGGCATAAGGTGCCAGATACTGCAGGGCCGCCGATTCAGAAGCCGTAGCCACAACAACGATAGTGTTTTCTAGCGCACCATGCTCTTCCAGTTTACGCACAACATTCGAGATGGTAGATGCTTTCTGCCCAATGGCCACATAGACACACTTGATGCCAGAATCACGCTGATTGATGATGGCATCAATTGCCAACGCGGTTTTACCGGTCTGACGGTCACCAATGATAAGCTCACGCTGACCACGGCCGACAGGAATCATGGCATCGACAGATTTGTAGCCTGTCTGAACAGGCTGCTCTACAGATTGACGTTCAATAACACCCGGGGCAATCGCTTCGACAGCGGAAAAACCATCATGCTCGACAGCGCCTTTGCCATCGATGGGTTCACCCAGGGTATTCACAACACGTCCCAGCAGGCCACGGCCAACCGGAACTTCAAGAATACGCCCGGTGCATTTTACTGTCATGCCTTCGGCAAGGTCAGTATATGGCCCCATCACCACGGCACCCACAGAGTCACGTTCAAGATTCAGTGCGATGGCATAACGACCGCCAGGCAGAGAAAGCATCTCCCCCTGCATACAATCGGCCAGTCCGTGAATACGGATAACACCATCACTGACAGAAACAATAGTACCTTCGTTGTGAGCCTCGCTCACAACCTTAAACTGAGCAATGCGCTGCTTGATCAGTTCGCTGATTTCGGTGGAATTCAGTTGCATGCTCCAGTCCCCTTAAGACTGCAAGACGTCTGCCAGACGATCAAGACGGCTACGTACACTGCCATCTATGACCATATCACCCGAGCGGATGATAATACCTGCCATAACAGACTTATCAATTTTGCAATTCAGCTTCACTTTACGTGACAGACGTTTTTCCATAGCGCCGATGATCTTCGTCCGCTGTTCTTCACTCAATGGCGAGGCAGAAATCACCTCGACCGTGGCGGTTGCCTCACTGGCAGCGCGCAAACGAATGAACAACTCAAGAACATCCGGTAACACTTGCAGACGACTATTTTCAGCCATAACCCGAATCAGGTTCTGACCGTTTTCGTCCAGTTGTTCACCACAGACTGCGATAAACGAATCGGAAAGCGCTTCTGGTGCCAAATCACCGGTTAAAAGCTCTGCCATCTGTTCATTTTTAGTCACTTCAGCGGCAAACAACAGCATATTCTGCCAGTGTTCAACACGATTGTGCTCGATGGCAAAGTCAAAAGCTGCTTTGGCGTAGGGGCGAGCTACCGTTACAAATTCAGACATCAGCCCCTCCCTCCTTACAGTTCAGCGACAAGTTTATCCACGATGTCGCTGTTCGCAGCTTCATCTACGGATCGTTCGATAATCTTCTCAGCCCCTGCAATAGCCAGCATTGCAACCTGCTTACGTAACTCCTCATGAGCACGTTTACGTTCAGCGTCAATTTCAACCTGGGCTTGCGCAATAATTTTTGCGCGTTCCTGTTCTGCTTCAGCTTTCGCTTCATCCAGTATAAGAGCACGCCGTTTATTAGCCTGCTCAATGATAACCTGGGCTTCTTCTTTCGCTGTTTTCAGCTGGTCAGTCGCGTTGGTCTGTGCAAGATCTAAATCTTTTTTTGCTCGCTCCGCTGAAGATAAACCGTCAGCAATTTCTTTCTGACGTTTCTCAATGGCGGCCATTATCGGCGGCCATACATATTTCATGCAGAACCAGACGAATACAAAAAACGCGATAGCTTGGCCGAGGATTGTTGCGTTCATGTTCACAGCACAATACCTCTTAAGTTACTCAATGAATTAAATATCTTTCGCACAACAGACTATGCGACAGCAAACATGATATACATTCCCAGACCTACAGCGATCATCGGGATAGCATCGACCAGCCCCATAACGATAAAGAACTGAGTACGCAGAAGTGGAATAAGATCAGGCTGGCGCGCAGCACCTTCCAGATATTTTCCCCCGAGGATGCCGATACCGATCGCAGCACCGATAGCCGCCAGCCCCATCATCACAGCAGCAGCCATGTACAGCAGATCCATATTCAGGTTTTCCATGACAGTCTCCAGTTTGTTTCAATAAAAATGTAATGCAATAGTAAAAAATTAATGATCTTCAGAAGCCATCGACAGATAAACGATCGTCAGCACCATGAAGATGAAAGCCTGCAGCGTAATAATCAGGATGTGAAAAATGGCCCACGGCACATTCAGCACCCACTGTGACCACCACGGCAACAAAGCAGCAATGAGGATAAAAATCAGCTCACCGGCATACATATTGCCGAACAGCCGCAGTCCCAGAGAGATCGGTTTAGAGAGCAAACTGACCCCTTCAAGAATCAGGTTAATCGGAATAAAAGCCCAGTGATTGAATGGCTGCAAGGTGAGCTCTTTAACAAAACCACTCACGCCTTTTATCTTGATGCTATAGAAAATAATCAGGAAGAATACGCCAATAGCCATTGATAGCGTAATGTTAACGTCAGAAGAAGGAACGACGCGCATAGCGGGCAAACCAAGGCGTTTCGCTATCTCGGGAATCAAATCAATGGGCAGTAAATCCATCAGATTCATCAGGAATACCCAGACAAACACGGTGAGTGCCAGGGGAGCAATCAGTTTGCTCTTACCATGATACATATCTTTGACGCTGCCATGAACAAAACCAATGATCATCTCGACAGCGGTCTGGAATTTGCCAGGCACACCACTGGTCGCATTCTTTGCCACTTTACGGAAAATAGTAATGAACACCAGACCGAGTACCACGGAAAAGAACATGGAATCAATGTTAAGCGTCCAGAAAGTAGCCGGGGGGTTGTGAGGATCCACCAGCGAGAATGTACGCAAGTCAAGTTGAAGGTTATTCAGATGATGACCGATGTAATCCTGCGGCTTCATATTTTCTGCAGCCATGATGCCTTTTTACCCTTTGTTGTTAATTACAGATGGTGCCAGAATCACAACGACTGACACCAAAACCCACGACACGATTAGCGGCATAAACACTATCTTAAAACCACCCGTACCATCGCGTAGAGAGCGAAAACCAGTAACACTGTGAAAACGTTATCGCAGACGAAAAATCAGGCAATACAACACGATGTATAGGCGCCTGATAACACTACGCTAAATCATAAAACACAGTTTAACAGCCAAATCTCCGCATATTGGGCGGAAATGCCCGAATATCACTTTTTTCAGGTTAAACAGCAATCGCTTGCTGTTAACGGCGAGTCACTGAATAAACAGAAACTTACACACTACCTTTGCACTCAAAAGTAACACTGACTTCAAGGTAAATCACGTATCGTATAAAACGACCTTTGGGGCAAAGAGTCAAGCCTCAAAAAAGTGCAAATTTGTCTGGTATTACACCATTAAACCAACTTTTATGTAGCAAAAAAGTTAAAAAATTAATTTTTATCTTCTGTATCTGACTGCAATCCTGCGATATCAAGGTGATAAACGCGGAAACGATCCATTAGCGGGATAACCGGTGCTCCAGACGCCACATCGTAGCTGATAACCAGTGAATCTTATAGCATCACATCATTATGATTTTAATGATATTTATCAAAATTCTTATCATTTAAAAGAACAAATAATCACGATTATGGCAAGGCGCTGAAGGGAATAGAGTTCGCACATATCCGTCACTATCATGATAAAATTTGTTAACAAAATAAACTAAAAAAGAAAATAAAATGTTTCTTTATTATTCATAAAACCGCACATAAAACAATATATTATTAACATTAAGTGATACTGTTTTTTTCACATCTTTTGATAAAAATCAGGCTTGTTCTCCCGAATAATAATCAGGTGGCGTGCGCTTTCCAGCCGGGGGATCTGTAGACGGATAATTTCGTTCAGTGAATATCCCTCTGGTAAATGAGCGATTTCATCTCCCTGAACAAGCCCTTTTAACGCATAGAAACAACCCTTTTCTGACAACAGGTGGTGACACCAGCCCACCATATCACTGAGTGACGCAAACGCACGGCTGATAACACCATCAAACAGTGACGGTGGATGAAATCCTTCTACCCGGCTTTGTACGAGGGTGATATTGGGTAATGCTAACTCATGCTGAACCTGGCGAAGAAAACGGATACGCTTTCCAAGACTATCCAGTAGCGTAAAACGAAATTCAGGACACACGATAGACAATGGAATGCCAGGCAATCCCGGTCCAGTTCCGACGTCGATAAAATCGGTTCCCTGTAAATACGGCGCGACAACGATGCTATCGAGGATATGACGCACCAGCATCTCATTCGGATCACGAACCGCCGTCAGGTTATAGGCTTTATTCCATTTATCAAGCAGGCCGACATAAGCGACCAGCTGATTTTTCTGATGATCGGTAAGTGAAATACCGGCTTCATTCAGCAGACAGGAGAGTTTATTAAGCACGTTGTTCAATACCTGTTAGAAACAATAATCCCGATAGTCATCAGGCACTACGACGCAACAGTCCCTGCTTTTTCAGCCATACCAGCAAAATAGAGATAGCCGCCGGTGTGATGCCTGAAATGCGTGATGCCTGACCGATCGAAGCAGGCTTATGATCATTGAGTTTGGCAATGACCTCATTAGATAGCCCGGTGACCTGATGATAATCGATCGTCGCGGGCAGCAGCGTATTTTCATTACGCTGCATTTTTTCGATTTCTTCCCGCTGACGAGCAATATAACCTTCATATTTGACCTGAATTTCCACTTGCTCAGCAGCCTGAACATCTTCCAGTCCAGGAGAGAAAAGTGATAACTGCATGAGCTGGCGATAAGTCATCTCCGGGCGACGGAGCAACTCCTCGCCATTAACGTCACGAGAGAGTGGTGAGGTTAAACAGGAATTAATCTCTTCAGCGCTGTTTGCCAACGACGATATCCAGGTTGATCGCAAACGTTGACGCTCACAGGCAATATGTTCCTGTTTTTCATTAAAACGCGCCCAGCGTTGATCATCGACCAGTCCCAGCTTGCGCCCCCATTCAGTCAGCCGCAAATCGGCGTTATCTTCACGTAACATCAATCGATATTCGGCGCGGGAAGTAAACATCCGGTAAGGTTCTTTGGTGCCCAGCGTACACAAATCATCGACCAGAACGCCGAGATAAGCTTCAGAGCGGGCAGGTGCCCATCCCTCTTTTTCTGCACTGAAACAGCCAGCATTCAGACCAGCCAGCAATCCCTGAGCCGCCGCTTCTTCATAACCGGTTGTGCCATTTATTTGCCCTGCCAGGAAGAGTCCCCGAATATATTTACTCTCCAGTGTTGGCTTGAGATCCCGGGGATCGAAAAAGTCGTACTCAATCGCATAGCCTGGACGCACGATCCGGGCATTTTCCATTCCCGGCATAGAACGAACAATCTGGATCTGTACATCAAACGGTAAACTGGTCGATATACCATTAGGATAAATTTCATTTGATGTCAGTCCTTCCGGTTCGAGGAAAATCTGGTGCTGATTGCGGTCAGCAAAACGCATGACTTTATCTTCAATCGATGGGCAATAACGAGGGCCGATACATTCAATGACGCCAGCATACATCGGGCTGCGATCAAGGTTGCGTCGGATAACGTCATGCGTTTTTTCATTAGTATAGGTGATATAACAGGGGATCTGACGTGGATGTTGATCCCGTGACCCCATAAACGAGAAGACCGGTAGCGGATCATCTCCCTGTTGTTGTGCCAGCATCGCGAAATCAATGGTACGCGCATCAATTCTTGGCGGTGTACCCGTTTTCAGGCGTCCGGCGCGTAAGGGGAGTTCACGTAAACGGCGGGACAATGCGATAGCGGGAGGATCACCTGCACGACCGCCATGATAGTTTTCAAGACCAATATGGATCCGACCATCCAGAAAGGTTCCCGTCGTCAACACCACCGCTTTAGCCCGGAATTTCAATCCCATTTGTGTCACGACACCGACAACCTGATCGTTTTCAACCAGTAGATCCTCAACAGCTTGCTGAAAGATCATGAGATTGGGTTGATTTTCCAGCGCGGTTCGCACTGCCTGGCGATAAAGTACACGATCTGCCTGAGCACGGGTGGCTCTGACCGCCGGGCCTTTACTGGCGTTTAGTATTCTAAACTGAATACCGGCCTGATCGATCGCTTTCGCCATTAATCCGCCAAGTGCATCCACCTCTTTGACCAGATGTCCTTTCCCAATACCGCCAATAGCTGGATTACAACTCATTTGTCCCAGCGTATCGATATTGTGTGTCAGTAGCAAGGTTTGCTGGCCCATTCGAGCCGCAGCCATCGCGGCTTCAGTACCTGCATGGCCTCCGCCAATGATGATGACGTCAAAAGGATCCTGATAAAACATCGTGGTATGCCTCGCGTAAAGCGCTTTGAGAATAGGTTGAATCCCGGGGCGGGGATTTTACTCAACTTTTGTCTTTCAAGAAAGTACCGGGATCCTGAGTATTAAAAGAAGATCTTTTATTTAAAGATCTGTTTTATTGTGATCTCTTATTAGGATCGAAACTTCTTGTGGATAAGTGCGATCCTCATTTTAAGATCAATCAATTAAGCAGGATCTGTTTCTGTGAATGATCGGTGATCCCGATCCGGATAAGATGGGGACAACTAGCTTAGTTATGCACAGATGAAAATATTTTTAAACTTATACATGGGATAAATACCGGATAATCAGAGTTTTTAACTATATTTATCCACAAAAATAAATGATCCAAAGATGAATTAGATCAATTTTTGCCATGATCCGAGCCAGATTTCTGCTGGATCTTCCGGGATATCATGTTGCTGAACATTAATTTTCAGCGTGGATCCGATCTGCTGCGCACCACAAGCTTTTAACGACTGATCAAGCTTATCAATGGCACCACAAAAGGTGTCATATTCACGACTACCGATACCAATAGCGCCAAAACGAACTGCAGAAAGATCGACGGATTGTTGCTGGAGTGCTTTATAGAAAGGTAACAGATTGTCAGGCACATCACCCGCACCATGGGTTGAGGAAACAATCAGCCAGATACCTTCCGGCTGGAGATCCTCAAGCCGTGGTCCGTGACTGACTTTACTGCGGTGGCCCGCCTGCTGCAGTTTTTCAGCCAGATGTTCTGCAACGTACTCGGCATTACCGAGAGTACTGCCACTAATAAGCGTAATATCTGCCATACGGGTCTTCCCAATCATCTAAACAGACCCATTGTACCCTGTGTAACAACAGGGATCTATCTGTGGAAAACCGGGAATAACATTTTTCTGATTATGGTGTGATCGTCCGCATTATCGGGTTTTGCAGCGAAATGAGCGTCTCGGTAGACTGAATTTCATCAATAGTCTGGATCTTGTTGATAAGTACTTGTTGCAGCGCATCGATCGATCGGCACATCACTTTGATAAAAATGCTGTAATGACCGGTTGTATAGTAAGCTTCCGTGACTTCATTCAGGCTTTCCAGCTTAGCCAGCGCCGAAGGGTAATCTTTAGCACTTTTCAAAATGATGCCAATAAAGCAACACACATCATAACCGAGCCGTCTGGGATCGATATCAATGCGCGTGCCCGTGATAATACCCGCCTGTTTCATTTTCTCGACGCGAACATGGATCGTTCCAGGGCTAACATCGAATTGCTTGGCAAGCTCAGCATAAGCCGTGCGGGCGTTTACCATCAGGGCTTCGAGGATGCTACGGTCCAGGTTGTCGATGTGATAATTTTCCATATATTTTTCGTATTTCGTTGATGAATAAGTGTTGTTGATGTCACTTGTATCACAATATCCGGCAGCAGAAACCAATATCAAATTGCCTGATATAATTGAAAGAGACGCAGGGTGCCAGATTGGCTACAGCCTGCTTTTTTCTGTTGCAATAGTTAACAATATATCGATGCGGGAGAATAGCACGATAAAGCAACAATCATGATTCGCCTGCCCGGTGATATTGATATCAGCCATACGGTATAGACTTGGCTATTTTCTCTACGCCAGGTTAACAGAATGATAAGGAGAAGTACGATTAAGCTAATAATCGTGCATACTGTGCGCTTTTCGTGAGCCAGAGGATCAGGCGACCCATTTGTTTCATCAATGAAAAAACCAGTCTATGAGCACAGATAATAAACAATCGCTGCCAGCTATTACCCTTGCAGCTATCGGCGTGGTATTTGGTGATATTGGTACCAGCCCACTCTATACACTGCGAGAGTGTTTGTCAGGTCAGTTTGGTTTTGGTGTTGATCAGGATGCAGTTTTTGGCTTCCTGTCGCTGATTTTCTGGCTATTAATCTTTACGGTATCACTCAAATATATCACTTTTGTGATGCGCGCTGACAACGCTGGTGAAGGAGGAATATTGACACTGATGTCACTGGCAGGGCGTAATACCCCGGCAAAAGTGACATCGGTGCTGGTTATTCTGGGATTGATTGGCGGCAGTTTCTTCTACGGTGAAGTGGTCATTACACCAGCTATATCCGTTATGTCGGCGATAGAGGGGCTGGAAATTATCGCCCCTGAACTCGATAGCTGGGTTGTCCCGATTGCCATTATCGTCCTGACGTTGCTGTTTTCTATTCAGAAACATGGCACCAGTATGGTCGGCCGAATGTTCGCTCCGATTATGCTGATTTGGTTTTTGCTGCTGGCGGTGCTGGGCGCTCGCAGTATTATTGCTAATCCCACCGTATTGCACGCACTCAATCCCTACTGGCTATGGCACTTTTTCCTCGAATATAAAATGGCCTCTTTTTTCGCCTTAGGCGCGGTGGTACTGGCGATTACCGGGGTCGAAGCGCTGTACGCTGATATGGGACATTTTGGTAAGCGGCCGATTCGGCTGGCCTGGTTTTTCGTGGTGCTCCCCTCACTGGTACTAAATTATTTCGGTCAGGGGGCGCTGCTGCTAAAAAATCCACAAGCGATCAAAAATCCTTTCTTCCTGTTGGCGCCAGAATGGGCGCTTATTCCCATGCTGATTATCGCCGCCCTCGCAACGGTTATTGCTTCACAGGCGGTGATTTCCGGGATTTTTTCTCTCACTCGCCAGGCGGTTCGACTGGGCTATCTTCCCCCTATGCGGATTATCCATACCTCAGAAATGGAGTCCGGGCAAATCTACATTCCGTTTATCAATTGGTTGCTGTATTGCTGTGTCGTGGTGGTGATTATCAGTTTTCAGCACTCTTCCCGGCTGGCCGCGGCTTATGGTATCGCCGTTACCGGAACCATGGTTTTGACTACCATTCTCTTTACTTTCGTTATGCGAAAAAACTGGCACTGGAATAAGATTCTGGTGACTGTGCTCTTTATCGCTTTTATGTGTGTTGATTTGCCACTGTTTTTCGCGAATCTCGACAAGATTTTTTCCGGAGGCTGGTTACCGCTGATGCTGGGTCTGGTGATGTTCACCGTGATGACAACCTGGAAAAGTGAACGTTTTCGCCTGTTACGCCGTCTCCATGAACATGGTAAATCACTGGAGGCGATGATCGCTTCTCTCGAAAAATCGCCGCCCGTTCGTGTGCCTGGCACGGCGGTCTATATGTCTCGCGCCCTGAACGTTATCCCTTTTGCTTTACTGCATAATCTCAAACATAACAAAGTGCTACACGAACGGGTTATTCTGCTGACACTACGTACTGAAGATGTACCTTATGTGCATAAGGTTCGTCGTGTGCAAATCGATAAAATATCTCCCTCATTCTGGCGAGTTGTGGCCAGCTATGGCTGGTGCGAAACGCCGAATGTAGAAGAAATCTTCCATCGCTGCGGGCTGGAAGGCTTAAGTTGTATGATGATGGAAACGTCGTTCTTTATGTCACACGAATCGCTGGTTATTGCTAAACGCCCCTGGTATCTGCACTGGCGCGGTAAGCTGTATCTCATGTTACAGCGCAATGCATTACGGGCAGCTGATCAGTTTGAGATCCCACCGAATCGCATTGTCGAGTTAGGAACACAAGTAGAGATATAAGAGATTTAGCGCCTGGCCCGTGCCCGAAATCTTCACGTACTCCCTGTACGCTGCGGTTTCTCCGCGCTGTCGGTATTCAGACTGGCTGCGTCAATAACGCCTGCGGGGTCGGGCGATTATTATCCGTTTGTTGATTTCTTTACATAAACGTTTCGCTAGTGGAGCAGACGAAAAATGAAAAAAGGTACTGTACTTAACGCCGACATTTCTGCGGTGGTTTCCCGACTGGGTCATACCGATACGCTGGTGGTCAGCGTATGCCGGGTTACCCATTCCTCAAAGCAGTCAGCGGATCGATATGGCACTCACTCAGGGAATTCCTTCCTTTATGCAGGTTCTCGAGGTGGTAACGGCGGAAATGCAGGTCGAGGCCGTGATTCTGGCGGAAGAGATAAAAGAAGATAACCCATCACTTCACGACGAGATATTCGATTATCTTGAATTTCTGGAAGAACGTCAGGGTAATACCATCGAAATCAGTTATATCAGTCATCAGCAGTTTAAACAACAAACCGCAGAAAGCCGGGCTGTTATCCGCAGTGGTGAGTGTTCCCCCTATGCGAACATTATCCTCTGTGCTGGCGTCACTTTCTGAGGCTTAACCCTATGGAAGCCTTATTGCAGTTAAAGGGGATCGATAAAGCCTTTCCTGGTGTCAAAGCCCTGTCTGGGGCTTCGCTCAATGTATATCCAGGACGGGCGATGGCGCTGATCGGGGAAAATGGTGCTGGTAAATCCACCATGATGAAAATACTGACCGGTATTTATCGTCGTGATGCCGGTTCATCCATCAGGAACTTAATCTGATCCCACAGTTAACGATTGCAGAAAATATTTTTCTTGGCCGGGAATTTGTTAACCGCTTTGGCAAAATCGACTGGCCAGCGATGTACCGTGAAGCCGATAAGCTACTGGCAAAATTGAATTTGCGCTTTAACAGCCAGATACGGGTGGCTGATCTGTCGATTGGTGATCAGCAGATGGTCGAAATTGCTAAGGTACTGAGTTTCGAGTCTAAAGTCATCATCATGGATGAACCGACCGATGCGCTGACCGATAGCGAAACAGAATCTTTGTTTCACGTTATTCGTGAATTAAAAGCGCACGGACATGGGATTGTTTATATCTCTCATCGCCTGAAAGAAATTTTTGCGATTTGCGATGATGTCACCGTATTTCGTGACGGCCAGTTTGTTGCTGAACGCGAAGTCACCAGCCTTAATGAAGATCAACTGATTGAAATGATGGTGGGCCGCAAACTGGAAGAACAGTACCCACATCTCGATAAAGCCCCAGGTGACGTATCTCTACAGGTAGATAACGTGTGTGGCCCCGGGGTAAAAAACGTCACTTTCACTCTTCATCAGGGAGAAATTCTCGGCATTTGCGGGCTGATGGGAGTCGGGCGTACAGAGCTGGTGAAAATATTATATGGCGCGTTGCCACGCCGCAGTGGTGCCATGACCCTTTATGGTCATCCGGTTGATATCTGTTCACCGCAGGATGGCCTCGCTAACGGGATTGTCTATATTTCCGAAGATCGTAAACGTGATGGTTTAGTGCTGGATATGTCGGTGAAAGAAAACATGTCGTTAACGGCATTACGCTATTTTAGCCATGCGTGTGGACGTCTGGATCATCGAAAGGAACAACAAGCCGTGAGTGATTTTATCGGCCTGTTTAATGTGAAAACCCCCTCAATGGCACAGACAATTGGTTTACTTTCAGGAGGAAATCAACAAAAAGTCGCCATTGCACGGGGATTGATGACCCGGCCAAAAGTGCTGATTCTTGATGAACCGACGCGTGGTGTCGATGTCGGCGCCAAAAAAGAGATCTATCAGTTAATTAACCAGTTTAAAGCCGATGGATTGAGCATCATTCTGGTCTCCTCCGAGATGCCGGAAGTATTAGGCATGAGCGATCGCATTATTGTGATGCATGAAGGGCAAGCTAATGGTGAGTTCAACCGCGAACAGGCTACCCAGGAAGTATTGATGGCTGCCGCTGTGGGCAAGCTTAATTGAATTAATCAGGAGTAAAAAAGATGACAACCGAGGTTGTATCGGCTCGCCGCTGTTTCACCAAAGGGTGGTTGATGGAGCAAAAATCACTGATTGCGCTATTGGTGTTGATAGCGATTGTTTCGACCATGAGCCCTAACTTTTTTACCATTAATAACTTGTTCAATATCCTGCAGCAAACCTCCGTCAATGCGATTATGGCTGTTGGTATGACGCTGGTTATTCTCACATCAGGGATTGATCTGTCCGTGGGTTCGCTACTGGCATTGACCGGTGCCATTGCCGCATCTCTTGTCGGACAGGATATCAATGCGTTTATCGCTGCCGCCGCTGCTCTGGTATCAGGGGCTGCCATCGGTGGGATAACTGGAGTGATTATCGCGAAGGGCCGGGTACAGGCTTTTATCGCGACACTGGTCATGATGCTGCTACTGCGTGGGGTGACGATGGTTTATACCGATGGCAGCCCAGTGAATACCGGATTTAGCGAAAATGCGGATCTCTTTGGCTGGTTCGGCATTGGTCGCCCATTAGGGATCCCGACCCCGGTATGGATTATGGTTATCGTCTTTGTAGCCGCCTGGTACATGCTACAGCAAACCCGCCTTGGGCGTTACATCTATGCGCTGGGGGGCAATGAAGCGGCAACCCGATTATCGGGAATCAACGTTAATAAAGTAAAAATCATTGTCTATTCTCTGTGCGGCCTGTTATCAGCATTAGCCGGGATTATCGAAGTCGCGCGTCTTTCTTCCGCATAACCGACCGCCGGTACGGGCTATGAACTGGATGCTATCGCTGCAGTGGTGCTGGGGGGAACCAGCCTGGCAGGGGGAAAAGGCCGGATCGCAGGCACACTGATTGGCGCGTTAATTCTTGGTTTTCTGAATAATGGTTTGAATTTATTAGGTGTTTCATCGTATTACCAGATGATCGTGAAAGCGATAGCCATCCTGCTGGCGGTGCTGGTAGATAACAAAAAATAGTCACTCAGAACATTACAGGACATCTTAACTATGAATATGAAAAAACTGGCAACACTGGTCTCGGCGATAGCCCTGAGCGCCACCGTAAGTGCAAATGCAGTGGCGCAGGATACTATCGCGCTGGTGATCTCTACGCTGAATAACCCCTTTTTCGTGTCGCTAAAAGAGGGCGCGCAAAAAGAGGCCGATCAACGGGGTTATAAACTGGTGGTACTGGACTCGCAAAATAACCCGGCAAAAGAGCAGGCTAACGTACAGGATTTAGCCGTTCGTGGTACGAAGTTGTTGCTGATTAATCCAACGGATTCTGATGCAGTAGGTAATGCCATCAAAATAGCTAATCAGGCGAAAATTCCGGTGATTACGCTTGATCGTCAGGCGGCAAAAGGTGAAGTTGTCAGCCATATCGCGTCTGATAACGTACTGGGTGGCAAACTTGCTGGTGATTATATCGCGGAAAAAGCGGGGGATGGTGCCAAAGTTATTGAACTTGCAGGCATTGCCGGAACTTCTGCGGCTCGCGAACGGGGCGAAGGATTTAAGCAGGCGATTGCTGCACATAAATTCACGGTGCTGGCCAGCCAGCCTGCGGATTTTGATCGCACCAAAGGATTGAATGTTATGCAAAATCTGCTGACTGCTCATCCTGATGTACAAGCGGTATTCGCACAAAATGACGAAATGGCATTAGGTGCGTTACGTGCATTACAAACTGCGGGAAGATCTGATGTAATGGTGGTTGGATTTGATGGTACTGCCGATGGTGAAAAAGCGGTAAACAGTGGCAAACTGGCGGCGACCGTGGCGCAGTTACCAGAACAGATTGGCATAAAAGGTGTGGAAACGGCTGACAAAGTGTTAAAAGGTGAGAAAGTCGAGGCCAGCTATCCGGTTGCGCTGAAGCTGGTCACTAAGCAGTAACTGAACAATAAAAAAGAAAAGCAGGGTCATGCGCCACCAGAATCTGGTGGCGCACTTTCCGGGAACAAAAATAATGAAAACCTCAGGCAAACTTGTTGTTCTTGGCAGTATCAATGCCGATCATATTCTTCACCTTGATACCTTTCCCATGCCGGGGGAAACCGTTACTGGCGATCACTATCAGGTTGCTTTTGGTGGCAAAGGCGCGAATCAGGCGGTTGCTGCTGGACGTAGCGGTGCAGATATTTCCTTCATTGCCTGCACCGGCGACGATGACATCGGTGAACGTATTCGTTGCCAGCTGCAGCGCGATAATATTGATATTACTCCTGTACAGACGGTAAAAAATCAATCGACGGGGGTGGCGTTGATCTTTGTTAACGCCGAAGGTGAGAATGTTATCGGTATTCATGCGGGTGCCAATGCGGCGCTTTCGGTCGCTCAGGTTGAGGTGCAAAAAGAGCTTATTGCTGAGGCTCAGGCATTGCTGATGCAGCTGGAATCACCGCTGGATAGCATTCTGGCTGCAGCAAAAATTGCGCATCAGCATCAAACCCAGGTGGTATTAAATCCTGCACCGGCACATGCGTTGTCCGATGAGCTGCTTTCGCTGGTGGATATTATCACGCCGAACGAAACGGAAGCGGAAAAGCTAACCGATGTGCATATAGAAGATGATCACGATGCAGCGAAAGCGTCTTATATATTGCATGAGAAAGGCATCAGGATTGTGATTATTACGCTGGGTCGTCGGGGAGTATGGCTCAGTCATGAAGGCAAAGGTCAGCGAATCCCTGGTTTCAATGTTCATGCTATCGATACCATCGCTGCGGGTGACACCTTTAATGGCGCATTAGTCACCGCTTTACTGGAAGGCGCGAATCTGGATCAAGCGATTCGTTTTGCGCATGCCGCCGCCGCGATTGCGGTAACCCGCAAAGGCGCGCAACCTTCCGTTCCCTGGCGTGAAGAGATCGATACATTTTTACGTCAACAGAGGTAACATTTGGCTACGATGAAGGATGTAGCCCGCGAAGCGGGGGTCTCTACTTCAACGGTTTCTCATGTCATTAACCAGGATCGTTTCGTTAGCGAAGCGACGACCATCAAAGTTAATGCGGCGATTCAACGCCTTAATTACGCGCCATCTGCGCTGGCGCGTAGCCTCAAATTAAATCAGACCCGAACGATTGGTATGCTGATTACGGCGAGCTCTAACCCATTCTATTCGGAACTGGTCCGTGGCGTTGAACGTAGCTGTTTTGAACGCGGTTATAGCCTGATGTTGTGTAACACCGAAGGTGATGAGCAACGTATGAAGCGAAACCTTGAAACGCTGATGCAAAAACGGGTGGATGGTTTATTACTGCTCTGTAGCGAAATACGTCAACCTGCGCCAGAAATGATGCGCTGTTACCCGGCGGTACCAACAGTGATGATGGACTGGGCACCGTTTGATGGCAATAGCGACCTGATCCAGGATAACTCTTTGCTGGGTGGTGAGATGGCAACGCAATATTTGATTGACAAAGGCTATACCCGGATTGCCTGCATTACCGGCCCACTGGATAAAACACCGTCACAACTACGTCTGGCAGGGTATCATGCTGCCATGGAGCGCGCCGGGCTTCCTCACCCTGAGCACTATGTCATAACCAGTGATTTCGAATTTAGTGGCGGCGCTTGTGCGATGCAAAAATTGCTCGCATTAGCGGAGCGGCCACAAGCGGTATTTATTAGTAATGACGCAATGGCTGTAGGGGCATATCAATCGCTTTATCTGGCGGGATTATCTATTCCTCAGGATATGGCACTGATAGGATATGATGATATCGAACTGGCGCGCTATATGACTCCACCATTAACGACGATTCATCAACCAAAAGATGAATTGGGTGAACTGGCTGTTGATATACTGATCCATCGTCTGGCGCAGCCACAACAGACACAACAACGGCTGCAACTGACGCCTGAATTAATCGTTCGTGGCTCAGCTTAATGGTTGATTTGATGAAAAAAGAGCCGCTTGATCATTTTTAGTAAAAACAGGGCTTGTCAACGGCGAAGAACAGCCTATAATGCGCCCCCACTGACCCGGAATAACGGAGCGAATCCACCGGAAATCAGGCAGGGGAAGTGAAAAAGCACTTGACTCTGAAGCGCATGAGAGTATTATATGTGCCCGCTTCATTGAAGTACCGCTCTTTAACAATCAGTCAGACAATCTGTGTGGGCACTCAGGAAGACAGAGCCTGACCGTCGGTGACGGTCAAGCAAATTTAAAAAGTCTCTGAGTGAACACGTAATTCATTTACGAAGTTTAATTCACGAGCGATCAGACCTGAATTGAAGAGTTTGATCATGGCTCAGATTGAACGCTGGCGGCAGGCCTAACACATGCAAGTCGAACGGTAACAGGAAGCAGCTTGCTGCTTTGCTGACGAGTGGCGGACGGGTGAGTAAAGTCTGGGAAACTGCCTGGTGGAGGGGGATAACTACTGGAAACGGTAGCTAATACCGCATAATGTCGGAAGACCAAAGTGGGGGACCTTATGGCCTCACGCCACCGGATGTGCCCAGACGGGATTAGCTTGCAGGTGAGGTAATGGCTCACCTGGGCGACGATCCCTAGCTGGTCTGAGAGGATGACCAGCCACACTGGAACTGAGACACGGTCAGACTCCTGCGGGAGGCAGCAGTGGGGAATATTGCACAATGGGGGAAACCCTGATGCAGCCATGCCGCGTGTATGAAGAAGGCCTTCGGGTTGTAAAGTACTTTCAGCGGTGAGGAAGGATGGAAGTTTAATACACTTTCATTTTGACGTTATCCGCAGAAGAAGCACCGGCAAACTCCGTGCCAGCAGCCGCGGTAATACGGAGGGTGCGAGCGTTAATCGGAATAACTGGGCGTAAAGGGCACGCAGGCGGTGTGTTAAGTCAGATGTGAAATCCCCGGGCTTAACCCGGGAACAGCATTTGAAACTGACAGGCTGGAGTCTCGTAGAGGGGGGTGGAATTCCAGGTGTAGCGGTGAAATGCGTAGAGATCTGGAGGAATACCGGTGGCGAAGGCGGCCCCCTGGACGAAGACTGACGCTGAGGTGCGAAAGCGTGGGGAGCAAACAGGATTAGATACCCTGGTAGTCCACGCTGTAAACGATGTCGATTTGGAGGCTGTTCCCGTTGAGGAGTGGCTTTCGAAGCAAACGCGATAAATCGACCGCCTGGGGAGTACGGCCGCAAGGTTAAAACTCAAATGAATTGACGGGGGCCCGCACAAGCGGTGGAGCATGTGGTTTAATTCGATGCAACGCGAAGAACCTTACCTGGTCTTGACATCCACAGAACCCTCCAGAGATGGAGAGGTGCCTTCGGGAGCTGTGAGACAGGTGCTGCATGGCTGTCGTCAGCTCGTGTTGTGAAATGTTGGGTTAAGTCCCGCAACGAGCGCAACCCTTATCCTCTGTTGCCAGCGGTTTGGCCGGGAACTCAGGGGAGACTGCCAGTGAAAAGCTGGAGGAAGGTGGGGATGACGTCAAGTCATCATGGCCCTTACGACCAGGGCTACACACGTGCTACAATGGCGCATACAAAGGGAGGCGAGCCTGCGAGGGTGAGCGGAACTCATAAAGTGCGTCGTAGTCCGGACTGGAGTCTGCAACCCGACTCCACGAAGACGGAATCGCTAGTAATCGTGGATCAGAATGCCACGGTGAATACGTTCCCGGGCCTTGTACACACCGCCCGTCACACCATGGGAGTGGGTTGCAAAAGAAGCAGGTAGTTTAACCGAAAGGGGGGCGCCTGCCACTTTGTGATTCATGACTGGGGTGAAGTCGTAACAAGGTAACCGTAGGGGAACCTGCGGTTGGATCACCTCCTTAAAGTGAAGGGTTCTGGATTTCTGAAGTGTTCACACAGATTGTCTGATGAAAGATGAGCAAAAGGGATCTCAGCAGGCTTGTAGCTCAGGTGGTCAGAGCGCACCCCTGATAAGGGTGAGGTCGGTGGTTCAAGTCCACTCAGGCCTACCAGATTTTGCGCATGCAGTGTTGCTGCGGCGGAAATCAGGAAAAGGGATCACCTTATCGCTGTATGGGGCTATAGCTCAGCTGGGAGAGCGCCTGCTTTGCACGCAGGAGGTCTGCGGTTCGATCCCGCATAGCTCCACCATATAAAAATGTCAGAGTACGCTGAGACAGCGTGCTGTGAGATTTTGCTCTTTAACAAACTGGATCAAGCTGAAAATTGAAAAGAGGACACACGAAGAAGTGTGTCCGGGTCTCTCAAAGCGAAGCGACCGGAAGAGACATCTTCGGGTTGTGAGGTTAAGTGACTAAGCGTACACGGTGGATGCCCTGGCAGTCAGAGGCGATGAAGGACGTGCAAATCTGCGAAAAGCGCCGGCGAGGTGATATGGGCCTGTGACCCGGCGATGTCCGAATGGGGAAACCCGGTGTGAGTAATCACATCATCGTTAACTGAATTCATAGGTTAACGAGGCGAACCGGGGGAACTGAAACATCTCAGTACCCCGAGGAAAAGAAATCAACCGAGATTCCCCGAGTAGCGGCGAGCGAAAGGGGAGGAGCCCGGAGTCATAATCAGCATGGGTGTTAGTGGAACGGTCTGGAAAGTCCGGCAAAAGAGGGTGACAGCCCCGTACACGAAAGCGCGCATGCTGTGGACTCGAAGAGTAAGGCGGGACACGAGAAATCCTGTCTGAAGAAGGGGGACCATCCTCCAAGGCTAAATACTCCTGACTGACCGATAGTGAACCAGTACCGTGAGGGAAAGGCGAAAAGAACCCCGGCGAGGGGAGTGAAAGAGAACCTGAAACCGTGTACGTACAAGCAGTGGAAGCCCCACCACTAAGCCAGTGGTGAGATTCCACGAGGCATCCTTTGCTGTAAGGCAGGGCAGGCGGAGCGTGAGCGACGCCCAGCCGCCAAAAGAAGCAGAGGGGGCTTAGTGGTGGGGTGACTGCGTACCTTTTGTATAATGGGTCAGCGACTTGTATTCTGTAGCGAGGTTAACCGAATAGGGGAGCCGCAGGGAAACCGAGTCTTAACTGGGCGACTAGTTGCAGGGTACAGACCCGAAACCCGGTGATCTAGCCATGGGCAGGTTGAAGGTTGGGTAACACTAACTGGAGGACCGAACCGACTGATGTTGAAAAATCAGCGGATGACCTGTGGCTGGGGGTGAAAGGCCAATCAAACCGGGAGATAGCTGGTTCTCCCCGAAAGCTATTTAGGTAGCGCCTCGTGGGTTCATCTCCGGGGGTAGAGCACTGTTTCGGCAAGGGGGTCATCCCGACTTACCAACCCGATGCAAACTGCGAATACCGGAGAATGATACCACGGGAGACACACGGCGGGTGCTAACGTTCGTCGTGGAGAGGGAAACAACCCAGACCGCCAGCTAAGGTCCCGAAGTCATGGTTAAGTGGGAAACGAAGTGGGAAGGCTTAGACAGCCAGGATGTTGGCTTAGAAGCAGCCATCATTAAAAGAAAGCGTAATAGCTCACTGGTCGAGTCGGCCTGCGCGGAAGATGTAACGGGGCTAAACCATGCACCGAAGCTGCGGCAGTGGCGCAAGCTGCTGGGTAGGGGAGCGTTCTGTAAGCTGAAGAAGGTGTGCTGAGAGGCATGCTGGAGGTATCAGAAGTGCGAATGCTGACATAAGTAACGATAATGCGGGTGAAAAACCCGCACGCCGGAAGACCAAGGGTTCCTGTCCAACGTTAATCGGGGCAGGGTGAGTCGACCCCTAAGGTGAGGCCGAAAGGCGTAGCTGATGGGAAACGGGTTAATATTCCCGTACTTTATGTTACTGCGAAGGGGGGACGGAGAAGGCTATGTTATCCGGGTGACGGAAGTCCCGGTTTAAGCGTGCAGGTGGGTGTTTCAGGCAAATCCGGAACACCATAACACTGAGGCGTGATGACGAGGCACTGAGGTGCCGAAGTAACAGAAGCCCTGCTTCCAGGAAAAGCCTCTAAGCGACAGGTAACATGAAATCGTACCCGAAACCGACACAGGTGGTCAGGTAGAGCATACCAAGGCGCTTGAGAGAACCCGGGTGAAGGAACTAGGCAAAATGGTGCCGTAACTTCGGGAGAAGGCACGCTGACGCAAGGTGAAGCGCTTAACGCGTGGAGCTGAGGTCAGTCGCAGAGACCAGCTGGCTGCAACTGTTTATTAAAAACACAGCACTGTGCAAACACGCAAGTGGAAGTATACGGTGTGACGCCTGCCCGGTGCCGGAAGGTTAAATGATGCTGTAATCTGAAAGGAGAAGCAGCTGACTGAAGCCCCGGTAAACGGCGGCCGTAACTATAACGGTCCTAAGGTAGCGAAATTCCTTGTCGGGTAAGTTCCGACCTGCACGAATGGCGTAATGATGGCCAGGCTGTCTCCACCCGGGACTCAGTGAAATTGAACTCGCTGTGAAGATGCAGTGTACCCGCGGCAAGACGGAAAGACCCCGTGAACCTTTACTACAGCTTGACACTGAACCTTGAGCCTTGATGTGCAGGATAGGCGGGAGGCGAAGAAGTGTGGACGCCAGTCTGCATGGAGCCGCTGTTGAAATACCGCCCTTTAATGTTTGATGTTCTAACGCGGGCCCCTGAGCGGGGTTGCGGACAGTGTCTGGCGGGTAGTTTGACTGGGGCGGTCTCCTCCCAAAGAGTAACGGAGGAGCACGAAGGTCAGCTAATCCTGGTCGGACATCAGGAGGATAGTGCAATGGCAGAAGCTGGCCTGACTGCGAGCGTGACGGTGCGAGCAGGTGCGAAAGCAGGTCATAGTGATCCGGTGGTTCTGAATGGAAGGGCCATCGCTCAACGGATAAAAGGTACTCCGGGGATAACAGGCTGATACCGCCCAAGAGTTCATATCGACGGCGGTGTTTGGCACCTCGATGTCGGCTCATCACATCCTGGGGCTGAAGCGGGTCCCAAGGGTATGGCTGTTCGCCATTTAAAGTGGTACGCGAGCTGGGTTTAGAACGTCGTGAGACAGTTCGGTCCCTATCTGCCGTGGGCGCTGGATAACTGAGGGGGGGCTGCTCCCAGTACGAGAGGACCGGAGTGGACGCATCACTGGTGTACGGGTTGTCATGCCAATGGCACAGCCCGGTAGCTAAATGCGGAAGAGATAAGTGCTGAAAGCATCTAAGCCCGAAACTTGCCCTGAGATGAGTTATCCCTGATATGAAAATATCCTGAAGGGACGTTGAAGACGACGACGTTGATAGGTCAGGTGTGTAAGCGTGGTGACACGTTGAGCTGACTGATACTAATGACCCGTGAGGCTTAACCTTACAACGCCGAAGGTGTTTTATCGGAAGCGTGGAGCGGAGAGAGAGAAAGATTTTCAGCGAGGTCCGGAAGAAGAGCGAGGAATGATTAGAAAGAATCAGCCTGGCGGTGACAGCGCGGTGGTCCCACCTGACCCCATGCCGAACTCAGAAGTGAAACGCCGAAGCGCCGATGGTAGTGTGGGGACTCCCCATGCGAGAGCAGGGAGCTGCCAGGCTTTAAAATTAGTGAACCACCGGTATAAAAGCTGGTGGCA
Source organism: Enterobacteriaceae bacterium ESL0689 (assembly GCA_029433525.1). Lineage (NCBI taxonomy): Bacteria > Pseudomonadati > Pseudomonadota > Gammaproteobacteria > Enterobacterales > Enterobacteriaceae > Enterobacteriaceae bacterium ESL0689. Next base: position 511,478 of record JAQTIF010000001.1, on the reverse strand, counting down.
GCAGAAAGAGTTGCTGGAGCGGTAGTTCAGCTGGTTAGAATACCTGCCTGTCACGCAGGGGGTCGCGGGTTCGAGTCCCGTCCGTTCCGCCACAATTGCAATGAAGATAGCTGATTAGTAGTCAATCTGACAATAATATATTAGGGGCGTAGCTCAGTTGGTAGAGCACCGGTCTCCAAAACCGGGTGTCGCGAGTTCGAGTCTCTCCGCCCCTGCCATATTAATCCTTTGCTTAAGCGAAGGATTTTTTTTATATAACAGATGCAGTATGTAGCACCATAACAGGTGCTGCTGTTTTGAAAAGAGCAAAAACCAGAATAGTATTCTTTTTGTCGGATAAGTTGTGAATTTATCCTGACATGTCAGTTTTTAATATTTCATGAATTTGCCCCTGCTTATCACTATTTTGTAGCCAGATAGCATACAAAGGCCGTGAAACAACGGTACTCTCCTTCACCCGATATAAATCAGCTTTTTTTTCTGCCCATGATACAGGTAGCCATGCACAGCCATTTAGCATGGCGAGTTGCTGATAAGCTAATCGGGCAGAATCAGTGGTTAGTAACGGAAGATCATCGGGATTCAGCAGATCGGTTTCATTTTGCTGAAAGTCCATTCCCCATTCCAGACGCAGATAGTTTAATTCATTTTTGTTTTTATAGGGCGATGTACAATAGAGCGCCAGAGTCAGGTTACCCAGTAACTGGCTGCTCAGTTGATCTATTTTAGCTGATTCTGTTGTAATCAATAGATCCAACTGTCGTTCACGCAGTTGTTTAATTAATGATTGTCGTTGCGCGATCCGGGCTTCAAACTGCATATTGTCGTTTTTTTGGTAAAGTGTTCCCAGCCATTGGCCCAGTATGCATTCCCAAAGAGATGCGTTACTACCAATTGAAAACGAGTTATGCAGGGAAGCATTCACCACTTCTTTCCGCGCCATCTGCCAGGTATTCATCAGATTTTCAGCATAAGGCAGCAGTTTATCTCCAGCGAGCGTCAGGCGGATATTATTACGATGACGAGTAAAAAGGTTAACACCGAGCTGGTTTTCTAACTGACGAATACGAAAGCTGACCGCTGACTGTGTCAGATAAAGTGCCTCTGCTGCTTGTCCAAAGTGGCGAGTTCTGCTCACTTCAAGGAAAGTTTTAAGCAATTCGGTATCCATATTCTTTCCTGTAAATTTATTTATCATTATGATTTAAATCTTTTGTTTTACACGCTGTCAAGGGTAACTAATACTCCGCGCCATAGACAGCCCAGCTAAAGAATCAGGAGTGTGTAAGATGTCGCAAAGCTTTATGACAACTCATCGTTTTTTTGATAATAAAAATTATCCCCGTGGATTCTCACGTCACGGTGATTTCACTATCAAAGAGGCTCAATTGCTGGAGCAATATGGTTATGCCCTTAACGAACTGGACCTGGGTAAACGCCAGCCTGTCACCGAAGATGAAAAGCAGTTTATTTTAGTCTGTCGTGGTGAGTGTAATCCAGCGACAGAAGTAGAACGTGTCTGGATTAAGTACATGGCTCATATTAAGCGTCCAAAACGTTTTCATACGTTGTCCGGTGGTAAGCCTCAAGTGGAAAGCACCGAAGATTACACAGAAAGTGAGGATTAACAGAAAGGTTGTAAACTTTTTATTGCATAAATTTTTGCAAGTGATGAAGTATTCTGTCTATTGCCCGATAGCTGAGGGCTTCCTGAAGATGGTTACGCTCAATATGGGGTTCTTCTTCAGCATCGGCAATGGTACGGGCAACTTTGAGCAGTCGCTGCCAGGCACGAATAGAGAGTCCTAACTGTATGAGTGCTTGCTCCAGCCATATCGCGTCCTCTTTATGGAGAGGACACCAGATTTTTATTTCATGATTCTCAAGATCGGCATTAAGTTTTTTCTGTCGGGCCCACTGTTTTTGACGCACTGCCAGAACACGTTGTCGGATGCTGGCGCTATCTTCTTCGCCGGATGTTCTTTGACTAAGAACGCCAGGTGGTGGTAATGGCATTTCCAGTGAGAGATCAAAACGATCGAGAAAAGGACCGGATAAACGACCCAGGTAACGTAATATTTGTTCAGGTGATGTGCGATTATGTCGTCCCTTATAGTGTCCGGTTGGCCCCGGATTCATCGCGGCAATAAGCTGAAAGTGGGCGGGATAATCAACTTTGGCTTTGCTGCGGGAAATATGTATTTTACCTGACTCAATGGGTTCTCTCAGTGCATCCAGCACTCTGCGTTCAAACTCTGGCAGCTCATCAAGAAATAATATTCCGTTATGAGCGAGTGAAATCTCACCGGGTAAGGGGATTGAGCCACCACCGACCATTGCTGCCATCGATGCACTATGATGCGGGCTACGAAATGGCCGATGACGCCATTGTTTTGTGGCGTGATGGGTACTGAGCAGGCTAAGAATGGCTGCGCTTTCCAGCGCTTCTTCGTTGCTTAACGGGGGTAAAATGCCGGGTAACCGGCTGGCTAGCATGGTTTTTCCTGTCCCAGGAGGGCCGATCAGTAACAGGCTGTGTCCGCCAGAAGCGACAATCTCCAGTGCCCGTTTTGCCTGTTGCTGACCAATAACATCGATCAGGTCAGGATGTTTTTCTGCCGGGCAGGTTGTTTCAGCGATTGGCTCGTTCAGCGGTTGTTGTCCATTCAGAAAAGCGCATACTTCCTGTAAATGACTGGCGATAAAACACGCATTACCGCCAATAAGTGAGAGTTCTGCGGCATTGTCTGCCGAGGCGATAAGTTGTCGTTTAGCTTTTATTGCCTCTATTGCGCTGGGAATAGCCCCAGGGACAGCGCGTAAAGCGCCAGTCAATGCGAGTTCGCCAATAAATTCATATTGATTCAGCCGGGTTGTCTTGAGTTGTTCTGATGCCACCAGAAGCGCAATAGCGATGGGTAAATCATACCGTCCTCCCTCTTTGGGAAGATCGGCTGGAGCCAGATTAACCGTAATTTTTTTAGCCGGAAAAGTATATCCGCTGTTGATTATTGCACTGCGTACCCGGTCACGCGCCTCTTTTACTGTAGTTTCCGGAAGCCCAACCATTGTCAGCCCGGGTAGCCCGTTGCTGATATGAATTTCGATAGTGATAAGAGGGGCGTTAATACCAAATGCGGCCCGGGTATAAATAATTGCGAGTGACATAATGCCTCCTGGACAAGCGCATTATGGCGGCAGAAACATCATGCGTAATTTATGAAAATGATAATTTACGTAACACGACGCAGACTATCTTATTGGCTATCGTTCTGTTTCATTGATTATGGAATTTTTCTCACAAATAAAGCGAGCCGTGGCTAGCCTGTCTGCAGAAAACAGGTATGGCAGGAAGTTTTAAAAATAATGTTAAATAACAATTTGTTATCAATATTCTCAAACAGAATTAATAAATAAAGTGTAAAAACGCTTGTGTTTATTATGGATTTTATGATAACTCTTTACTCATTATCTTGATTAAGAAATTTAAAAATGACTGTTGTTCTACGAGTGATTAGCCTGATTATACTAAGCCTGGTGGTGATTATTATCCCATCAAGCGGGGCTGCACCTGGAGCAGAAAAGGCATAAATAGCCTTAACGAACTAAGACCCCCGCACCGTAAGGTTCGGGGGTTTTTTTATAAAAATAACAAGCAAGGAGCTCAGTGTGTATTTGAACATAACATTCTGTTTATTCGAAACTATGGCGGGAAAATAACTATGAATGGAGCACAGTGTGTAGTACATACTTTGCGAAAACAGGGAGTCGATACCGTTTTTGGCTATCCTGGCGGCGCTATTATGCCACTCTATGATGCATTGTATGACGGTAATATCGAACATGTCTTGTGTCGACATGAGCAAGGCGCGGCTATTGCGGCGATTGGTTATGCTCGTGCCACAGGAAAAACCGGGGTTTGTATTGCGACATCCGGGCCTGGGGCAACTAATTTAATTACCGGTCTGGCCGATGCCTTATTGGACTCTGTTCCTGTTGTCGCCATCACGGGTCAGGTTGCCGCACCGTTTATTGGTACAGATGCTTTTCAGGAGGTCGATGTCCTTGGGCTATCGCTGGCCTGTACGAAACACAGCCTGCTGGTGCAATCGCAGGCCGATCTGCCCCGGGTTATCACTGAGGCTTTTCAGATCGCTAACTCAGGGCGACCAGGTCCGGTACTGATTGATATTCCGAAAGATATTCAGCTGGCGCAGGGGCAATTCAGTGATTTTTCCCCGGCGGCAGATGAAAGCATCACCTTTCCTCAGACAGCCATTGAACAAGCCCGGCAGATGCTGGCAACGGCACAAAAACCAATGTTATATGTTGGCGGTGGCGTTGGTATAGCACGTGCAGTACCGGCACTACACGACTTTCTTGCTGTTACGCAAATGCCCGTCACCTGTACGCTGAAAGGTCTGGGTGCTGTTGAGGCGGATTACCCCTTATATCTGGCCATGTTAGGCATGCATGGTACTAAAGCGGCCAATCTGGCCGTCCAGGAGTGCGATCTTCTGATTGCCGTGGGTGCCCGTTTTGATGATCGGGTGACCGGCAGGCTGGATACTTTTGCGCCACATGCCAAAGTGATCCACCTGGATATCGATCCGGCAGAACTGAATAAGTTACGTCAGGTGCATATATCCCTGACGGGTGATTTGAAAACATTATTACCTGCTCTGCAACAGCCGCTGAACATTGACGGATGGCGCCAGCATATTCAGGCGCTGCGCACCGAACACGTATGGCGTTATGATAATACCGGTGACGGTATTTATGCGCCGCTATTGCTGAAGTTATTGTCTGAACGTAAACCGGTTGATAGCGTTATCACTACCGATGTTGGTCAGCATCAAATGTGGGCCGCACAACATATGACTTACTCGCGGCCAGAGAATTTTATCACTTCCAGTGGGCTGGGAACGATGGGATTTGGTTTACCTGCGGCGATCGGTGCACAGATTGCGCGTCCTGATGATACTGTCATTTGTGTCTCCGGGGACGGCTCTTTCATGATGAATGTACAGGAACTGGGAACAGTAAAACGTAAGCAGTTGCCGGTGAAAATCGTTTTACTCGACAATCAACGACTGGGAATGGTGCGTCAATGGCAGCAGCTATTTTTTGATCAGCGTTACAGTGAAACGACACTGAACGATAATCCTGATTTTGTCGCCCTGGCCAGCGCTTTTGGCATTCCAGGCCAGCATATTACTCATCAGGATCAGGTTGAAGCGGCACTTGACGCTATGTTGTCGAGCGAGGGGCCCTGGCTACTCCATGTCTCCATCAATGAACTTGAGAATGTCTGGCCATTAGTACCGCCAGGTGCCAGTAATGCAGAAATGCTGGAGGCATGATCGTGATACAACATCAGATAACATTACAGGCGCGTCTTAATCCGGAAACGTTAGAACGTATTCTGCGTGTCGTTCGTCACCGTGGATTTCAGGTTCGTGCCATGAATATGGCAACGCTGTCAGAGACCGGCAATATCAATCTCGAATTGACCGTTGCCAGTCAGCGACCTGTCGAATTACTGTTTAGTCAGCTCAGTAAACTGGTGGATGTGACGGGTATTGAAGTCCAGCCACGTTCACTCTAACAAATCGTGTCTGAGTGTAAGAAACAAGGAAAGAAAATGACGACAAAAAAATCTGATTATATTTGGTTTAATGGTGAGATGGTTCCGTGGGGGGAAGCAAAGATCCATGTGATGTCTCATGCGTTGCACTATGGTACTTCGGTATTTGAAGGCATCCGTTGTTATGATACCGATAAAGGGCCGGTCATATTCCGCCATCACGAACATATACAGCGTCTGTATGACTCAGCCAAAATCTACCGTTTCCCCATTGCGCAAAGTGTTGATGAACTGATGGACGCCTGTCGTGCAGTGATCCGCCAGAATAATCTGACCAGTGCTTATATTCGCCCACTGGTCTTTGTCGGCGATGTCGGAATGGGCGTCAATCCGCCTGCAGGCTATACCGCTGATGTTATTATTGCGGCATTCCCATGGGGGGCCTATCTGGGGGCTGATGCGCTGGAACAGGGGATTGATGCGATGGTCTCCTCCTGGCATCGTTCGGCACCGAATACGATCCCGACAACCGCAAAAGCGGGAGGTAACTACCTCTCTTCACTGCTGATTGGCAATGAGGCTCGTCGGCATGGTTATCAGGAGGGGATTGCCCTGGATATTCATGGTTATCTCTCTGAAGGCGCCGGTGAGAACATCTTTCAGGTAAAAGATGGCGTACTCTTCACTCCTCCTCTTACCTCTTCCGCTTTACCGGGTATTACCCGCGATACCATCATTACACTGGCGAAAGATCTGAATATCGAAGTCCGGGAACAGATTCTGTCCCGTGAGTCCCTGTATTTAGCCCATGAGGTCTTTTTAAGCGGGACGGCCGCAGAAATTACACCTGTGCGTAGTATTGATGACATTCAGATTGGCGCAGGTCGTTGTGGCCCCATCACCAAACATCTTCAACGTGCATTCTTTGGCCTCTTTAACGGTGAAACCGAAGATAAATGGGGCTGGCTGGATCAAGTTAACCAATAAATATAACAACGATGAAGTGACACGCAGCACTTCATTTTACAGAAACTGGGAGTAACTAAAGCATGCCTGATTATCGTTCTGCCACAACGACGCATGGTCGTAATATGGCGGGTGCCCGCGCATTGTGGCGCGCAACCGGGATGACTGACGCGGATTTTGGTAAACCGATTATTGCCGTCGTCAATTCATTTACGCAGTTTGTTCCGGGACACGTACATCTTCGTGATCTCGGCAAGCTGGTTGCCGAACAAATAGAAGCCGCTGGCGGTGTTGCCAAAGAATTTAACACCATTGCTGTCGATGATGGCATCGCGATGGGACACGGGGGCATGCTTTACTCTCTGCCATCCCGCGAACTGATCGCCGACTCGGTCGAATATATGGTGAATGCGCACTGTGCTGATGCGATGGTGTGTATTTCCAATTGCGACAAAATCACCCCAGGGATGCTGATGGCGTCCTTGCGTCTCAATATTCCGGTGATTTTCGTTTCTGGTGGCCCGATGGAAGCGGGGAAAACGAAACTTTCCGATAAGCTTATCAAGCTCGACCTGATTGATGCCATGATTCAGGGGGCCGATCCCGGTGTGTCAGATGATCAATGTTCGCAGGTGGAACGTACCGCCTGTCCGACTTGCGGATCGTGCTCCGGCATGTTTACGGCAAACTCGATGAACTGTCTGACGGAAGTGCTGGGTTTGTCACAGCCGGGAAATGGTTCCCTGCTGGCAACGCATGCTGATCGTAAACAACTGTTCCTGAATGCCGGCAAACGGATTGTCGAACTGGCCAAACGTTATTACGAACAGGATGATCATTCTGTACTGCCACGGAGTATCGTCAGCAAGGCGGCCTTTGAGAATGCGATGATGCTGGATATCGCGATGGGGGGATCGACAAATACCGTCTTACATTTGCTGGCGGCGGCACAGGAAGCCGAAGTCGATTTTACCATGAGCGATATCGACAGATTATCGCGTCAGGTTCCGCAGCTCTGCAAAGTCGCGCCCAGTACCCAGAAATACCATATGGAAGATGTCCACCGTGCCGGGGGAGTGATGGGGATCCTGGGCGAGCTGGATCGTGCTGGGCTGCTAAACCGCAACGTGAAAAATGTTCTTGGCCTGACATTGCCTGAAACACTTAAATTATATGATGTGATGGTCACTGACGATCAATCTGTAAAGCAGATGTTCCGTGCCGGGCCTGCGGGCGTACGCTCTACTCAGGCGTTTTCCCAGGATTGTCGCTGGGATACCCTTGATGATAACCGCGCAGAAGGGTGTATTCGCTCACGGGATCATGCCTACAGTAAGGATGGTGGTCTTGCCGTATTGTACGGTAACTTTGCTGAAAATGGCTGTATTGTAAAAACAGCCGGGGTGGATGACAGTATCCTGACGTTCACCGGCCCGGCGAAAGTTTATGAAAGCCAGGAAGAGGCTGTTGAGGCAATCCTCGGTGGTAAAGTGGTGGCGGGTGATGTGGTGGTGATTCGCTACGAAGGGCCAAAAGGTGGGCCGGGTATGCAGGAGATGCTCTATCCTACCAGCTTCCTGAAGTCTATGGGGCTGGGCAAAGCTTGTGCGCTAATCACCGACGGGCGTTTCTCTGGCGGCACCTCGGGGCTCTCGATTGGTCATGTCTCGCCGGAAGCGGCCAGCGGTGGCAATATCGCGATTATCGAAGATGGCGATATGATCGCCATTGATATCCCTCATCGCACCATTCAGCTCCAGCTAAGTGATGCTGAAATAAACACCCGCCGTGAGGCTCAACAGGCGCGTGGCCATCAGGCGTGGACACCCAAAATGCGTGACCGTCAGGTATCTTTTGCATTGCGTGCTTACGCGAGCCTGGCCACCAGCGCTGATAAAGGCGCCGTCCGTGATAAAGCGAAGCTGGGAGGTTAACAATGGCTGAATCACAGCCTTTATCTGCCACTCCGGAAGGAGCGGAATATCTCAGGGCGATATTACGCGCACCTGTTTATGAGGTCGTGCAAACCACGCCACTAGAGAAAATGGAGAAACTCTCATCGCGGCTGGATAACACCATTATGGTAAAACGCGAAGATCGCCAGCCGGTTAATAGTTTCAAACTACGCGGTGCCTACGCGATGATGGCGGGGTTAACTGACGCCCAGAAGGCCCAGGGGGTGATTACGGCCTCCGCCGGTAATCATGCGCAGGGAGTGGCATTTTCAGCCTCTCGTCTGGGGATCAAAGCATTGATTGTCATGCCGGTGGCTACGGCAGATATCAAAGTTGATGCGGTGCGTCGCCTCGGGGGGGAAGTGCTGTTGTATGGTGCTAACTTCGATGAGGCGAAAGCGAAAGCAATGGCTCTTGCGCAACAGCAACATCTTACCTGGGTGCCTCCTTTTGATCATCCGATGGTTATCGCGGGTCAGGGAACCATCGCACTGGAACTATTACGCCAGGATGCGCATCTGGATCGTATTTTTGTGCCGGTGGGCGGAGGTGGTCTGGCGGCCGGAGTGGCGGTGTTGATTAAGCAACTGATGCCGCAAATAAAAGTTATCGCAGTGGAAGCGGAAGACTCTGCCTGCCTGCAGGCGGCACTGGAGGCTGGACATCCGCTTGATCTGGCACGGGTAGGATTGTTTGCCGAAGGGGTGGCGGTAAAACGGATCGGTGATGAGACTTTCCGTCTGTGTCAGCAATATATTGACGACATTATCACTGTCGATAGCGATGCGATTTGTGCGGCGATGAAAGATCTGTTTGAAGATGTGCGGGCGGTAGCGGAGCCTTCAGGTGCCCTGGCGCTTGCCGGGCTGAAGAAATATATCGCCCAGCATCATATCTGCGGCGAACGGCTGGCACATATCCTGTCCGGCGCTAACGTTAACTTCCATGTTTTACGCTATGTGTCAGAACGCTGTGAACTGGGGGAACAGCGTGAAGCGCTGCTGGCGGTCACGATCCCGGAAACGCCGGGAAGTTTCCTGCAATTCTGTCAGTTACTGGGAGGGCGTTCTGTCACCGAATTTAACTACCGTTTCGCCGATACGAAAAATGCCTGTATTTTTGTTGGCGTGCGCCTGAGCCGTGGTCTGGAGGAACGCCAGGAGATTATTGAGCTGTTGTCTCAGGGCGGCTACAGCGTGGTCGACCTTTCCGACGACGAAATGGCAAAACTGCATGTGCGTTATATGGTCGGTGGACGACCATCAAAACCGCTACAGGAGCGTTTATTTAGCTTTGAGTTTCCCGAATCGCCGGGGGCATTGCTCAGATTTCTGCAAACCCTGGGCACGCACTGGAATATTTCGCTGTTTCACTATCGTAGTCATGGCACCGATTATGGTCGTGTTCTTGCTGCATTTGAGCTGGGTGATCATGAACCGGATTTTGAAACCCGCCTCAACGAGCTGGGCTATGAGTGTCATGATGAAACCAATAATCCGGCGTTCCACTTCTTTCTCGCCGGTTAATGGTTGGGCAAACCGGACCAGAATGCATTAATCAGCGGCTCACTGAGCCGCTTTTTCTGTACGCAGACGCCAAGTTCGAACGGGGGATCATCATCGCTCCGCTCCAGAATCACCACCCGGTTGCGCACCGGTTCCGGGCTGTTATCCAGCACTACTTCGGGTAACAGGGTGACGCCGCACCCCAGAGCAACCATTGACACCATCGCTTCATGACCGCTGACCGTCGCGTAAATAGCCGGATTATGGATCTTATGGCGACGAAACCAACGTTCGATCCGATGGCGTACTGGCCCCTGGTCAGCGGTAATAAATGGCACCGTTGACCAGTCGGGTGTTGGCTGCAGGATTTGGCTGCGTACCGGACAAGCTAAGGCCGGAGCAATCAGCACCACGCTAAGGTTTTCTAGCATCGAAAAAGCGATGACCCCTGGCAGGGTTTCGGGCTTACCGGCGATCGCTAAATCCGCCTCATGGGTAACTACTTTCTCCACCGCATCGGCGGCATCACCGGTAGTCAGCTTAATCTCCACCGAAGGGTGTTGGGCGCGGAAACGATCGAGGATTGGTGGCAGGTGGCTATAGGCCGCCGTCACGGAACAGAAAATATGCAACTCCCCCGATAGCGATGGCCCCTGCTGATCGAGGGTATGGCGTAATTGATGGTATTGCAGTAGCGTTTGCTGGGCGAAAACGCGCAGTTGTTCTCCGGCTTCCGTCAGGATAACGGTACGATTATCACGAATGAATAACTGTTGCCCGATGTCATCTTCCAGCCGCTGGATTTGCCGTGAAAGTGTCGACGGGCTGACATGCATCGCGCGCGCACTACGGCCAAAATGGCGGCTTTCTGTCAGGTGCAGGAAGGTTTTCAGATCGCGTAAATCCATGCGGAACCCATCTCTGATGTTATGAACCTATCCCATTAGGCTATTTTACTTGCCATTTTGGCCCTGGGCAGTGCTCGAAATCCTCACGTACTAACGTGTACGCTGCGGTTTCTCCGCGCTGTCCGTGTCCAAACTGGCTGCGCCAATAACACCTGGTGGGATAGGTTCTATGTTTCATTTATTGCAATTTATGTTGTTAATATATCAATTTCCGCAATAAATTTCCTGTCATATAGTAGGTTCATTCTCGCCCGTGCGAGCCATGAACATCATATGACGAAATCAGGGAGTTTATTTATGGCTAATTACTTTAATACACTGAATCTGCGCCAGAAACTGGCACAGCTGGGTAAATGTCGCTTTATGGCACGCGAAGAGTTCGCGGAAGAGGCCAGTTATTTACAGGGCAAAAAAGTGGTTATTATCGGTTGTGGTGCTCAGGGACTGAATCAGGGGCTGAATATGCGCGATTCGGGGCTGAACATTGCTTATGCACTGCGTAAAGAAGCCATTGCTGAAAAACGTCCTTCGTGGCGCAGGGCAACGGAAAATGGCTTTACGGTGGGCACCTATGAAGAACTTATTCCGCAAGCGGATCTGGTGGTTAATCTGACGCCAGACAAACAGCACTCAAAAGTGGTGAGCGACGTACAACCGCTGATGAAAAAAGGGGCCGCATTGGGCTACTCGCACGGTTTCAATATCGTAGAAGTTGGCGAGCAGATCCGGAAAGACATCACAGTGGTGATGGTTGCGCCAAAATGTCCGGGTACAGAAGTGCGCGAAGAGTATAAACGTGGTTTTGGCGTACCAACACTGATCGCGGTACACCCGGAAAATGACCCACAAGGGGAAGGGATGGCGATCGCCAAAGCGTGGGCTGCGGCAACCGGCGGCCATCGTGCCGGGGTACTGGAATCTTCTTTTGTGGCGGAGGTCAAATCTGATCTGATGGGTGAACAGACCATTCTGTGTGGTATGTTACAGGCCGGTTCTCTGTTATGTTTTGATAAGCTGGTCGCTGAGGGTGTCGATCCCGCTTATGCGGAAAAACTGATCCAGTTCGGCTGGGAAACCGTGACCGAAGCACTGAAACAAGGCGGTATCACGTTGATGATGGACAGATTGTCCAACCCGGCGAAACTGCGCGCTTATGCGCTGTCTGAACAACTGAAAACCATTATGGCTCCCCTGTTCCGCAAGCATATGGATGACATCATTTCCGGGGAATTTTCATCGAACATGATGGCGGACTGGGCCAATGGTGATAAGAAACTACTGACCTGGCGTGAAGAGACCGGCAAAACCGCTTTCGAAACGGCACCACAATATGCCGGAAAAATCAGCGAACAAGAATATTTTGATAACGGTGTGCTGATGATCGCGATGGTGAAAGCCGGGGTCGAGCTGGCGTTCGAAACGATGGTATCATCCGGTATTATCGCTGAATCCGCTTACTATGAATCACTGCATGAACTGCCGCTGATTGCCAATACCATTGCCCGTAAACGTCTGTATGAAATGAATGTCGTTATTTCTGATACTGCTGAATATGGTAATTACCTGTTCGCTAATGCCTGTGTGCCATTACTGAAAGAATTTATGACCACGCTACAGCCGGGTGATTTAGGCACAGCGATAGCTGCCGGGGCGGTAGATAATACGCAGTTACGCGATGTTAACGAAGCGATTCGTCATCATCCTATTGAGCAGGTAGGTAAGAAACTGCGTGGCTATATGACGGATATGAAACGTATTGCCGTAGCAGAATAACACCTGTTATCAGTAACGAATAAAGTAATAACAGCAAGCGACCCGGTGGTGATACCGGGTCGCTTGTTCGTTTTTGTGATCTCTGGCGGCGAATATTCATTTTTTTTAAGATCAACTCCACTATTATGCAGATAACATGAATTAAAAACGGTGCGTATAATGAATGAATCTGAGAACGAAGAAAAATTGTGTCAGCATGGTTTTACGCGAAAAGAAATAGCGTTATTAAGGACAATTGCAATAAGAGAGAAAGAGACTTATTTATCATTATTAATGGATTTAAAGAGTAGGTTTATTAGAGCTTGTGTTTTTTTGCCCTTTATTAACTCCTTGTTGTTATTGCAATGTTTATCTGATGATGATCCAGGGTTTTTTATAGTGGTGGCAATCTTTTTTTCTGTGTTAGCATGTGTTTTTGCTCCGTTAAAATTGGGGTTGAAAGCTTTTACTTTTCTTCGGAAAAACCGTAGCTCTTCTCAATGACAGCCGCTATGAGGGTGGTTTATTACCGGAGCAGTTAAGAGAGATTAGTATTTTCTTCTGGAAAAACAGAATCTATCGGAAAATAATTTTTTTAAAATATCATGTTGCTTTTTAATTTTAATTCTATTATTTTATAAATATAATATTGATAAAGAAGATGCATTTTATAATGAATGATTTTGAGATAGAAGAGAAGTTACGTCAACATGGATTTACGTTAAATGAATTAGCAATATTAAAAGAAGTTTCAGAAAAAGATAAAATGACATATATGTCGATGTCGATTGATTTAAAGAAAAAATTCATTAAAGCTTGCCTTTTATTATTTTTTGTATATTCCTGGTTATTGTTTGAGTTATTATTAGGGAATGATCCCAACGATCCTCCTGATCGATCATCATTGATAGTGGTAGCCGTCGTTGCCTTTGTTGCAATATATTTTTGTTCCATTGAAAATGGCATTTAAAGCGTTTACTTTTCTTTTGAAGAACCGGAACTCTTCTCAATGATAGACTTGATAACTAAAGTATCAGAAACAGCTTCAATTGTTAAAGCCGAATTACTCATGGTGTTTATATTTCTGACATAATAACTATTTAAATAATGAAATAGTTTCCAGGAATTTTATTTTAATACACGTCGACGTAATCGGTGATGTATTCAATGTGTTTATCTCGTCTCAAACATAATATTCGCGCTCAATAAAAGTACCAATGATCCTGTCATGCATTTCAAAAGATTTTGAGTACCCCAGAGTCTTACGATTCAGTCGCTTTAATCGGTTACGCAAATTCAGGTTTTCCCGTTCAATCCGCTGTGTATAAAGCTTACCCCTGATATGTTTTTCATCCGGCAGTATGTCATATGCGCTGAAGTTATCTGTACACCAGAAGGCAATATTAAAACCTGACAATAATTTCAGTAACCTGCGCAGTGTCTTTTTGCTTCTGCGTCCAAAAGTATGAGCAATAATTCGTTTGAGGCGAGGCTCCCATGCATACCACAGCCAGCGTTGCTGCTTTTTACTGCCGACAAAAGACCACATCTCATCCACTTCACAGATAAGCTGGATTTGCTGATTATCCAGCGGAAACGTGGTTACACATCGTAGGGCGAGTTTTTTAAAGTGCGGACAACGGCATTAATGCTGATATGCAGAGTCCTTGCGGTATCGCGGATACCGGCATTATTCATGGCAAGGTCAACAATTTGTTCTTTCATGCCGGGCAGGCAGGCACGGTAAGCGTAATCGACCTGGAAAGTACGGCAGCATGACTGACAGCGATAGCGCTGAAATCCAGCTTTGCCCAGACCATGCTTTTTAACGGGTTCAGTTTGTTGACAAAACGGGCATGTTACATCAATTTTAGCCATCTGGCGCACCGGTTAAAAAGAGTGATTATACAACATGATAAACACGTTGAATACATGACCTTTTATTGCCTCCCGGTAAACAAAAAACCTTTATCAGGTGGATTGTCAGGCGTGGTTCAACCCAGCCCTTTGCCTGTCAATTTCGCGATCACTTTCTGCTACAATCCCTTTCCGTTTACCGATTGAGCAAGACTTCCATGCGTTTAAATCCAGGCCAGCAACATGCTGTCGAATTCGTGACCGGCCCTTGCCTGGTGCTGGCAGGGGCGGGTTCTGGTAAAACCCGTGTTATCACCCAAAAAATCGCCCACCTGATCCGCCATTGTGGTTATCAGCCGCGGCAGATTGCGGCGGTCACTTTTACCAACAAAGCGGCACGTGAAATGAAAGAGCGTGTCGGGCAAACCCTCGGACGCAAGGAAGCGCGTGGATTAATGATTTCCACTTTTCATACCCTTGGGCTGGATATTATTAAGCGTGAATTTGCCGCGCTGGGGATGAAAGCTAACTTCTCACTGTTTGATGACACCGATCAGCTGGTGTTATTAAAAGAGCTGACAGAGGATTTACTTGATGATGATAAAGAAAAGCAACAGCAACTGATCGCGACAATCTCTCACTGGAAAAATGAGTTACAAACTCCCGCACAGGCAATGGCCAGCGCGAAAAGTGAACGGGATCGTCTCTTTGCGCTGTGCTATCAACGTTATGATACCCATCTGAAAGCGTGTAATGTCCTCGATTTTGACGATCTTATTTTATTGCCAACCCGCTTGCTGCAACATAATGAAGCGGTTCGTCAGCGCTGGCAAAACAAGATCCGCTATCTGCTGGTCGATGAATATCAGGATACTAACACCAGCCAGTACCAGCTGGTCAAATTACTGGCAGGCACGCGGGCACGTTTTACTGTCGTGGGGGATGATGATCAGTCGATCTACTCCTGGCGTGGTGCCAGACCGCAAAACCTGGCGTTGTTAAAAGAGGATTTTCCCGCATTACAGGTGATCAAGCTGGAACAGAACTATCGTTCATCCGGACGGATCCTGAAAGCGGCCAATATTCTGATCGCCAATAATCCCCATGTGTTCGAAAAGCGTCTGTTTTCTAAGCTGGCTTATGGCGCAGAATTAAAAGTGCTCTCCGCCAGTCATGAAGAGCATGAGGCTGAACGGGTGATCGGTGAACTGATCGCGCACCACTTTGTGAACTGCACACAGTACAAAGATTACGCGATTCTTTACCGTGGTAATCATCAGTCACGGGTATTTGAAAAGGTATTGATGCAAAACCGTATTCCCTACAGGATTTCCGGTGGAACATCGTTTTTTTCCCGTGCAGAAATTAAAGATCTGCTGGCTTACCTGCGTGTTCTGACGAATCCTGATGATGACAGTGCGTTTCTGCGCATCGTTAATACGCCAAAACGCGAAATTGGCCCGACGACACTGCAAAAGCTGGGCGAGTGGGCGAAGATGCGCAATAAAAGTTTGTTCTCTGCCAGTTTTGACATCGGGCTTAGCCAGAGCATGAGCGGGCGGAGTTACCAGAAGCTGAGCGAGTTTACCCGCTGGCTGAGTGATATCCAGCGGCTGGCGGAACAGCAACCGGTTATCGCCGTGCGCGATCTGATCCGTGGCGTGGATTATGAATCCTGGTTGTATGAAACATCCTCAAGCCAGAAAGCGGCAGAAATGCGGATGAGAAATATCAATCAGTTATTTAGCTGGATGACCGCCATGTTAGAAGGCAACGAGATTGACGAAGCCATGTCGCTCACCCAGGTAGTTACCCGTTTCACCCTGCGGGACATGCTGGAACGGGACGAATCCGATGACGAGTCCGATCAGGTTCAGTTGATGACTCTACATGCGGCGAAAGGGCTGGAATTTCCTTATGTTTACCTGGTCGGCATGGAGGAGGGATTGCTGCCGCATCAAAGCAGTATTGATGAAGAGAATATTAATGAAGAGCGTCGACTGGCCTACGTCGGCATCACTCGGGCACAAAAGGAGTTGACCTTTACCTTGTGTAAAGAACGCCGTCAGTATGGTGAACTGGTGCGCCCGGAGCCCAGTCGCTTTTTGCTGGAGCTGCCGCAGGATGATCTGCAATGGGAACAGCCGCGCAGGGTTGTCTCCCCCGAGCAGCGGATGCAACAAGGCCAGGCCCATGTGGCGAGTCTGCGGGCAATGCTGGCAAAAGCCAAAGAGAAGTAACCGGTTTCTTAAACGATCATCAGTGTCCAGTGGACGTCACCCTGCCACTGGCACTCCTGGGCCACCCGTTCCCGGCTCAGTGGATGACTCTCCAGCCAGCCTGACGGCAGTGTCAGTCGCATTTTTTCACCCTGAGTTATCAGGGTGATGGCAGGTAACTGATCATCATGCCCTCCACTGGCGAACAGAATGGCGAGGCGTAGCAGCCGACACAGGTGTTCCGCCACCGGTGATGCCACGGCATTTTGCTGGTGCAGTGATGAAATATCGACAGAATTAGTCTGGTTCAGCAGTAAAGTCGCCAGCAGATTTTTCTGTGCCGGAGTAAAACCCGGCATATCGAGGTGACTCAGTAAATAAGCCGCATGTTGTGGCGCATGATGGAAGCCAATACTGAGGCCAATTTCATGCAGAGCACAGGCACAAAGGAGTAAATCACGACTCAGCGACTCCAGCATCCACGGACCTTTTAGCTGATTGTTCAGCGCAATGGCCAGATCTGTGACCCGCTCCGCCTGGGCGATATCAATCATAAAACGTTGCTGGATATTGCGCAGGGTACGATGACGGATATCCGCATCGACAGCGGGCGGCAGCATGCTATAAATCAGTCCTTCGCGTAATGCTCCGCCCGCGAGAGTGATGTCCTGAACGGGAAGCTGAGTGAAGAGGGCGATCAGAATCGCCAGTCCGCCAGGAAAAGCGCCAGTGCGATCCGCGCTCAGACCGGTAATTTTGAGCTTATCCAGGGTGCGACACTGAATGACCAGCTGTTTGATCTGCTGCAATTTAGCCAGTGTGATACGTTCATCCATGCCTTGTGCCAGCATGATTGCCTGTAACGTCTGCAGGATACCCGATGCCCCGACACAGGTCTCCCAGTGATGGTGAGTGAGAGCCGCAACCACTGGCGATAAAACCGCGCAGGCCGCCTGTTCAGCACAGGTGAAATTTTCCGCGCTCAGGCGATGATTCGCAAAGTAGCGATTCAGCCAGGTGATACAACCCATCGACAGGCTGAATAGCGACGTGGCCTGTGCGCCAGTACCGGTTACCAGCTCCGTGCTAGCGCCGCCAATATCCACAACCAGCCGTTGTTTTTCTCCGCTGGTGGTACAGACCATTCCCTGATATATCAGACGTGCTTCTTCCTCACCACTGATCACCTGCACCGGAAATTGCAGGATATCCTGCGCGGTTGTCAGAAACTGGCTGGCATTCACCGCCAGCCGTAAGGTAGCTGTCGCGACCACACGGATATGTGCTGGCGGAATATCCTGCAAACATTCGGCAAACAAGCGAAGACACTGCCAGCCACGCTCCATCGCGGCAGTGGACAGCTGGTTATCCTGGTTGAGTCCGGCAGCAAGGTGAACTTTACGCTTAATGCGATAGCGTACCTGAATACTACCTGCCACCTCGCGCACCACCAACATATGAAAGCGACTGGAACCCAGGTCGATGGCGGCATACAGCGAGGCAGCGTGGGGCATAGGCTAGCCTGGGCGACGACGGTTACGCGGTGTCCCATTACGGCGAGGACCATTACCCGGGCGTGAACGTGTCAGCCGTAATGGTTTCGGCAAGTCGCTTAACAGCGCATCCGGGTTATATTTACTGACCGGAACAGGATGACCGATATAAGCCTCAATCGCGGGCAGGTTCAGCGCATACTCTTCACAGGCCAGGCTGATTGAGCTACCACTGGCACCCGCGCGACCGGTACGGCCAATACGGTGTACATAATCTTCGCAGTCATCAGGTAAGTCGTAATTAAAGACGTGGGTGACTTGCGGAATATGCAAACCGCGTGCGGCAACGTCAGTCGCCACCAGAATATCGATATCACCACGGGCGAATTGTTCGAGAATACGCAGACGTTTTTTCTGCGCAACATCGCCGGTTAACAACCCGACACGATGGCCATCGGCCGCAAGATGTCCCCAGATATCTTCACAACGATGCCGGGTATTGGCAAAGATAATGGCACGCTCTGGCCACTCTTCTTCCAGCAGCGTTTGCAACAGACGCATTTTTTCTTCGTTAGAAGGGTAAAACAACTCTTCTTTAATGCGATGACCTGTTTTCTGCTCAGGTTCGACTTCAATGTATTGCGCGTTGTTCATCTGTTCAAACGCCAGTTCACGAACCCGATAGGAGAGTGTCGCCGAGAACAACATATTGAGACGCTGATTAGCCGGTGGCATGCGACGAAATAGCCAGCGAATATCTTTAATAAAGCCGAGATCGTACATGCGATCCGCTTCATCCAGCACGACCACCTGAATCGCGCTAAGGTTAATGTAATTTTGTTTCGTGTAATCGATAATACGGCCCGTGGTGCCAATCAGAATATCGACGCCACTTTCCAGCACTTTTAGCTGTTTATCATAGCCATCACCGCCATAAGCCAGACCCAGGGTCAGCCCGGTCGCCTGCGCCAGTGGCTCAGCATCCGCATGGATCTGCACCGCCAGTTCGCGTGTCGGCGCCATAATCAGCGCACGCGGCTGGTTGACCTGGCGATCTGTGCCGGCCGGATGAGAAAGAAGATAATGAAACGTCGACGTCAGAAACGCCAGCGTTTTGCCGGTTCCTGTTTGCGCCTGCCCGGCAACGTCGCGACCTTCCAGTGTTAATGGAAGCGCCAGCGCCTGAATGGGCGTGCAATGATGAAACCCTTGTTTTTCAAGGGTTTCTATCACTGCCGGATGCAGGGCGAAGTCGGAAAACTTCTGTTGTATTAAATGTGTTTTGCTCATAGTGTGGTAGAATATCAGCTTAATGTTGCATTAAGAAAGCGTATCCGGTGAAATAACGTTAACCTTTCGCTGGCGAATACGCAAAATGATGTCGAATGCATCCGTGATAAACGGATGAATTGACGAAAGTTTAGACGACTGCGTGCGTCGTTGCACTGAAGGATGCATTCTGAAAAATAGCGTGTGTGAAATATCGGCGTGTCATTGATGGCTCGACACCCGCACACCAGGCCTATTCCTGTGGAGTTAAATATGAGCGATAAAATTATTCACCTGACTGACGATAGTTTTGGCACCGACGTACTCAAAGCTGACGGACTCATCCTTGTTGATTTCTGGGCAGAGTGGTGTGGTCCGTGCAAAATGATCGCCCCGATTCTGGATGAGATCGCTGAAGAGTATCAAGGCAAACTCACCATTGCGAAACTGAATATCGATCAGAATCCAGCGACTGCGCCGAAGTATGGCATTCGCGGCATTCCTACACTGCTGCTGTTTAAAAACGGCGAAGTGGTGGCGACGAAAGTGGGTGCGCTGTCTAAAGGGCAGCTCAAAGACTTTCTTGATGCCAGCCTGGCGTAAGCTGTTTGTTATTCTGATTTTCCAGTGTTCTGCTATTTTTAGCGGAACTCTGGACGTCAGTGTGTAGTCGTGCTAATTTAATGGCTGGCTCTATTTTAAACATATCTATTGTTTTGAATCTGGTTGTACCCGAAGCTTCCCGAAAAGAACATGCGAGAGGCTAGATATTCCGGGCTTATCACTCTTCCGTTTTGTCGTTTCAGCACTGCGTTCTTTCCTGTGACCAGGCAACGTACAGGCACGAGATGAAAGCCATATAAATTAACAGGCATGGATATTTCTGCCATACCATTCACAACATTAAGTTCGAGTTCTACCCCGAGTTTAAGAACCCACATCATTATGAATCTTACCGAATTAAAGAATACGCCGGTTTCTGAACTGATTACTCTCGGCGAAAATATGGGGCTGGAAAACCTGGCCCGTATGCGTAAACAGGATATTATCTTCGCGATCCTCAAACAGCATGCGAAGAGTGGCGAAGATATTTTCGGCGATGGTGTGCTGGAGATACTGCAGGATGGGTTTGGTTTCCTCCGCTCCGCAGACAGCTCTTACCTTGCCGGCCCTGATGATATCTATGTCTCTCCCAGTCAAATCCGCCGTTTTAACCTCCGCACCGGTGATACGATTTCCGGAAAAATCCGACCTCCTAAAGAGGGTGAACGCTATTTTGCGCTGTTGAAAGTCAACGAAGTGAATTTCGATAAGCCAGAAAATGCGCGCAATAAGATCTTATTTGAGAACTTAACACCGCTACACGCCAACTCACGGTTGCGTATGGAACGCGGTAACGGCTCTACTGAGGACTTAACCGCCCGGGTACTGGATTTAGCCTCGCCGATTGGTCGTGGCCAGCGTGGTTTGATTGTTGCGCCACCGAAAGCCGGTAAAACAATGCTGCTGCAAAATATTGCCCAGAGCATTGCGTATAATCACCCTGACTGTGTCCTGATGGTGCTGCTCATTGACGAACGTCCGGAAGAAGTCACCGAGATGCAGCGTCTGGTCAAAGGTGAAGTGGTAGCGTCTACTTTTGATGAGCCCGCCTCGCGCCATGTTCAGGTTGCCGAGATGGTTATCGAGAAAGCGAAACGGCTGGTCGAGCACAAAAAAGATGTCATTATCCTGCTCGACTCCATTACCCGCCTGGCGCGTGCTTACAACACCGTGGTTCCGGCTTCCGGTAAAGTATTGACCGGCGGGGTCGATGCCAATGCCCTGCATCGTCCGAAGCGTTTCTTTGGGGCGGCACGTAATGTAGAAGAAGGCGGCAGTCTGACGATTATCGCGACCGCGCTGATTGATACCGGTTCGAAGATGGACGAAGTGATTTATGAAGAGTTTAAAGGCACGGGGAATATGGAATTACATCTTTCACGTAAAATTGCCGAAAAACGTGTCTTCCCGGCCATCGATTACAACCGTTCTGGTACTCGTAAAGAAGAGCTGTTAACCACGCAGGAAGAATTACAGAAAATGTGGATCTTGCGTAAAATTATCCACCCGATGGGTGAAATTGACGCGATGGAGTTCCTGATCAATAAACTGGCGATGACCAAAACGAATGATGATTTCTTTGATATGATGAAACGATCGTAAGCCAACCCCGTCAGCGACGCCACGCAACTGCGTGGCGTTTTATTTTGGTGATGGCCTATCTCAAAAGAAGGGATAGAATCGGGTATCCTGTAGTCGATTTGTCAGGTTCTGCTTTACGCCTTCAGGAGTTGACGTATCATCGTTATACTCCCAGGGATTAACTATGCTGAGAGCGTATGCGCTGTGAATTTATCCACTGCTATTATTGAATTAATCAGTATTTTTTTGTTCACCACCCTTTTTCTTCTTGTCATCAGGAAAGTGGCAATCAAAATTGGGTTAGTGGATAAGCCTAACTATCGAAAACGGCATCATGGTCTGGTTCCGCTGGTCGGGGGGATCTCAATTTACGCAGGCATCTGTTTTAACGCTATTATTAGCAATGCCTATATCCCTCATGCAACGTTATATCTGATCTGTGCCGGTATTCTTGTCCTGGTGGGCGCACTGGATGACCGATTTGATCTTAGCGTCAAAATTCGTGCGGTTATCCAGGCGGTCATTGCCATTATTATGATGACCGCGGGCAATCTCTATTTAAGCAGCCTGGGCTGTATCTTAGGCCCCTGGGAACTCGTACTGGGCCCGTTTGGTTTCTTCCTTACCCTTTTTGCGGTCTGGGCGGCGATCAACGCATTTAATATGATCGATGGTATTGATGGCCTGCTGGGTGGGGTATCGTCAGTCTGTTTTGCCGCGATCGGCATCATTCTATCTCTTAAGGGTCAGTACAGTCTGGCAATGTGGTGTTTTGCGATGATCGCCGCCACGCTGCCCTATATTTTGTTTAATCTTGGTGTGCTGGGGCAGCGTTACAAAGTTTTCATGGGCGATGCTGGCAGTACCATGCTCGGTTTTACTATCATCTGGCTTCTTCTGGAGACGACGCAGGGAAAAATGCGCGCCATGAATCCGGTAACAGCACTATGGGTGATTGCTATCCCTTTGATGGATATGGTGGCGATTATGTATCGTCGCCTGCGTAAAGGGATGAGCCCGTTCTCACCGGATCGTCAACATATACACCATTTGATTATGCGTGCCGGCTTCACGGCCAGACAAACGTTTGTTCTGATCACACTGATGGCAGCATTGCTGGCGGCGGTGGGCATCGTCGCAGAATACATCTACGCGATACCTGAATGGGTGATGTTCATTCTCTTTTTGTTATCTTTTTCCCTTTATGGTTACTGTATCAAACGTGCCTGGAAAATAGCGCGGCGGATTAAGCATTTCAAACGCAGGATGCGGCGCTATAGTGGCAATAATGCAAAATGAGTCAAGTAGGATCGGGAAGACAACTATCCCCCCATTACCGGGAGTATGTGCAGTGAACATTGAAAACGAACTTGATATTCGCGGACTGTTTCGCACCTTATGGGCGGGAAAAATCTGGATAATCAGCATGGCGCTACTATTTGCACTCATTGTGCTGATTTATGCTTTCTTTGCCCGTCAGCAATGGAGCGCAATGGCGATCACCGATCGGCCCACCATGAACATGCTGGGCAGTTACTATGCGCAACAGCAATTTTTACGCGATCTGGATGGCAAAAAAAATAGCCCAGCGGTAGACAGCCCTTCGGTGATGGATGAAGTCTATAACGAATTTATCATGCAGCAGCGATCCTGGGATAGCCGCCGCGATTTCTGGATGCAGACAGACTATTACAAACAGCGTCGCTCGGGTAATGCACATGCTGACGCGGTATTACTCGATGAACTGATTAGCGATATCCAGTTTATTGCGGGCGATAGCGTTAAACACACCCAGGATAGTGTCAAACTGATCGCCGAAACGGCAGCCGACGCCAATAATTTACTCCGTCAGTACGTGGCTTTCGCCAGCCAGCGGGCAGCCAGGCATCTTAATGATGAGCTCAGGGAAGCCTGGGGTGTGCATACGGTACAAATGAGCGCCCAGGTGAAACGCCAGCAAGAAGTGGCATACGAAATCTTCAGCCGTCGGACAAAGCGCGTTGAACAGGCGCTGAAAATTGCCCAGCAGCACAATATTTCGCGTGATATTGCAGAGATCCCACTTGGGCAATTACCGGATGCTGAGCTGTTTTTATTAGGTCAGTCGATGCTACAGGCCCAACTGGAGAGCCTGCAGGCTGTGGGGCCAGAGTACAGTGCTGATTATGAGCAGGACCGGGCGATACTGAATACGCTTACTGCCGGGCCGGTATTAGATCCCCGTTTTCAGACATATCGCTATTTGCGTACCCCGGAAGAGCCCATAAAACGTGATAGTCCACGGCGACTTTTTCTGATGGTAATGTGGGGGATTGTCGGTGGGTTCATTGGCGCAGGAGTTGCTTTGTCACGTCGTCGGTTCAGTGAATAAATGAAAGTATTAACCATATTTGGTACCCGACCCGAAGCCATCAAAATGGCGCCTCTGGTGCATGCCCTGGCGCAAGATCGCGGGTTTGAAGCGAAAGTGTGCGTCACGGCACAACATCGGGAGATGCTCGATCAAGTGCTGAAGTTATTTGCCATCGAGCCTGATTATGATCTCAACATTATGCAGCCCGATCAGGATCTCACCACCATAACCTGTCGTATCCTCGCAGGATTGAAGCCGGTTCTGGAATCATTTCGTCCCGATGTGGTGCTGGTTCATGGCGATACCACCACGACGATTGCGGCGAGTCTGGCCGCATTCTACCAGCGTATTGCAGTAGGACATATCGAGGCGGGGCTACGAACCGGTAATCTGTACTCACCGTGGCCAGAGGAAGGAAATCGCATACTGACTGGACATCTGGCGACCTATCATTTTGCCCCGACCCCAACGTCGCAGCAGAATCTGTTACGCGAAAATATTGCCGCCAGCCGTATCACCGTCACTGGCAATACCGGTATTGATGCGTTGTTCTGGGTGCGCACCCGGATACAGCGTGATCAGGGGCTGCACCATCAATTAATGCAGCGTTACCCCTTTATGATGACGGACAAAAAGACGATTCTGGTGACGGGCCACCGGCGGGAAAACTTTGGTCAGGGTTTTGATAAAATCTGTCAGGCGCTGGCCTGGATTGCGGCCAGCCATCCTGAGGTACAAATTGTTTATCCGGTGCATTTGAATCCCCATGTCAGAGAGCCGGTTAACCGCCTTCTTAGTCACATCGATAACGTGATCTTGATTGAGCCGCAGGACTACCTGCCGTTTGTCTGGTTAATGGATCACGCGTGGCTTATCCTCACCGATTCCGGCGGTATCCAGGAAGAAGCGCCGTCGCTGGGGAAACCGGTGCTGGTGATGCGTGATATCACTGAACGCCCGGAAGCTGTTGCCGCAGGGACAGTACGTCTGGTGGGAACCGACAGTCAGCGTATTGTGAATGAAGTGACGCATCTGCTCAGGGATGATAGCGCCTGTGACGCTATGCGTCGGGCGCACAATCCTTATGGTGACGGACAGGCATGTTGTCGTATTTTGTCAGCTCTTAAAAATAATCAGGTAATGTTATGAGTTTTTCTACCATTTCGGTGATCGGACTGGGATATATCGGTTTGCCAACCGCTGCAGCATTTGCTGCCCGACAAAAACGGGTGGTGGGTGTGGATACCAATCCACAGGTGATGGAGACCATTAACCGTGGTGAGATCCATATTGTGGAGCCGGATCTGGCGAACATTGTTAAAAGTGCGGTCGAACAGGGATATTTCAGCGCCACGACGCAACCTGTGATTGCCGATGCTTACCTGATCACCGTCCCCACCCCTTTTAAAGATCAGCATGAGCCTGATATGTCCTTTGTGGAAGCTGCGGCAAGATCAATTGCTCCGGTATTGCAGAAAGGGGCGCTGGTGATACTGGAATCCACCTCTCCGGTAGGCGCGACAGAGCAGATGGCGGCCTGGCTGGCCGAAATGCGCCCGGATTTACGCTTTCCACAACAGGCTGGTGAAGCGGCTGATATTAATATTGCCTATTGTCCTGAGCGGGTCTTGCCCGGTCAGATCATGGTCGAACTGATTAAAAACGATCGGGTAATTGGTGGGATGACACCGCGCTGTTCCGCGCGGGCCAGCGAGCTTTATCGTATTTTTCTGCAGGGTGAATGTGTGGTGACAGACAGCCGCACGGCGGAAATGTGTAAGTTAACAGAAAATAGTTTTCGCGACGTGAATATCGCCTTTGCCAATGAACTGTCGCTGATTTGCGCCCGCCAGGGAATTAACGTCTGGCAATTGATCCGCCTGGCTAACCGTCATCCGCGTGTCAATATTCTGCAACCCGGGCCGGGAGTCGGCGGCCACTGTATTGCTGTTGATCCGTGGTTTATTGTCGCACAGAACCCGCAACAGGCACGGCTAATCCGTACCGCTCGTGAAATCAATGATCATAAACCCACGTGGGTTGTTCAGCAGGTCAAGGCGCGGGTAGCAGATTGCCTTGCGGCCCGCAACCAGCGTGCTAATGAACTGAAAATTGCCTGTTTTGGCCTGGCTTTTAAAGCTGATATTGATGATTTGCGCGAAAGCCCGGCGCTGGAGATTGTGCAGCAAATTGCCCGCTGGCACCCCGGTGAAACACTGGTTGTCGAGCCCAACATTCACCAGTTGCCTCATGCGCTGGCAGGATTATGCTCGCTGGTGACGGTCGATGAGGCGCTGGCCTGCGCTGATGTCGTGGTGATGTTAGTGGATCATCACGCCTTTAAAATGATCGACCGGGAGCGTGTGGCACACCCTTATCTTATCGATAGCAAAGGCATCTGGCAGTGAGCGGGACGTTATTATTGCGATGACGCATTTATATTCAGCACCTTGCCAGCCGCTCCATGCCCGTCTTGAATTTCTGGAATGGGAAAGTCGTTTTTTTGGTCTTGATAGCGCTATTCTGCACTTTGACGATGACGCCTCGCCGCTGAACCCACAAGCGCTGGCTGGCTGGGCGCGGGTGCAGGCAAAAGTAGCTGCCAGCGATACGGCGCGTATTGAGGCCCTACAACAACGGGGCTTTCAGCTGGTGGAGGGAGAAATTGATCTGCTGTTGCCTGTCGGTCTCCCCAACGCAGCAGGGGGTGAAGTGGCAACATCGGCAGATATTCCACGATTACGCCAGCTGGCGGCACAGGCTTTTACTCATAGCCGTTTCCGTTCTCCGTGGTACGCCGCGAATGCCGACAGTTGTTTTTATGCCCAATGGATTGAGAACGCGGTACGGGGCCGCTTCGATGATCAGTGCCTGATTTTTCGTGCTGCCAATGGTGATATCCGTGCTTTTGTCTCCCTGCGCCAGCATAATGAGACACAAGCCCGCATTGGCCTGTTAGCAGGACGCGGTGCCGGAGCAGAATTGATACAAGCGGCCCAGCGCTGGGCTTATGATCACGGATTTTCTGCGTTGCGGGTTGCCACTCAGATGGGGAATACCGCTGCCCTTAAGCGTTATATTATGAGCGGTGCCAATATAGCGCACACCGCATACTGGTTATACAGGTGATATGATGATCCCCTTTAATGCGCCCCCAGTGGTGGGAAGCGAACTTGAGTACATACAATCGGCCCTTGGCAGTGGCAAACTATGTGGTGACGGGGCTTTTACCCGCCGCTGTCAGCAATGGATAGAACAGCATTTTGGTACGGCGAAGGCGTTGCTGACTCCCTCCGGTACTGCCGCACTGGAGATGGCCGCATTATTACTGGATATCCAGCCCGGTGACGAAGTGATCATGCCGAGCTACACCTTCGTCTCTACTGCCAACGCTTTTGTTCTGCGTGGGGCCAGAATTATTTTTGTCGATATTCGTCGTGACACCATGAATATTGATGAAACACAGATCGAGGCGGCGATAAGTGACCGAACCCGGGCGATTGTGCCGGTACATTATGCCGGTGTCGCCTGTGAAATGGATACCATCATGGCGCTGGCAAAACGCTATCATCTGATGGTGGTCGAAGATGCGGCTCAGGGCGTAATGTCAACTTACAAAGGCCGGGCGTT
This sequence comes from Enterobacteriaceae bacterium ESL0689, assembly GCA_029433525.1. Taxonomy (NCBI): domain Bacteria; kingdom Pseudomonadati; phylum Pseudomonadota; class Gammaproteobacteria; order Enterobacterales; family Enterobacteriaceae; species Enterobacteriaceae bacterium ESL0689. The sequence continues at coordinate 483,800 of JAQTIF010000001.1, read as the reverse complement.
AGGGACGATCGGCCATATCGGCTGCTTTAGTTTTCACGAAACGAAAAACTATACTGCGGCGGGTGAAGGTGGCGCGGTGTTAATTAATGATAGCCAGCTGATCGAGCGTGCGGAAATTATCCGCGAGAAGGGCACCGATCGCAGTCACTTTTTCCGTGGTGTGGTGGATAAATATACCTGGCGTGATATTGGCTCCAGCTATCTGATGTCTGATGTGCAGGCGGCCTGTTTATGGGCGCAACTGGAAGTGGCGGAGCAGATTAATCAGCAGCGACAGGCGTTATGGCAGCGCTATTATGATGCGCTGCAACCCCTGGCGCAGGCCGGGCATATCGAACTTCCCGCGGTTCCGGTGGGTTGTAGTCACAACGCGCATATGTTTTATATCAGACTCCGCGACATGGCAGAGCGCAGCAAGTTGATCGCCTGGCTGAGCAAGCAGGAGATCATCGCGGTATTCCACTATATCCCACTGCACAGCAGCCCCGCAGGCAAGCATTTTGGTCAGTTTCATGGTGAAGATCGTTTTACCAGCGCTGAGAGTGAACGTCTTTTGCGTCTGCCGCTGTTTTATAACCTGTCATTTGCTGACCAGCACACGGTGATCAATGCGCTGTCAGACTATTTCTCCTGATATGTCGCTGGCGAAAGCGTCATTATGGACGGCCACGTCGACACTGGTCAAAATCATGGCCGGATTGCTGGTGGTGAAACTGCTGGCTGTTAAATTTGGCCCCGCCGGTATTGGTCAGGCAGGTAATTTTCGCCAGTTGATAACCGTGCTGGGTGTGCTGGCGGGTGCCGGTATTTTCAACGGTGTCACCAGGCTGGTCGCGCAGTATGCGGATGATCGGCAACAACTTAGTGCTGTCACCGGTACGGCATCCACGATAGTCCTTTGCTCCTCAACCTTGCTGGCACTCCTGTTCCTGCTGGCTGCCGCGCCTGTCAGTCAGGTCGTCTTTGGCCATACCCATTACCAGGGGGTGATACGCCTTGTGGCTCTGGTTCAGATGGGCATCGCGTGGAGCAACCTGTTACTGGCAATGATAAAGGGCTTGCGCGATGCAGCGGGCAATGCGTTATCGCTGATTATCGGCAGCCTGGCAGGGGTTGTCGTCTACTGTATTTGCTACTCTCTGGCTGGCTATCAGGGTGCATTGCTGGGTCTGGCGCTGATGCCAGCACTGGTGGCTCTTCCGGCGGCAGTGGCGCTATATCGCCACAACGCACTGACACCCAGTGATTTCTTCCCGCGCTGGGAGAGTGACTTTGCAAGGCAGCTTTTCAAATTTACTCTGATGGCACTGATAACATCACTGACTTTGCCGGTGGCTTATGTGATGATGCGAAACTCACTGGCGAAGTATGATGGCTGGCAGGCGGTGGGGTTATGGCAAGGTGTGAGTACATTTTCCGATGCCTGGCTGCAATTTATTACCGCTTCATTTAGCGTTTATCTGTTACCGGCGCTGTCGCGCCAGACGGTAAAAACAGCGCTGATCCGCGAAATTATCAATACGTTAAAATTTGTTCTTCCGCTTGTAGCAACGATAAGCTTAGCTATCTGGCTGTTGCGCGATTTCGCCATCGGGTTGCTGTTCTCTGAGCGTTTTTCAGCGATGCGCGATCTGTTCGCCTGGCAACTGGCAGGGGATGTATTGAAAGTCGGGGCTTATGTTTACGGCTATCTGGTGATCGCAAAAGCATCACTACGCCTGTATATTCTGGCGGAAGTGAGTCAGTTTACGCTGTTGATGCTGTTTTCGTCCTGGCTGATTCCGGCCCATGGCGCGGCAGGGGCGGTACAGGCATATATGATGACCTATAGCGTCTATTTTGTTGTTTGTAGTGGCGCATTTTTACTTTGGTGCAGACGAGGATGACAACACTGATACATGTACTGGGGTCCGCGATTCCGCATCACAATCAGACCATTTTACGCTTCTTTAATGACCATCTGGCCACCGATGATCCACAGGCAAGAACATTTATGATCGTTGCCGGGAGCAACGATATGGCTGAGGCTTATCCGCGATTATCTGTCACTGGTTATCCGGGGAAAATGGCGCTGGCCAGGGCGGTCATCGCGCGGGCAAAAGCGGATCGTCATCAGCGTTTTTTTTTCCACGGCCAGTTTAATAGCCGCTTATGGATAGCGCTGCTCAGTGGAGAGATCCACCCGTCTCAGTTTAACTGGCATATCTGGGGGGCTGATTTATATCAAAATGCCACCGGTCTGAAATTTCGTCTTTTCTATCCCGTCCGACGGCTGGCACAGAAACGGGTCGGCCATGTCTTTGCGACACAGGGGGATCTGAACGAGTTTGCCCGCCGCTGTCCCCATGTCCCAGGCAAACGGCTCTATTTCCCGACGCCGATGGCGCTGAACGGTCATTATCGACGGGTCAGAACTTCATCCAGGAGAGAAAAGCTGACTATTCTGGTCGGCAATTCAGGGGATCGCAGCAATCAACATCTTGCGGCATTACATGCTATCCATCGACAGTTCGGTGATACGGTGAATGTCATAGTACCGATGGGGTATCCTGATAATAATGCGCAATATATTGAGGAAGTGCGCACCGCAGGAGTGACGTTATTCGGCGCCGGACAGCTACAGATCCTGAACCAGAAACTGACGTTTAATGCTTATCTCGACCTGCTCCGCCAGTGTGATTTAGGCTACTTCCTGTTTGCGCGGCAACAGGGTATTGGCACATTATGTTTATTGATTCAGGCCGATATCCCCTGTGTGCTGAATCGGGATAACCCATTCTGGCTGGATATGACTGAACAGGGTATTCCGGTACTGTTTACCGATGATGTGCTGACGCCTGAGCTGATATATGCAACACAGCGCCAGTTAGCACAGATGGATAAAAGCCGGATTGCCTTTTTCTGCCCGAACTATCTGACCGGCTGGCGTCAGGCGTTACCGCTGGCGGCAGGAGTGAACACATGACGTTAATGCAGTTTTGCGGATTGCTGGTCATCTGGCTGCTGTCGACACTCTTTATCGTGACGACCACCTGGTTTGAGTTTCGTCGTGTACGTTTTAACTTCAATATATTTTTTTCGCTGCTGTTTTTACTGACCTTCTTTTTTGGTTTCCCGCTGACCAGCCTGCTGCTATTCCGTTTCGATATCGCTATCGCGCCGCCCGAAATATTGTTGCAGACTTTGCTGGTCTCCGTCTGTTTCTACGCGATCTATTACGTCAGTTACAAAACGCGGATCAGTTCAGTGACCCGGACATATCCGGCTCGTCCGTTGTTGACGGTCAATCGGGTCGAGGCGTGGCTGACCTGTGGAATGCTGCTGGCGGTGGCATTATTATCTGTCGGGATTTTCTTTGTTTATAACGGTTTTTTACTGTTTAAATTGAGCACCTATAGCCAGATCTTCTCCAGCGAAGTCTCTGCGGTGGCATTAAAGCGCTTTTTCTATTTTTTCATTCCGGCGATGCTGGTGATTTATTTCCTGCATCAGAGTTATAAAGCGTGGATCGCCTTGCTGGTGAGCACGGTGGCATTCGGTTTATTAACCTATATGATGGTTGGCGGAACGCGCGCCAACATCATGATCGCGTTCGCGATCTTTTTATTTATTGGCATTATGCGTGGCTGGATAAACTTGTGGATGTTGTTTATCGCTGGCATTGCCGGGATCAGCGGAATGTTCTGGCTGGCGCTCAAACGTTATGGCATGAATGTCAGTGGTGATGAGGCGCTTTACACCTTCCTCTATCTGACCCGTGATACCTTCTCGCCGTGGGAAAATCTGGCGCTGCTGTTGCAAAACTATGACCAGATCACTTTCCAGGGGCTGGCACCGATGATCCGTGATTTCTACGTTTTTATTCCAGGCTGGCTGTGGCACGGACGGCCCTCGCTGATACTCAACAGCGCGAACTACTTTACCTGGGAAGTGCTGGATAATCACTCCGGGCTGGCGATTTCACCGACGCTGATTGGCTCGCTGATCGTGATGGGGGGGATCTGGCTGGTGCCGTTGGGCGCGGTGGTGGTTGGACTGATTATTAAATGGTTCGACTGGCTTTATCAACAGGGGAACCGCGAGCATAATCGCTACAAAGCGGCGATCCTGCATAGCTTCTGTTTTGGTGCCATTTTCAACCTGATCGTCCTGGCGCGGGAAGGGCTGGATGCATTCGGCTCACGAGTGGTATTTTTCGTGGTTATTTTTGGTGCTTGCTTGTTAATAGCAAAACTATTATATGGACTGCTGAAAAGTGCGGGACTGATTCAGCCACGGATCATGCGGCAATCGTAAGTTTAATAAAAAGTGAACATGACTATAAATACTTCTGCGCCCTTGTATCTGTTGCGGGGATTACAGCTGATTGGCTGGCGTAATAAGCGCCATGCGGTGGACTACTTATATCGCGATGGTGCTATTCGCCAGGGAACGCTGATCGCTATCAATGCGGAAAAAATGCTGGCGGTCGAGGATGACCCGGAAATCCGGCAGTTAATAGAGGCGGCAGAGTTAAAATATGCGGATGGTATCAGCATTATCCGTGCATTGCGTAAAAAATATCCCCAGGCAAAAGTGGCACGGGTGGCTGGCGCTGATTTGTGGGAAGCGTTGATGGAACGTGCCGGGATGCAAGGCACCCCCGTTTTCCTGATTGGCGGAAAGCCGGAAGTGCTGGCACAGACCGTACATCAGCTGCGTGAGCGCTGGCAGGTTAATATTGTCGGTAGCCAGGATGGTTATTTTACTGCGGATGAGCGTCAGGCTTTGTTTGCTCGCATACGTGATAGTGGTGCCCGGATTGTGACTGTCGCAATGGGATCACCCCGTCAGGAGATAGTGATGCGCGATTGTCGGGCGATCTACCCATCGGCGTTATATATGGGTGTAGGCGGAACTTACGATGTTTTTACCGGCCACGTCCGCCGGGCGCCGAAGTGCTGGCAAAACATGGGGCTGGAGTGGTTGTATCGCTTGTTGTTACAGCCGACGCGAATAAAACGGCAGATCCGTCTGCTGCGCTATTTACGCTGGTATTACACCGGGCAACTCTGATGCTGCCCATTGGTGGCAGGATGCCGCTTAATGGATTCACTGACAAAGCGTTTATTTGTCACTTCGACAAAATCAGCGTCCATCAAGTCAAACAGCCTGATGGGGTAGATTCTTATTAACAATAGATAAAAATAACCGGTTTATGCTCCTTTTCTGGGTCAGAAGGGGAAGCAGAAACTCAAAATTCGGCAAACAACGACAATAAAACAAATACCAGAGGCAATATGACAGAGAAAAAAACCGAGCTTCATCGTGGTCTGGAAGCCAGACACATTGAGCTCATCGCGTTGGGTGGAACCATTGGGGTAGGATTATTTATGGGCGCGGCCAGCACGCTAAAGTGGGCCGGTCCTTCTGTTTTACTGGCGTATATCATCGCGGGCTTATTTGTCTTCTTAATTATGCGCTCAATGGGTGAAATGCTGTTTATTGAGCCCGTCACCGGCTCTTTTGCTGTTTATGCCCATCGCTATATGGGCCCGTTTATGGGGTATCTGACCGCCTGGTCATACTGGTTTATGTGGATGGCGGTTGGGATTTCTGAAATTACGGCGATTGGCTTGTATGTGCAGTACTGGTTCCCGCATCTGGCGCAGTGGATCCCGGCGTTAATCGCCGTCGGACTGGTGGCTCTGGCCAACCTGGCGGCGGTACGCTTATACGGTGAGATTGAATTCTGGTTTGCCATGATTAAAGTGACCACCATTATCGTCATGATCATCACGGGACTGGGGGTGATCTTCTTTGGCTTTGGTAACGGTGGCCAGACACTCGGTTTCGGCAACCTGACAGAACACGGTGGCTTCTTTGCCGGGGGCTGGAAAGGTTTTCTGACCGCGTTATGTATCGTGGTGGCTTCGTATCAGGGGGTGGAACTTATCGGGATCACCGCTGGTGAGGCGAAGAACCCACAAGTGACATTGCGTAGCGCGGTAGGCAATGTTTTGTGGCGTATTCTGATTTTTTATGTCGGGGCCATTTTTGTTATTGTCACCATTTTCCCGTGGGATCACATTGGTACTAATGGCAGTCCTTTCGTTCTGACCTTTGCGAAAATCGGTATTACCACCGCCGCCGGTATCATTAACTTTGTGGTTCTGACCGCGGCGCTTTCTGGCTGTAATAGCGGCATGTATAGCTGTGGACGGATGCTCTATACACTGGCCAGGAATCGCCAGCTACCCCCGGTCATCGCCAGAGTGTCGCGTCATGGTGTCCCGGTCATCGGAGTGGCGCTGTCGATTGTCATTTTGCTGACTGGCTCCTGTCTGAACTATATTATTCCTAACCCGCAACGTGTTTTTGTCTATGTTTATAGCGCCAGCGTATTACCGGGGATGGTGCCGTGGTTTGTGATCCTGTTTAGCCAGATTCGTTTTCGTCATCTGCATCAGAAGGAGATGGCACGCCATCCTTTTCGTTCACTGTTTTTCCCGTGGGCGAACTATTTAACCATGGCATTTCTGGTTTGTGTACTGATCGGGATGGGATTTAATGACGATACCCGCCTGTCGCTGCTGGTGGGGATGCTGTTTATGGCTGTCGTCACGCTTATCTATAAGATCTTTGGCCTTGATCGTCAGCAAGATATTGAACGCCAGCCAGATTAACGCACAAAATGCACAAAGCATGAGCAAACAGACGTTTTATTGCAAAAGGCACTGGACAGCGGAGGGGGAAGTCCGTATTATCCGACTCCGCAACGGCGCTAAGCGCCCGTAGCTCAGCTGGATAGAGCGCTGCCCTCCGGAGGCAGAGGTCTCAGGTTCGAATCCTGTCGGGCGCACCATTTACCCGGTGTCAGAGCTGCGGTGGACTGTGAATGTGGCAGGGCCGCGTAAAAAAATTTGTTGTGGTGGCTATAGCTCAGTTGGTAGAGCCCTGGATTGTGATTCCAGTTGTCGTGGGTTCGAATCCCATTAGCCACCCCATTATTTGTCAGAGTTGTGCATTGCGAAGGTGGCGGAATTGGTAGACGCGCTAGCTTCAGGTGTTAGTGTCCTTACGGACGTGGGGGTTCAAGTCCCCCCCCTCGCACCACAGCTTTTATGAATTAAAGCAGAAGTTAAAACAGCAGTATTTCGGCGAGTAGCGCAGCCTGGTAGCGCAACTGGTTTGGGACCAGTGGGTCGGAGGTTCGAATCCTCTCTCGCCGACCAATTTCTAACCCCGCTCAGGCGGGGTTTTTTTATTGCGCGCTCTTCCGGTAACCGAAAGAGATGCTTCACTGCCTTGTTTTATCTCGTTTACCAGACAGAAGATCAGCTGAGATCTTCTGTCTTGTGGACAGGCTTCAGGCGTTATGCTCTTGCCCTTCTTTCGGGTCCACTTTCGGTGACTGCGGATTATTCTGTAAGGTCAGTATCAGGCCATCACGACGCATCGCGGCGGCTTCTTCTGGTTGATGCAGGTGATCAAGCACATCGGCCAGCCAGGCGTAATCAAAAGTATCCGGACGTTGCTTGAGCGCGGCACGAAAGGCGACACTGGCCTCCTGCCATTCACCATGATTCATCAGGGATTGTCCCAGGGTGCTCCATAGCAAAGGATTATCGCCCACCGTTTTAATCTGCTGACGTAATATTTTTTCCAGTTGCTGTGGATTGTTGGTTTTCAGCCGCGGGATCAGCATCACTAACTGATCGTTGTACTGTTTTTTCAGGCCATCAATAATAATCTGCTGAGCGGTGTCGTGATCATCGCTCTCAATCAGTAGACTGGCGATCGCCACCTGCAAGGGCAGCTGGTGACGGATTTTACGGCTTTGGTTTTTCCACCATTCGCGCAGTCCCTCGCTGCCACGATCAGCCAGCGTCTGTTGCATTAAACCAATCCAGGCCTGTTGTTGTAGCTCGGCGTAGTGTGCTTCATCGCCCACTCCCGCTTTCGCCATTGCCGGGAGGATATCCAGCAGTGAATTCCATGCACCGGTACGGATATACGCTTGTTCGGCCAGGCGCAGCACTTCGGGATGGCGTGGCGTTATTTCCAGAAGTTTATCAATACCATGGCGAGCAGCATGATTTTCGTTACGCGCAAGCTGCAAACGAACACGGGTGATATCCACCGGGATCATGTCATCTCCGGCCAGCTCGGTAGCACGTTGCAGATGCTGATTAGCACGGGCTTCATCGCCGCGTTGTTGTGCGGCTTCCGCAGCCAGCAGATAGTTCACTACCGGTTGTCCGGCGTAATCGGCATTTTTGGTCATCAGTTTTTCAACTTGCTGGTAGTCGCCTTCTGCCAGTTTCAGTAATGCCTGTTCGGTTTGTTTGCGCGCCCGGCGCTGTTTACGCCCGGTAAACCAGTTTCGGGTATGAGCACCGGTACGGAAAATACGCCGCAGTACCCATTCTGCAACAAACAACGCCACCATAATCAGGATCATCATGATGACCAGCCCGGTGACGCTGGTTTCGATATTGTAATTATCTGTCTGGATCAGAACATAACCCTGATGACCAGAAATAATCGGGCCAATCACAATCCCGGCGATTAACAGCGCGAAGAGTAAGAGCGTTTTCAACATACTTTACTCTCCTTGTGGGGTCGGTGCGGAATCGGTCTGATCCGGCGCTGCCGCAGGGTGTGCCATCAGGCTGCGTACCCGTGTTTGCATCAGCTTTTCAACCGCCGCCGGACTCTGCAGATTATCTGGCACACTCATTGCGATATTTTGCTGCCCCAGTTTATCGATATCCTCCAGAAAAACTTTGGTGGCGGTATCGGCGGTGTCGTAATAGGCGCGTACCCAGGTTGAAACGTTATCCAGCGCTTGTTTATAGGTTTCCTGCTGATGACGCGGTACCGCCTGGGCGGCAATTAATAGCTGAGAACGAATATTTTCCCGCAGATAGATATCCTGATTAGGCGCCAGTAGTGGCACAGCCGTTTCATCACGGCGTCGGATGGTAATGAAGCTATCCATAAAACTCTGCCAGCTCTTTTGCAGATTGCTCCGCCATTCGCTCAGCGAGCCGGATAGCGTTTCGCTATCGGCGTCCATAGGCGAGTCACTCTCGTTATTGTCAGCAAGACGCAGGTTGTCAATCTGATTGGCGAGCTGGTTTACTTTGAGAATGATGCCGTCATAATCGATTTGACTGACCGCGGCCAGCGCGGTGATATCGGCAGTAATGATACGACGAACGTTAATCAGACTGGGATCATTCATCTCGGCGAGACTGGCATCGGCACTTTTGAGCAGGGCCACGGCAGTGGTGATATCCTGATCGCTCCACAGTTTACGACCCGCCGCTTTGACCAGAAAGTCGGCTTGCGCCAGCAACCAGGTTTTACCATCGCTACTGGTAATAACCGCCACTTTTTGCTCGATTTCTTCCAGTTTTTTAGTCAGCGTTGCCTGCTGATGCAGGACTTCAGTAAGCTGATCCGCTTGTTGTTTGATCGTCTCTGCAAGCTCATTGCCGTGCTTTTCCTGTAAGGCTTGCAGCGAGGTGATCCGATCAGCGAGATCCTGGCTGACTTCGCTTTGCTGAGAGACTTGCTGTTTATGCAAGCTAAACAGGCTGATACCTACGGCGAGGGCAATAGCGATAGCGACACTACTCAGCACGAGACTGGTCTTATTACCGCAATTTTTCGCTGTAGGTTGTGGCGTTTTGTCTACCGCATCTCTGGTCTCTTCAGGCACGGCGGATTGCTGCTGTTGTTCCGTCATTATGGCTTCCAATCATTGAGCGTTATTGTAATGCGCGCAGTAGCGCATCGTTATCAGCGCTATCGGCAACCTGGATATCCTGCCAGCCCAGATGATGAGCCTGCCGGGCCAGGCGTTCACTGACAACTAAAATACGACAGCGCATGAGCCATTGTTCGTGATACCGTTTTGGTATCAGCGCCCAAAGTTGTTGTAGCATCTCACCACTGGTAATCACCACGGTTGTGACGCCACAAGACTGCCAGCGTATCGCTTCTTTTTCACCATCATAATGCTTTGCACTACGTTGATAACATTCACAAAAAGTGACATCAGCGCCGCGTTCTCGCAGCGTTTCACTTAATAATTCCCGGCCAGCGTTTCCACGCAGAAGGAGCGCTTTCTTACCGGCAACATTTTTCAATTCAGGTAATTGTAGCAAGACTTCGCTGATTTCCCGCTCTAATGGATAGCGAATATTTTTACCGCTGACGCGATGTAATAGCCCGGCTGTCGTGCGACCAGGGGTGAAATAATCAGGCGCCTGTGGCCAGGATTGACCGCACTGTTGCAACTGCGCATCGGCAAACTCGACCGCACGCCGGGAGAGGGCGAATAGCAGATCGCCAGCCGATAAGGTGGCGAGTTGCTCGCTTAAGGTATTAAGCTGGCGACCCGGAATAAATTCAATCAGTGGAAAACCCCAGGCTGATTTCCCCAGTCCCCGCAAACGACAGACCAGTTCTTCACTTTGTGGTAATGGACGGGTGACCAGGATGCTCATTCAGGGGTTTTCTCCGCTATAAACTGCAGTGAGAATTTCGCCAGCACCGTTATGCAGCAGTTCTTCCGCAAGGCTGACACCAAGCTGTCTGGCGTCGTCCGGTGAGCCACGCCGCTCACCGCGTATCAATTGTGAGCCATCCGGTGCGCCCACCAGGGCACGTAACCACAATTCACCGTTGTTCAGTTCGGCATAACTGCCGATCGGCACCTGGCAGCCCCCTTCCAGCCGGCTGTTCATCGCCCGTTCGGCACAGACGCGAAGCGCTGTTTCGGGGTGATTTAATGGCGCAAGCAGTGTCTGTGTCCGGTGATCGTCAAGGCGGCACTCAATGCCGACCGCGCCCTGGCCAACCGCAGGAAGTAGCTGTTGTGGCGTGAATAGCTGACGAATACGCGCTTCCAGCCCCAGACGTTTAAGTCCGGCGGCGGCCAGAATAATGGCGTCATATTCGCCACTATCCAGTTTAGCAAGGCGGGTGCCGACATTGCCACGCAGTGAACGGATGATCAAATCCGGGCGCCAGGCCGCTAACTGACACTGACGGCGCAAACTGGATGTCCCGACGATGCTGCCATCTGGCAGGGCATCCAGCGAGGTATAGTGATGAGAAACAAAAGCGTCGCGCGGATCTTCGCGTTCGCAAATGGTCACCAGTCCCAGTCCTTCAGGAAATTCGACAGGAACATCTTTCATCGAATGGACAGCGATGTCTGCGCATTTTTCTATCAGCGCACGTTCTAACTCTTTAACGAATAACCCCTTACCGCCGACCTTCGCCAGAGGCGTATCCAGGATCACGTCGCCGCGCGTCACCATCGGGACAAGTTCGACGGTTAATCCTGGGTGACAGAGTTTCAGGCGCTCTTGTACATAATGTGCCTGCCATAGGGCAAGCGGGCTCTGTCGGGTGGCAATTTTTAAAACGTTGTCTGGCATGTTGGCTACCGTTATTATCGACTATCTATTATCCTAACATTGTTAACTTAGGGATGTTAGTTTTGTGAAAACACAGATATCACACTTCCATGCCGCATAGCGATTAACAGGAAAATATTTATTAATATTATTTTATCAATAAATTAACAAATTAATATCAATACGACACATGTAACAATAATTTGTTGATTTTACAGGTGACGTACTCAGAAGATACCCTGTTATTTTTCTCATCGCCAGCCGCCGTGCGTTGCATTATTGCTCTCTCCTTTACGCCCCATCAGCAAGATGTTAAATTAATCACGTTTTTAATCATCAGGCGATATCTCTTGTACCTCTATATTGAGACACTAAAACAGAGACTGGATGCCATTAACCAATTGCGTGTTGATCGTGCGTTAGCAGCGATGGCGCCTTCTTTCAAACAGGTTTACAGTCTACTGCCGACACTACTGCATTACCACCATCCGCTAATGCCAGGCTATCTTGACAGCAACGTCCCCCACGGCGTGTGTTTTTATACGCCTGATGAAACGCAACGTACCTATCTTGACGAATTAAAACAGTATCTGGGCGCACTGATACAGGAACCGCTGAAAGGTGAACTACCGATCACCGGTGTTTATTCGATGGGCAGCACTTCTTCTGTCGGACAAAGCCGCTCTTCTGATCTCGATATCTGGGTGTGTCATCAGTCATGGCTCGATATCACGGAACGTCAATTGCTGCAGCATAAATGCAGTCTGCTGGAAAGGTGGGCCGCCTCTCTCGGTGTGACGGTTAGCTTTTTCCTGATTGATGAAAATCGTTTCCGTCATAATGAAAGCGGTAACCTGGGCGGAGAAGACTGTGGCTCGACGCAGCACATTTTACTGCTTGATGAGTTTTATCGCACTGCGGTGCGCCTCGCCGGGAAACGTATCCTGTGGAATATGGTGCCGTGCGAAGAAGAAGACAATTATGACGATTATGTGATGCGTCTTTATGCGCAGGGCGTTCTGACACCCAATGAATGGCTGGATCTGGGGGGACTGGGTTCGCTATCGGCAGAAGAATACTTTGGGGCCAGTCTGTGGCAGCTGTACAAAAGTATCGACTCGCCCTATAAGGCGGTGCTGAAAACGCTGTTACTGGAAGCCTATTCCTGGAAGTATCCGGATAACTCCTTGCTGGCAAAAGACATTAAACAGCGGTTGCATAATGGCGAAATCGTGGCCTTTGGTCTTGATCCTTACTGCATGATGCTGGAACGTGTCACCGCTTATTTACAGGCGATAGCCGATGATACCCGCCTTGACCTGGTGCGTCGTTGCTTCTATCTGAAAGTATGCGAAAAACTGAGCCGTGAACAGCATACCTGTGTCAGCTGGCGTCGTGAGGTATTAAGTGGCCTGGTGAAATCATGGGGCTGGGATGAAAAACGGCTGCAGATGCTGGATGACCGGGACAACTGGAAGATTGATGAGGTGCGTAAAGCGCATAACGAATTGCTGGATACCATGATGCAAAGTTATCGCCATCTGATCCGCTTTGCGCGCCGCAATAACCTGAGCGTCTCCGCCAGCCCGCAGGATATTGGCGTGCTGACCCGTAAACTTTATGCGGCTTTTGAGGCTTTACCTGGCAAAGTCACCCTGGTTAATCCGCAAATCTCTCCCGATCTTTCAGAAACCAATTTGACTTTTATCCATGTGCCGTCAGGGCGAGCGAATTGCGCTGGCTGGTATCTGTATAATCGCACGCCGGATATGGAATCGATCGTCAGCCATCAGCCACTGGAGTATAACCGCTATCTCAATAAGCTGGTGGCCTGGGCATGGTTTAATGGCTTGCTGACATCGCGAACCCATCTGTTTATTAAAGGCAATGGTATCGTTGATCTGGCGAAATTGCAGGAAATGGTAGCCAATGTTGCGCAACATTTTCCACTGCGTTTACCGGCACCGTTGCCGAAAGCACTGTATAGCCCGTGTGAGATCCGTCATCTGGCCATCATTATCAACCTGGAATATGACCCGACGGCACTATTTCGTCATCATGTCGTCCATGTTGATTTTCGTCAGCTGGATGTTTTTAGCTTTGGTGAATTACAGCAATGTTTAATCGGTAGTATTGACCTGCTGTATCGTAACTCATGGAATGAAGTCAGAACCCTGCATTTTAATGGCGAGCAGGCGATCATCGAAGCACTGAAAACAATTCTCGGTAAAATGCATCAGGATGCCGCACCGCCGGAGGTGGATGTCTTCTGTTACAGTCAGCATCTGCGGGGGGTGATTCGTACCCGTGTGCAGCAAATTGTTTCTGAGTGTATTGAGCTACGCCTTTCCAGTACCCGCCAGGATACCGGGCGTTTTAAAGCACTTCATGTTTCCGGACAGACATGGGGTTTGTTCTTCGAACGCTTGCATGTATCGGTACAGAAACTGGAAAACGCGATCGAATTTTACGGCGCCATCTCACATAACAAATTGCATGATCTGTCTGTTCAGGTGGGCACTAATCCGGTTAAGTTACCTCTGGTGGTGGATGGGTTTGCCAGCGAGGGCATTATTCAGTTTTTCTTTGAAGATGTGGGTAATAATGGCGGGTTTAATATCTATATTCTCGATGAGAATAACCGCGCTGAGGTTTATCACCATTGTGAAGGGAGTAAAGAAGATCTGGTGCGTGATGTGAGCCATTTCTACTCATCATCTCACGATCGATTTACCTACAGTACAGGGTTTATCAATTTTAATCTGCCGCAGTTTTACCAGATAGTGGATGTGGATAGCCATCCTCAGGTAATTCCGTTTCGTAGTCAGGCTATCAGCACGGCAACAACCTCACCCGCGAGCCAGGACGAATATTTTCTCTGAATCAATAACCTGGCTCAGAAATAGGTGAATTAATCGAATCTGACCTCTTCTCCCGCCTGTTGGGTTGCTGCCTGGCTCAGTAAATCCTGGAAGCTTTTGCTGCTACGATCACATCGCCACTGCCCATCCTGGTAATCAAAATGGTAGCCACCTTGTTTGGTTGCCAGCCACACCTGGTGCAGCGGCTCCTGGCGATTGATAATGATTTTGCTGCCATTTTCAAAACTGAGGGTCAGTACGCTACCGTGGATTTCACAGTCGATATCGCTATTGCCGTCCCGGTTGTCAACCGACGCTTCAATCGCCAGCCAGAGCTCATCAGCCAGACGATGGAATTCACTGTCATTCATGGTTCTGCCTTACTTTTTCAGAGAAAGCGGCAGTATAGCGCGAAATAAAAGCCTGTGCAGTCAGATGCTAAATGTTTGCTTTTGCCGCTTCTCCTGCGATGATAGACAGCAGAAAAGTGAACGACGGACAATGATCAATGAAAAATATTTTTCCCGTGATTGCCATTTGCCTGGCGGTTTCCAGCTTGATCGGTTGTGGCTTAAAAGGGCCATTATATTTCCCGCCTGCGGATAAAACATCTTCATCGTCAGTGGTGACGCAAAGCTTAAATCCCGATCGTCACGATCAGGGTGATAACGAAGAGATAAGCCATTCCGGTGAGTGACATCATATTCTGTTCCGCCTGGCGGGAGTAAATAATGCAATTTTCTAAAATGCATGGTCTTGGAAACGACTTTATGGTCGTTGATGCGGTAACGCAGAATGTTTTTTTCTCACCCGAGCTGATTCGTCGACTGGCGGACAGACACCTGGGGGTCGGTTTTGATCAATTACTGATTGTCGAACCGCCTTATGATCCCGATCTGGATTTTCATTATCGTATCTTTAACGCCGATGGCAGCGAAGTTTCGCAGTGTGGTAATGGCGCACGTTGTTTTGCCCGATTTGTGCGTTTAAAAGGATTAACCAATAAACGTGATATCCGTGTGAGTACCACGAGCGGGCGGATGTTATTAAGTGTGATGCCCGATGAGCAGGTGCGCGTCAATATGGGAGAGCCGAATTTCGAGCCGTCACAAGTGCCTTTCCGCGCCAGTAAAGCGGAAAAGACCTATATTATGCGCGCTGCTGAGCAGACGATTTTATGTGGTGTGGTATCGATGGGAAATCCACATTGTGTCATTCAGGTTGATGATGTCACAACCGCTGCGGTAGAAACGCTGGGTCAGGTCATGGAGTGTCACGAACGTTTCCCGGAGCGGGCGAATATCGGGTTTATGCAGGTGATGGCGCGCGATCACATTCGTCTGCGCGTGTATGAGCGCGGTGCAGGGGAAACGCAGGCGTGTGGCAGCGGCGCCTGTGCTGCGGTGGCGGTAGGCATTCAACAGGGGTTACTGGATACTCAGGTTCGTGTGACGTTACCGGGTGGGACGCTCAATATCGCCTGGCAAGGAGCGGGGCAACCCCTCTTTATGACCGGCTCGGCGGCACATGTTTATGATGGAAATATACACTTATGAAAAAACAGGGCAGAGCGAAACCATCGGAGATAGTCCACCGGCTGAATGATCAGGCGGTGGCTGACTATTTATTACAACATCCGGAGTTTTTTATTCGTCACGCGGCGTTAGTGGCGCAGATGCGGGTGCCGCATCCGGTGCGCGGATCAGTATCACTGGTAGAGTGGCATATGGCACGATCACGCGACCATATCAGCAAGCTGGAAAAGAATATGATGTCGCTGATGGTACAAGCTACCGAGAATGAAAATTTATTCCAGCGTTTATTGCGGTTACAAATGCGGCTCACCCGCGCAGAAAGTCTTGATGAAATGCTGAATCATCTGCAGCATTGGGCCTGTGAACTGGGCCTGGCTAGGGCGACGATACGTCTGTTTTCTGATAGCTGGCGGCTGGATGCGCCCTCGAAATTTACCCATCTGGCGTTAACTCGCCAGGCGTTTGAGCCGGTTCGTATTCAGCGTCTTGGCCAGCAACGCCACTATCTTGGCCCGCTTAACGGCTCAGAGTTGCGGGTGATGCTGCCAGATCCCCATGCCGTAGGCTCCGTGGCGATGTCATTACTGGGGGGAGAGGACACACTGGGGGTGATTCTGTTCATCAGTCATGATGACGGACACTATCAGCCAGAACAAGGCACACAAATGTTACAGGAGATTGCCTTAATGCTACCAGATCTGCTGGCGCGCTGGATTGAACGGCGATGACCGGCCAACCTTTAGGATCTGCGGTTAGCCGTTTTCTGCGCCATCTGCGTGTCGAACGGCAGTTAAGCTCCTTGACACTGCTGAATTATCAGCGGCAGCTGGATGCCCTGATGATGCTTGCCGGGCAGTCCGGATTACAAAACTGGCAACAGTGTGACGCGGATCAGGTACGCAATCTGGCGGTACGTAGCCGAAGACAAGGCCTGGGGCCAGCCAGCCTGGCACTGCGCCTTTCAGCACTGCGCAGTTTGTTTGACTGGCTGGTAGCACAGGGGGAACTGGCAGCCAACCCGGCAAAGGCGATTTCAGCGCCGAAAATCCCGCGTCACTTACCAAAAGATATCGATGTCGATGATATAGACCGCTTGCTGGATATCAATCTGCAGGACCCGCTGGCAGTACGTGATCGGGCGATGCTGGAGATCATGTATGGTGCCGGGCTGCGTCTTGCTGAGCTGGTCAATCTTGATATTAGCCACCTTGATCTGCAAACCGGGGAAGTGTGGGTCAGAGGGAAAGGGAATAAAGAGCGTCGCCTGCCGATCGGACGCAGCGCTGTCGCGTGGATTGAGCACTGGCTGGCTGTACGTGATTTACTGGGATCAGAGAGTGATGCGCTGTTTTTATCCCGCCTGGGTAAACGTATTTCTGCCCGCAACGTACAGAAACGCTTCGCCGAATGGGGCATCAGACAAGGGCTGAGTAGCCATGTCCATCCTCATAAACTGCGTCACTCCTTTGCGACGCATATGCTCGAATCCAGCCACGATCTACGTGGTGTACAGGAGTTGCTGGGCCATGCCAGCCTTTCTACCACCCAAATCTACACCCATCTCGATTTTCAACACCTTGCTTCGGTGTATGATAAAGCCCATCCACGCGCAAAACGGGGGAAATAATGCAATTTTACCGGCCTCTGGCTCCGATTTCTGCATTGACTTTCGATCTCGACGATACCTTATATGATAATCAACCGGTGATGGATCGGACGCGGGATCAATCCCTGGCTTTTGTGCGTCGTTACCATCCGGCATTACGCCAGTTTGATGATCAGCAACTGCAACAGTGGCGGCAGAGGCTGCGGGAAAGCGAACCGGAGATTTATCACGATGTGACGGAATGGCGTCGTCGGGCGCTGGCGCTGGCGATGCAACATGCCGGATTATCGACGCTGCAAGCTACCGCTGGTGCTGATGCTGCGATGGCACACTTTGCCAGCTGGCGCAGTCAGATTACTGTGCCGCCAGCCACGCATCGGACACTGACCGCACTGGCGGAAAAGTGGCCGCTGGCGGCGATAACCAATGGCAATGCGCAGCCAGAAAAATGTGGTCTCGCTGGCTATTTTCGTTTCGTTTTACGCGCTGGCCCGGATGGGCGTTCTAAACCGTTTGCCGATATGTTTCATCTGGCTGCCCGCCAGCTGGGTGTGCCACTCAGCCAGATACTTCATGTGGGTGATGATCTGACGACGGATGTGGCGGGCGCTATCAGCAGTGGTATGCAGGCGTGCTGGATCAATACACAGCAGGCTGACTTACGACATGCACCTGACTGTCGCCTGTTGCCACACCTCGAAATATCGCGGTTGGCATCACTGACCTCGCTGATATAATCATCATTCTGTATATATTCACAGTGGCTCGCTAACCAAACGTTATTGGGTTACTGATTTATGGCGGTATCAATGGACGTTTCTTATCTGCTCGATAGCCTTAATGATAAACAGCGTGAAGCTGTGGCAGCGCCGCGCACCAATATGCTGATCCTGGCCGGGGCGGGGAGTGGTAAAACCCGGGTGCTGGTGCATCGTATCGCCTGGTTGCTGAGTGTGGAAAACTGCTCGCCCTATTCGATTATGGCGGTCACCTTTACCAATAAAGCGGCCGCTGAGATGCGTCATCGTATCGGCCAGCTGATGGGAACCACGACCCAGAATGGCATGTGGGTGGGAACCTTCCACGGCCTCGCCCACCGTCTGTTACGTGCTCACCATCTGGATGCCGGTCTGCCACAGGATTTTCAGATCCTTGACAGCGAAGATCAGCTGCGTTTACTGAAACGTTTGCTGAAAGCGATGAACCTTGATGAGAAACAGTGGCCACCCCGTCAGGCGATGTGGTACATCAACGGTAAAAAAGATGAGGGGCTGCGCCCACACCATATTCAGAGTTACGGCAATCCGCTGGAGCAAACCTGGCAAAAGGTTTACCAGGCCTACCAGCAAGCCTGTGATCGCGCAGGGCTGGTCGATTTCGCGGAATTGCTGTTACGCGCCCATGAATTGTGGCTGAATAAACCGGATATTCTCCAGCATTATCGTGCGCGCTTCAGCAACATTCTGGTGGATGAATTCCAGGATACCAACAATATTCAGTACGCCTGGATCCGTCTGTTGGCCGGTGATAGCGGCAAGGTGATGATCGTCGGCGATGATGACCAGTCAATTTACGGCTGGCGGGGAGCGCAGGTAGAAAATATTCAGCGCTTTCTGACCGATTTCCCCGGCGCACAGACTATCCGTCTGGAGCAGAACTACCGTTCGACCAGCAATATCCTCAGCGCGGCTAATGCGCTGATTGAAAATAACCAGGGGCGGCTGGGGAAAAAGCTGTGGACGGAGGGGAAAGAGGGGGAGCCGGTCTCGCTCTATTGTGCGTTTAACGATTTGGATGAAGCGCGTTTTGTTGTCAATCGCATTAAAGCCTGGCAGGAGGGCGGCGGGATGCTCGCGCAATGTGCCATCCTCTATCGCAGTAATGCACAATCGCGAGTACTGGAAGAGGCCCTGTTACAGGCGGCGATGCCTTATCGTATCTATGGCGGGATGCGCTTCTTTGAGCGTCAGGAAATTAAAGACGCGCTGGGCTATCTCCGGCTGATTGCGAATCGTAATGATGATGCGGCATTTGAGCGCGTGGTCAATACACCGGTACGGGGTATTGGCGATCGTACACTGGATGTGGTGCGTCAGACATCCCGGCAGCGACAACTGACTCTCTGGCAGGCAAGCCAGCAATTAATCGCCGGGAAAGCACTGGCCGGACGCGCGGCCAGCGCATTACAGCGTTTCATGGAACTGATTGACGCTCTGGCGCAGGAAACCGCGCAGATGCCGCTGCATGTTCAGACCGATCGGGTGATTAACGACTCCGGTTTACGGATGATGTATCAGCAGGAAAAGGGCGAAAAAGGCCAGGCGCGGATCGAAAACCTCGAAGAACTGGTCACCGCAACCCGCCAGTTCAGCTATACCGAAGAAGATGAAGATCTGATGCCGCTCCAGGCTTTTCTCTCACATGCAGCGCTGGAAGCGGGGGAGGGGCAGGCGGATAGCTGGCAGGACGCGGTACAGTTGATGACGCTACATTCGGCAAAGGGGCTGGAGTTTCCTCAGGTATTCATCGTCGGCATGGAAGAGGGGATGTTCCCCAGCCAGATGACGCTGGACGAAGGAGGGCGACTGGAAGAAGAGCGCCGCCTGGCTTACGTTGGGGTAACGCGAGCAATGCAGAAACTGACGCTGACCTATGCCGAAAGCCGTCGGTTATATGGTAAAGAAGTTTACCATCGTCCTTCGCGCTTTATTGGTGAGCTACCGGAAGCGTGTATAGAAGAGGTTCGGCTGCGAGCCACGGTCAGTCGTCCGATGAGTCATCAGAGGATGGGAACGCCACTGGCGGAAAACGATACCGGTTATCGCCTGGGCCAGCGTGTGCGACATCCTAAGTTTGGTGAAGGCACGATCGTTAATCTGGAAGGCAGTGGCGAACACAGTCGTTTACAGATAGCTTTTCAGGGGCAAGGTGTTAAATGGCTGGTAGCTGCTTACGCGCGGCTGGAAAGCATGTGACATGAATTGCTGGCAGATGTCAGTGGCTAACGAGCCAATCAGGCTGGCCCGTTATCTGGCACAGCCTGATTTATCAGCCAGCGAAATCAGAAATCAGAATTAATCAGCACTTTTTCACCCAGCGCACCATTACGTGGCATAGGCTGGTTTGATGATCCCTGGGAACGCATCACGCGAATTGCTTCGGCACCGGCTTCACGGGCATCAATGATGTCGTTATCGGAATCGCCGTAGTAGAGCTTAATTTTCAGATCGCGAATATGCTGTACTTTGGCACTTTTGCTTTCTCCGGCAAAAATAACCTTATTCAGTTTATCCTGCGGGACAGAGAAGTCTTTCGCCAGTTGTTCGGTAACGGCTTCTTTACCGTTGGTGGGCATCGGGCGGCCGGTAATAAACCAGATACGATCACCGCGATCAAGATGCAGTTTCATCAGCGCTTTTGCGGATGTTTTCGGCACTGAGTAAGCATCCCAGCCATTGCTGAGTTGATCCCAGAACTCTGTTTTCTTCAGAAAATCATTTTTTCCTGGCGAAAAGACCTGCTGACCGTGGAAAAAGGCGGGGGTGGAATAAAGCAGGGTGTCATCAATATCAAAACCGACATCGATGGGCGCTTTTCCTTTTAATCCTTCAGCAATTTGTTCAATTGAAATCAGATGGATAGGATACTGATTATGTATTTGCTGTAGTGTTGCACCGGTAGTGGCTACGGCAGGTGTCTCAATGGCGCTAAATGCGGGAGCCGTGACCAGCAGAGCGGTAACCAGAGCCGCAGCGCGGATTTTTTTAGATTTCAACAGGAACATTTTTTATCCTTACGTGGGTTAATCATCAGAACAGGTTAAAGGAATAATCAATCTGCAGTTCGACAGAGTGGTTAATAGCGCGTTTTACTCTGCCATCATCCGTCATAATGGGTTGATTCTTTTTACTTTGATAATTCCATGATGGACCACCGGATAACTGAACACTCAGATTTTTCTCCCATGATGGCTTCCATTTTGAAAAGACCAGCGTTTCACCGCGATCAATAGAATGATCCTGATATTTCATTCCCCAGCCGAAGGCGCTTTGTAAACCGAGGCTGATTTCAGAAAATACCTGATATTCTGTCGTCCACGCGATCATTTTTTCATTATCGCCAACGTAGTCGTTACCCCAGGCATCGGCCATTGAATTGAATCTGCCACGGCTGTTTTTAGCCATATGGCGCTCAAAATAGCCGAGGTGATCACTGGTAGAGTGTGCCTTAGTCCAGGAAGCGCCCACCTTGTTTTTCCATTTATCCTGCTTCCATTCAACATAAAATGCGGTATGCCAGGCATCATTATTAAATGGCCGGTAATCGGGACTCATTGATTTAAAGTCTTTCAGGCCATGGTTCATGTACAGCATCCCGAGAATTTTGCCGTTATTATCCGCCAGGGCCTGCGGCTGCCAGCCTAATTCAACACCATTGCGTTGCATATAGTTGTGGCTTTCGCCAAAGAAATAGAGAGCATCATACTCTTTATCTTTATATTTCAGTTCACCGGTTGCCAGATAATCAATATTTTTCTTACGATCGGCAGTCTGGAAGCGAATTTGATCCGGTGAGCCACGGTCGCTGTAACGATCAACCCATGCGCCACGAAATGCGACAGGGCCAAGACCACTATCCAGTTTCCATCCCCGGTAAGTACTGGGGATCGCACGGCTGGAATTGGTTAACGCGCCCCATGTATTGATAATCTGCCAGCCGGTATTGAGTTTGACATACTCTTCTTCATTACCAAACTTGATCTTGGAGTACAACTGACCAAATTTATGGAAACCTTTTGCCTTGCCATGATCATTATAAAGCACACTACGACCATCAAAATCATCACTGGCGGCGAGTTTGATAACATGGTAATACGATGCATCAACGCCAATAATATCAGCAAGATAGCCTGACATAAAGTCCAGTGATACCCCTTGCCCCCAGGCCGTCTGTACAGAGCGGTCACCATAATCAGAGGTATTCAGGTTTTTCATCTGGTTTCTTAAAGAAACTTTCATATGGCTATCGGTGACCACACGTTTCATACCATCGGGAATGGTCACATCAGCCGCATACAGCGCGGGTGATATCGCTGATAGCAACGCGATAGCGATCAGCGATCTTTTTCTGACGAAATTCGAGGTAGACATATTAAAAACTCCAGGAATTGTTTAAATATATAATGTATGCCTTTACTATTGCTCCGTGACAACATTTATGCTCATAGTTTTTATAGTTGCTGGTACTCGTATTCGAACTAAAAAATTTTCTTCATAGTGATAATCAGAAAACCAATAATTATCCTAATCAACACCCACATAATCATTGCAATGAAAATAAATCCCATGCCGAATAAGTGGTATGACTTAATTGCTGAATTCGCGATAACAAACACACCATACACAATCCATGAAGTTTTGTGATACCGCTATTAGTCAGAAAAACAGACCGACAATGGTCGCATTCAGGAAACTGACCAGCGTCGCACCATATAATAGTTTTAATCCAAAACGTGCTGCCACATTCCCTTGCTGATTATTGAGTGCCTTAATTGCGCCAACAATAATACCGATAGAAGAGAAGTTAGCGAATGACACCATAAACACAGACAGTATCGCGATAGTACGTTCGCAAAACAACGCTTTTGTCTCTGCCAGATTCAGCATGGCGACAAACTCATTACTGACAATTTTTGTTGCCATCAGTCCCCCGGCATGCACGGCTTCATGCCACGGTATACCCACCAGAAAGGCCAGCGGCGCGAAAATATAGCCGAGGAAATCCTGGAAAGAGATACCTAAAATCGAGGTAAAGATAGCGTTTAGCATAGTAATTAATGCGATAAAACCGATCAGCATCGCCCCAACGATAACCGCAACCTTGAATCCATCGAGAATATAATCGCTTAACATTTCGAAAAAGCTCTGACGCTTCTCTTCTGCGGCGCAGAGGATATCCTCTTCCGGACTCACCTGATACGGATTCAGTACAGAGGCAATAATAAAACCACCAAATAAGTTAAGAACCAGTGCCGTCACGACATAACGTGGTTCCAGCATCGACATATAGGCGCCCACAATAGACATCGACACGGTTGACATGGCAGAGGTGCAAAGTGTGTATAGCCGGTGTGCGGGAAGCTGGCCGAGCTGCTGCTTAACGGAAATGAAGACCTCAGACTGACCGAGTATCGCAGAAGCAACAGCATTATAGGATTCAAGCCGTCCCATTCCGTTGATTTTACTCAGTGCAAGACCAATATAACGAATCAGGATATCCAGTATTTTCCAGTGTTGCAGAATACCGATCAGTGCCGAGATAAAGATAATAGGTAACAGAACGGAGAGAAAGAAGGTAATTTCGCCATGATTCTGCAGGCCACCAAAAACAAAGCTAACCCCCGATCCGGCATACTGCATTAAGTGGGCGAATCCTCCGGAAACCAGCTCGATAGCGTGGTTACCGAACTCTGTCCTCAGCAAAAATCCGGAGAGCAGAAACTGGCAGCATAACATGACCAGCAAAGGCTGGTAGCGAATCGCACGGCGATTATTACTAAGTAGCATCGCAAGGACAAAAATAAACAGAATACTTGCGATACCAATGAGATATTTCATTCCATTCCCCAATAATCTGGTCTGAGCCAGCAAACTAATGTTAGGATTATAACATTACCGCTGGCGCTTAAAGTGATTTGCATCACATAATTACCGGAGATATCGGTTAATTTTGTGGTTTAAATGACATGATAATGTTATTTAAATAACAATTCTGGTATGATTTCTTTCAGAAGTATTAAGAGTCTATCCACCCGGCGTTGCTGGCTGCGCCGGGCAGGGATAGGCTTTGAGTTTACAGGCATCTCTTTTCAGCAGAGGGTGCGCCCGACACTCACCGGATGACACCATCGTTTTTTATATTGACCCGACATCATGCCATAGGAATAGGTCAGTGGTTTTTTTATATCGTTAGCTAAACATAAATTTTCCCACATCAACATAGTACCTATCGGGTGTTGGTGCAGGGAAATATCGTAGCCGATATTAATAAAATCTAAAAAATGTGATTTTTCAGTTTCTGTCGATAAGATTAACTGGATCCCGACAGCTTCTCCGGCAAAAAACGCGATATGACCAAAGAAATGTGATTTTTCGTGTAACTGACAGAACAGGGATCGAATTAATGGATCGGGTTTAATCGTTAAATTTCTTCTTATGGCATAAAGGCGGTAATAATTTTCAAACAAAAAATCAGCATCCACCGTGTTGATATTTTTAAATTCCCCCCCTTGCTCGATGAATTTCCGTACTTCTCTTTTGCGGGTCGATTTTGTTTTTGATGATAATTCATTAATATTTTTTGCAATGGCTACCTGTCTTTTTGAAAATAATGAAAACGAGCTGTTATAAAATTGTTTATTTCTTAGGGATAGTGATTTTGTTTTAAACGGCAGTATGCATTTAATGTTCTCATTAAATGGCAGGTAAATAGCGTATTTGGGCAACGACATCCAGCCAAGACTATTTTTCGGGTTTTTGTGATCATGAGCTAACCAGCCATTATCGGTACACACAGCCCCTTCAGTGATCCCATTTTTAATATATGCGTAAAACTTCAGACTGGCGCCGTGAGCTAACGCCATCTGTATATATTCTGGCGAGCTTTCGGCATTGAAATCGAATTTCCGGCAGGCACGTTCATATTCGCTGAAATCACATTTTTCCCATCTCAAAAATTTCATACTCTACCCATCACTCTGTTTTTACTTGTTTTCTTGCCGATAAGGTTAACATAAAACGGACAGCGCAATAGTTTGTTAATATCACAACAGAAAATTGAACATAAAAACAGCGTTTCTTTTTGGGCTGAATCAGATTTGTGGCATAAAGCGGACTTTCAGCTTATCTCACAGCATCTCCAGCCACTGATACCATAAATAATTCAGCGGTAAGAGCAGTAGATAACTGGCCGCAGCCAGCGAAAGACACAAGACGATTCCGGCACGAGCGGGGACTTTCCCCAATGCCATCGCCACCACGATGGGCGATGCCTGATAAGGCAGAAGGGGTGTCGAATAGCCCAATACCTGAATCATAATCACACTTAACAACGGAAAACCTGTCACATCAGAAAAACTTTGCGCAAACGTGGTGTACAAGGCCGGGACACCATTCGCCGTCATGATAAAATCCATCGCGCTGGTGATAGCGGTCAGGGCGAGAAAACTGGTAAACGGGCTGGCTTTATCCAGCGGCATAATATGGAGCAATGTATTCCCCACCACGTTACCCATTCCGGTATGGGTGACGGTCATTGCCAGCCCCAGTATCCCGGCAACATAGATACAGGCACGAATATTGACACCGCTGGAAAATTCTTCGCCACTGATAAACCCTATCCGTGGTAACAGCGTGATCACCACCGCGACCAGTCCGATCCAGGCCGGGCCGATCCCATGCCAGCTCTCACTGACCCATAATGCCAGCACGGTAGCCAGCAGCCACGCCAGCCGTTTTTCATCCTGGCTTACCGGCGGTTGTGGTGGCAACTGATGAGGGGCAACGGGATGCCCGGGAAATAGCCAGCAAATGAGGGCAATTAATATTCCCCCCTTTAGCCAGCCGAGTATTGGCGTGTGCAGGAATAAATAGGGCAGATAGTTAAGGTGAATGCCATAAGCGCCTTCGGCAGTGCCACTCATCACCAGGTTCGGCACATTAGCGGGCAGAATGGTGGCGGATAACTGAAAGGTGCCAAAACCCGTCGCCAGCGCCAGTCCATACCAGGGGCGTGTTCCGCTTTCGATGCCTGCGCGTTTCGCCATTGCCGCGACAACCGGCATTAACAATGTAATACGCCCCATGTTTGATGGCATGACGAAAGCCAGGGCATAACTGAGAAGGACGATACTGGCGACCATTAAAGGCCAGGAGTCAGTCAGACGTGTCGATAACATACAGGCCACCCGATCAGCCAGTCCGGTTTTACGGATGGCAATACCGAGGACAAATCCGCTGAACACCAGCCAGAAGGCTGATGATGTAAAGCCACCAAAGAGGATCTCTGCGGGCACAATTCTGGCTATCATCGCGGCAGCGAAAAAAAGTAGTGCGGTAATAAATTCTGGCAGTAATGAGGTGGCCCACAGCAGAATAGCAATAGTGACAATCAGTGAGGAAAGAAAGAGCGGATGAGAAAGCCAGAATAACATACCTGTCCCCTGTTATTTTTTAACCATCATACGATCTCAGTGAAAACAGGTAAACATCTGTTATGATTTGTTATTCATCAGCGGTACGCTTTTCGGTGCGGATACACCAATAGCGGTATATTCGCACGCTTTTTTGTCGTGGTAATGGTAGTGTAATTGGTATCATCTGGCAGAGACGGGATAATCACCGCTATTGTTATTTTTTGTGCGTGAGTTCAATTTTTAAATATTATCAATGAGCGTATCCTGTTTATCGTCAATAAATAATGCAGTATTTTTCACAATATCAGCTCAAATAGACTCAGAAATAACTTAGCGCCTGGCCTATTAGTGACCATTCTGGCTCTGTATCCGGTGTCACATCTACGCTGCGGTTTCCCGGCGCTGTCGGTGTCTGGATGGGTTATGCCACGAACGCAGGCTCACATCAGGAGTACAAGGTAATGAAGAGAATACTGGTTTCAGGAATTTTACTGGCTATCACCTCACATCCGTTATCGGCACAAAGTAGTGAGCGCCAGAATGATAAATTGACAGCTTCCTCTGCTGGCGAAGAAAATAAAGACCCGGCATCAGAGTATAACAGGCTGGATGTCACCACAATGGCTAAGGTTGTCAGAGATAAAGCGACTAAAAATGCGTTGCTTATCATTAATATTAGTGAATCCTGGAAATTATATGCCGGAACATCACCTGAAAATATAAATGAGGATACCCCGATCCTTACTGGTATTGGTAAAGGACAATTTCCACTCAATATAGACAATAATACACGTTCATACTTCAGACTGGTGACGGAGAACGGAAGTGGTATTATCTCGGAAAATCATCTCCCTATGGCGGGTGGATACAATTTTCGTGATTTAGGTGGTATCCGAACGAAAGATGGCCATCATATAAAATGGAATAAACTCATCCGTTCTGATGAATTAGGCCATCTGACAGATAGTGATTTATCCTATCTGGCAAGTTTACCGCTTAAAACCGTGGTCGATTTCAGAAGACCTGATGAAATTCGTCAGTTACCTGACCGCTTACCACTAACGGTAAAAAATGATATATCATTAAATATTGTCTCTGCCAATCTCAAGCCGGGTTCTAATTCAAAGGAGGATGTGCGAAAATGGATGGTTTTTATTAATGAGGAGCTGGTAACCGATAAAAAAATTCAGCATACCTACAAAGAATTTTTTAAACTGGTACAGGATCAGACACAATTACCTCTCTTATTTCATTGTTCTGCAGGAAAAGACAGAACCGGGATGGGCGCCGCTCTGATACTTTATGCATTAGGTGTCGATGAAGAGACGATCTTTCAGCAGCATATGTTATCTAATCAATACCTGAAAGAAAAATACGCCCCCATTATTAAAGCACATCCCGAATTACAACCTCAGTTTGAAGTTCAGGAGGCTTACTTCAGAAAGGCATTTGACAGAATTAAGAAAGATCATGGTACAGTGGAAAATTATTTAACCACGGTTCTCGGTGTGAATATCGCTGAGATGAAACAGATCTATTTATATTAAGCGCCTGGCCCATAAGGCTATTTGACCGGCCATTTTGGCCCTGGGCAGTGGTCAGAATCACATCCACGCGCGCTGTCGGTGTGCGTCAGTAACGCCTGGTGGGCCTGGCTCTGATGACGAAAACAGAGCATAATAGATATAACAGTATAAAAAATAGGTCATTGATAAGCGTTTTCAATATCAGTTAATTAACTATAATGGGCTAACTGATGATGCGGTTTTAACATTAACTACCGCCTGACAATATGGAGATGATGATGAGCTATACACTTCCTGCCCTGCCATATGCCTATGATGCCCTCGAGCCTCATTTTGATAAACAAACGATGGAAATCCACCATTCGAAACACCATCAGGCTTATGTTAACAATACCAATAGCGCACTGGAGAGTTTACCGCAATTTGCCGACCTGCCTGTAGAAGAGCTGATCACCCGACTGGATCAGCTCCCGGCCGATAAAAAAACCTTTATGCGTAACAATGCCGGAGGGCATGCTAACCATAGTCTGTTCTGGAAGGGCCTGAAACTGGGCACCACCCTGAAGGGCGAACTGAAAGCCGCCATCGAACGTGATTTTGGCTCGGTTGATAATTTTAAGGCTGAGTTTGAAAAAGCAGCGGCTTCGCGTTTTGGTTCCGGCTGGGCGTGGCTGATACTGAAAGGCGATAAACTGGCGGTTGTTTCTACTGCTAATCAGGACTCTCCCCTGATGGGTGAAGCTATCGCGGGTGTTTCTGGCTTCCCGATTCTGACGCTGGACGTGTGGGAACATGCTTACTATCTGAAGTATCAGAACCGTCGTCCGGACTATATTAAAGCGTTCTGGTCTGTGGTTAACTGGGATGAAGCTGCCGCGCGTTTTGCGTCTAAAAAATAAGGTAGCGTAGTACTTGCACTGTTGGTGAAGCGAGTCCTGATGGCTCGCTTTTTTTATCGGGATTATCAGGGGAAGTGAAGTGCGTTATCCGTTAAATATCTATATTGGGTCTGTTCGTGACTATCCCTGTGGGGATCCAAGTGCGATCGAAAAAATTCAGGTCAATGGTCAGTTAACACTGACTCCGACGGGATTGTCCGGCGATCACCAGGCGGAAAAGGGGGTTCATGGTGGGCCAGATCGTGCGCTTTGTCATTATCCGCGCGAACACTATCTTGACTGGTGCCGCCAGTTTCCGCAACAGTCGGATCGTTTTTGTGCTCCGGCCTTTGGGGAGAATATCTCCACGACAGGATTGACTGAGGAAAATGTCTGCATTGGTGATATTTTCCGCTGGGGTGAAGCATTGATTCAGATCACCCAGCCACGATCACCCTGTTTTAAGCTCAATTTCCATCTTGATATAAAGGATATGTCGCAGCGAATGCAGGATAGCGGTAAAACTGGCTGGCTTTACCGCGTGGTGATGGGCGGCCAGGTCTCCAGCGATATACCCCTGGAGCGGATATCCTGCGTGAGTGATGTCAGCGTCTATGAAGCTGGCAGAATTGCCTGGTATCAGCCGTTTGATACCGAGCAATATCAGCGTCTGCTATCTGCCGCCGGGCTGTCGGTAAGCTGGGTTCGCACCCTACAGAAGCGACTTCTGAACCGGAAAATCGAGGACTTCTCTCCCCGGTTATGGGGAAAATAAAGGTTCGCTGGCGGCGCGGGTGACACTCGCGCACGCCGCCCTGTTTGCGTCGTATCAGGTACGTTTGTACAACGGCAGCCAGAGCGTCAGCCGCAAACCGCCTAACGGACTGTCATCTGCTTTGACCCAGCCACGGTGCTGTTGTATTGCCGCTTCGACAATCGCCAGTCCCAGCCCTGTACCGCCGGACTCCCGATCCCGGGCCTCATCAGTACGATAAAAGGGTCGGAATATCTGCTCACGATCTTCTTTGCTGACACCCGGCCCGTCATCATCGACGTTGACGGTAATGCCGCTTTTATCGACCGAGAAGCTGACCTCAATCCTGTTATGCGAGTAACGTAGCGCGTTGCGGATGATATTTTCCAGCGCACTCTCCAGTGTATTGGCATTACCATACAGTGGCCAGGGGGCGGGTGGATAGGCGACGGTGAAAAGCTTCCCTACCTGCTCCGCTTCGAATGCCGCATTATCCAGCACTTCCTCCCATAACTGACTGGCTTTTATCGTTTTACTCATCAGGGCACTGCTTGCCTGATTGCGCGACATCACCAGCAGATCGTTGATCATGCTGTCCAGGCGCTGAGCTTCGGTGCCGATACGTTCAAGCTCATTACTCTCACCACTGCGGCGGCGTAGTAAGGCGACGCCGAGCTGCAAGCGGGTAAGTGGTGTGCGTACTTCGTGGGAAATATCGGACAACAAACGTTGCTGGCTGGTCATCATGCGTTCCAGTGCAGTCACCATCTGGTTAAAACTGGCTCCCGTAGCGACAAATTCCTGGGGACCAGCTTCCAGTTCAGGATGCTGGCGCAGATTCCCCTGTGCCACTTCATCGGCCGCATTTTTCAACTTACGTGCGGGTTTGGCCAGACTCCATGCAAGCCATAGCAGCAGGGGGGAGCTGACCAGCATCGTGACCATCAGCAGTAATAACGGGCGATCAAACAGTAAGTTGATAAAATCTGATTGTGAGGTACTGGCAGGGCGAATCATATAGAGCTGGTAGCTGTCTTCGCCATCTCTGACGAAGAAAGGGCCGACCATTTCCAGACGACCATAGCTTTTCTTTTGCGGATGTTCGGCATTATCGGATTGACCGATAAAGTTACGAATAATCTGCATCTCATTGCGTTCCGCACCGATGATACGCCCTTCACTGGTGACCAGCAGTAAACGTTGCCCGGGGGGGGCCCATTTTTCAATCGCGTGCGACAGACGACGCCACCACATCAGATCGTTGGGTGGATTGGTAGCGAGTTCTGCCTCAACGTGTTGTTCAATCATGATACCCTGACGCTGCTCACTTTCCAGCAATTCAGTCATCTTGCGCATATCCAGCTTAGGCAGCATTAACACCAGCATAAGCACCAGTGCCAGAGTGAGCCAGAAAATAGCGAATATGCGAGCCGTTAAACTTCCGATCATGAAGCTGAGACCATCAGATAACCGCGACCACGTAGTGTCTTAAACCACGGATGACCATCTTTGCGCTCTGGCAGCTTACGCCGTAGATTAGAAATATGCATATCGATAGCGCGGTCAAAAGGCGTCAGCCGTTTGCCAAGCACCTCCTGGCTCAGATGTTCACGGGATACCACCTGCCCAAGGTGTTGTGCCAGCAGATAGAGTAGTGTGAACTCCGTACCGGTCAGTTCCAGCGTTTGACCATCAAAATTAGCCTCCTGGCGACCCGGATTCAGACTCAATGCATCAACCTCCAGCGTCGATGAACCGACATCGGTCGTTTGTTGTTGTTCACTCCAGTATGAGCGCCGCAAAATAGCACGGATACGCGCCACCAGTTCACGATCATTAAAGGGTTTCGGTAAATAATCATCCGCCCCTAATTCAAGACCGAGCACCCGATCCAGCTCGCTACCACGCGCCGTTAACATAATAACAGGTGTCTGGTGGGTCTGACGTAATTCTTTCAGCGTATCGATACCGTTTTTCTTTGGCATCATGACATCAAGCAAAAGCAAATCAATACTTTCATCCATAAGGGCCAGTGCCTGCTCTCCATCATGCGCCAGCAGCACATTAAACCCTTCCAAATCGAGTAACTCTTTTAATAAAGCCGTGAGTTCCCGGTCATCATCAACTAACAGGATTTTATTCATCGTTTAGAAACCTCCGAGGCAGAAAGTACGTCATCAACGCGCGCTAATCCATGAATTTACGTTGTTTTACACCCCCTGACGCATATTTGCAGCCTGGATTGTAGACTGATTTACATCGAATCACGATAAGAAGCGCTGGGGAAATGATGTGCAATGTTATTACTGCCGTCATCATTGCCTCGATGTTGATGCTCAATCTGTCTGTTCCGGTCGCTCAGGCTAGTAATAACTGGCTTATGGGGGACGACAGAACGCAATGCAGCGGTCAGGATGACATATTCGATGGTGTAAGCTTAACCGAACATCAACGTCAGAAGTTACGCGATTTGATGCAGCGAGTACACCGTACAAGGTGGCATATTAATATCAGCGAAGCAGAGGCTATGTATCGTCTTGTTACCGCAGAAGATTTTGATGAGATAGCGGTACGTGATCAGGTCAATAAGATAGCCCAGAAGCAAATTGCCGGGCAGGTAGAACTGGCGAAGATTCGCAATTATATGTACTACCAGTTAACGCCGGAACAGCAATCTGTTCTCAATAGGGAGCATCAGCAGTGTATGAATCGACTGCGTAAAATGATGACGCAAGAAAATTCCGCCACGATGTTGTCAGCGAACGACAACCTCATGGAAACCAGGTAGTAAACACAGAGTTGTTAATGTATTTTTCCTTGCCATAGACACCATCCCTGTCTTCCCCTCCTTAATGGAGGGTTTTTTTTGTCGGTTACTTAGAAAAAATCCCTTATAAATCAATCCTTCTTACAACAGCGATAAGCAGTTACAAGAAGAATATAGCGTTACGGATGTAGACAACATTGTCACGCCGCCAGCCCGCCGCCGAGAGGGTTTAACGTTACTGCGTGTTGCAGGTAATCGGGGGCCAGGTGAGCATAAACCATCGTCTGTTGTATGCTGGCGTGCCCCAGAATTTGCTGTAACGCAATAAGGCTCCCCCTCAGTGTCAGGATAGTTGTCACTCCCTCTGAAAAATCAGTCTGAGGGCTATGGAGTGACAAATGAAAAGAATATAACTGGCGTAATCAGGCCAAATCAGAGGGAAAACCCGTACCCGGAGCAGACAAAAATAGTGAACAGTGGCCTGCGGAAGCCCGCTTCGCCGCCATCGTGGAAACCGCCACGCTTTCTGAGGTGGAGAAGAAGCAGCATACTGCCGTAAAAAAGGCCTGTATCCGGAACAACTGACGCAGTGGAAGCAGGCCTTTTTACAGACATCTGCGCCGGAAGATAAAGCAGCCCTGAAGCAGAGCCAGAAAGAGATTAAACAACTGAAGAGGGAGCGGGTCCTGCATGCGGACAATGGTGCGGCGATGAAATCACAGACGCTGCAGGTGAAGCTGCATGAGCTGAATATCACGCCGTCGCACAGCCGGCCACGGGTAAGTAATGATAATGCGTATGTGGAATCGCTGTTCCGGACGCTGAAGTATGTGCCACAGTGGCCGTCATCGGGGTTCGCAATACTGGAAGCAGCCCGGGAATGGGTGGAGAAATTGACCCGCTGGTATAACGAAGAGCATCGTCACAGCGGAATACGTTATGTCACGCCCGCAGAACGGCATCGTGGTGAAGACAGGGCTCTGCTGAAACAGCGTGATGAGCTGTATCGTCAGGCACAGAAAGCGCATCCGGAGCGCGGGTCAGGGAAGACAAGAAACTGGCAGCCGGAGGGCCAGGTGACATTAAATCCGGAACGGGAAAAACAGGCAGTTTAAATTAAACAGGGGTGACAACTGTCTTGACACTTACCGGATAAAACAGTTGCTTTGTTGACGCGGTTTTAGCTCTGGCGTACCATGCGGCCAGTATTATAAATAAGAGGACGATTGCCTTGGACACACCCAGTAGATACTGGCTCACCTTCCTGTCCATCAGGAATAACCGCTAAGGCTTTCCTCCTGTGCTGATAGCCTTAGCGGTTGTCAGCGACGTTTTACCTTTCCTGTCGCTCAGAGTCAGACATCATGGTCTGAAAATAAAAAATTTTCAGTGTGCCCAAACCAACGTCCGGTAATTTTTATCTGGGGGCCTGGCGATGCTGAGTGCATTTCAACTGGAACATAACCGTTTAACACGTCTTGAAGCGGGGGATATCGATCATCTTGCGAGCTCGATTTGGGTGGATTTGGTCGCGCCTGATGATGAAGAACGATATCGTGTGCAGGTAGAGTTAGGACAGAACCTGGCAACCAGCCTGGAACTGGAAGATATTGAAGCATCAGCGCGTTTCTTCGAAGATGAAAATGGCTTACATATCCACTCTTTTTTCTTTTTTGAAGACGCGGATGATCATGCGGGAAATTCCACGGTAGCATTTACCCTTCGCGAAGGACGGTTGTTTACCCTGCGTGAGCGCGAAGTGACAGCCTTTCGTCTGTACCGTATGCGTGTACGTAACCAGTTACTGGTTGATGGTAACGCTTATGAACTGTTGCTTGATTTATTTGAAACTAAAATTGAACAGCTGGCGGATAAAATCGAAAGTATCTACAGCGATCTTGAGCAACTTAGTCGCGTGATTATGGAAGGCCAGCAGGGCGATGCGTTTGATGAAGCACTTTCGACGCTTGCTGCACAGGAGGATATTGGCTGGAAAGTCCGTTTGTGTCTGATGGATACCCAGCGTGCGTTAAACTTTCTGGTCCGCAAAGCCCGTTTGCCGGCTGGACAGCTGGAGCAGGCACGGGAGATCCTGCGCGATATCGAATCGCTGTTACCACACAACGAATCGTTGTTCCAGAAAGTCAACTTCCTGATGCAGGCGGCGATGGGATTTATTAATATTGAACAGAACCGCATCATTAAAATTTTCTCGGTTGTTTCAGTGATATTCCTGCCGCCGACGCTGGTGGCTTCCAGCTATGGGATGAACTTCGAATTTATGCCGGAATTACACTGGCGCCTGGGCTATCCGGGGGCCGTCATGCTGATGATGCTCGCTGGTCTGGCACCGTATCTCTACTTTAAACGTAAAAAGTGGTTGTAGCCTGACAGCTTCCCCCCTGATCGGTCACCGATGCCAGCGTGGTGAATGTTGCGCGATAAAATCGTGGCTGGAAGTGAAACATCGTCAGTCATTGTGGGCAGCGACTCGTGATAGTCCGTTTTAATGATTGCACTCTGTGGCGTGGGCGCTGAAAATAGCGCCTGTTTTCTTTCGGTCAGATGGAGTCAATGTGGCGCAGGCGCAAGCATTAAATAAAATGTTGCTGGCAAAGCGAGTTTTACAGGAAACTTTCGGCTACCAGCAATTTCGCCCAGGCCAGCAAACCATTATTGAGACAGCACTTAGTGGTCGCGATTGCCTGGTGATTATGCCTACCGGTGGGGGTAAATCACTGTGCTACCAGGTGCCCGCCCTGGTAACAGGGGGGCTGACGGTGGTGGTATCGCCATTGATTTCGCTCATGAAAGATCAGGTCGATCAGTTACTGGCCAATGGTGTGCCAGCGGCTTGCCTTAACTCAACACAGAGCCGAGAGCAACAACAGCAAGTCATGGCCGACTGTCGTCGCGGGCAAATTCGTTTGCTGTATATCGCTCCTGAACGTTTGATGCTGGATAACTTCCTTGAGCATCTCAGTGGCTGGGCTTTGTCTATGCTAGCGGTGGATGAAGCGCACTGTATTTCGCAATGGGGGCATGATTTCCGCCCGGAATATGCCGCTCTCGGCCAGTTGCGCCAGCGGTTGCCGCAAATTCCATTTATGGCGCTAACCGCCACCGCCGATGAGACCACCCGCAGTGATATCATTCGACAGTTAGGACTGATTGATCCCCTGATACAAATCAGCAGTTTTGATCGTCCGAATATCCGCTATATGCTGATGGAGAAATTCAAGCCCTTCGATCAACTCCTGCGTTATATCCAGGGACAGCGCGGTAAATCGGGCATTATTTACTGTAACAGCCGGGCAAAAGTGGAGGATATTGCCGCCCGTTTGCAAAATCGCGGTATGAGCGTTGCGGCTTATCACGCTGGGCTGGAAAACACCCTGCGCGCTGGGGTACAGGAAAAGTTTCAGCGTGATGATCTGCAGCTTGTTGTCGCCACTGTTGCTTTCGGGATGGGAATTAATAAACCTAACGTACGTTTCGTGGTGCATTTTGACATTCCGCGCAATATCGAATCTTACTACCAGGAAACCGGGCGTGCTGGCCGTGACGGGCTGCCCGCAGAAGCGATATTGTTCTATGATCCGGCTGATATGGCCTGGTTGCGTCGCTGTCTCGAGGAGAAATCTGCCGGGCCATTGCAGGATATTGAACGTCATAAACTCAACGCGATGGGCGCTTTTGCTGAGGCGCAAACCTGTCGACGTCTGGTATTGCTGAACTATTTTGGTGAGGGACGTCAGACGGCGTGTGGTAACTGCGATATCTGCCTCGATCCGCCAAAACAGTATGATGGTTTACTGGATGCACAAAAGGCGCTGTCAACCATTTACCGGGTTAAGCAACGGTTTGGGATGGGTTATGTGGTCGAAGTGCTGCGCGGAGCGAATAATCAGCGTATTCGTGAGATGGAGCATGATAAGTTACCCGTATATGGTATTGGCCGTGAATACAGCCATGAATATTGGGTGAGTGTGATCCGCCAGTTAATTCATCTGGGGCTGGTGACGCAAAATATCGCCTGCTATTCGGCACTGCAATTAACGGAGGCGGCGCGTCCGGTGTTACGTGGCGAGATACCATTGCAACTGGCTGTACCGCGGATTGTTTCGCTGAAGCCGAAGATCATGCCAAAATCGTTTGCTGGCAACTACGATCGCAAGCTATTTGCCAGATTGCGTCAGTTGCGTAAAACGATTGCTGATGATGAGAATATCCCTCCCTACGTCGTATTTAATGACGCGACACTGATCGAAATGGCGGAACAGTTACCGGTAACCGCGAGTGAGATGCTCAGTATCAATGGTGTTGGAACCCGTAAGCTGGAGCGTTTTGGTAAGGCATTTATGGCGCGTATCCGGGCGCATATCGATGGCGAAGATGAGTAGCCAGCTAAAGAAAAAAGTGTCACGATAATGGCGGTATTGTTGGCGCTATTATCTGGGAGCGAATTATGTTAATGCTTTTTTTCACCGTGGCACTGGTGCATATGGTGGCACTGATGAGCCCCGGCCCGGATTTTTTCTTTGTTTCCCAAACGGCAGTCAGTCGTTGTCGTCAGGAAGCGATGATGGGGGTGCTGGGGATTACCTGTGGCGTTATGGTCTGGGCGGGTGTTGCCCTGCTCGGCCTGCATTTAATCATCGAAAAGATGGCCTGGTTGCACACCATTATTATGGTTGGCGGAGGGGTGTATTTGTGCTGGATGGGCTATCAGATGCTGCGTAGCGCGCTACAGAAAAGCACGGTAACCACAACACAGGTGGCACTGGCGCATAATAGCGGTCATCGTTTTATCAGAGGATTATTGACCAATCTCTCTAATCCCAAAGCGATTATCTATTTTGGGTCGGTGTTCTCATTATTTGTTGGTGACACTATCGGCGCGGGGGAACGCTGGGGTATTTTCCTGCTGATTATTATTGAAACATTTGTCTGGTTTAGTATTGTAGCCAGTCTGTTTGCACTTCCTCCGATGCGTCGTGGTTATCGACGTATGGCCCGATGGATTGATGGCATTGCCGGAACGCTGTTTACCGGTTTTGGTATTCATCTAATTATCTCGCGTTAATCCATCATCAGTGACTATATCATGAGGAGCTGTCGGCGCAGATATATCATCAGGGTATAACTTCGGTATCAGGAAGAGGCATAAATTAAATGTTTCAGCAGCAACAGGATTGGCTCACGCGAGAAAATACGTTTTCCGCTTTTACTCACGGCGCATTGCACGATTTCTGGCAGCGACGGGAAGAAGACATATTTAATGGCACAGATAATCTTCCGGTACATTTTATTCGATTTCGTGCCAGTGATCATGATCGGGTTGTCGTCATTTGCCCTGGGCGGAAGGAAAGTTATGTCAAATATACAGAGCTGGCCTACGACTTATTTCATTGCCATTTCGATGTGGTGATTATCGATCACCGGGGTCAGGGATATTCCGGACGACTATTAGCAGACACGCAACGTGGGCATGTGGCGTGTTTTAGTGATTATGTTGATGATCTGGCGTTATTCTGGCAGCAGCAGATCGCTTCAGGCCCCTGGCGGAAACGGTTTATTCTCGCGCATTCGATGGGGGGGGCTATCGCGACGCTATTTTTACAGCGTTATCCACAGCATTGTGATGCGATAGCACTCTGCGCGCCGATGTTCGGGATTAGGTTCCTGCTTCCGCCCCGCATGGTGCGCGCGATACTGCGCTGGGCAGAAAATCACCCGCAAATGCGGGAAAAGTATGCCTTCGGTACGGGTCACTGGCGGGGATGGCCTTTTTTTGTCAATATGATGACTCACAGCCGTCAACGTTATTATCGAAACAGAGCGTTTTACACAGACGATCCGCAGATCCGCATTGGTGGCCCAACCTGGCACTGGCTTCAGGAAAGTGTTTTCGCCGGTGAAGTTGTGCTGGCTGGCGTTGCGAAAGAGACGACACCCGTTCTGTTACTGCAGGCAGAGAATGAGCGCCTGGTCGATAACCGTATGCATGATCGCTATTGCGCGCTACGCGCCGCCGCTGGTCATCCTTGTGAAGGGAGTAAACCACAGGTGGTAAAGGGCGCATACCATGAGATTCTTTTGGAAAAGGACGCCATGCGCGCTATGGCACTCACTGCCATTGTTGACTTTTTTAATCGACACGATGAAGCCGACAACCCTGCTCGTCGTTCTGTTTAGAGGTGAATATTGATATGTATCAGGTTGTCGCATCTGACCTGGATGGCACGTTGCTTTCCCCCGATCACTGTTTAACACCTTATGCCAAAAAGACGCTGAAACAGCTCACAGACCGGGGGATTCATTTTGTTTTTGCTACTGGTCGCCACTATGTGGATGTTGGGCAGATCCGCGATAATCTGGCCATTAAATCTTACATGATTACTTCTAATGGTGCATGCGTACACAATAGTGAAGGGGATCTGATCTTTGCCCATCATCTCGACAGCGATATCGCCGCTGATCTGTTCGCTATTGTGTATCATGATCCGTTGATCTTCACCAATGTTTATCGCGAAGAGCAATGGTACATCAACCGTCCTCGCCCACAGGAGTTAGATTTTTTTAAAGAGGCAGTATTTAACTACCAGTTATTTAGCCCGGCGGATCTTGAACCGCAGCAGGTCAGTAAAGTCTTTTTTATCAGTGAAGATCATCAACATCTGCTGGCTCTGGAAGAGAAAATCAATGCCCGTTGGGGCACGCGTGTGAATGCCAGTTTTTCAACACTCTCCTGCCTTGAGGTTATGGCGGGAGGGGTGTCGAAAGGGCATGCACTGGAAGCCGTCGCTAAAATACTGGGCCACAGTTTGCAGGATTGCATTGCTTTTGGTGATGGTATGAATGATGCGGAGATGCTCTCTATGGCAGGCAAGGGATGTATTATGGCGGGAGCCCATCAGCGCCTGAAAGATCAATATCCACACCTGGAAGTCATCGGCAGCAATACGGATGACGCGGTGCCGCATTATCTACGTAAACTCTATCTGAGTGAATAAAATTGACGACTGATTATTAGTTAGTCAGATGTCAACTTAGCTCTTCGCTACAATGGGTGCTCTTTTTCCTGATGAGTATTCATTGTGGCGTTATTAATCATTACTACCATTCTGTGGGCTTTTTCTTTTAGCTTAATTGGTGAATACCTGGCTGGCAGTGTGGATAGCTACTTTTCCGTACTGATACGTGTAGGCCTGGCCGCGCTGATGTTCCTGCCATTTTTACGCACTCGTGGTCAGTCATTATCGACGCTCATCGCTTACATACTGGTCGGTGCCATACAGCTTGGCATCATGTATCTGCTGGCGTTCCGTGCTTATATGTATCTAACGGTCTCCGAATTTCTGTTGTTTACGGTATTAACACCGCTCTATATCACCCTGATTTACGATTTACTGCGTGGTCATAAATTACGCTGGGGCTATTTGTTAAGTGCCGGTCTGGCGGTACTGGGAGCGGCGATTATTCGTTATGATCAGGTTAGTGAGCATTTCTGGACCGGACTATTATTAGTTCAGTTATCAAATATCAGTTTTGCGATTGGGATGGTGGGGTATAAGCGTCTGATGGAATTGCGTCCGATGCCACAATACAATGCTTTTGCCTGGTTTTATCTGGGCGCGTTACTGGTCGCCGTCATTGCCTGGCTGACACTAGGTTCTTCGCAGAAACTCCCCACCACCCCGGTGCAGTGGGGTGTGCTGGTATGGCTTGGCGTTGTGGCCTCGGGGCTGGGCTATTTTATGTGGAATTATGGTGCCACGAAAGTAGACGCGGGGACGCTGGGGATCATGAATAATATGCACGTTCCTGCCGGGCTGCTGGTCAATTTTGTTATCTGGCAGCAACGACCCCACTGGCCGAGCTTTATTAGCGGTGCGGTGGTGATCATGCTTTCGCTATGGGTTCATCGCCGTTGGATCGCGCCGCACACCGCACAAATGGCAAATGATCGCGGGCGTGCTCCCGTGCTAAGCGAATAAATGCTTCGATTGCAGGCTGATGCTGCTCGCCATCGCGTACCGCAGCGTACAACCGACGCCATAATCCTGCGCCCAGGGTTTTAGTGACCACCAGACCCTGGCGTTCCGCGTTTTCTACCACCCAATGTGGCAGCGCGGCAATACCCATCTGTGCGGCGGCCATCTGAATGAGCAACAGCGTATTATCAACGCTTTTTAATTGCGGGGTGATCCCGGCGGGTTGCAGGAAGTGTCGCCAGATATCGAGGCGATGGTGCTGTACCGGGTAAATCAGCAGCAGTTCAGTGGCCAGATCTTCTGGTGCGATAGTCGCCCTGGTGGCCAGCGGATGCTGTGGCGCCACCACCAGCCGCATTTCAAAGTCAAATAGAGGCGAATAATGCAAAGGACAGCCTGGCAGGATATCGGATGTCATCACCAGATCCAGTTCATTTTGTTGCAAGGCCGGTTGAGGATCAAAGGTGACGCCAGACTGAAAATCCACTTCGATGTGTGGCCAGTGATAACGGAAATTCGCCAGCGCAGGCGTCAGCCATTGAATACAGCTATGACACTCAATAGCAATACGCAGACGAGTCCGTTGCGGCTGGCGACAGTTTTGCAACGCGTGATGAATTTGCGGCAGGATCTGGGTGGCGAGCTGGAGGAGGATCTCCCCTTGTGGTGTAAAGCACAGTGGCTGACTTTTACGTACAAACAGACGAAAGCCAAGCCGTTGTTCCAGATCGCGGAACTGGTGGGATAACGCAGACTGGGTTTGATGGACAATGGCCGCGGCACCCGCCAGCGATCCGCTGTCACGCAGTGCTTGCAGCGTTTTCAGGTGTTTAATTTCAATCATAAAAATTTTTTCACCCCGGAACCAGGCATGAATGCTTGAGAACGATACAGTACCTTCACATTGTGGATGTGTAAACATCTGGACGTCTAAATATAATGATGTTTTACTGACAGAGATACCCGGTGTATTGTCATTAATGGCAGACAGATACCCTGTTGGTTAATGTGATATAACACTCATAATGACAGAATGTAGTTGCCATAATATTTATCACAGGTGATTGTTATTACAATTCTAAATTAATAAGTTAGATGGGCTGGGTCTTTTCTTATCATTCAGCCTGTAGAGGAATTTTTATGTCTCAATCTGATGTTTTTCATCTTGGCCTCACCAAAAAAGATTTACAAGGAGCTCAACTTGCTATTGTTCCTGGTGATCCTGAACGTGTAGAAAAGATCGCGGCACTCATGGATAAGCCAGTAAAACTGGCATCACATCGTGAATTTACCTCCTGGCGTGCAGAGCTGGCGGGAAAACCGATCATTATTTGCTCGACCGGAATTGGCGGTCCGTCAACGTCAATTGCCGTTGAAGAACTGGCACAGCTGGGAATTCGTACTTTCCTGCGTATTGGCACAACAGGCGCGATTCAGCCACATATTCAGGTCGGGGATATTTT
Organism: Enterobacteriaceae bacterium ESL0689; assembly: GCA_029433525.1. NCBI lineage: Bacteria > Pseudomonadati > Pseudomonadota > Gammaproteobacteria > Enterobacterales > Enterobacteriaceae > Enterobacteriaceae bacterium ESL0689. Next base: position 441,803 of record JAQTIF010000001.1, on the reverse strand, counting down.
GGTGACGACAGCTTCTGTGCGTCTTGATGGTGCGAGCTTACATTTTGCCCCGATGGAATATCCTGCCGTCGCTGACTTTGCCTGTACCACCGCCCTGGTGGAAGCCGCGAAATCGACCGGCGTGACTCCCCATATTGGTGTTACTGCTTCATCGGATACTTTTTACCCGGGGCAGGAGCGTTATGATACCTTCTCTGGCCGTGTGGTCAGCCGTTTTCAGGGGTCGATGAAACAGTGGCAGTCAATGGGCGTCATGAACTACGAAATGGAGTCGGCGACACTTCTGACAATGTGTGCCAGCCAGGGATTGCGTGCTGGAATGATTGCCGGCGTGATCGTGAATCGTACCCAACAGGAAATACCGAATATCGAAACGATAAAACAAACCGAGAATCATGCAGTAAAAATTGTTGTCGAAGCTGCGCGTCGCCTGCTGTAACTGTGCGTTTTTTTACACTGAGCCGGAAAATATCCGGCTTTTTTTGCGTAATATCTCCCAGAAAATATCTTTTCAACTGGACGTTTGTACAGCACAATTCTACTTTAGATTAAGCGTTGATAATCCCGGGAGAGCAGGTGGATATCTCACTGATAATAAGTTCTTTTTTGGCATTGATGGTGGGGCTGGTGGTGGGGCTGATAGTAGGCTGGTTACTGGCCAAATCAAGATCCTGGCAAATTCGTTCTGCTCTGATGGAAGAGCAGCGTGATCTGGATATTGCGCTAAGTGCCGCACGTCAACAGCTCGCCCAGCAAAATGGCTGGCGTGATGAGTGTGAATCGCTGAATAACGAACTGCGTAATCTGCGGGCAATCAATAGCGCTCTGGAGGCGGATCTGCGTGAAGCGACTACCCGTCTGGAAGCGACGCAGTTACATGCGGAAGATAAAATTCGTCAGATGGTCAATAGTGAGCAGCGTCTGAATGAGCAGTTTGAAAATCTGGCTAACCGTATTTTTGAGCACAACAATCGTCGGGTGGATGAACAAAACCGTCAGAGTTTACACACCTTGCTGACGCCATTGCGTGAACAACTGGATGGTTTCCGTCGTCAGGTACAGGAGAGCTTTGCTCAGGAGTCACGGGAACGGCATACCCTGGAGCATGAACTGCGTAACCTGCAGCAGCTTAATGCCAGAATGGCTCAGGAAGCACTGAATCTGACCCGGGCATTAAAAGGCAATAATAAAACGCAGGGTAACTGGGGAGAGGTGGTTTTAGCGCACGTCCTCGAAGCTTCCGGTTTACGGGAAGGCTATGAGTATCAGACTCAGGTCAGTATAGAAACCGAAAACCGTTCGCGTATGCAGCCTGACGTTATTGTGCGTCTTCCTCAAGGAAAAGATGTGGTGATTGACGCCAAAATGACCCTGGTGGCTTATGAACGCTATTTTAATGCCGGGGAAGATGACCCTACTCGTGAAGAGGCATTACGGGAACATATCGTCGCAGTGCGCAACCATATCCGCCAGCTGGGTCGCAAGGACTATCAACAGCTTTCTGGCTTGCAATCCCTTGATTATGTCTTGATGTTTATTCCGCTAGAGCCCGCTTTTCTGCTGGCAATAGATAGACAGCCTGATCTGATTAGCGAAGCATTACAGCATAATATTATGCTGGTCAGCCCAACCACGCTACTGGTGGCACTGCGTACCATCGCCAATCTCTGGCGCTATGAACACCAAAGCCGCAATGCACAAGATATCGCTGAGCGTGCAGGTCGTCTATATGACAAAATACGCCTGTTCATTGATGATATGTCTGATATCGGACAAAGTCTCGATAAAGCACAGGATAACTATCGTCAGGCAATGAAAAAGCTCACTTCCGGACGTGGCAATCTGTTGATCCAGGCAGAGGCATTCCGCAACCTCGGTGTTGAGGTAAAACGCAGAATTAATCCTGATTTAATTGCGCGATCTACGGAACAAGGTAGTGGATATTATCCCGATAAAAATAAAAATGGGCAGGAAAATAGCGAATTACACTCTTCTTCAGCATCTGATGATATATCAGACAAGCCATAACAGTGATGCTGAATCATAGGGGAAATACGCGGGATCTGTTACACTCGGCAAATCCTTTCTTGATAAGCAGGCAACCAGGATGGCTAAGGATTTACAAGAAACAACACACTTTGGTTTTAAAACTGTCGCTAAAGATCAGAAGGTTGGTATGGTAGCCCACGTCTTCCATTCTGTCGCGACAAGATATGACGTGATGAATGACCTGATGTCATTTGGCATTCATCGTTTATGGAAGCGTTTTACTATTGATTTCAGTGGCGTTCACCAAGGGCATACCATTCTGGATCTGGCGGGCGGAACGGGGGATTTGACGGCGAAGTTTTCCCGACTGGTCGGTGATAATGGTCGTGTTATGCTGGCAGATATTAACGATTCAATGCTGAAAACTGGCCGTGAGAAACTCCGTAATATCGGCATTATCGGTAATGTTGATTACATTCAGGCCAATGCCGAAGCTCTGCCATTTGCCGATAATACGTTTGACTGTGTGACGATTTCATTTGGTCTGCGTAATGTGACTGATAAAGACAAAGCGCTGAGTTCGATATATCGTGTGCTAAAACCCGGTGGACGTTTGCTGATACTGGAGTTTTCAAAACCGATAATTAAGCCACTGAGCAAAGTCTATGACGCCTATTCTTTCCATATACTGCCACGAATAGGGGAACTGATTGCAAATGACAGCGAAAGCTATCGCTATCTGGCGGAATCTATCCGTATGCATCCGGATCAGGATACACTGAAAGTGATGATGCAGGACGCCGGTTTTGAGAATGTCGAATACTATAATCTGACGGCGGGTATTGTGGCGTTACATCGTGGTTATAAGTTCTGAGAAGGGGAGTCTATGCCTTTCACCCCGCTGATCGCGGCCGGTATTGAAACTGCACTGAATACAGTTCTCTGGCGTGATAAAGCGTTAAAACCAGTTCGTCAACGTTTACTGGGAAAAGTGTTACGTATTGAGCTGAAAGAGTTATCAGTGCCTGTTGTACTGGTATTTAGCGAATGTCAGCTGGATATATTAAGCGAATGGGAAGGTCATACTGACTGTACTGTCATCACTCATCTCAGTGTGCTGCCACAGCTGCGTCATCGCCAACAGCTTATGACACTGATCCGTCGTGGTGATTTACAGGTTCAGGGTGATCTGCAAGTGGTACAGAATATGGCCACTTTATGCGACCAGGCTGAATTCGATCTGGCAGAATTGCTCTCTCCCTATACCGGAGATATCGTCGCAGAGGGCATCAGCAAAATCCTGCATGGTGGAGAACGTTTCCTGCGACGTAATATACAGTATCAGCGTCGTCATATAGCAGAGGCGATGACTGAAGAGTTGCGTCTGGCGCCCGGCGCGCTGGAGGTTGCCTGGTTTATTGAAGAAGTTGCCGCCGCCGACCATTCACTGACAGCGCTGGAAAAACGGCTGGAAATATTGGAGGGCCAATGACCCCAGGAGAGTTACGGCGTCTGTATTTGATTATCCGTACCTTTTTGAGTTATGGGCTTGATGAGCTTATTCCCAAATTGCGTATTACGCTGCCGTTACGTATCTGGCGAAAAGTGTTATTTTGGATACCGAATCGCCATCCGGATCAACCCATTGGTGAGCGTTTACGCCTGGCACTCCAGGAACTAGGCCCGGTGTGGATAAAATTTGGTCAGATGCTTTCAACCCGTCGTGACCTGTTTCCCCCTCATATTGCTGATCAGCTCGCTTTACTCCAGGATCGGGTGACGCCTTTTAATGGCCAGCTGGCTAAACAACAGATTGAGCAGGCAATGGGCGGCCTTGCTGTCGAAACCTGGTTTACAGACTTCTCCATTGAACCACTCGCCTCAGCTTCTATCGCTCAGGTTCACACCGCGACACTGAAAGAAAATGGTAAAGAGGTGGTCATCAAAGTGATCCGCCCGGATATCGTGCCAGTGATTAAAGCGGATATGAAACTTATCTATCGTCTGGCGCGCTGGGTACCACGTTTATTGCCTGATGGCCGTCGCTTACGCCCACAGGAAGTGGTACGTGAATACGAAAAAACATTGCTGGGAGAGCTTAACCTGCTACGTGAATCGGCCAATGCCATTCAGTTGCGGCGTAACTTCGCAGGTAGTCCGATGCTCTATATACCGGAAGTTTACCCGGATTATTGCAGTGAAAATATGCTGGTGATGGAGCGAATATATGGCATTCCGGTTTCTGATGTTGCTGCGCTGGAAGCACAGGGAACGAATATGCAATTGCTGGCGGAACGTGGTGTGCAGGTTTTTTTCACTCAGGTATTTCGTGACAGCTTCTTTCATGCAGATATGCATCCTGGCAATATTTTTGTCAGTCATCGTCATCCTGGAAATCCGCAATATATTGGGATCGACTGTGGCATTGTTGGTTCGTTAAATAAAAACGACAAACGTTATCTGGCAGAAAATTTCATCGCTTTTTTCAACCGCGATTATCATAAAGTTGCAGAGTTGCATGTGGATTCTGGCTGGGTACCTGCGGATACTAACGTTGAAGAGTTTGAATTTGCGATTCGTACTGTTTGTGAGCCCATCTTCGAAAAGCCGTTGGCGGAAATTTCGTTTGGTCATGTACTGCTGAACCTGTTTAATACAGCCAGGCGTTTTAATATGGAAGTTCAGCCGCAATTGGTTCTGTTGCAAAAAACGTTACTTTACGTAGAAGGAGTAGGTCGACAGCTCTATCCTCAGTTAGACTTGTGGAAAACAGCGAAGCCTTTTCTTGAGTCATGGATTAAAGAGCAGGTGGGTATCCCATCGTTGATACGGGCTTTTAAAGAAAAATCACCTTTCTGGATCGAAAAAATGCCGGAAATACCAGAACTGGTATACCAGACATTGCAACAAAGTAAACAGTTACAGGCCAGCGTCGACAATCTGACACGTGATCTTCATATCTTGCGTGTGCGTCAGGGGCAGTCGCGTTATTTGTTTAGTATCGGCGCTGTTTTGTTACTAAGTAGTACACTGCTCTTCATTGAATGCCCGGAATGGGGCATGATACCTGGCTGGCTTCTCGTCGCGGGTGTGATGAGCTGGCTGATTGGCTGGTGGAAGATGCAGGGATGATGATACCTGAAATTATCCAGAGCTTGCGTCATCTTAACCAGATAAGAAGCGCATCCGCAGTACAGGCAGGGATTGCAGCATGTCAGCCAGCAGAGAAGCAGTTTGAAGGATAAGTAGAGAGATCACGGGTTATTAAGGGGAGAAGTATGGGTAGTATCAGTATTGGAAAGTTATTAATTGTTGCGGTCATTGTGATTCTGATTTTCGGTACCAGAAAACTGAGTTCGCTGGGGTCAGATTTGGGTGCATCGATCAAAGGCTTTAAAAAAGCGATGAGTGATGATGAACCATCGAAAGAGGACACGCAGGATGCTGATTTTATGGCTGAACATATTGTTAATAAACAAGATGATACCACAAAAGATGAAGTAAAACATCACGACAAAGAGCAGGTATAATTCGTGTTCGATATTGGTTTTAGTGAACTACTTTTAGTCTTTGTGATCAGTCTCATCGTACTGGGACCACAGCGGTTGCCTGTGGCAGTAAGAACGGTAGCGACCTGGATTCGTACCCTGCGATCGCTGGCTGCTACTGTACAAAATGAGATCACTCAGGAATTAAAATTGCAGGAGTTTCAGGAGAGTCTGAAGAAAGTAGAAAAGGCAAGCCTGGATAATCTGACGCCGGAACTAAAAGAGTCGATGGATGAACTCCGCCAGGTGGCAGAATCCATGAAACGCTCTTACTCCCTTCATGAACCTGAGAAAGAAAGTGACGAAGCAAATACCCTTCATAACCCGGTGGTGAAGGAAAATACCGTACCATCTGAATCGCTCACAGCCAGCAAAGAAGACGACAGTATGGTAACCGCTACCGATCCCTCTACTGAATCAAGTGATAAATCGTAAATATGGGCGTAGATGATACTCAACCACTCATTGGGCATTTGATTGAGCTGCGTAAGCGCCTGATCAACAGCATTATCGCAATTACTGTGATTTTTCTGGCGTTGGTTTATTTTTCCAACGATATTTATCAGCTGGTATCCGCGCCGCTTATCCGGCAGATGCCGACGGGTGCGACGATGATTGCTACCGATGTAGCTTCACCTTTCTTTACGCCGATTAAACTGACCTTTATGGTATCGGTTATCCTGTCAGTGCCGGTGATTCTCTATCAGGTCTGGGCATTTGTTGCTCCCGCCTTATATAAACATGAGCAGCGCCTGGTGCTACCGCTATTAGTTTCCAGTACCCTTTTATTTTATATCGGTATGGCGTTTGCTTATTTCGTTGTATTCCCGCTGGCGTTCGGTTTTCTGACCCATGCTGCGCCAGAAGGCGTGCAGGTTTCTACGGATATTCGCAGCTATCTTGATTTTGTCATGGCGTTATTTATGGCTTTTGGTGTGTCATTTGAAGTGCCTGTTGCCATTGTACTGCTGTGCTGGATAGGAGTGACGACACCAGAACAGTTGCGTAAGCAGCGGCCTTACGTACTGGTGGGAGCATTTGTCATTGGTATGTTACTGACACCACCGGATGTGTTCTCGCAAACGTTACTGGCTATCCCGATGTACTGCTTGTTTGAGATTGGGGTTTTCTTTGCGCGCTTCTATACCGGTAAACGTCTCACCCGTGATGAAGACGCAGAGACTGAAGCAATGGAAAGCCAAAAACAAGAGTAATATCATCACCTGCCAGTGCATGCTGGCAGGTGATCTGCGATTAATGATCATCGCGGTGGTTTACGAGTGATGCTGAAATTAGCCTGAGTGATATCGTCAGACTTTCTGAAAGTCTGTATTTTTGACACTTTTACGTATCTGTTGATTAAGCAGGCTCAGCAGTAAAATAGAACGTGTTTCACCATCTGGCTCGCTAAATATCGCTTGCAGACCCGCAAATGCACCATCGGTAATCAGGACATCATCGCCTTCGTAGGGTGTCTGGGGATCAGTAATACTTTCTGGCTTATAGGTAGATAGCTGGTGGATAATAGTAGAGGGGACAATGACCGGTTGTGCGCCAAAGCGAACGAAACATTTGACGCCACGTGTCGCGCTGATGGTCGTCGTGTGGATAATCTCTGGATCGAATTCGACAAACAGATAATTAGGGAATAGTGGTTCTGTAACAGTCATGCGTTTGCCACGAATAATTTTTTCTACCGTGGTGGTCAGCAACAGGCAATCCACCGTCTGGCGCTGGAGATGTTCCAGAGCACGCTGAATTTGTCCACGTTTGCAGTATAGTAAATACCAGGCTTGCATAATAACCTTTTCCATTCTACGGCCAGAAAGCATAACAAAATCTGGTAGTGATAGCGAAAGCCAAATGAGTAAAATCAAAATGGTATGATGTTTTATGTCACATTGAATGACAATACGATATTGGTTCTGGCCAGTAGCGTATCCCTCAAATTCAAACTGCTTCTGTGCAGGTTATGTGCTGCATGCTATCGCTGATTTCCTGGCTGAGCATTTCGAGGCAACCTGAATGATTACAGGTATATTCAGCTATCCGTTTAGAGGTCAATAATAACGCTATGAAATATCATGATCTACGCGATTTTCTGACATTGCTGGAACAACAAGGGGAACTGAAAAGAATATCCCTGCCAGTCGATCCATATCTTGAGATCACTGAAATTGCAGATCGTACTTTACGGGCTGGAGGGCCAGCGCTGCTTTTTGAAAATACTGAAGGATATAGCATGCCGGTATTATGTAACTTGTTTGGGACACCACAACGAGTTGCTATGGGAATGGGGCAGAAAGAGACGAGCTCACTGCGTGATGTGGGTCAGTTACTGGCTTTTCTTAAAGAGCCAGAACCGCCAAAAGGGTTTCGCGATCTGTTCGATAAATGGCCACAGTTCAGACAGGTGTTGAATATGCCAACAAAACGTTTGCGTATGGCACCTTGCCAGCAAAAGGTTATTGCGGGGGATGACGTTGATCTGACGCGCATTCCTGTGATGACCTGTTGGCCGAAAGATGCTGCACCGTTGATCACCTGGGGGTTAACCGTCACCCGTGGCCCGAATAAAGAACGACAGAATCTGGGTATTTATCGTCAACAGGTGATAGCAAAGAATAAACTGATTATGCGCTGGCTCTCCCATCGTGGGGGGGCACTGGATTTTCAGGAGTGGTGCCAGAAACATCCTGGAGAACGTTTCCCTGTCTCTGTAGCGTTAGGGGCCGATCCGGCAACCCTTCTTGCCGCCGTTACGCCGATCCCCGATACGCTTTCAGAATATGCCTTTGCAGGTTTGTTACGCGGCACAAAAACAGAGGTAGTAAAATGTGTTTCTAATGATCTTGAGGTGCCTGCGGGGGCAGAAATTGTACTGGAAGGATATATTGAACCTGGGGAAATGGCGCTGGAAGGTCCCTATGGCGATCACACCGGTTACTATAACGAAACAGATAATTTTCCTGTATTTACGGTGACTCATATCACTCAGCGGAAAGATGCTATCTATCATTCGACTTACACCGGACGCCCGCCCGATGAGCCAGCGATATTAGGTGTGGCGTTAAATGAAGTATTTGTTCCCATTTTACAAAAGCAGTTCCCTGAAATTGTCGATTTTTACCTGCCGCCAGAAGGATGTTCTTATCGTCTGGCGGTAGTGACGATAAAAAAACAATACGCCGGACACGCTAAACGTGTGATGATGGGGGTCTGGTCGTTCCTGCGTCAGTTTATGTACACGAAACTGGTCATTGTCTGCGATGATGATATCAACGCACGTGACTGGCAGGATGTTATCTGGGCGATCACGACACGCATGGACCCGGCTCGCGATACCGTGATGGTGGAAAATACACCTATTGATTACCTCGATTTTGCTTCGCCGGTTTCCGGTCTTGGTTCAAAAATGGGGCTGGACGCGACAAATAAATGGCCAGGGGAAACCCAGCGTGAATGGGGATGTCCCATCCAGAAAGATCCTGAGGTCATTGCGCGTGTCGACGCTATCTGGGATGAGCTGGCTATTTTTAAATAACAGAAAATAGAGTACGACCACTGCTTTATTTTACAGATTTACCAGAGGGAATGAATGACAACTTTAAGCTGTAAAGTGATCTCGGTAGAGGAGATGACAGCGACGGTATATCGCGTTCGATTAGCGCCACAGGCAGCCTTTTCTTTCCGTGCGGGTCAATATTTAATGGTCGTCATGGGCGAACGTGATAAGCGTCCGTTTTCTATCGCCTCAACGCCAGTGGAAAAGTCGTATATTGAACTTCACATCGGTGCTTCTGAACTCAATTTATATGCGATGGCGGTCATGGATCGGATACTGAAAGAGCGTGAAATTGTAGTGGATATCCCCCATGGAGACGCCTGGTTACGTGAAGATAATGATCGCCCACTTCTTCTTATTGCCGGAGGAACCGGCTTCTCTTATGTGCGTTCTATTCTTCTCACTGCTCTGGCACATCATCCGGATCGTAATATCGCCGTATACTGGGGAGGACGTGAGTCTAAACATCTCTATGATTTAGCGGAATTAGAAGCGTTAAGAATGAAATATCCTCATCTGAGCATTGTCCCAGTCGTTGAGCAACCGGACGCGGACTGGCAGGGATACACAGGGACGGTACTGGATGCGGTTATGCAGGATCATCACATGATGGAGGCATACGATATCTATATCGCGGGTCGTTTTGAGATGGCCAGAATTGCCCGTGAAAAATTCTGTCAACAATGCCATGCCCGGCAGGATCGCCTGTTCGGTGATGCATTTGCTTTCGTTTGATCCGGTTTGCTGTGTTGATTGCCTGTGATAGTAAGGCAATCAACACTGACTGAAACTGATATCCCTGCTGCCGTGTTATCACCTTGTCAGAGAGCAATATGTTAAGATGCACAGGATCACTGTCTCATAAAAAAAGGTGAAAAATGGAATTACTGGCTGCGCACTATAAAAATCATATTGCTACTCTACAGGAACGGACGCGCAACGTTTTATCACGCTTCCATTTTGATGCATTACTGATCCACTCTGGCGAACTGGTGAATATTTTTTTAGATGATCACCCTTACCCTTTTAAAGTCAACCCGCAGTTTAAGTCCTGGGTTCCGGTGACGCAGGTTCCAAACTGCTGGTTATTAGTCGATGGGGTTAATAAGCCGAAATTATGGTTCTATTTACCGGTTGATTACTGGCATAGCGTTGAGCCATTGCCAACGGCTTTCTGGACGCAAGAGGTGGACGTTATTGCGCTGGCGCGAGCGGATGACATAGGTCGCCAGCTACCCGCATCACGTCACAATATCGCCTATATTGGCCCCGTCCCTGAGCGGGCAAGAGGGTTAGATATCGCTACTGATAATATCAATCCACAAGGTGTTATCGACTATCTGCATTACTACCGTGCTTTTAAGACCGATTATGAACTGGCCTGTATGCGTGAAGCACAAAAACAGGCAGTCAATGGCCATCGGGCCGCAGGTGAAGCTTTCCTTTCTGGAAAAAGTGAATTTGATATCAACCAGCGTTATCTGACTGCGACGGGTCAGCGTGATACTGGTGTCCCCTACGATAATATTGTCGCACTCAATGAACATGCTTCGATACTGCATTACACCCGACTGGATCATCATGTACCGCCGGAAATACGCAGTTTCTTGTTAGATGCTGGTGCGGAATATCATGGTTACGCTGCTGATATCACCCGTACCTGGGTCACCGATCCTGATAGTGATTTTGCTCATTTGCTCGCAGATGTTAATGCTGAACAACAGGCGCTGATTAGCACTATGCGGGCAGGCACCCGCTATGTGGATTATCATATTCAGTTCCATCAGCGTCTTGCCAGACTGTTGCATAAGCACCAGATCATCATGAATATGAGCGAAGAGGCGATGGTCGAAAACGATTTGACCGGGTCATTTATGCCGCACGGTATTGGCCATCTGCTTGGTTTACAGGTACATGATGTGGCGGGTTTTATGCAGGATGATACGGGTACTCATCTGGCTGCGCCATCACAGTACCCTTGGTTGCGTTGCACCCGCATGCTTCAGCCACAGATGGTCATGACTATCGAACCGGGTATCTACTTCATCGAGTCACTGTTAGCACCGTGGCGTGCCGGTCAGTTCAGCAAATATTTCAACTGGCAAAAAATTGACGCACTCAAACCATTTGGTGGTATTCGTATTGAAGATAATGTTGTCATCCACGAAAACAGGATTGAAAATATGACTCGTGATCTGAAGCTAGCGTAATGGATAGCTGGTTGATACCGGCCGCACCGGTAACGTTTGTTGAAGAAATCAGGAAAAGCCCGTTTTATTACGCAGTTGATGCATACAGATGGCATTACCGCTGCCAGAGCCTTTATCGAATCTATTAAGAAAGATCACCCGCAAGCCCGCCATCATTGTGTGGCGTGGATAGCCGGGCCGCCTGATGACTCCCGGCAATTCGCATTTTCTGATGATGGAGAGCCGCCAGGTACGGCAGGTAAACCGATGATGGCTCAGTTAATGGGGAGCGGTGTGGGCGAAATCACTACGGTAGTGGTACGTTACTACGGTGGTATTTTGTTAGGTACCGGTGGGCTGGTAAAAGCTTATGGAGGTGGCGTTCGCCAGGCACTTGCTGACTTGACAACGCAGCGTAAAACAGCGTTGACTTTTTATGATTTACAGTGTGAATACAGCCAGCTGGTCGGGATAGCGTCGTTATTGTCGCAGTTCTCGGGGAAAATTATTAGCAGTGAATATCAGGCATTTATCCAGCTTCGTATCGCGTTGCCAGCCACTGAAGTTGCCTCATTTTCGTTAAAGCTGACTGATTTTAGTCGTGGCTCATTGCAATTATTGACGATTAACCAATAATTCCCGGCTGATTTTTTAGACATCAAAGGAAGCGCCAGAGATGCATTTTCGCGCGATAACCCGAATTGTTGGACTGCTGGTCATGCTCTTCTCGGGAACCATGATCCTGCCAGGGCTGATAGCGCTGATATACCGTGATGGCGCAGGCCGGGCGTTTACTCAGACCTTTTTGGTTGCCCTGGCAATCGGTTTACTTTTATGGTGGCCGAATCGTCATGAAAAGAGAGAACTCAAATCCCGGGAAGGTTTTCTGATTGTTGTCCTGTTCTGGACGGTGCTCGGCAGTGTTGGTGCGTTACCATTTATCTTCTCTGAGCAACCGAATCTGACCGTCACGGATGCTTTTTTTGAATCTTTTTCAGGGCTGACAACCACCGGAGCGACGACGCTGGTAGGGCTGGATTTCTTACCTCATGCCATTCTTTTCTATCGTCAGATGCTACAGTGGTTTGGCGGTATGGGAATTATCGTGCTGGCAGTAGCGATACTCCCGATACTGGGTGTCGGCGGGATGCAGCTTTACCGGGCAGAAATGCCTGGACCGCTGAAGGATAATAAGATGCGTCCGCGTATCGCCGAAACAGCAAAAACGCTATGGCTAATCTATGTCCTGCTAACCATAGTCTGTGCGCTTGCACTATGGTTTGCCGGAATGTCTGCGTTTGATGCTATCAGTCACAGCTTTTCGACTATCGCAATCGGTGGCTTTTCTACCCATGATGCCAGCATTGGTTATTTTAACAGCCCGATAATTAACTCAATTATTGCTATTTTCTTGCTGATCTCCGGTTGTAACTATGGCTTGCACTTTTCATTACTGAGTGGGCGTAGTCTCAAGGTTTACTGGCGTGATCCAGAATTTCGCATGTTTATTGGCGTACAACTCACCCTGGTACTGATTTGTATGCTGGTATTGTGGTTGCATAATGTATATGGCTCGGTGCTTGCTACGCTGAATCAGGCTTTTTTTCAGGTTGTCTCAATGGCGACTACGGCAGGCTTTACGACCGACAGCATTGCCCATTGGCCGCTATTCCTGCCAATACTATTGTTATTTTCAGCATTTATCGGCGGTTGTGCGGGTTCGACAGGCGGAGGATTGAAAGTTATTCGTATCCTGTTGTTATTTAAGCAAGGGAATCGAGAGCTTAAACGCCTGGTGCATCCGAATGCCGTTTATAGCATCAAATTAGGCAGCCGTGCGTTGCCCGAGCGTATCCTTGATGCCGTATGGGGATTTTTCTCTGCCTATATCCTGGTTTTTATCGTCGGTATGCTGGCGATTATTGCGACAGGTATTGATAATTTTTCTGCTTTTGCTTCTGTTGTCGCAACATTAAACAATTTGGGGCCAGGATTGGGTGCCGTGGCCGATAATTTCGCGACGATGAATCCTGGCGCAAAATGGATACTGATTACCAATATGCTCTTTGGCCGTTTGGAAGTATTCACTTTACTGATACTCTTCACTCCCACTTTCTGGCGCGAATAACAGGAATATCTGTGAAAGCATTGATTTTATTCTCCACACGCGATGGACAAACTCGCGAAATAGCCGCCTTTCTGGTATCTGAATTAAAAGAGCTTGGCGTTGAGGCAGACATGATGAATCTCAACGACACGAAAGAGATTGCATGGCATCACTATCATTGTGTGGTAATTGGCGCCTCAATTCGTTACGGGCGATTCCATTCGGCGGTATATCATTTTGTGGAAAAGTACCATCAAATTCTGAATGCATTACCAACAGCCTTTTTCTCGGTTAATCTGGTTGCACGAAAACCAGGTAAACGTACCCCTCAGACGAATATTTATACGCGCAAATTTCTGTCCCGTTCTTCCTGGCAGCCACAATGCTGCGCGGTATTTGCCGGAGCACTGCGTTATCCACGTTATCGCTGGCATGATCGTTTTATGATCCGTTTGATCATGAAGATGACTGGTGGTGAAATAGATATCAGCAAAGAAGTGGTGTATACCGATTGGCAGCAGGTCACGCTTTTTGCCCATGAATTAGCCGAACTGGTAGAAAAGAGCGCGAAAAAATAGCCTGCTGGCGAGAATCTGAGCAGTTAAGAGAATTTTTACAAACAGGGCTTGTCAACGGCGAAGAACAGCCTATAATGCGCCCTCACTGACCCGGAATAACGGAGCGAATCCACCGGAAATCAGGCAGAGGAAGTGAAAAAGCACTTGACTCTGAAGCGCGTGAGAGTATTATATGCGCCCGCTTCATTGAAGCGCAGCTCTTTAACAATCAGTCAGACAATCTGTGTGGGCACTCAGGAAGACAGAGCCTGACCGTCGGTGACGGTCAAGCAAATTTAAAAAGTCTCTGAGTGAACACGTAATTCATTTACGAAGTTTAATTCACGAGCGATCAGACCTGAATTGAAGAGTTTGATCATGGCTCAGATTGAACGCTGGCGGCAGGCCTAACACATGCAAGTCGAACGGTAACAGGAAGCAGCTTGCTGCTTTGCTGACGAGTGGCGGACGGGTGAGTAAAGTCTGGGAAACTGCCTGGTGGAGGGGGATAACTACTGGAAACGGTAGCTAATACCGCATAATGTCGGAAGACCAAAGTGGGGGACCTTATGGCCTCACGCCACCGGATGTGCCCAGACGGGATTAGCTTGCAGGTGAGGTAATGGCTCACCTGGGCGACGATCCCTAGCTGGTCTGAGAGGATGACCAGCCACACTGGAACTGAGACACGGTCCAGACTCCTGCGGGAGGCAGCAGTGGGGAATATTGCACAATGGGGGAAACCCTGATGCAGCCATGCCGCGTGTATGAAGAAGGCCTTCGGGTTGTAAAGTACTTTCAGCGGTGAGGAAGGATGGAAGTTTAATACACTTTCATTTTGACGTTATCCGCAGAAGAAGCACCGGCAAACTCCGTGCCAGCAGCCGCGGTAATACGGAGGGTGCGAGCGTTAATCGGAATAACTGGGCGTAAAGGGCACGCAGGCGGTGTGTTAAGTCAGATGTGAAATCCCCGGGCTTAACCCGGGAACAGCATTTGAAACTGACAGGCTGGAGTCTCGTAGAGGGGGGTGGAATTCCAGGTGTAGCGGTGAAATGCGTAGAGATCTGGAGGAATACCGGTGGCGAAGGCGGCCCTGGACGAAGACTGACGCTGAGGTGCGAAAGCGTGGGGAGCAAACAGGATTAGATACCCTGGTAGTCCACGCTGTAAACGATGTCGATTTGGAGGTTGTTCCCGTTGAGGAGTGGCTTTCGAAGCAAACGCGATAAATCGACCGCCTGGGGAGTACGGCCGCAAGGTTAAAACTCAAATGAATTGACGGGGGGCGCACAAGCGGTGGAGCATGTGGTTTAATTCGATGCAACGCGAAGAACCTTACCTGGTCTTGACATCCACAGAACCCTCCAGAGATGGAGGGGTGCCTTCGGGAGCTGTGAGACAGGTGCTGCATGGCTGTCGTCAGCTCGTGTTGTGAAATGTTGGGTTAAGTCCCGCAACGAGCGCAACCCTTATCCTCTGTTGCCAGCGGTTTGGCCGGGAACTCAGGGGAGACTGCCAGTGAAAAGCTGGAGGAAGGTGGGGATGACGTCAAGTCATCATGGCCCTTACGACCAGGGCTACACACGTGCTACAATGGCGCATACAAAGGGAGGCGAGCCTGCGAGGGTGAGCGGAACTCATAAAGTGCGTCGTAGTCCGGACTGGAGTCTGCAACCCGACTCCACGAAGACGGAATCGCTAGTAATCGTGGATCAGAATGCCACGGTGAATACGTTCCCGGCCTTGTACACACCGCCCGTCACACCATGGGAGTGGGTTGCAAAAGAAGCAGGTAGTTTAACCGAAAGGGGGGCGCCTGCCACTTTGTGATTCATGACTGGGGTGAAGTCGTAACAAGGTAACCGTAGGGGAACCTGCGGTTGGATCACCTCCTTAAAGTGAAGGGTTCTGGATTTCTGAAGTGTTCACACAGATTGTCTGATGAGAGATGAGCAAAAGGGATCTCAGCAGGCTTGTAGCTCAGGTGGTCAGAGCGCACCCCTGATAAGGGTGAGGTCGGTGGTTCAAGTCCACTCAGGCCTACCAGATTTTGCGCATGCAGTGTTGCTGCGGCGGAAATCAGGAAAAGGGATCACCTTATCGCTGTATGGGGCTATAGCTCAGCTGGGAGAGCGCCTGCTTTGCACGCAGGAGGTCTGCGGTTCGATCCCGCATAGCTCCACCATATAAAAAATGTCAGAGTACGCTGAGACAGCGTGCTGTGAGATTTTGCTCTTTAACAAACTGGATCAAGCTGAAAATTGAAAAGAGGACACACGAAGAAGTGTGTCCGGGTCTCTCAAAGCGAAGCGACCGGAAGAGACATCTTCGGGTTGTGAGGTTAAGTGACTAAGCGTACACGGTGGATGCCCTGGCAGTCAGAGGCGATGAAGGACGTGCAAATCTGCGAAAAGCGCCGGCGAGGTGATATGGGCCTGTGACCCGGCGATGTCCGAATGGGGAAACCCGGTGTGAGTAATCACATCATCGTTAACTGAATTCATAGGTTAACGAGGCGAACCGGGGGAACTGAAACATCTCAGTACCCCGAGGAAAAGAAATCAACCGAGATTCCCCGAGTAGCGGCGAGCGAAAGGGGAGGAGCCCGGAGTCATAATCAGCATGGGTGTTAGTGGAACGGTCTGGAAAGTCCGGCAAAAGAGGGTGACAGCCCCGTACACGAAAGCGCGCATGCTGTGGACTCAAAGAGTAGGGCGGGACACGAGAAATCCTGTCTGAAGAAGGGGGGACCATCCTCCAAGGCTAAATACTCCTGACTGACCGATAGTGAACCAGTACCGTGAGGGAAAGGCGAAAAGAACCCCGGCGAGGGGAGTGAAAGAGAACCTGAAACCGTGTACGTACAAGCAGTGGAAGCCCCACCACTAAGCCAGTGGTGAGATTCCACGAGGCATCCTTTGCTGTAAGGCAGGGCAGGCGGAGCGTGAGCGACGCCCAGCCGCCAAAAGAAGCAGAGGGGGCTTAGTGGTGGGGTGACTGCGTACCTTTTGTATAATGGGTCAGCGACTTGTATTCTGTAGCGAGGTTAACCGAATAGGGGAGCCGCAGGGAAACCGAGTCTTAACTGGGCGACTAGTTGCAGGGTACAGACCCGAAACCCGGTGATCTAGCCATGGGCAGGTTGAAGGTTGGGTAACACTAACTGGAGGACCGAACCGACTGATGTTGAAAAATCAGCGGATGACCTGTGGCTGGGGGTGAAAGGCCAATCAAACCGGGAGATAGCTGGTTCTCCCCGAAAGCTATTTAGGTAGCGCCTCGTGGGTTCATCTCCGGGGTAGAGCACTGTTTCGGCAAGGGGGTCATCCCGACTTACCAACCCGATGCAAACTGCGAATACCGGAGAATGATACCACGGGAGACACACGGCGGGTGCTAACGTTCGTCGTGGAGAGGGAAACAACCCAGACCGCCAGCTAAGGTCCCGAAGTCATGGTTAAGTGGGAAACGAAGTGGGAAGGCTTAGACAGCCAGGATGTTGGCTTAGAAGCAGCCATCATTAAAAGAAAGCGTAATAGCTCACTGGTCGAGTCGGCCTGCGCGGAAGATGTAACGGGGCTAAACCATGCACCGAAGCTGCGGCAGTGGCGCAAGCTGCTGGGTAGGGGAGCGTTCTGTAAGCTGAAGAAGGTGTGCTGAGAGGCATGCTGGAGGTATCAGAAGTGCGAATGCTGACATAAGTAACGATAATGCGGGTGAAAAACCCGCACGCCGGAAGACCAAGGGTTCCTGTCCAACGTTAATCGGGGCAGGGTGAGTCGACCCCTAAGGTGAGGCCGAAAGGCGTAGCTGATGGGAAACGGGTTAATATTCCCGTACTTTATGTTACTGCGAAGGGGGGACGGAGAAGGCTATGTTATCCGGGTGACGGAAGTCCCGGTTTAAGCGTGCAGGTGGGTGTTTCAGGCAAATCCGGAACACCATAACACTGAGGCGTGATGACGAGGCACTGAGGTGCCGAAGTAACAGAAGCCCTGCTTCCAGGAAAAGCCTCTAAGCGACAGGTAACATGAAATCGTACCCGAAACCGACACAGGTGGTCAGGTAGAGCATACCAAGGCGCTTGAGAGAACCCGGGTGAAGGAACTAGGCAAAATGGTGCCGTAACTTCGGGAGAAGGCACGCTGACGCAAGGTGAAGCGCTTAACGCGTGGAGCTGAGGTCAGTCGCAGAGACCAGCTGGCTGCAACTGTTTATTAAAAACACAGCACTGTGCAAACACGCAAGTGGAAGTATACGGTGTGACGCCTGCCCGGTGCCGGAAGGTTAAATGATGCTGTAATCTGAAAGGAGAAGCAGCTGACTGAAGCCCCGGTAAACGGCGGCCGTAACTATAACGGTCCTAAGGTAGCGAAATTCCTTGTCGGGTAAGTTCCGACCTGCACGAATGGCGTAATGATGGCCAGGCTGTCTCCACCCGGGACTCAGTGAAATTGAACTCGCTGTGAAGATGCAGTGTACCCGCGGCAAGACGGAAAGACCCCGTGAACCTTTACTACAGCTTGACACTGAACCTTGAGCCTTGATGTGCAGGATAGGCGGGAGGCGAAGAAGTGTGGACGCCAGTCTGCATGGAGCCGCTGTTGAAATACCGCCCTTTAATGTTTGATGTTCTAACGCGGGTCCCTGAGCGGGGTTGCGGACAGTGTCTGGCGGGTAGTTTGACTGGGGCGGTCTCCTCCCAAAGAGTAACGGAGGAGCACGAAGGTCAGCTAATCCTGGTCGGACATCAGGAGGATAGTGCAATGGCAGAAGCTGGCCTGACTGCGAGCGTGACGGTGCGAGCAGGTGCGAAAGCAGGTCATAGTGATCCGGTGGTTCTGAATGGAAGGGCCATCGCTCAACGGATAAAAGGTACTCCGGGGATAACAGGCTGATACCGCCCAAGAGTTCATATCGACGGCGGTGTTTGGCACCTCGATGTCGGCTCATCACATCCTGGGGCTGAAGCGGGTCCCAAGGGTATGGCTGTTCGCCATTTAAAGTGGTACGCGAGCTGGGTTTAGAACGTCGTGAGACAGTTCGGTCCCTATCTGCCGTGGGCGCTGGATAACTGAGGGGGGCTGCTCCCAGTACGAGAGGACCGGAGTGGACGCATCACTGGTGTACGGGTTGTCATGCCAATGGCACAGCCCGGTAGCTAAATGCGGAAGAGATAAGTGCTGAAAGCATCTAAGCCCGAAACTTGCCCTGAGATGAGTTATCCCTGATATGAAAATATCCTGAAGGGACGTTGAAGACGACGACGTTGATAGGTCAGGTGTGTAAGCGTGGTGACACGTTGAGCTGACTGATACTAATGACCCGTGAGGCTTAACCTTACAACGCCGAAGGTGTTTTATCGGAAGCGTGGAGCGGAGAGAGAGAAAGATTTTCAGCGAGGTCCGGAAGAAGAGCGAGGAATGATTAGAAAGAATCAGCCTGGCGGTGACAGCGCGGTGGTCCCACCTGACCCCATGCCGAACTCAGAAGTGAAACGCCGAAGCGCCGATGGTAGTGTGGGGACTCCCCATGCGAGAGCAGGGAGCTGCCAGGCTTTAAAACAGCGGAAAGGACCCGGTCGGAAGACCGGGTCCTTTTTGTATGTGTCTTACAGGGGATTATGAGGATTTATTCCCTGCCAGCCAGTGCTGAATAAACGCGGCAATCTGTGGAATATCATTTAAATCTAAGTGGGGAAGTGGCGTTGCAAGGGGAATGTCGCAGGCTATCGCAATGACATTTTCATCCGGTAACAGGGCGTCAATATCGTGTCCGCAGTTCTGGCGAAAAAGAAGGATCTTTGCCACCGCTTCATGTTTAAATCCCTCGACCAGCACTAAATCCAGTTTTGATGTATCCATGCGACTAACCAGCCAGGCTAAATCTGGCGGCTCTTCATCGGGTGTTTCTGTCATTAGTGCCCAGCGTTGTGAGCTGGCAACAATGGTCTGCTTTGCGCCAGCCTTACGCAATTCATAGCTATCTTTACCCGGTTTATCAATATCCATCTGATGATGAGTATGTTTGATCAAACCCGGGCGCAGACCGGCTTTGCATAACAACGGGATCAGCTTTTTTAATAATGTGGTTTTACCCGTACCACTCCAGCCTGAAATCGCGAGAATCGGGATCATGATTCCACCTGCATATTATGTAACTCATCAAGCGTATTCACGTTAATAAATGCGGACTGAGCATCACTGAAGTCAATATGATGTCCACCACAGTTACGCATAAAATTCATCACTCTTCGCTCGCCTGCGGCAAGGTAGTCAGTCAGATCAGGAATTAATCGCCGATGCATCAGGGCAATCGCCGGGTGATCGCGTGTGCCGTCGTAAGCCCAGACGACAGGAGCATTTTTTCTTTGCTGCGCGAATCGTTCCGCCAGGAAGGTGGGAATAAATGGTGTATCGCATGGACAAAACAGAAACCATTCACCCGATGTCTGTTGCATAACGGATAGCATACCAGCCAGTGGTCCCGGAAAACCGGTAAGTGTATCGGTATACACCGGATACCCGCTGGCATACCATTGATTGAGATTACGGTTAGCGCTGATCGCCAGGCGGGTGACCTGGGGAGATAATGCTGCGGCAACATAGCGCCAGAGTGGCTGGCCATTCAGCAATTGCAATCCTTTATCTACCCCGCCCATCCGTGTGGCCTGGCCACCCGCTAACACCACGCCGGTTATAATCTCATGCATATTAATATTGCCTCTTTCATTGTGAGATTGACCCTGTTAACGTGTCTCTATTAAGAGTAAGGAATATCACTATGAAATGTAAACGTTTGAATGAAGTTATCGAACTGCTGCAACCTGCCTGGCAGAAAGAGCCTGAATTGAATTTACTACAGTTTCTACAGAAACTGGCAAAAGAAGCGGGCTATAGCGGTGAACTTGCTGATCTTTCGGATGATATACTGATTTATCATCTTAAAATGCGTGATTCGGCAAAAGAGGCCGTTATTCCTGGGATCCAGAAAGATTATGAAGAAGATTTCAAAACAGCGTTATTGCGCGCGCGTGGGATAATTAAAGAGTAGAAAGCTGTCTGTACGAGCCCGGTTCGGGGTCATGATGATTTATTTTTCGTCATTTGACCCCGAATGGTGCCTGAAGTTATTACCTAATACTGAACTGCCTCTAAATTATCAGATATCAGAATGCACGATAACACTTTTAGTTTTCATACACTTAATCCAGATATCATCATCAATGGATTATTTGATTTAGGTATTCGTGTCGATTCAGGACTGACGGCACTTAATAGCTATGAGAATCGCGTTTATCAGTTTCAGGATGAAGATCGCCATCGTTATGTCGTGAAATTTTATCGCCCTGAACGTTGGTCTATGGAACAGATCAGCGAAGAGCACTCATTTACGCTCCAGCTTAAGCAGGGGGGAGTGCCGGTTGTTGCACCGTTATTTTTTAATAACAATACACTTCATCAATATCAGGGATTCTGTTTTGCTGTTTTTCCGAGCTTTGGTGGACGCCCCTTTGAGCCTGATAATCTTGATCAAATGGCATCGGTGGGTGGTTATCTTGGGCGTTTACATCATATCGGGCGAAAGCAGCGTTTTATGGCACGCCCGGATATTAGCGTCAATGAGTATTTGCTCATACCGCGTGATATTTTTGAATATTCAACGCTAATACCTGCAAGTCTGAAAGCCGATTTTCTGCATGTCGTCGATCAACTGATCGTTGCTGTGATGGCGCGATGGCAAGAGAACACCGATACTTTGCGTTTGCATGGTGATTGCCATGCAGGCAATATTCTCTGGCGCGATGGCCCTTTTTTTGTCGATTTAGACGATGCCCGTCATGGTCCGGCTATCCAGGACCTGTGGATGCTATTAAATGGCGATAAGGCAGAGCAACGGATACAACTGGAGATGATCATCGAAGCTTATGAAGAGTTTACGCCATTTAATCTTGATGAGATTGCACTTATTGAACCTTTACGCGCCATGCGCTTAGTTTATTATTTGTCATGGTTACTGAAACGCTGGGAAGACCCTGCTTTTCCAGTTAATTTTCCGTGGTTAACTGAAGAAGATTACTGGCGCAGGCAGATAACCACTTTTCTTGAGCAGATAAAGGTGTTACAAGAGCCTCCTTTACGGCTAATGCCTGTGTATTAGAGTTTACCCTATCTTACTTGCTATTTTGGCTCTGGGAGTGTTCGAAATCCTCTAACGCCTGGTGGGCAGGCTCTTAATTCAACTATTCTATGAGAGAGTAAAAAATGAAGAAATTTTGGCTGGTACTGGCAGGTATCGTTTTATCTTTTAGTGCATCGGCAATGCAAATTACTGAAGGCAAGCAATATGTTACGCTAAAAAACCCGGTGGCAGGAGGACCGCAAGTTGTTGAGTTTTTTTCATTTTATTGTGGACACTGTTATCAGTTTGAGGTCGTATTACATGTTGCTGATCAGGTGAAGAAAAAATTACCCGAAGGGGTCAAATTGACCAAATATCACGTTGAATTGCCGGGGCCTTTGAGTAAACAATTATCTTATGCATGGGCAATTGCGATGGCGCTGGGTGTTGAAGACCAGGTGACCATACCGATGTTTGAGGCTGTGCAGAAGACACAGACGGTACGCACAGTGGCTGATATTCGTAAAGTATTCGTTGATGCTGGCGTCAGCGGAGAAGACTATGATGCGGCCTGGAATAGCTTTATGGTGAAATCTCTGGCCGCCCAGCAGGAAAAAGCGGTGGATGATTTTCGGATAGAAGGTGTGCCAGCAATGTTCGTTGATGGTAAATATCAACTGAGGCCACAGGGAATGGATACCAGTGATATGGATACCTTCGTTCTTCAGTATGCTGATACCGTTAGACAACTTATTGACAAGAAGTAAAGAATAACGCCGGTAATAACCGGCGTATTTTTTGTATTAATGATGCTGTTTCTTTTGTTGTTGCATAATCTCTGTTAACTGATGATCTTTCTCTTCCCATAGCTCATTTAACCAGCGTTGAAAACGACGTTTAAATGCTTTGTCATTCACATAATCACCGTGCAGATTTTCTGCGATAGGTAACAGATTAACGCGGACAACAATGTGTGTGAGTTTGCCACACAGCATGTCATAAAATGGATTCTGATGATTATCAGGATAGCACAAGGTCACGTTGAGCAACTTATCGAACTGCGTGCCCAGAACATTCAATGCCATCGCAATACCGGCCGCTTTAGGCGGCAATAAATTATGATAAAGCGAACGAGTCTGATGCTTTTTTTCCGTGGTAAAACGCGAGCCTTCAACAAAATTGACGATCGTGGTGGGGTGTAAACGGAATTTTTCGCAAGAGCGGCGCGTGGTTTCAACGTCTTTACCGCGATATTCCGGATGGCGAATGAGGTAGCTATGTGAGTAACGGCGCATAAAAGGCATGTCCAGTGCCCAGCAAGCCAGCCCGATGAAAGGTATCCAGGCAAGTTGTTGTTTGAGAAAATACTTATTCATTGGGATACGCTTACGGAATAGCACACAAAGCACGACGATATCCGCCCAGCTACGGTGGTTACTAATAAGCAGATACCAGTTTTTCTTGTTTAACCCTTCAAGCCCCTGTATATCCCACTTCAGCTTAGGATTAAGATACAGTAGCTGTGCTAACAGTTCACACCAGCAATACATCATCAGATTACAAAAACCTGATATGGCACGCCATACTACCGGAACGGGGATAAGAAGCTTAACCATCCCGGCGATAATTATCGGTACGGAACAGATAATAGTCACTAAGATAGTAAGAGCGATACTCAGCGGAAGTGTTATCGCAGCGAGTAATCTTGACATAGTTAGTTTATTCAGAAAGTCAGACCGATAGAGTACACAGTGTCGTCGTATAAAAAACGGATTCTACCAGAAAATATCGCAAATGATGGGACTGACCAGAATAGAAAAAATGTCAAATCTTATATCCACACAGGACACAGCATGATATGTATGAAACTGGAAGGTACTGATTGTTTTTAACTATATGATAAATAAATGATAATTATTTTTTCCATCATTTTTTTTCAGCTGATATAACAAATGCTGTGAAACTATGCACAGATTTATCCACAACTATTACGCCAGGTAATGGTCTGCTTCTGTAGGTATTTTTGTTGATCTGTGGAAAAAAACCAGGATTTTAAGGTTGTCTGTGGCAGACTTTACCTATAGCTGATAAACAGGTACAAAAATTATGGTTCAGATCCCGGAAAATCCTCTTATTCTTGTTGATGGATCCTCTTATCTCTATCGGGCATATCATGCTTTCCCTCCCTTGACTAACAGTAGCGGTGAGCCGACCGGTGCGATGTATGGCGTGATAAATATGCTGCGTAGCCTGATCCTGCAATATCAACCCACACATGCTGCGGTGGTTTTTGATGCTAAAGGAAAGACGTTTCGTGATGAACTGTTTGATCGCTATAAATCTCATCGACCCCCGATGCCCGATGATTTACAGGCGCAGATTTCACCGCTACATGCGATGGTGAAAGCAATGGGGTTACCGTTGATGGTCGTGCCTGAAGTGGAAGCAGATGATGTGATCGGAACCCTGGCGTATGAAGCGGAAAAAGCGGGACATCCGGTGCTTATTAGCACCGGTGATAAAGACATGGCTCAGCTTGTCACACCGAGTATCACGCTGATTAATACCATGACTAACGCTATTTTGGGCCCGGATGAAGTTGTGGCTAAGTATGGTGTACCGCCTGAATTGATCATCGATTTCCTTGCTTTGATGGGAGATAGCTCCGATAACATTCCCGGTGTTCCTGGTATTGGCGAAAAGACGGCGCAAGCGTTATTACAAGGGCTGGGTGGGTTGGATACTTTATATGCGGAACCAGAGAAAATTGCCGGTTTGAGTTTCCGTGGCGCTAAAACAATGGCGGCGAAACTGGCACAAAATGAAGAAGTCGCTCGCCTCTCATATCAGCTCGCGACGATTAAAACCGATGTCCAACTGGCGTTACATTGCGAAGATTTGACCGTACAACAGCCAGTGACTGATGAATTACTGGCACTGTTTCGTCACTATGATTTTAAACGCTGGATGGCTGATGTTGAGTCCGGCAAGTGGTTGCAGGCAAAGCGTCGCTCGGTTGCGGCAGAACAGGGGGCGCCTGCCCTGGATGAAAACCGTGTCAATGAGGTGACAGCCAGATTATCGGCAAAAAACTATGTCACGATCCTGGATGAGAATACCTTAGTAGAATGGATAACACGGCTAAAAGAGGCACCCCTGTTTGCTTTTGATACCGAAACAGATAGCCTGGATAATGTCTCTGCCAATCTGGTGGGATTGTCATTTGCGATTGAGCCAGGAATAGCGGCCTATGTTCCGGTTGCCCATGACTATCTTGATGCACCGGATCAGATCCCGCGTGAACGTGTACTGGCATTATTAAGGCCGTTGCTGGAAGATGAAAACCGGCTGAAGGTGGGGCAGAACCTGAAATATGATCGCGGGATCCTGGCGAATTACGGGATTGAACTTCGGGGCATCGCTTTTGATACGATGCTTGAATCCTACACGTTAAATAGCGTAGCAGGGCGACATGATATGGATAGCCTTGCTGAACGCTGGCTACAACATAAAACCATTACCTTTGCCGAGATTGCTGGCAAAGGTAAAAACCAGCTTACTTTTAATCAGATTGCACTGGAAGAAGCGGGTCGTTACGCAGCCGAAGATGCTGATGTCACCCTGCAGTTACATCTGAAGATGTGGCCAGAATTACAACGCCATAGTGGGCAACGGAATATTTTTGCCCATATTGAGATGCCGCTGGTACCGGTACTCTCCCGCATTGAGCGCAATGGTGTCAAAATTGATCCTGCGGTATTGCATGCGCATTCTCAGGAGATAACCCAGCGTTTGCTTGAGCTTGAGCAGCAAGCCTGGCAGCTTGCGGGTGAGGAGTTTAATCTTTCCTCCCCGAAACAGTTACAGACGATTCTGTTTGAGAAGCAAGGCATTAAGCCCCTGAAGAAAACCCCAGGGGGGGCGCCTTCTACTTCGGAAGAGGTGCTGGAAGAGCTGGCGCTTGAGCATCCGTTGCCGAAAGTGATTCTGGAATATCGCGGCCTGGCGAAACTGAAATCAACCTATACCGATAAATTGCCCTTGATGATTAACGATAAAACCGGTCGTGTGCATACATCTTATCATCAGGCCGTCACTGCGACAGGGCGTCTCTCTTCGACCGATCCCAACCTGCAAAATATTCCGGTGCGTAATGATGAAGGACGTCGTATTCGCCAGGCATTTATTGCCCCACCAGATTATCTGATTGTTTCTGCTGACTACTCACAAATTGAGTTGCGTATTATGGCGCATCTGTCACATGATAAAGGGTTGCTGGCCGCTTTTGCTGAAGGTCAGGATATCCACCGTGCAACGGCGGCAGAAGTATTTGGTGTAGCACTTGATAGCGTCAGCAATGAGCAGCGACGAAGTGCCAAAGCGATCAATTTCGGATTAATTTATGGTATGAGTGCGTTTGGTCTCGCCAGGCAGCTCAATATACCGCGTAAAGAAGCCCAGCAATATATGGATCGCTATTTTGAACGCTATCCTGGGGTGCTGGATTATATGGAACGTACCCGTGCCCAGGCGAAAGAACAGGGTTATGTAGAGACGCTGGATGGTCGCCGCCTTTATCTGCCAGATATCAAATCCAGTAACGGGGTCAGGCGTGCTGGAGCAGAACGTGCAGCGATCAATGCCCCGATGCAGGGTACGGCGGCAGATATTATTAAGCGCGCAATGATTGCTGTCGACATGTGGTTGCAGGTGGAGAAACCACGAGTACGAATGATTATGCAGGTGCATGATGAGCTGGTGTTTGAAGTACACAAAGACGATCTTGCTATCGTGACGGAAAAACTCCATCAGCTGATGGAAAACAGCACGCAACTGTCAGTTCCACTGTTAGTGGAAGTGGGTAGTGGAGACAACTGGGATCAGGCACATTAATCCACTGTTCCATAAGGAGTGTTTGACGTGTCATTTTGTGCCTGGACCATGCCAGTAAGCCGCCCAGACTGCGGTTTCTCTGGGCTGTCTGTGTCCAGACTGGCGGCGCCAGATAGGTAAATTTTATGCAATTAAGCAACATAAATTATCTTATATTGTGACTGAAATCGTTATTTTTTATCTAAAGGATGAAATAGAGCAATAAAATGTGCTTTATTTGTAAGCGAAAGAAGAGTAGAGTGGGTTTTGTAGGGTACAGAGGTAAGATGTTCTATCTTTCAGATCTTTTACTTCACGTAATCGGATTTGGCTGAATGTTTTAGCCGCCCCGGTCATTATGATCGGGGCGTTTTTTTTATGGTGTCAAATAAAATATTCTGTGTGCTACGGTGATCGGGATAACGTCTGCTATTGTGCTGATCACGATGGCTTTGTGTCATTCTGAGCAGGGACATCATTAAACCAGCTATCGAGTTTCTGTCGCAGTGTATCGATACCGGTTTTCTTCAACGAAGAGAAAGCGGCAACCTGCACATCACCATTAAAGGCGAGTATAGCCTCGCGTACTTTTTTCACCTGCGCTTTGGCCGCCCCACTGGATAGCTTATCCACTTTAGTCAGAAGTATCTGCACCGGAATATCACTGTCTACCGCCCATTCGATCATTTGCTGGTCAAGATCTTTGAGCGGATGACGAATATCCATCAGCACCACCAGCCCTTTCAGACACTGGCGTTTTTCCAGATATTCGCCCAGTGCCCGCTGCCATTTGATCTTCATCTCTTCCGGCACCTGAGCGTAACCATAACCTGGCAGGTCGACCAGGCGTTTGCCTTCAGCAACTGCGAACAGGTTGATAAGCTGAGTACGTCCCGGCGTTTTTGAGGTACGTGCCAGGTTTTTCTGGTTAGTTAATGTATTCAGGGCGCTGGACTTGCCAGCGTTCGAACGCCCGGCAAACGCAATCTCAATGCCGGTGTCGGCAGGAAGATGGCGAATATCCGGGGCACTGGTGACAAAATGTGTTTGCTGATAATTCCAGTTAGTCAAGACAGTCATCTCCGTTAAAAAATAGTGTAAAGGATTATACCTGAATAGCAGAAAAAGGCTGTCTTTGGTCATGATAAGTACCTGACAACAGACCGTGCGCAGAAAGTGGGGCAAGAAAAAGGTAAACAGAATGAGTCTGCTGCTTTTTTCTTTGTCCTGTTTCTGCTAGATTCCGCCTTAATTTCTATAATCAAGAAAATGAATCGACAGATGACCTGTATAATATGAAAAAACCGACCGCGCCCTCCCGAAGCAAACAACATCGCAAGACACGTGAAGAGATTAATCAGGAATCCCGTGCGCGTAAACGCCAGAAGAAACATCGCGGCAACATCGCGGGAAGCCGCACCACTGCTGGCAGAGCCAACACAAACGCTAAAAAACCAGAACCACAAAAAGATCCGCGTATTGGCAGTAAAAAACCTGTTCCACTGGGGGGAACGGAACGTACTTCCGTCACGAAGCAACGTCAGAGAGTCAGTGAGAAACCGGCGCTTTCAGCGCAGGATGAACTGGCGTTGCTGGAAAACGATCCACGGCTTGATGCGTTGCTTGATCGTCTGGAAGAGGGGGAGATCCTGAATCAAGAAGAGCAGCGTTGGGTTGATAGCACACTCGATCGAATTGATATACTGATGCAGCAACTGGGTCTTGCCTGTGATGATGAGGAAGAAGAAGAGGTCTACCAGGAAGATATGATGCGTTTATTGAAGGGTGGAAAATAACCGCGGTATCCTGACTTTTTTTCAGCCTGACTTATCACATTTTTGGTTATATGTTATCTGATGTAATTTTTGGTTAAACTACGATGATTGTCGCGGCGTGAAATCAGAAATAGCTGCGCAATCGGCTCATAACCCTGGGTATGGTTGCGCTGGCGGCGGCGACATCATCGGAAGGAGTGAGCATGTCTGTACAGTCCGTTGACTGGGATCTGGCTTTGATCCAGAAATATAATTATTCCGGGCCTCGTTATACTTCATATCCTACCGCACTGGAGTTTTCTTCTGCATTTGGTGCCACTGAATTTAGTGAAGCGGTCGCTCGCTACCCGCAACGGCCGTTATCATTGTATGTCCATATCCCGTTTTGTCATAAACTCTGCTATTTCTGTGGCTGTAATAAAATCGTTACACGCCATCAACATAAGGCTGATCAGTATCTGGATGTTCTGGAACAGGAAATTATCCATCGTGCTCCCCTGTTTAGCGGACGCCAGGTCAATCAGCTGCACTGGGGAGGTGGAACACCCACTTACCTGACGAAGGCGCAAATAAGTCGTTTAATGCAGCTGTTACGCCGCCATTTTGATTTTAATCCTGCTGCTGAAATCTCGATTGAGATTGACCCGCGTGAAATTGAGCTGAATGTTCTGGATCATTTACGTGCGGAAGGCTTCAATCGCCTGAGTATGGGGGTACAGGATTTTAATAAAGAGGTGCAGCGACTGATTAATCGTGAGCAGAATGAGGCGTTTATCTTTTCTTTACTCCGTCACGCGCGTGAGATCGGTTTTACTTCCACGAATATTGATTTGATTTACGGCTTGCCGAAACAGACGGCAGAGAGTTTTGCGTTTACGCTGCGAAAAGTTATCGAACTCAACCCGGATCGTTTGAGTGTTTTTAACTATGCGCATTTACCTACACTCTTTGCGGCACAACGTAAAATCAAGGATGCTGATCTGCCGGTAGCCGAACAGAAACTGAATATCCTGCAAGAGACGATTAATGTACTGACTGATGCAGATTATCAGTTTATCGGCATGGATCACTTTGCACATGCTGATGACGAACTGGCTATTGCTCAGCGCGAAGGGAAACTGCATCGTAATTTCCAGGGATATACTACCCAGGGAGATACCGATCTACTGGGAATGGGGGTTTCGGCAATCAGCATGATTGGCGACTGTTACGCCCAGAACCAGAAAGAACTGAAGCAGTATTATCAACAGGTTGACAATACCGGCGACGCGCTCTGGCGCGGTATCGCATTAACACGCGATGACTGTATTCGCCGCGATGTGATCAAGATGCTTATTTGCCAGTTTGCGCTGGATTTCGCCACGATAGAGAACCTATGGCAATTAGATTTTCAGCGCTATTTTGCGGAAGATTTAGCGCTGCTCGCGCCGCTGGAAAAAGATGGCCTGGTTGATATCAATGATCAATCGATTCAGGTGACAGCAAAAGGTCGGTTATTGATTCGTAATATTTGCATGTGCTTCGATACCTATTTTCGTCAGCGGGTACGAATGCAGCAATTTTCCCGCGTCATCTGAATCAAGCATAATGCCCCGCCAGCCGCAATGTCTGGCGGAGAGTGAAATCGTTATTCTATACCCAGTTCTTTTAATTTGCGCGTCAGTGTATTCCGTCCCCAGCCCAGCAGGCGAGCCGCCTCCTGTTTGTGTCCTTGCGTATGGTGCAGGGCGGCGGTGAGCAATATGCGTTCCATCTCCGGTTGTACCTGATAAAGCAGATTTTGCTGTCCGGACTGGAAAGCCTGCTCAGCCCATTGCCTCAGCAATGTTATCCAGCTATCAGAGGGGCTGTGGGCGGCGGCATCCGGCACTGAGGTTGCAAACAATTCAGCGGGGAGATCCTGAGTCAGAACTTCCTGACTGGCTGCCATGATGGTCAGCCAGCGGCAGGTATTTTCCAGCTGCCGTACATTACCTGGCCAGTTTAACTGCGTTAAGGCATGTTCAGTTTCCGGATGCAGTTTTTTGGCTTCCACTCCCAGATCCCGGGCGGCAACTTGCAGGAAATGGCGCGCCAGACGCGGTATATCCTCACGACGTTCGCGCAATGGCGGGAGTGGAATACGAATAACATTCAGGCGATGAAAAAGATCTTCACGAAATTCCCCTTCCTGCACCCGTAACTCAAGATTCTGGTGAGTGGCGGCAATAATACGGACATCGACTTTCACCGGTGCATAGCCGCCAACCCGATAAAACTGGCCATCGGCCAGCACACGCAGTAAGCGTGTCTGTACATCCAGCGGCATATCACCAATTTCATCAAGAAAAAGTGTGCCGCCATTCGCTTGCTCAAAACGTCCCTGACGCACGGCATTTGCGCCGGTAAAAGCCCCCTTTTCATGACCGAACAGTTCAGACTCAATCAAATCATTGGGAATGGCGGCCATATTCAACGCAATAAATGGCGCTTTGGCGCGCGGGCTATGGCGATGCAGCGCATGGGCGACCAGTTCTTTACCCGTCCCCGATTCGCCATTAATCAATACGCTGATAGAAGAACGTGACAAACGGCCAATAATACGGAACACGTCCTGCATGGCCGGTGCTTCCCCGATAATGTCTGCGGTCGGATTGATAACTGTCACATTGCGCGGTTGTTGCTGTTCCTGATAATGGCTGATGGCCCGATCTACCAGCGCGACCGCCTCATCAATATCAAACGGTTTTGGCAGATAATCAAAAGCCCCTTGTTGATAGGCATTGACGGCGGCATCGAGATCGGAATGGGCAGTCATGATAATCACCGGCAGCATCGGATAATGAAGTTTAATTTGTTTGAGTAATGTCAGGCCATCCATGCCCGGCATACGGATATCGGACAATAAAACATCAGGCATCTTGCTGGCGAGCGCATCAAGCACGTTATTCGCGTTGTCAAAGGTGGTACAACTCAGGCCAGCACCGGTGAGTGCCCGTTCAAGCACCCAACGGATGGCACTATCGTCGTCAACGATCCAGACTATTCCTCGTGGCATAAATACCTCTATTTCCGAATAGGCAGATATACCGAAAATTCGGTATGTCCAGGCCAGCTGGCAAATTCAATTTTACCGTTATGCTGATCAATAAGATTACGGGCGATGGAAAGTCCCAGTCCGGTGCCGCCTTCATGACCACTCACCAGAGGATAAAACAGCGTATCCTGTAAGTGCGGGGGAATACCGGGGCCGTTATCCTCCACATCAATTCGTGCAGCCAGCCGATAACGCACACCGCATAGCGTTAACTGGAAAGCTGTACGTGTCCGTAATGTAATCTCGCCTCCATCTGGCCCCAGCGCCTGTAAAGCATTACGTACAATATTCAATAACACCTGTTCGATTTGCTCAGGATCGTGTGCTAACTCTGGCAGGCTGGGATCATAGTCACGGATAAGTCTGACGTTATCGGCCAGATCCATCGACACCAGTTTGATAACCCGCTCAGCCACTTTATGAATACTGTCAGTGATACGCACGCCGGGATGCTGAGGTCCCAGCAAGCGATCAACCAGATTTCTCAAGCGATCAGCCTGTTCGATGATCACGCTGGTATAATCAAGGAGCGCAGGATCAGGGAGCGCTTTACTTAATAACTGTGCAGCACCCCGCAGACCGCCTAATGGGTTTTTTATCTCATGTGCCAGGCCGCGTACCAGATCACGTGCAGCCACTTGCTGTGCGTGTTGTAACTGTTCCTGACTCAGACGGCGCTGATTATCCAGTGGTGATAATTCCAGCAGGATATAGTTATCTGGCAGTCGTTGTGCGCTCAGTGACAGAATATGAGAGCGACCGTCGATAACCAGCGTGACTTCATTATCAGTAAATCCCTGCCCTGCGCGCAGGTTTTCCTGCATCATTTTGATATCTAATGAAAAATAACTTAATAGCTCCGGAAGCGGTGTCCCAAAGAGTTTGCGCGAGCTTTGTGCCAGCAATTGCTGGGCAGCCGGGTTGGCATAATGTACGGTCAGATCGTCATCGACAAGTAAAATGCTATGGATTAAAGCGTTAAGGATCTGCCCAGCATCGGGCTGAGTGCCTGTTGCCATCTGACAGTCTCCAGAATAAATTTGCACTAATTTGGCGCATTATAGCTTTTTTATGAGTAAAACCATGCACAGAATTAGCATGCTGGTGGAAAAAGCCCATCTGATAAGACAGGCTGAAATTTTCCACGCTTCCGGAGTTTCACGCAGCAAGCGGTGATATCCGCAATTGACAACAAAATCAGACGCTATAGTACAGCTCAAACTCGACCGGATGGGGCGTCATACGTACCCGATCATTTTCTGCAGTACGCAGAGCGATGTAAGCATTAATCGTCTCATTGGTGAATACACCACCGGCGGTCAGGAACTCGCGATCGTTATTCAGTGCGTGCAGGGCTTCTTCCAGCGATCCTGCCACTTGTGGGATCTCTTTCGCCTCTTCTGGCGGTAAATCGTAAAGGTTTTTGTCCATAGCATCGCCAGGATGAATTTTATTTTTAATGCCATCCAGTCCCGCCATCAGCAGCGCCGCGAAGCACAGATAAGGGTTGGCTGCCGGGTCCGGGAAGCGCACTTCAATACGGCGGGCTTTTGGTGAAGTCACTACCGGAATACGGATGGAGGCGGAACGGTTACGGGCAGAGTAAGCCAGCATAACCGGGGCTTCATAACCTGGCACCAGACGTTTATAGGAGTTGGTCGTTGGGTTAGATAGCGCATTGATCGCTTTGGCGTGTTTGATAACGCCACCAATATAGTACAGTGCCAGCTCAGAGAGTCCGGCATATTTATCACCAGAGAACAGGTTGACACCATTCTTTGAGAGTGACATGTGGCAGTGCATACCCGAACCATTATCACCAAACATCGGCTTAGGCATAAAGGTGGCGGTTTTACCAAAGCGGTGAGCAACGTTATGCACGATATATTTATAGATCTGAATTTCGTCCGCTTTTTTGGTCATCGTATTGAAACGTGTCGCGATTTCATTCTGGCCAGCGGTAGCCACTTCGTGATGGTGCGCCTCTACCACCAGTCCCATCTCTTCCATAATCATACACATGGTAGAGCGGATATCCTGAGAAGAGTCAACGGGAGGAACCGGGAAGTAGCCGCCTTTCACACCCGGTCGGTGGCCTTTGTTGCCGCCTTCATATTTGGTATCTGAGTTCCACGCCCCTTCGATATCATCAATAGCAACATGAGAACCGGAGATGGAGGAACCGAAACGGATATCGTCAAACAGGAAAAATTCAGGTTCAGGCCCGAACAGAACGGTATCCGCTAAACCGGTAGCACGCAGATACTCTTCTGCCCGTTTCGCGATAGAGCGAGGATCACGGTCATAACCTTGTAACGTACCGGGTTCCAGAATATCGCAGCGAATAATCAGCGTCGGTTCTTCATAGAAAGGATCGAGCATTGCGGTTGTTGTATCTGGCATCAGAACCATGTCAGATTCATTGATACCTTTCCAGCCGCCGATGGAAGAGCCATCGAACATTTTACCTTCTTCAAAGAAATCAGCATTGATCTGATGAGCAGGGATCGTAACGTGCTGTTCTTTACCTTTGGTATCGGTAAAACGTAAATCGACAAATTTTACATCGTGCTCGTCTAGCATGGTCAAAACGTGTTCAGCGGACATACTTAAACTCTCCCTGATTGCTTTTTGTTGTCGTGGAAAATTCTTATTGCTTAAAGTGGCATAATCGCCTGCAATAACTAAAGCGAAATTTGTGCCAACTTTCAATTTATCGCGGAAATGCGCTATCATGCGTACCATATATGACTATCATAGTGCAAAACTTTTGTGCCGGAAGGGAAGGTGTGCACTAAAATGGTGCATCTGAGGGTGTGTCAGGCACTTATTCAGTGCAAGTTGCTTGTGGCATGCTTTTCTCATCCGTACATAATGACCGCCAGAGAACCTCCGCGCTGTTTATTTGCAGCGGTTCTTTGCGATCTTGTTTAGTCCTTCGTTTATTACGTGTACAATAGCGCGCTATTTCTAATGCCTGAGGCAAAGTTGTGATCGAAAAACTGCGTAATATCGCCATCATCGCGCATGTTGACCATGGGAAAACGACCCTGGTTGATAAGCTGCTACAACAATCTGGTACGTTTGATGCGCGTGCCGAAACGCAAGAGCGTGTGATGGACTCCAACGATTTGGAGAAAGAGCGTGGAATTACTATCCTCGCGAAAAATACTGCCATCAAATGGAATGATTATCGTATCAATATTGTCGATACCCCTGGGCATGCTGACTTCGGTGGTGAAGTTGAGCGGGTGATGTCTATGGTTGACTCGGTATTGCTGGTGGTTGATGCCTTTGATGGCCCGATGCCACAAACCCGTTTTGTGACCAAAAAAGCGTTTGCCCATGGCCTGAAGCCGATTGTGGTCATCAATAAAGTTGACCGTCCTGGCGCACGTCCGGACTGGGTTGTTGATCAGGTATTCGACCTGTTTGTGAATCTTGATGCCACTGATGAACAGCTGGATTTCCCGATCGTTTACGCTTCTGCGCTGAACGGTATCGCGGGTCTTGACCACGACAATATGGCAGAAGACATGACGCCGCTGTATCAGGCGATTGTTGATTATGTCCCAGCACCCAATGTTGATCTCGATGGCCCATTCCAGATGCAGATTTCGCAGCTGGATTACAATAACTATGTCGGGGTTATCGGCATTGGTCGCATTAAGCGCGGTAAAATTAAGCCCAATCAACAAGTCACTATTGTCGATAGCGAAGGCAAAACGCGCAATGGTAAGGTAGGTAAAGTGCTGACCCACCTCGGGCTGGAACGTATCGATAGCGATGTCGCGCAAGCTGGCGATATCATTGCGATTACCGGTTTGGGCGATCTGAATATCTCCGACACAATTTGTGATCCACAACAGGTGGAAGCGTTACCCGCGCTGACGGTAGACGAGCCGACAGTCAGCATGTTCTTCTGTGTGAACACCTCGCCATTCTGTGGCAAAGAGGGTAAATACGTCACTTCCCGTCAGATCCTTGAGCGTTTGCAAAAAGAGCTGATACACAACGTCGCACTGCGTGTTGAAGAAACGGAAGATGCAGATGCGTTTCGTGTCTCCGGACGCGGTGAACTGCATTTGTCTGTCCTGATTGAAAACATGCGCCGTGAAGGTTTCGAAATGGCGGTTTCTCGCCCGAAAGTTATCTTCCGTGAAATAGATGACCGTAAACAGGAACCTTTTGAAAATGTCACGCTGGATGTTGAAGAGCAGCATCAGGGATCGGTGATGCAGGCGCTGGGCGAGCGTAAAGGTGACCTGAAAAATATGCATCCTGATGGCAAAGGTCGCGTGCGTCTTGACTATGTGATCCCAAGCCGTGGTCTGATTGGTTTTCGTTCCGAGTTTATGACCATGACTTCCGGTACAGGTCTGCTGTATTCCACTTTCAGTCATTATGACGATGTGCGTTCAGGTGAAATAGGCCAGCGCCAGAATGGTGTGCTGATTTCTAACGGTCAGGGAAAAGCGGTTGCCTTTGCACTGTTTGGCCTGCAGGATCGCGGCAAGTTATTCCTCGGCCATGGCGCTGAAGTGTATGAAGGCCAGATTATCGGCATTCACAGCCGCTCTAATGACCTGACGGTCAACTGTCTGACCGGTAAAAAGCTGACCAATATGCGGGCATCCGGTACGGATGAAGCAACGGTTCTGGTTCCGCCGGTTAAGATGACGCTGGAACAGGCGCTGGAATTTATTGATGACGATGAACTGGTAGAGGTCACACCGGTTTCTATCCGTATCCGTAAACGTCATCTGACAGAAAATGATCGCCGCCGCGCGAATCGTGGTACTAAAGAGGAATAATTTTCGTTCCTTATCGCTATCCGATGAACCCCGCCTGACTGGCGGGGTTTTTTTCTGCTGCTCTCTATCTCTTTTTCTTAGCCTGTCTAAGGCCTGAAATACCCATCTCACTTGTTTCCGATGCTGGATGATAATCATGATCTTTATCAGGAATAAGAAATGAAGCAGCACCCAGGATTTGTATGCTGCTGCTTTTATGAGAAGAGCGAACGCTACCAGCGAAGGTCTGAAGCAAGGAGAAAAGTCACAGACCTGACTTGATCTGCTATGTCATAGTTTATCTGCATCATTGTAGGTATTGGTCGGTTTTGGATTTCATAAAGATCTGTCCAGCCAAAAGCTCGCCGCATAACTACCTTTGGAGGACTGCTTCTTAATGGCACACCTATATTTTCATGAACCCATGAGCGGGTCATTTTTTTTTGTAATGGAACGGGAAGATCGTTTGGAAATATCCAATTAGAAATATCATCATCCTGAATAGTAAGTGTTATAGCTTTTAAAATTCTCCCGTCACGCCAGAAGGATAAAAATACGCCCTCACGTCCCATGTCCAAACTAAGAACAGGAGAACCTGAAGTTCCTTTCGGAGGTGATTTATATACGATTAACTCAGAATCAATAAGTTCCTGATAGCTTTTCCCTAAACAATTAATTAAAGCATCAATATTTACTGTCATTTATACAACCCCATCTCACTGTTTAGCTTATGCATTTTCAACCTTGCCGCTTCTATCTGGCTTTCTGTTGCCCCATGCTCTTTTAAAGCAGGTTTAATGGCATCCAGATTGCGGTCAAGGGCAGCTCTGAGATTTTTTGAGTCCAGTTCAATTTGTGTAGATGTGTTACGCCCACCGTAGGTTTCACTGATCTGTTGATGCACTTTTTTAGGAATCACAATTGAGGCAACATCATCAGATAGTTTACTTATATCCTTAGGTGCAAGTTCGGGATATAGTTCAGACAGATATGCTTCAACAGCCGCTCTGGATGGCATATGATCTGCCTCATATTTTCCCTGCCTTGAGCGCCGAATAAAATCACTGTAAAGCTCAACCTCCAAAAACTCAACAGGTGGTTTGCTCAGGTATATATAAACCGGCGGAATATTCGGCAATGGCAGAATAAGAATATAATCCGCAAAATGCTTCTCTTCCGGGGCCGGAGTGGTTGTAGCCTCAATACGGGTATCTTCCGGCAGCGGATCAACCATAACCGGATTCGGTATCCTTACCGGGTTCCGGTTGCCTGTATTTAAAGGAACATTGACACCTGAACTCTCTGGCGTCCAGATGATGGTGATACGCGGCTCTTCCTCTGTGGTGAACGTATATGCCTTTCGGCTACTGTCCCACGCCATTTTACGTACACGCACCATATCCTGACCCGGTGGGGTGTGCCAGCCATGAGGAACCGGGTTACCTTTAGCATCCTGTTCCCATGTATAACGCACACGTGTGGGGGCTTCATGCATCTGTTCCAGACGCATCCGATCGATAAAGTCCTGTTCGCCGTCATTCGGCCTGCCGGTCATCATTCCCAACATAACGGCTGCGATGGAGGCACCGGAGCCGCTGGCAGCAATACCTGATTGCGGTCACGTTCTTCAGCCAGTTGTTTTGCTCTTTCTTCTTTTGCGGCCTTACGTTCAGCAACTAATGCTGCATTTCTAACACTCTCTAAAGCCCGGTTTACCATTAACCTGACGCCATTGCTTTACTTCCTGAACAATACCTTCGGGGCTGTCATCCTTCCCATCCTCTGGGTAGAAGATAAGGTCGGAGCCTGATGGATGTTCAGCAAGTCGCCTGAACTCCCTGACTCGGCGATTATCGTCCTCTTCTGTTGGCCCCTCTGCTCTGCAGATTTTACGAACTAAATCTAAAAATTCGCTTTCTGAATAGTCGGATAATGTTTTTTTATCACTCATATTATCTACCCTGCCTTATTGAATGAATTTCGATATGACGCTTCGGAGTGGTTACTCCCATATTATCAACGTTATAAACGTCTCCACCTTTACTTATTGGAATAATATGATGAATTTCATAGCGTTCTCTTCCTCCAGCACGATCTACTTCGCGTGTAAAAGGTGAATTACCATTGCGGACATTAGTCTGGTTATGAGGTTTAAATTGTCCTGATAATTCAGGATCTTCTGAAACCTCTAACCAAAATGCCTTGCGGAACTGGTCAAAGTTCGCAAACGTTCGGCCTCGTAGTTTATCTGCTATCTGACCTGGAATCGGGGAACCATTACCGGTATTGGCATCCGACAACCATATCCCGCTGACCTTTTGACCTTTACCAGTAACCTGTCCAGGATTATTTCGTAGATAAACATAAATCGGCGGAATATTCGATACTGGCAGAATAAGAATATAATCCGCAAAATGCTTCTCTTCCGCTGCCGGGGTAGTTGTAGCTCCAATACGGGTATTTTCCAGCAGCGGATCAACCACAACCGGATTGGGTATCCTTACCGGGTTCCGGTTACCTGTATTTAAAGGAACATTGACACCTGAACTGTCTGGCGTCCAGATGATGGTAATATGCGGCTCTTCCTCTGTGGTGAACGTATACGCTTTTCGGCTGCTGTCCCACGCCATTTTACGCACACGCACCATATCCTGACCCGGTGGCGTATGCCAGCCATGAGGAACCGGGTTACCGTGGCTGTCATCTTCCCATGTATAACGCACACGTGTGGGCGCTTCATGCATCTGCTCCAGTCTCAACCGGTCAATAAAGTCCTGTTCGCCGTCATTGAGCCTGCCGGGCATCATTCCCAGTACAACGGCAGCGATAGGGGTACCGGGGCCGCTGGTAGCAATACCCGATTGCGGTCACGTTCTTCAGCCAGTTGCTGAGTTCTTCTTCTGCGGCTTTACATTCAGCAACTAATGCTGCATTTCTAACACTCTCTAAAGCCCGGTTTACCATTCGCCTGATACCATTCTTTGACTTCCTGAACAACGCCTTCGGGACTATCTTCACTCGGATAGTAAATAAGATCCGAGCCATCAGGATGTTCAGTCAACCGTTTAAACTCAAGGATATTTTGGATATCTTCAGCTTCTGTAGTGCTACCGACATCAAATAACTTACGGAAAAAATATAAAAAATCACCCTCTGTATAATCACTAATTTCTTTCATATTATCCGCTTCTGTGAATATCAATATGACGTTTCGGAGTCAGCCCATATTATCGACATTAAGAAAAGGGAATCTACCAACGAAGGGCTGAAGTTGGGAGAAAAGTTATTTTTTTTACCATATCGTCCAGATCATAGCTGACTTGCATTGTTATAGGCATATGAAAATCCTCTATAGTATACCGTTCAGTCCATCCAAAGGATTTGTTTGCTACCTTACGTGGCGGAGCCTCTTTATCTGGTTCCCCGAAGGTGTCATGCATCCACTGTCGTGACATTTCTGCTTTGAGTGGTGTAGGTAAATCATTAGGGAAAATCCACCCTTTTATACCATCCCGCTGAATTCGTAACGTTATTTCCTGAAGGATCATCCCATCTCGTTTGAAAGAAAGAAACACTCCCTCTTTGTCCATATCAAGATTAAGGTCAGGATCTCCATATTCTCCAGAAGGTTTTGTTTTATATGGTATAATGTCCTGATCAACCATTTCGTGATACGTTTGGCCTAAGCAACGGATCAATGTCTCAATATTTATTGTCATTTATATAATCCTATTGCTGAGAAAGGATAAAAAATGAAGCAGCACCCAGAATTTGTGTGCCGATGCTTTTATGAGAAGAGCGAACGCTACCAGCGGAGGTCTGAAGCAGGGAGAAATGTCACAGACCTGACTTGATCTGCTGTGTCATAGCTTATCTGCATCATTGTAGGTATTGGCCGATTTTGGATTTCATAAAGATCTGTCCAGCCAAAAGCTCGTCGCATAACTACCTTTGGAGGACTGCTTCTTAATGGCACACCTATATTTTCATGAACCCATTCCCTCGACATGCTTCTCTGTAATGGCTCTGGTAATTTATTTGGAAATATCCAGTTTTTAGCCTTGTCATTCTGGATTTTAACGACAATAGCCTGCAAGATCCGACCATCCCGCTTGAAGGACAAGAAAAGACCTTCTTTTGCCATATCAAGACTTAAGTCAGGATCCCCGGATGAGCCTGCAGGAGGGCTTTTGTAGGTGATCAATTCATTATCAATAAGTTCCTGATATGTTCTTCCTAAACAGTTTATTAAAGCATCAATATTCACCGTCATTTATATAATCCCATTTCACTGTTTAGTTTATGCATTTTCGCCCTTGCAGCTTCTATCTGACTTTCTGTTGCCCCATGTTCTTTTAAAGCGGGTTTAATGGCATCCAGATTACAGTCAAGAGCAGTCCTGAGATTTTTTGAGTCCAGTTCAATTTGTGTAGATGTGTTACGCCCACCGTAGGTTTCGCTGATTTGCTGATGTACCTTTTTAGGTATCACTATTGCAGCAACATCCTGAGAAGCAAGCTCAATATCTTCAGGTGTCATATCAGGGTAATGTGCTTTCAGATATGCCTTAACTGCTGCTTTCGATGGCATATGATCTGCCTCATATTTTCCCTGCCTTGAGCGCCGAATAAAATCACTGTAAAGCTCAACCTCCAAAAACTCAACAGGTGGTTTGCTCAGGTATATATAAACCGGCGGAATATTCGGCAATGGCAGAATAAGAATATAATCCGCAAAATGCTTCTCTTCCGCTGCCGGAGTGGTTGTAGCCTCAATACGGGTAGCTTCCGGCAGCGGATCAACCACAACCGGATTGGGTATCCTTACCGGGTTCTGGTTGCCTGTTAGAGCAATAATTCAATCAAACAGGTCGAAAAGCCAGCTGATAATTATATCGTTGCAAATCCAGTTGATGCTGAAAGTACGGTTGTATATATGGCAACCATTCTACTATTACATCATATACACCATCATAGATCTGAAGCTCGTTAGATAGACCAATTTTATCCAAAAAATAAACATTATTATCTAAAACATCTGAAAATTTCTTTCCTTCCCCTTCAGCGGTTTGCTTATTAAACCACTGTAGTCTCATTTTATAAGACATATCTGCTCCTATAACGACCATTTATCTCGATAATCAAATGAAATAAAATACTCATAGGATAATAAATCAATATGATGTGTGAAATAAGGTTGTAAATGCTTGACCCAATCACTTTTTAACTCAAAAGAACCATTATTTACAATGTCTTTTGTTGGTAAACCTAAGTCATCAGTCATGACATTGGCATCATCACCAAAATCAATAGAATATTCCTTACCTACTTCCAATTCTGTTAGCTTATCGAACCATTGTAGTCTTAATTTTAGGCCCATCTTAACCTCATAAATAAAGTTTAATATTTCGCCCTAACACAAATCAGAAACTTATAACACTTTACTTTTAAGATATGCAATAAATTCTTTTACTTCATTAACGGTTGTATACCACTCAGAAACTTTTTCCCCATCTGAATATTCATCATACTCCCCAGCATAGTCATTTAACTTATGAGTAGAAAAGCCTTGTATCTCGCCAGCAAAAATCATTTTGTTTTGAATGATAACTTGCTCACCATTATAATAAAGAACCCATGAAAATATAAAGTTAACTGTCTCTGGATTATACATAGATACCGCCAGCACAGAATGATCGCCATTCTTTAAACCTTGTTCAATAGCCTCAAGCCAACTCTCCTGATATTGCTTTATACTCCAATAAGTTAATGGTATTTGAATTCCTTCCTCAAAATCACCAATGACTATTTTAGCTGGCAAGACTATTTCGTTAAATGCAGATTGAATAGCTTCACTCTCTGTAAAAATACCAAACATATCATTATCCCTTTATTCTATTTAAATCTTTGTCATATGTACCTAAACGAACACCTTTTTTACTGATTTTTTTCCAACCATAAGATACGTTGTGTCCATCAACATCAGGAGTTATATAATCTTTTCCATTAAAGAATGCTGGCTGTCCGTGAGAATTAAATGGCACTTTATCCGCTGAAATCCGGCGATCATAACCAAGCTTTCTGGCTGCTTCTTCCGCATATTTTCCCTTCAGTACAGAATTTAAATAAACATAAACTGGCGGAATATTCGGCAATGGCAGAATAAGAATATAATCCGCAAAATGCTTCTCTTCCGCTACCGGAGTGGTCGTTGCCTCAATTCGGGTATCTTCCGGCAGCGGATCAACCACCACCGGATTGGGTATCCTTACCGGGTTCTGGTTGCCTGTATTCAACGGAACATTGACCCCTGAACTGTCTGGCGTCCAGATGATGGTGATACGCGGCTCTTCCTCTGTGGTGAATGTATACGCCTTTCGGCTGCTGTCCCACACCATTTTACGTACACGCACCATATCCTGACCCGGTGGGGTATGCCAGCCATGAGGAACCGGGTTACCTTTAGCATCCTGTTCCCATGTATAACGCACACGTGTGGGGGCTTCATGCATCTGTTCCAGACGCATCCGGTCAATAAAGTCCTGTTCGCCGTCATTGAGCCTGCCGGGCATCATCCCCAACATAACGGCTGCGATGGGGGCGCCGGGGCCGCTGACAGCAATCCTTCCGAGTCCTGCAGCCATCTCACCCGCTTTTACCGCCCACGTTCCTGACGTAATGGCACTTCCACCTGTCAGTCCAAGCGCGAAGGCACCTTCAAGCGCCATTTGAACATTAGCAGTACTCGTCGCTGCGGCTATTGCCCGCTGGTATTCGATTTCTTCATGATTACCGTACCACCATTTATACAACGCACCTCGTTTCCTGGGTTCCGGAATTTCCTCTGCCGGTTTTTTTTCCCTCGCAGACTGAGCGTGCTGGACTACTTCATTATCCGAAGCTGGATCGTCAGGTGGAATCGCCTGATAAAATGCCATTGATGCAAAATTAGTGTGGGGTTCCTGCTCTTTCCCGGCGTCATTACAACCCTCGCCACGAAGGCAGGATTTGGCGAATACCCGATTACGGTCACGTTCTTCAGCCCGTTGTTTAGTTCTTTCTTCTTCTGCGGCCTTACGTTCAGCAATCAGGGTTGCAAGGGCTGCAATAGAAGGATTCGGGCCCACGCCAACCCATTGTCCTGCGGGTGCGATAATTCGGTTAGTTCCGGAAGGACAGCCACAGTGCACGATTGAACCATCCACCGCCGCTATTTTACCATTATTGGTATCACGGGGTTCACCGGATACGATAACCCCTACCTCACCACATTCAGGACAGGGGGTTGTTTTATCCCCAACACGAACCACCCTCCGTCCATGTTCAGTATCATTGGACATAGAGGCGATACATTCAGCACCCGTAGTTGTTTTATCACCCTCCAGTGCTGTTCCTCTTCCATAACAGTCAGATCGATTTCCCATTACGCCACCTCTACAGATAGCAGGAAATCCTCCGGTATCTCTTCTCCTTCGCGACCTGCAATCGTTTCATTATTCATCCCGGACAGTTGTTCTGCTGTAAACGGAGATTTATCCATTGTTGCCAGCAGTTCCGGAGTCAGTTCATTATTATATTGACGATCCATCTCCATTTCCTTGTCATTTAGATGGTTTGATTGATTCAATATTAACCGATTTATAATTTGACTTAAAAGTGATGTTTGTCATGAAGTTATAAAAACCAACGACAGAATCAACAATGATGACGTATTCAGCTTAGAGCCTGGCCCATCAGGCTATTTTACTGGCCATTCTGGCCCTGGGCAGTGCTCGAAATCCTCACGTACTCCGTGTACGCTGTGGTTTCTCCGCGCTGTCCGTATCCAGACTGGCTGCGCCAATAACGCCTGATGG
Organism: Enterobacteriaceae bacterium ESL0689; assembly: GCA_029433525.1. Classification (NCBI taxonomy): domain Bacteria; kingdom Pseudomonadati; phylum Pseudomonadota; class Gammaproteobacteria; order Enterobacterales; family Enterobacteriaceae; species Enterobacteriaceae bacterium ESL0689. Next base: position 397,353 of record JAQTIF010000001.1, on the reverse strand, counting down.
GTCAGGCTCTTAATGACAGAAGAAAGCGAATAAATCATGATTGCATTAATTCAACGTGTGTCTCAGGCGCGTGTGACAGTGGAAAATGATATCACCGGTGAAATTGGGCCAGGGCTTCTGGTGTTATTAGGTATCGAGAAAAATGACGATCAGCAAAAGGCAAATCGTCTGTGTGATCGGGTACTGGGCTATCGTATTTTCAGTGACGCAAGCGGGAAAATGAATCTCAATGTACAGCAGACAGGTGGTAGCGTATTGGTCGTTTCGCAGTTCACCCTGACGGCGGACACCGCGCAGGGCATGCGCCCCGGCTTTTCCCGAGGTGCTGCTCCTGATATCGCCGAGACACTGTATGACTATTTTGTTGCCCGCTGTCGTCAACAGATAAATACCCAGACCGGCAGATTTGCCGCGAATATGCAGGTTTCATTAGTCAATGATGGCCCGGTGACTTTCTGGTTACAGATTTGATATTCTCGCTATTACGATGGCCAGCCGTGCCATCCCGAAAGCGTGCTGACCGAGATACAAACAATACGGACAACAGGACGTCACAACATAAATCAGCTAATAATATCGTTGTGCCATAAACTTTATAATCTCTGGAATATTGCATGAAACAAGTACAACGTCATGACGCCATTATCGAACTGGTAAAAAAGCAAGGCTATGTCAGTACCGAAGAGCTGGTTGAACAATTTGCTGTTAGTCCCCAGACGATTCGCCGTGACCTTAATGATCTCGCCGAACAAAAAGTGATTTTGCGCCATCATGGGGGGGCAGCACTCTCCTCCAGTTCGGTCAATACCTCCTGGCATGACCGGAAAGCGACCCAGACCGCAGAAAAAGAGCGCATTGCCCGCAAAGTTGCCAGCCAGATCCCCAATGGTGCGTCACTGTTTATTGATATCGGCACCACCCCAGAAGCGGTCGCTCATGCCCTCCTGACACACACTAATTTACGTATTGTCACCAATAATCTCAATGTGGCGACGACACTGATGGTAAAAGAGGATTTTCGTATTATTCTCGCCGGTGGTGAGGTGCGCACCCGGGATGGTGGCATTATCGGTGAAGCGACACTGGACTTTATCTCCCAGTTCCGCCTCGATTTCGGTATTCTGGGTATCAGTGGTGTGGATAGTGATGGTTCATTGCTGGAATTTGATTACCATGAAGTACGAACAAAACGAGCCATTATTGATAACTCACGCCATGTGATGCTGGTTGTCGATCATTCAAAGTTCGGGCGTAATGCCATGGTTAATATGGGGAGTATCAGTATGGTCGATGCCGTCTACACCGATGTTACGCCGCCCGCCAGCATACTGAAAGTGATTAAGGATAACAATCTGCAACTGACGTTATGTTAAACCGTCGGCGGCAGCAGTTTTAACGATATACTGCTTTATGCATCACTGTTGCTCGCTTTTTCCCGGCAATAAGGAGAAGGTGGTTCGGGTACACTAACCCTTCATGTTTTCATCAGGGAGCCGAATGCCTTATGTCATCCGCTATTTTTGACAGAGATCAGTTTCAGGCTGCGCTGACGCGTTACTGGCAGCATCTGGGATTATCGTCCGCTTCAGAGATGACCCGACATCAATGGTGGCAGGCGATAAGCCGCGCACTCGCCGGGTTATTAGCCGCTCAACCTGCGGTAAAACCCGCCAGCGGACAGCGCCATGTCAACTATATTTCGATGGAGTTTTTGCCCGGTCGTCTCACCGGCAATAATCTGCTGAATCTGGGCTGGTATCAGGAGGTCAGTGATATTCTGCAAACCTGTAATATCAATTTAAGTGATCTGCTGGAAGAGGAGCGCGATCCTGGATTAGGCAATGGTGGCCTGGGACGGCTGGCAGCCTGTTTTCTCGATGCAATGGCGACCAGTAACCAGCCAGCAACCGGTTATGGCCTGAATTATCAGTACGGTTTGTTTCGTCAGTCTTTCTCTGACGGGCAGCAAATCGAAGCCGCTGATGACTGGCGGCGGGGTGATTATCCGTGGTTTCGTCATAATCAACAACGAGACGTTCAGGTGGGGCTGGGAGGAAGTGTCAACAAAAAGGGGCACTGGCAGCCCGCAGTGATCCTTACCGGCGAAGCCTGGGATCTACCGATCGTCGGTTATGGTAATACAGTGATACAACCACTGAGCTTATGGCAGGCGACCCACACGCAGCCGTTTGATCTGACAAAATTTAATGCCGGAAACTTTCTCGGCGCCCAGCGTCAGGGGGTGAACGCAGAAAAATTAACCCAGGTACTCTATCCGAACGATAATCATCCGGCAGGTAAGAAACTGCGTTTAATGCAGCAATATTTTCACTGTGCCTGTTCCGTGGCGGATATTTTACGGCGTCACCACCAGGCAGGCCGTAAAATATCCGCGCTGGCAGAATATGAAGTGATTCAGCTGAATGATACTCATCCGACCCTCGCGATCCCGGAACTATTACGAATACTGCTTGATGAGCATCAGCTTAGCTGGGATGCGGCGTGGGCAATTGTCAGTCGTACCTTTGCCTACACCAACCATACACTGCTGCCGGAAGCGCTGGAGTGCTGGGATAAGAAATTGCTAAAAGCATTACTGCCACGGCATATGCAGATTATCAATATCATTGATGATCACTTGCAGCGCCAGGTGATGGCAACCTGGCCTGATAACCCGCAGTTATGGCAAAAGCTGGCGATTGTTGATAGCCATCAGGTACGTATGGCTAACCTGTGCGTGGCAAGCTGTTTTGCGGTTAATGGCGCTGCCGCGTTGCACTCTGAACTGGTGGTCAACGATCTGTTCCCGCAATATCATCAGCTCTGGCCGCACAAATTTCATAACGTTACCAATGGTATTACACCGCGTCGCTGGATCAAGCAGTGTAATCCGGCACTGGCGGCGTTACTGGATAAAACGCTCGATGAAAGGTGGATCAGTGATCTCGACCAACTGATTAAGCTGGAAAAATATGCGGATGATGCCGCGTTTCAGCATACCTGGCGTGATATTAAGCAGGCCAACAAACGACGGCTGGCAAAATTTGTCAAAGCGCGTACTGGCATGACCATCAACCCGCAAGCGCTTTTTGATGTGCAGATTAAGCGCCTGCATGAATATAAGCGTCAACACCTCAATCTGCTCAATATCCTGGCGCAATACCAGGAGATTTGCGAAAACCCACACGCAGACCGGGAACCCCGTGTCGTGCTGTTTGGCGCAAAAGCCGCGCCAGGTTATGCACTGGCGAAGAATATTATTCTGGCGATCAATAAAGTGGCGGCCGTGGTGAATAATGATCCACGCGTTGCGGACAAACTCAGGATTGTATTCCTCGCCGATTATAACGTTTCTGTCGCGGAACTACTGATCCCGGCGGCAGATCTCTCAGAGCAAATTTCGACAGCGGGTAAAGAAGCTTCCGGTACTGGCAATATGAAGCTGGCGCTGAATGGCGCACTGACTATTGGCACCCTCGATGGGGCGAATGTAGAGATTGCCGAACGCGTCGGCGAAGAAAATATCTTTATATTTGGTCATACGGTAGCGGAAGTAAAAGCCTTGCAGACGCAAGGTTACGATCCGCGCGTATGGCGTCAGCAGGATAAGCGGCTTGATTCACTGCTCAGTGGGCTGGAATCTGGCCAGTATAGTGAGGGTGATCGCCAGGCTTTCGCCCCGATGTTACACAGCCTGCTTGAGGGCGGCGATCCCTGGCTGGTGCTGGCCGACTTTGCTGATTATATTGCCACTCAACACCAGGTCGATAAATTATATCGTGATCCGCAAGCCTGGACCCGGGCGGCCATTCTTAATGTAGCACGTTGTGGAGTGTTCAGCGCAGATCGTGCTATTCGTGAATATCAACAACATATCTGGCAGGCCATACGCTGAGGATATCATGATGGCGAAAAAACGCGCTTTACAGACGGCAGAAGCGGCGGGGATCATTCCTGATTATATTAATGCGGAGGGTCAGCCACAGGTGATTACGGCGACTACCCAACAGCGCTTGCTGGCGGCGATGCGACATACCGTAACGATGTCAGCAGCCACAGGTCCGCTGCCAGCTGTGCAGATTTTCACGGTCGGTAAAATGATGGCGTTGCCTGTGACCGGAGAGGGGATGTACCAGTGGTCACTCTTTTGCGAAACGGATGAGCAGTATGAGGGAGAAGTGAGTGGCGGAGAAACGCTCTCATTACCGGAAAACCTCCCGGAAGGCTATCATCTGCTGACACTCACTCAGGATGAACGATACTGGCATTGCCAGCTCATTATCGCCCCTGGCCGCTGCTACGAACCGCCAGCCTTGCAGGAAGGGAAAAAATTATGGGGTGCTTGTGTCCAGCTCTACACACTGCGTTCAGAAAGTAACTGGGGAATCGGCGATTTTGGCGACTTACGCGCGATGTTGCCGGAGATTGCCCGCCGTGGTGGTGCGTTTATCGGACTCAATCCGATCCATGCGCTCTACCCGGCCAATCCTGAAAGTGTCAGTCCATACAGTCCTTCTTCCCGTCACTGGCTGAACGTTATCTATATTGATGTCAATGCGGTGGCAGATTTTCACCTCAGTGAAGCGGCACAGGCCTGGTGGCAATCAGCAGAAACGCAACAGGCGCTGAAAGCGGCACGGCACAGTGATAACGTCGATTACACCGCTGTCAGCATGCTGAAAATCACTGCGTTGCGCATGGCGTGGCAGAGATTTTCCACTCGCCGCGATGCGGAAATGACGGCATTCCGGCAATTTATCGCACAGGGTGGTGACAGCCTGTACTGGCAGGCGGCGTTTGACGCGCTGCATAGCTGGCTGGCGCAACAACAGCCATGTTACCGGGACTGGACAGTATGGCCGCAAGCCTATCAGGACAATCATAGCCAGGCCGTGAAAGAGTTCTGTTATCAACAGGCAGATGAGGTCGATTTCTATCTCTGGTTGCAGTGGCTGGCGCATACTCAGTTTGCGGATTGCTGGCAGGTCAGCCAGCAGGCGGCGATGACGATCGGGCTTTATCGTGATTTGGCTGTCGGGGTGGCAGAAGGTGGGGCAGAAACCTGGCGTGATCGGGATCTGTACTGTATGCAGGCATCGACAGGCGCACCACCGGACAGGCTCGGCCCGACAGGGCAGAACTGGGGGCTCCCTCCGATGGACCCGCATGTTATCGTCGCCCGTGACTATCAACCCTTTATCAGCCTGTTGCGTGCAAATATGCAACACTGTGGTGCCTTGCGCATCGACCATGTGATGTCAGTTTTGCGTCTGTGGTGGATCCCCCGTGGTGAAACTGCCGATCATGGCGCCTATGTGCGCTATCCGGTGGACGATCTGCTGGCGATCCTCGCGCTGGAAAGTCAGCGCCATCGTTGCATGGTGATCGGTGAAGATCTTGGCACGGTTCCGGCAGAAGTGGTTGATAAATTACGCCAGCATGGCGTTTACTCCTACAAAGTTTTGTATTTCGAACATGATAAGCACAACCACTTCCATTTACCGCAGCACTATTTATCACAAGCGATGGCAGTAGTGGCCACACATGATTTGCCGACACTGCGTGGTTACTGGCAAAGTCGTGATCTGATGCTGGGGAAATCATTAGGTCTCTACCCGGATGAAGTGATGTGGCGTCAGTTGTATCAGGAGAGGCAACAGGAGAAACAGGGGCTGATAGAGGCATTGCATCAAGCGGGTTGCCTGTCGGAAGAGGCCGGGCAGCATGCGACGCAGATGGTGATGACGGCCACACTCAGCCATGCGATACAGTGTTATCTTGCTGAAAGTCACAGTGCATTATTGGGACTGCAACCGGAAGACTGGATGCAAATGACTGATCCGATCAATATACCGGGAACCAGCAACCAGTATCCCAACTGGCGACGTAAACTGATGATGACGCTGGAACAGATGTTTGCTGATAAACAAATCAATAAGCTGATTAATGAGTTGAATCAACGGCGGCAAAAGCCGCGCTGAGAGCCTGGCCCCTCATCAGACAGGCTTTTTTGCTGCGGGCGCATGCCCGCCATCCTCATCTGCAGTATGCGCCGAGTGGTTTCCGGTCACCCGCACTATTGATGGTAGCGGGTGTGATGAACAAAGAGGGCGTAATCAGTAGTAAGAGTGTTCACCACGCTGGTGTTCGGTTAAGTCGCGTACCCCTTTTAACTCCGGGAACTCGCTTAACAGCTGTTTCTCAATTCCCTCTTTCAGGGTGAAATCGACCATTGAACAACCATTACATCCGCCACCAAATTGCAGAATAGCCAGTCCGTCTTCGGTGATCTCCATCAGTGAAACACGACCGCCATGACTCGCCAGTTGGGGATTAATTTGCGACTGCAACATATATTCCACCCGTTCCATCAGTGGGGCGTCATCGGCGACTTTGCGCATTCTGGCATTGGGGGCTTTCAGGGTAAGCTGAGAACCCAGCTGATCGGTCACGAAATCAATTTCAGCGTCTTCAAGGTAAGGGGCACTGAGTTCATCGACATAAGCGATCAGGTGCTCAAATTTCAGTGCGGTATCACTGTCTTCTACAGCATCAGGCGGGCAGTAGGAGACACCACACTCCGCATTGGGTGTGCCGGGGTTAATGACAAACACCCGGATTTGCGTTCCCTCTTCCTGATTAGCCAGAAGTTTAGCAAAATGCGCCTGTGCGGCATCGGAAATACGGATCATAGCATTGACCTGATAGTTGACTATTTCAATCGGTTATTATACGCCCATAAACAGAGGGCTACAAGGTACGGCACAGACACCATACCTGAACGCTTAGCGCGCCGTTTTGTAATAGCAGGCGGCAAATTTCCGCCACCGTACTACCGGTGGTCACGACATCATCCACCACAGCAATATGTTGATTCTGCACCGATATTGTCAGCTCAAAGGCATGCTTCAGATTTTGTTTACGCTGGTGTGCTGAAAGCTTATGCTGAGGACAGGTAGCGTGGCGGCGGCGTAGCGCCGTACTGTGCCATGCGCAATGTCGCCAGTGTGCCAGTGGGCGACACAGTTCATCACTTTGGTTAAAACCACGCCACCACTGACGACGTTGCCACAATGGTACGCTGATCAGGCGATCCGGGCGGACTAATCCCTGACTGTGGCGAATACGTAACAGCAGCAGCCGAGCCAGTGCGGGGGCGAGTTCAGGATGACGGGTGAATTTTAACCGATGGATCAGACGACTCAGGGGAGGCTGATAGGCATTTACCGTGATCAGCCGTTGCCACGGTGGTGGTTTTTGTATACATCGGCCACAGGGAAAAGCTGACGTTGTCGCAGGCAGTCCACACTGAGGACAGAGTGGTTGCGGATGGATAAGGGAGGCGCTACAACGTGAGCAGATCCCCCAGTGAGCGATAGCAAGCGGCATCTGGCATAGCCAGCATAAGCTGTGCACGGTTAGCATAACGTATTTCTTCTCTTCGGTGAGCGATAAGGAAACAATAACGGATGAACGATGTCTGGTGGCAAACAATCGGTGAGGGAAATTGTCATCTTGTGCTGTTACACGGATGGGGACTGAATGCCAGAGTATGGGATTGCCTGATCCCGCGATTGAGTTCGCATTTTACCTTACATCTGGTGGATCTTCCGGGCTATGGTCGCAGCAATGGCTTTGACGTTTTATCACTGTCAGAGATGGTGCCGTTGTTGCTCAGGCATGCACCAGAGCGAGCAATTTGGCTGGGCTGGAGTCTTGGTGGGCTGGTTGCCAGTCAGGTGGCCTTATCTGCTCCAGAGCAGGTACAGGGACTGGTAACGGTTGCTTCTTCCCCCTGTTTCTGCGCCAATAGCGAGTGGCCGGGAATAAGTGCTGCCGTGCTGAATAGCTTTCAGTTACAGCTATATGAGGATTTCCAGCATACGGTGGCACGTTTTCTGGCTTTGCAAACATCAAGGACAGAAAAGGCGCGTCACGATGCCAGCGTACTGAAGAATGCGGTGCTGTCCTTGCCGATGCCGTCAGTAACCGTATTGAATAGCGGCCTGGAGATCCTCAAAACGACAGACTTACGCCAGCCGCTGACGACATTAACGCTGCCATTCCTGCGTCTGTATGGGCGTCTTGATAGCCTGGTGCCACGTAAGATCATTCCCTGTCTGGACGCATTATGGCCACATAGTCAATCTGTTATCTTTGATAAAGCGGTTCATGCGCCGTTTATTTCACATCCTGAGCAATTTTGCACCACATTGATCACGCTAAAAGAGACGCTTTTGCGCCATTCCGGCGCTGGAGCAGCACCCGGTTAGCGATATAATCCGCTGGCTGACAGCGGATTATTGTCGTAGCGCCCACCACTCCCGCAAACAGGCTTTTCCTTCCGGGCAGCTTTTACAGCTACCTGACAGGCAACCTTCAGTATCTTCTGTCAGACGTACCACTTTGCCCATGGCCTCCAGGCGGCTTAACATCGCATCGATCAGAGGCTGCGGTGTATGCAGACTGGCACTGAGTTGCTTCGACTGCATCCGCCCCTGCAGAGCCAGCATATTACAGACTTCGATCAATGACGCCATTATCATCTCTTAGTGGCACTCTTTCCCTGAACTGGAGCAACAGGAGGCTGGCGTTTTATCCGCGGCCAGCAACGTGGTGGTCAGTCGGCTACGCGCACGACGCAACAGGCTGATAACCACAATATTGAACAGTACCACGGTCAGAATGCAGATCAGACTATAACGTGGATGCTGACTGAAACTGGTGGTTTGATAGTATAGCGCAGAGAGCGACCAGGCAGCATCCAGTCCCCAGAGAATGGAGAACCACATCCAGCCACGGCTGGATTCACGGGTAATCGCCCCCATCACTGAGATACACGGAATATAGAGCAACACGAAAATAAGATAGCTGTAAGCCGCGGCAGCACTGCCGAATTTATGGCTCATCACGCCCATGGCGCTGGTTTCCATTTCACCATCGCCTTTACTGGCTTCAATCGGGTTCGCCAGTACGCTGAGCGTAAAAGTGTCCTGCAGACTCTGTCGGGTATCATCCAGCGCTGCCAGTAGCTCTTCGCCGAGATGAAAGTTTTGCGGATCAAAGTCTTCACTCTGAATATTCTCTGCGGTATAGAGGGTGTTCAGTGTTCCGACCACCACTTCTTTCGCCATCGCGCCGGTAAATAATCCAACGGTCGCCTGCCAGTTATCCTGCTGGATGCCGATCGGCTTAAACAGTGGCGTAATCACGCGGCTGACCGAGGCCAGCGCTGAATCGTTGATGTTATCTACCAGCTTGCCGTTAAGAGAAAAGCTATTCAGGGCGCTGATAAAAATACTGACGATGACGATAATCTTACCGGCGCGGACGACAAAACCTTTCAGGCGTTGCCAGGTCTGAAGCACCAGACTTTTGATATTTGGAACATGATAGACCGGGAGTTCCATCACGAAGGGGGTGGCTTCACCGCGCATGATGGTGTATTTCAGCATCAGACCGGTCAAAACCGCCATTACGATACCGAGAATATAGAGCGAAAAGACAATCAGCGCACCATGCTGCCCGAAGAAGGCGGCAGCAAAGACGGCAAAGATTGCCAGCCGGGCACCGCAGGACATAAAAGGAGCCATCATAATGGTCATCAGACGTTCACGCGGGGCATCCAGGGTGCGGGCACCCATAACCGAGGGAACATTACAGCCAAAACCGACAATCAAAGGTACAAAAGATTTCCCTGGTAGTCCGAGCGATTGCATCAGCCGATCCATAACAAACGCCGCACGCGCCATATAGCCGGAATCTTCAAGAAAAGAGAGAAACAGATACATCATGCCGATTTGTGGCACCAGTGGCAGCACGGTATTGATGCCGCCACCAATTCCTTTCGCCAGAAAGATGGTCAGCCACTCCGGCAGATGCAGGGTATATCCCAGCCACTGAATGCCATGGATAAAGATAGCGACCGAACCGTCATCGAAAATCGGTTGTAGCGCGCCGCCAATATTGATCGCCAGTAAGAACATCAGATACATGACCAGCAGAAAAATAGGGAGCCCCAGCACCCGGTTAAGGATAATTTTATCCATCGCGATGGTAAACCGGCTCGGTTCGGCAGTCAGGGTATTGCTGACCGCATCGCAGATCGCGGCAATGCTTTGATAACGGGCGTCGGCAATATGCAGGGCGGGATCATCAATTTCACGACTGAGATGGCTGAGTGTTTCCTCCAGCTTGTGTCCGGCATCACCAACATAAGCGCGGCTGTAAATATCGCCTTCCAGCATCTGTAATCCCAGCCAGTAGCGTTGCCGTTGCGGTATATTCTGATCCATCGCCTGTGCCAGATTTTCTGCTGCCAGCAACAAGGGCTGTGGATAGTGAACCCGCTCACAGGGTTCATTTTGCTGATGGCGGTCAATAGCCATTTTTAAGGCTGGAATGCCACGACCACGGGTAGAAACCAGCGGGATAACCGGACAGCCCAGACGGTTAGCCAGCGCATCGACATCGATACGGATTTTTTGTTTTTCAGCAATATCCAGCATGTTGAGGGCAACGATGCAGGGAATACCCAGTTCCAGCAGTTGCAGGGTAAGATACAGGTTGCGTTCAAGACTGGAGGCATCGACGACGTTAATCAACATGTCGGCCTCACCGCTAAGGATGTAGTGACAGGCGATCTGTTCATCCAGCGAGGTTTGCGCTGAGATAGTGGTCAGTGAGTAAGTGCCGGGTAGATCGACCAGCGTGACCTGGTAATCGGTGGTTATAAAGGTGCCTTCTTTACGTTCTACTGTCACCCCGGCCCAGTTACCGACACGCTGGCGTGCGCCAGTTAATTGATTGAATAATGTGGTTTTACCGGAATTTGGGTTTCCTACTAAACCAATGGTTAATTTTTTCATACTTCAGATAGTTGTCCCCGATGGTACGACGGCTTCCAGCTCGATTAAATTAAGATCTTTTTTGCGCAATACCAGATTAACATGGCGGGTTTCGATATGAACCGGATCCCCCAGAGGTGCTATGCGAACGATACGAAATAAAGATCCTGGCAACATGCCAAGAGATAACAGTTTTTGACGATAGGCCGGGCTTATATCGCGCGAAAATCCGGTTATTTTCCACGTACTATCAGGCGTGAGTTGCATAAATCCTGCTTAATTTCTGTTTTCATGGCTCATCCCATAAGAGTTATTCTACGGGCCATTCTGGCTGCTGATCATGACCGCAAACCGGATCTGGCGCTGTGTCAGTTATGGTTTTTGTGGGCTGACATGATCAAATATCTGCGCCAGGAATGCCTGCCAGGAGAGACTCTTAGCGCTGGGGATGTTCGAAACCTTCGCGTGCTCAGGGCAGGCAAGGTTTCTCTGCATTATGTTCCAATACCCGATAATGATAATAAGAATGGTTTTTATCTTCAATAAATAAATACTATAAATGTGAATAACGATAACATTCTTATATAACATTGATTTTATTTAAAAAATAAGGAAATTTAATTGATTTTTCAACATAAAATGTGAATAAATATTTTATTTTTTAACATAATGCAAAGCATGATCACATTTTATAAAGTGAATAAAAGTAACTGTTTGTTACGTCAGAGATTGTTCATCAAACAGGGTGGGAGCACGGATGTTGCTACCTGTTCTCTGGCTGACGAAACAGAAGAGGACTAATGATATCCGCTACCGTAATCCGGACAGGAATCAGGCGGTAAACAAGGGATGGTTTTCCGTGAGCGAAACGCTGATGGCTGAGAAAAGTGTCCTGTTTAACTTCAGCGCGACAGTGTCTTTATTCCGACTGACTGCGTCTGGTGGGTCAGGCTTTATAACACACTGGTTTATCAGTATGCCGGGAGAATAATGACATAATATTTTATCATTTTTTATTATCTATAACTTTTTATAGCAATATATTTCTATTTCAATAGAAAGTGATAATTTTTAGATTAAATATCTGACTCTATCTCATGTTAAATGATAAAAATATGAATAAAGAAAGTATTAAGAAACAACAACGCCTGTGTGGTTATGATTTTCAATCATCAGCATTGCCAGCATAAAAAATGTATTTTATTAATATTAAAGAATATTAATCTAATTTTAACGAATCAACTAATTGATAATCAGTAGATGAGCTTGAGGGATCTCAGTACTTAATTCTATAGATAATTGATTTTTATATATTTCATTAATTCAGTATATCGTTTCTTCTACATTTAATGATTGTCAGGGATTAATATTTTTATGAAAAATAATTAACTTGCATTTTATTTATCCCCCGGCATACTAAAGTACGCTAACTAATTGTTCCGAATAGCATACTACTCAGTAATATATGATCAATACATGACTGATTCTTTAATGCTATGAAATTTTGATATCAGAAATATTTCGACAGTGAGCTGGCGGTTGCTTATACCGAAAGACTTATGCTGAATATAATGATATCAGGAGAGGATTGCTTTTAGTTAGCCATATATAACATTTTATTATTTATAAAAGGTGAATATATTTATGAAAGAACTAAATGTTAATGAAATGGAAATGGTCTCCGGAGGCTGCTTTGGTGGCGGTCATGGTGGCGGTCATGGTGGTGGTCGTCCAGGTTGCTCAGGAAATGGTGGCTGGGGCGGTTCATGGGGTGGTGGTTCATGGGGCGGCGGTTCATGGAGTGGCTGCGGCAATGGTTCATGGAACGCTAGCGGCTCATGGAATTGCGGTAATGGCGGCAATAACAAACCTCAACCTGAACCTAAACCGCCTGTTGAGAATTACCACTGGTAATTATTTAACAGATTAAATCTGTATAAGGGCCTGACATCAGGCCCTTAGATCAATCGTTTTCATTACAGATATTTTTGTTCTTCGCGGAAGAGTTTATCTGGGGCAGTTCTTTTTTTCTTATCCAGGCAACATTCTGCCATCCTTGCTGACGATACATCTACTTTATTTTGCTGCTATATCGCTAATCAGATTAAAAACCGGGGCTGTCAGGTTATTTTACTTACTATTTTGATCCAGGTCAGTGCTCGAAATCCTTACGTACTCCGTGTACGCTGCGGTTTCTTCGCGCTGTCCTTGTCCAGACCGGCTGCGTCAATAACGCCTGGTGGCTCAGGCTCTAAGTGCCAGGAAATAATCTATCAGATATTTCTGTTTCTTAAAGATATCACTCAAAATAATCTTGTATACCTACGAATAATAGAATATTTTATTAACTATCATAAAGTTATCCATATAATAATTTCTTTTTATCAGGTCTGGTACGGCAATATAATTAGCTATTTAATGATTAGCTTGTATTTTAGTAGTGCAGTGGTATACTGCCTGCGAATTGTTGGACATAAGTAGTATCATTTTTATATAACACAGGAAAATATATTATGAGAGAATTATGTAACAACGAAATAAAAATAGTCTCTGGTGCCGGGATTGTGACCGATAACCCTGATTTTCAGGCAGCAATGAACTCATACGATAATGGATGTAATTCACTGGCAACACAATATCCAGATCTGGCACCGGCAATCAGTGGTGCGAATCAGATCATGCATGGTGTGGCAAGCATTATTGATTCCGCATTTACCAATGCATGGAAAAATATTCTGCAGCTCCTCGGTTAAACAGCACCGTTGTAACAAGAGCCTGGTCTCAGGCTCTTATATTTTTCTTGCCAGCCATAACTGCAATAGTCTAATTCTGAATTTACAGAATTAACAGGTACTGCTGGGCCCCAGAATGGCAGGAGCAATCGTTCTGATAAGGTTGGCTCCAGGTTATTATTATACCTTTCTCTACTATTATTCTCTTCTGGAATAACTATGATATGGCCTCTGTTTTATGGCCATCATTATCAGCGTTCAGTTTATTATCTCAATAATACATGGAAGGATAGCGTATCTGTTTCAGATACAGTCCATCCGTTTTGCTTAGTGTACGATTTTATATATGGTTCAAAATTTTAATTAGTTAAATAAACTAAAATAAATAAACACTATAAACATAAAGTCTGTATTATATAAGGATTCAGGAATATTATCTGTAAGTTAACTGGCTGATTAACTAAAAAATCGTTTCATGGTGCTCCAGTTGCACGATCAATTAATGTTATATCTTATTAATTATTATGGGTTTTATATCGGTACAACGTCACCCTCATGACAACATGATAAGCTAATGGTTAGTGCGATATTAATAATCTTGCAATTTAATATTGTCGCGGTATGCTAACTACCGCAGTAGGATATCAATAGCATTGTTTTTATATTTATTAAGTGAGGGGTAAACATATTATGAGAGAGTTACACAACAGCGAAGTAAAAATGATCTCAGGTGCTGGTATTATTTCTGACCTGCCAGGCTACCAGGCATACATGGATAGATTTGATATGGTATGTAGCCATATCAAAGATTACTCAAGCAGCCTTACTGGCAGTGTTGATCGGGTTAATAAATTTGTTCATGGCATGGCTGATATTATAGATACAGCTGCCACTAATACGCAAAACAGTATTAATGACCTTATTTCCTGAGTCATTCTGATACAATATAAAAGCCTGATGCCTGGCATCAGGCTTTTATGTCGTAATGAATGAGAAGATAACAAACTTGCTTATGGATGATTAATATTTATACAGTAATTATTGTTTTAATCAGTCAGGTTCACCGATAAACATATCTATTGTATTCATAAACTCTGTATTATATCTCTTTTCCAGATAATTAATTTTAATTTTAATGATTAACCAACTAAAAATTTTATCATCGGCCTTGTATGCATTAATGATAAATGGTGTATCTTATTGATTATTATATATATTATCTCATTTTATGGCTGTCGCCATCACATATTGCTGCACTAATAATATAATAATGTACCATACATTAATATCCTTGCATTTTAATGGCATCAAGGTATGCTAGCGTCAAAAGCCAGGCGTAGACCGCATTGTTTTATATAGTTAAAATAATTCTGTTGTTATATAGAGAATAACATCGAATTTAAAGCTCTCGCCATTATTATAATTTTTAAGATTAATCCTGATGATGGTGAAATGACTTAATTTTTTTAATGAACTGAATAATAAGTTAGAATAATGTTAAAATAACGGGGTGTTTAATAACCTGATATCAAGTCTCTCTCTGAAATTCATCTTGCTCGCAGATGTTTTTCTTTATATATCTTTTATCAACGAGTTTAGTGTTCAGCCCACCAGACTGGCTGCGTCAATAATGCCTGCTGGGATAGGCTCTTAATTAAGGATATCAACTTTGTTCCGTCAGCAAGCTTTAGAAAACAGGAAGATGAAATGGCGCGGACGGGCTATTTTATTACCCGGATTGCCGATGTGGTTAATTATGTCAGGATGTATGATATTTTTTGTGGCTTTTCTGACATTTATTACCGTTGGTTCGTATACCCGTCGCATCAATGTCAGCGGGGAAATTACAACCTGGCCACGCGCAGTCAATATCTATTCTGGAGTACAGGGGTTTGTGGTAAAGCAGTTTGTCCATGAAGGACAGACTATCCAGAAAGGAGATCCCATTTATCAGATTGATGTCAGTAAAAGTACCCTTAATGGTATCGTCAGTGATAATCAGCGCAAAGATATCGAAAATCAGATTATTAGCGTAGATAATATTATTACCCGACTAGAGGAGAGTAAAAAATTTACTCTCGACGCCCTCGAAAAACAACGTTCACAATATGAATCAGCTCTGCAACGTTCATCAGATATTATCAAGCAAGCAGAAGAAGGGATACGTATACTGAAAAACACTATGGAGAGTTATAAGCAATATCGGGCCAAAGGTCTGATCAATAAAGATCAGCTAACCAATCATATTGCAATATATTATCAACAGCAAAATAATCTGCTCAATCTGAATAGCCAGAATGAACAAAATGCGCTACAGATCACCAGTCTGGAGAGCCAGATTCAGACCCAGGCGGCAGAGTTTGATAATCGTATATACCAGATGGAACTACAACGATATGAGCTAAAAAAAGAGCTGGTTGATGCTGATGCCAGTGGAGAAATTATTATTCGGGCATTATCTGCTGGAAAAGTAGATTCGTTAAGTGTTACGGTTGGACAAATGGTTAATGCCGGAGACAGCCTTTTACAAATTATCCCTCAGGATATCAAAAATTACTTTCTTATTCTCTGGGTGCCAAATGATGCCGTTCCTTATATTAAAACCGGAGATAAAGTCAATGTTCGGTATGAAGCTTTCCCGGCACAGAAATTTGGTCAATTCTCAGCAATAGTCACAACCATATCCAGAGTACCAGCTTCACCTCAGGAGATGATAACCTATCAGGGTGCTCCCAAAAATACCATCGATAATACTGTCCCCTGGTATAAGGTTATCGTGAAACCAGACCAGCGGTTGATTAAGTATGATAATCACGTTCTCTCACTGGAAAATGGTATGAAAGCACAAAGTACGTTATTCCTCGAAAAAAGACATATTTATCAATGGATGCTTTCTCCCTTCTATGATATGAAATATAGTGCTACAGGACCTGTCAATGAGTAATGGAATTTTTAAACGCATCGTCAATCAACTTGATATAAAATGGCACCGTCGGATTCCGATTATTCATCAAACCGAAACCTCTGAGTGTGGTCTGGCATGCCTGGCAATGATTTGTAGCCATTTCGGTAAAAATATTGATCTGATATCGCTTCGCCGACAGTTTAATCTTTCCGCTCGTGGTACCAGTCTTGAAGGAATTACCAGTATTGCCGAACAATTGGGTATGGCAACACGTGCACTATCACTGGAGTTAAATGAATTAGGTGAGCTAAAAACCCCCTGTATTCTCCACTGGGATTTTAGTCATTTCGTCGTACTGATTAATGTAAAGCGTCATCGCTTTATTCTGCATGATCCCGCCCGTGGAAGAAGAACGGTCGGACTGGAGGAAATGGCGCGCTATTTTACTGGCGTAGCACTGGAAGTCTGGCCGGGAACTCATTTTTCAGCTGAGACGGTACAAAATCGTATTCATATCCGGTCATTGATTAATAGCATTTACGGTATTAAAAGTACGCTGGCAAAAATATTCTGTTTGTCAGTCATTATTGAAGCCCTTAACCTTGTGATTCCAATAGGAACACAACTGGTGATGGATCATACTATTCCGTCAGGAGATAAAGGATTATTAACGCTTATTGTATCTGGTTTAATGTTCTTTATTTTGTTACGTTCAGCCACAGGTATGATTCGTGCGTGGTCTTCCCTGGTGATGTCAACGCTGATCAATGTACAATGGCAATCAGGGTTATTTAATCATCTGTTACGATTACCACTGGGATATTTTGAACGCCGTAAGCTGGGCGATATTCAGTCACGTTTTAGCTCACTCGATAGTCTGAGAGAAACGTTCACTACCGGTATACCTGGCGCCATCATGGATGGCATTATGGTGATCGGTGTAACGGTGATGATGATATTATATGGTGGTTCGCTTACCTGGGTGGTATTCGGATTTACTATAATTTACGTGTTTATTCGTATCGGCACATATAGTTATTATCGCCAGTTATCGGAAGAAACCCTTGTCCGGGAAGCGAGAGCCAGTTCTTATTTTATGGAAACACTATATGGTATTGCCACCATAAAAATACAAGGGATGGCTGAGCGACGCGGCATGCACTGGCTGAACCTGAAAATTGATGCGATCAATACGGGTATTAAATTAACAAAAATGGATCTGCTGTTTGGTGGCATAAATACCTTTGTGGCCACTTGTGATCAGATAGCTATTTTATGGTTAGGCACCACGCTGGTGATCGATAACCAGATGACAATAGGTATGTTTATCGCCTTTGGATCTTTTCGTGATCAATTTTCTGAACGCATCTCATCGTTAACCAATGTCCTTCTGAAACTGAAGATGATGAGCTTGCATAATGAGCGTATCGCTGATATTGCCTTACATGAAAAAGAAGAGAAAAAGCCTGATCTTAATATTGCGATAAATATGCAGCCGGTATCACTGGAAACGGTTGACTTAAGTTACCGCTATGACAGCCAGTCTGCACCTGTATTCAGTCATTTGTCACTCTCGGTTGCCGCCGGAGAAAGTATCGCGATAGCGGGGGCATCCGGAGCCGGGAAAACGACATTAATGAAAGTATTATGTGGCCTGTTTATCCCAGACAGCGGTAAAGTTTTAGTTAATGGTACAGATATCAGACAATTAGGTATCAATAATTACCATCGTATCATTGCCTGTGTCATGCAGGATGATCGCCTTTTTTCCGGTTCAATCCGGGAAAATATCTGTGGGTTTGACGAAAAGATAGATGAAGAATGGATGTTTGAGTGTGCCAAAGCCAGTTATATTCACGATGTTATAATGAGAATGCCAATGGGCTATGAAACACTGATCGGTGAATTAGGTGAAGGACTTTCCGGCGGCCAAAAACAGCGTCTTTTTATTGCTCGCGCCCTGTATCGTAAACCAGGAATATTATTTATGGATGAAGCCACGAGTTCACTGGATACAGAAAGCGAAAGTTTTGTTAATGCAGCAATAAAAAGCCTGAATATTACCAGAATTATTATTGCACACCGGGAAACGACGCTTAAAACCGTTGACAGAAGGATTATTATTTAGAGCATGCAGGCTATTTTACTTGTTATTCTGGCTCTGGACAGGGCGCAAATTAGCTTACGCTGTAGGGTGTGTCCCGTAACTATTTTTTGTACAATCTGGTATCTGTCTCACTACAGGAAGTCCTTTAGATATGGCTCGCTACGATTTCCCGGATGAGGCGTGGGCACTGATCTCTCCCATGCTGCCACCTGAAAAAGCCTCTTCCAGAGGGGGACGCCCTTATTTTTCTCACAGACACGTCATGAATGGCATATTCTGGATCCTTTGTTCCGGTGCCCCATGGCGGGATTTACCTGAACGTTACGGCTGCTGGAAAACGATATATAACCGTTTTAACCGGTGGTCAAAAAGTGGCGTAATGAACAGTATTTTCAATAAATTACTTCAGATACTTGATGAAAAATCGTTGATTGACTGGGATGTCATCGCACTTGACGGAAGTAACATCAGGGCCCTGAAAGCGGCTGCGGGTGCAAAAAAAAATATCCCGATGACTCAGATGACCATGGGCTGGGTCGCTCACGCGGCGGCTTTGGCACCAAAATCCATCTGGCAACAGATGGTACAGGATTACCCTTAAGTTTCTGCCTGAGCGGTGGGCAGGCTCACGAAAGTCAGTACGCAAAACCCTTACTCAGACAAATCGGTGTTATTCGAAAAAGTGGTTGTCTGAAGTCGCGCCCCAAAGCTGTGCTGGCGGATAAAGGATACTCAGGCGGTAATCTTCGTATTTATTTAAAAACGAAGGGAATAAAGGCAGTTATTCCTTTCAAATCAAACGAAAAAGCAAGCCGTGATGGTCGTCGAGCGCTGGATCGTCAGTTATATAAAAAGCGCAATGTGGTGGAACGCTGCTTTGCAATACTGAAAGAAAACCGTCGAATAGCCACGCGCTCAGAAAAAACAGCCAGAAACTATCTGAGCATGCTAAAACTGGGGGCAATCAGGTTGTTTTTAAGGCGCTTGTTAGGTTAAGGGACACAGCCTAGTTTCTCCGCGCTGTCCGTATGTCAGTAACGCCAGGCAGAATGGACTGCTGGTGTTTCATTAATGGTTTGTGCCGGATTCTGCTCTTCCCCGCCAGATAACTCCGGTATTTTTGATTATTACAGATGCGCGGCAATCAACTGCTGATTATGCTGATACATGGTGAAGAGATAGCTATTGTAGCTCGACCCTCTGGTTGAGTAGCTCTCCAGCTTATGAATCATCGTACTGGTTGTCACTTCCTGATCCATTTTACGTAACTGAGCACGGGATTGACGAAAGGAGTGATAGGCCGGATGGGTATTCAGGTTGGTCACGTAAGCCTGCACTGAGTGCTCGACAGAAGCAAACTGAGAATAACCTTTTATTTCTCCCCCGCACTGACTACTACCGCATTTCATACCAAACAAATTATTATTGATGCGCGCCAGTTTAGATGTTCCCCAGCCGCTTTCTGCCGCCGCCGTCGTCGCAACCATACTGTCAGGGATGATATCCACACGCTCCATCAGTGTATTCCACGGAATATGTCGGGTATTCCCCGACCAGCGCACTTTATAACGTGAGGCTATCTTGCTCAGACGGGCACGATCAGCCGATGACCAGTGTTTATCGGACTGTTTGGTGATCAGCCAGTTTCGATCTGCAGTAATCACCTGACTCTGTCTGGTAATATGGGGCATAACGGTACGGAGGAATGCTTTTTTACGTGGTGTCCCGGAAGGATATTTTCGCAAATCAGGCAGCGAATGACGGGTTATATTCTTGCCAGAATGCGCTTGTTGTTCACTGACCTTAACGTTATTTTTCTTTGTTTTGTTTTTCCTGACGTTATTTTTCTTAGTGATTGCGGCATTCTGGCTCTTTGTTGTTGTCTGACTGGCAGCCAGCGTATTGGCTGAAAATACACCAATGACTAACATCAGTAGTGCTGCCCCATAGCGTCGTCCGAGTCCTGTTATCATCGTCTCTCCAGATTAAGGGCCTGACCCATCAGGCTATTTTAGCTCCTGGTATTCTAACAGATATCACTGGCTCACTGAATATCGTCTGATTTTCACTCAGGAGAAGAGTACCTTATCACGTAAAAAGTGCTGATTACCACGACGGAGTGTAAAGCCTGTGCGATCAAAATATTCAAGGATCTGGATCGCCAGCTTGCGGCCAACATTCAGTGTATCGCGAAAGTCTGCCGCACAGGTCGATCCCTTGCTCTGATCCAGTTCACGAATCATTTTTGCGAATGCAACAATACGTTCATGACGGTAATAGCGATCTTTAACAATCGCGGTAATCAATCCTTGCTGTGCAGCCCGACACAGCAAGGTACGCATCAGTGACTCTTCAACATTCACGGCTTTCGCCAGATCGCGTACCCACCAGGGGTCATCAGTAAACAGCTCCACCACTTGTTGCCAGATTTCCTGTTGTTCAGCGCTGAAACCGATTTGGTATTCCGGCAGATGTAGCCAGCCACGATGGCTACAGATGATCCCATTAGCACGCATTTGCTCAATCAGAAGTAATACCAGCGCTTCATCTTCCACTGGCAATGCCATACGCCGCAGACGTTCACGTCCAGGTCCCGGCTCATCGGGATATCGATGATGATAATCAGCCAGTGCCGCCAATAATTTTTCCTGCCAGCGTGCCGCCAGTGATGTACTGAGCACTCGCTGCCCTGCCTGCACATAATCAATATGTTGCAGCAATGTCGCGAGACCTTGCTGATTAAGCTGGCGTGCCCAGCTAAATGTATTCAGACACACCGCGCCGCGTTGCAGGTTGGTATTGAGCGCCTGAAGATCATCCGTCGTCAGTGCCAGTTCATGCAGCCACTGCAGGTATTCCGCTTTACGTTTACCACGGTGTGGCGGGTTTAACTTTATCACTCTTGCTCCGGCGAGCGTGGTACGGGCAGAGATATCACGTAACACCAGGCGATCGTTATCCGCAAGCCATAACGGGCTATCCAGTACCAGTTCGGCAAGGTTGCCCTCCAGCAACGAGATACGCCCGGTAATATGGCTCGCCGCATGATGAAGATGCAATGGTTGCCATTGGGTTAGCGGACGATGACATTGCAGCTGAACAATGGCGCGTTGCGAGGCTTCGGGTGGCTGTACGGATAACAACCAGTCACCCCGGTTCAGCGCCTCTTTTGTCACACTCCCTGTTATATTCAGTGCGATACGTTGTCCGCCACAGGCTCGTTCAGCGGGCTGATTCTGCGCATGCAATCCACGCACACGTATCGGTTTGTTCACTCCGGTCAACCATAATGTATCACCGACATTAACTGCACCGCTCAGGGCCGTACCAGTGACGACTAATCCCACCCCTTTAACGGTAAAAGCACGGTCAATGGCCAGACGAAAACGCTGATGTTGTCGGTGTATAGGTTCCGGCAGTTGTTGCAGATGATGACGTAATGCATCAATACCCCGATGTGTTGTCGCCACGGTGACAAAAAACGCTGTATTCGAAAAACCAAATTCTGCCAGCACCGCTTCCACATCGGCACGCACTTCACTCACCCGCGCGCACGTAACCCGATCAGCTTTTGTTAGCGCCACCGTCAGTGTGGGATGACCAGTTAATTGCAGAATAGCCAGATGTTCGCGGGTCTGTGCCATCACACCATCATCGCAAGCGACGACCAGCAAAGCATGATCAATGCCGCCCACACCGGCCAGCATATTAGATAAAAACTTTTCATGACCAGGAACATCGATAAATCCCAGGACACGCCCATCCGGCTGGGGCCAGTAGGCATAACCGAGATCGATGGTCATCCCGCGCGATTTTTCTTCCGGCAGGCGATCGGCATTAATGCCAGTGATCGCCTGTAACAGTGTGGTTTTACCGTGATCAACATGTCCAGCCGTGGCAATAATCATTGTAAAATCATCTCGATAAACCTGGGTTCGTCTTCCAGACAGCGCAAGTCCAGCCACAAGCGACCCGCATAAATCCGCCCGAGGATCGGCATCGGCAACTGACGCCAGCCTGTTGCCAGGGCGGCTAACTGACTGTCATGCCCATGATGCGGCGTCAACGTCAACGCAAATCCGGGTAACCGATCAACCGGCAATGAACCACTGCCGATCTGTGACTGACAGGCTTCTATCCGGATGTCAAAATCAGTATACCGCGATGCCAGTAAGGGTTGTAAACGTTGTGCCTGATCATAAATCTCCCCGGCAGTACGAGTTAACAGACGTAATGTCGGCAGATTATCAGGTAACGTTTCGGGATGCAGATAGAGGCGTAATGTTGCCTCCAGTGCCGCGAGGGTCATTTTATCCGCCCGTAAAGCGCGTTTTAGTGGATGTTGCTGCAAACGGGTAATCATCGCTTTATTACCGACGATAATCCCTGCCTGTGGCCCTCCCAGCAGTTTATCTCCGGAAAAGCTCACCAGATCCACCCCGGCGGCGATCATCTCCTGTGGCATCGGCTCTTTTGGCAGGCCATAGCGACTTAAATCAATCAGTGAGCCACTGCCCAGATCAACCACCACCGGGCGTTGTGACTCACGGCCAACCGCGACCAGCTCTGTCGCATCCACCGCAGTAGCAAAGCCCTCAATGCTGTAGTTACTGGTATGGACTTTCATCAACAGCCCAGTATTGTCATTGACAGCCTGTTGATAATCTTTGCGGTAGGTACGATTGGTGGTGCCGACTTCATGTAAAACGCAACCTGCCTGGCACATAACATCGGGGATGCGAAAAGCACCGCCAATCTCAACCATTTCGCCACGCGACAGTACCACTTCTTTACCCGATGCCAGTACCGTTAATATCAGCAAGACCGCTGCTGCATTATTATTGACAATACACGCATCCTCCGCACCAGTAAGACGACACAATAAATCTGCGAGTGCCTGATCACGATGACTGCGCCCGGCAGCATCCAGACTGTACTCCAGAGTAACGGGCACACGCATTGCTTGTGTTACCGCCTCTACTGCTGCAGGTGCCTGAATCGCGCGACCAAGATTAGTGTGCAATACCGTCCCGGTCAGATTGAAAACCGGACGTAACGCACTGCATGTCGTTTCGGCCATCCGCCGCTCAGCCTCTTGCGCCCAGTTGTCACACCAGGCGGGTAATCTCTGTTGCTGAACAATAAACGCCCGGGCTTCATGCAACATCTCACGCAGTAATGTCACCATCTGAACATGGCCATAATGCGTCAGCAAAGCTGAAAAAGCGGGCTCATGAAGTAAGCGGTCAATAGCCGGAAGGCGGGTGTAAAGTGCATGAATATCAGTTGTCATCAATAGCCCTGGCAGTCAGTTATTTTTCCCCTCAGCCAACAGGAGAGGGCATTAACTATCAGCGACGATTGTAACGCTTGCAGGAAAAAACTGTTACCCGCCCAGACGTATTCATCAGCGGTTTATCACATGACGCTTGAATAATAAGTGATCGAGACTGGCAGGTTATAACCTGCCAGTGACTCAGCTAACAATGGTGTTTTCGATCAATCAGCTTTTATGCTGATGACTGACCGGACGATACAAGTGCCGGTAATGTTCCAGACGATTTAAAAACAGTGCTTCTTTATTTTGCGGCACATCGGGTGGTATATGTTGTGAAGGAGGAGATTTTTCTAAATACTCCATAAAAGCCTGGCTTGACGCCATAAAATCAATTGATTTATCAATTACATATTGTAAACCATCACCTGTTTTCATCATCATACCCTCATCTGCCAGGAGAGAATGTTGTCAATCAATAACCAGCAAAAAAACATGCACAATCTGACACTCAGGGCGGTTATCCTCTCAGATGTCATTGCTGAAAGATTATAGTTCATATCATGTTTTAGAGCCTGGCCGCTAACAGGCCAGATCCAGAATGAGCCTGATGAATCCGGCACAATCTGGCGCTAATTCTGCTATTCTGCCCCGATGTTTAAGAGCCTATCCCATTAGGCTATTTTACTTGCCATTTTGGTCCTGGGTAGTGCTCGAAATCCTCATGTACTCCATGTACGCTGCGGTTTCTCCGCGCTGTCCGTATCCAAACTGGCTGCGTCAATAACGCCTGGTGGGCCAGGCTCTAAGGGGGCAGCATGCTAAATATTGTACTATTCGAACCAGAGATCCCACCGAATACCGGGAATATTATCCGTCTGTGTGCTAATACCGGTTTCAGCCTGCATATTATCGAACCGATGGGTTTTAGCTGGGATGATAAGCGATTACGACGTGCCGGGCTGGATTATCATGAATTCGCGACAGTTCAGCGTCATCATGATTATGCCGCCTTTCTTAAATCAGCAAAACCGCCGCGGCTGTTCGCCCTGACCACGAAAGGAACACCAGCACACAGCGCCGTCGATTATCAGGAGGGCGATTTTTTAATCTTTGGCCCGGAAACACGCGGTTTACCAGCTTCCCTTCTCGACACGCTACCCGCCACACAGAAAATTCGTATTCCAATGACAGCGGGCAGCCGGAGTATGAATCTGTCAAATGCGGTATCAGTCGTGGTGTATGAAGCCTGGCGCCAGCTTGGTTATCCTGGCGCTGTTCTGCGCGATTAACGATATCCCCGGCAAAAGCGTTGATTTGTCGTCATATCGGTAAAATTAAATGCCATCGCCATACTCAAACGTATGGCGGATACCGTTAAAACGCTGATCCATATCCATCGCCGGTTTATCGCTCTCTGGCGTACCGACAATACGTGCCGGAACACCAGCAACGGTTGTATGTGGTGGTACAGGCTGCAATACGACCGACCCGGCACCAATTTTCGCTCCGCGCCCAACCTCAATATTACCCAGAATTTTGGCACCAGCACCAATCATCACCCCTTCACGAATTTTAGGATGACGGTCACCGCAGGTTTTTCCCGTTCCTCCCAGGGTCACGGATTGCAGGATAGATACATCGTTCTCAATCACGGCTGTTTCTCCGACGACAATACCGGTAGCATGATCCAGCATGATCCCCTGGCCAATCTGTGCCGCAGGGTGAATATCTACCTGGAAAGCAATAGAAATTTGATTTTGCAGGAAAATCGCCAGAGCATAACGTTTCTGCTGCCATAACCAGTGACCAATACGGTAGGCTTGTAAGGCATGAAAGCCCTTTAGGTACAATAAGGGTGTCGAATATTTATCTACCGCGGGATCACGGGCACGAACTGCCTGGATATCGCAGGCGGCAGAAATAATCATCTCCGGATTAGCGGCATAAGCCTCTTCGACGATCTCACGAATAGTAATAGCAGGCATAATCGGCGTGGCCAGCTTATTCGCCAGCATATAACTGAGGGCATTACCCAGATTTTCATGCTTGAGTAACGTAGCATGATAAAAACTCGCGAGCATAGGCTCACCATCAGCCAAAACACGGGCTTCAGCCTTAATGTTATTCCAGACGACATCCCATTCTTCACAAGGCATAGCTCACTCCAGACGATAATTATTCCCGATCAGTTCGCTGCTAACCGGGCAAAACTGGCTGGTTGTTGATGCGTTCATCCTTGCATGCCCGACCCAATAAGGTCAATGCTGCCTTGCGGACATTTTTTCCCCGATATAATACCTGATATATTTGCTCAGTGATGGGCATCTCCACACCGAAACGCTGTGCCAGGATATGAACTTCCCGGGTATTGCGGTAACCCTCCACCACCTGACCAATCTTATCCTGAGCGCTTTGTATATCCACACCCTGCCCAAGCATCATACCGAAACGGCGGTTACGTGACTGGTTATCGGTACAGGTTAATACTAAGTCTCCCAGTCCTGCCATGCCCATAAAAGTTTGTGGATCGGCTCCTAATGCGATCCCCAGGCGTGACATTTCGGCCAGACCACGGGTAATCAATGCGGTGCGCGCATTAGCGCCAAACCCGATGCCATCGGACATTCCGGCCCCAATAGCAATCACATTTTTCACTGCGCCACCCAGCTGCACACCAGTAAAATCCGGATTGATATAGACGCGAAA
Organism: Enterobacteriaceae bacterium ESL0689; assembly: GCA_029433525.1. Taxonomy (NCBI): domain Bacteria; kingdom Pseudomonadati; phylum Pseudomonadota; class Gammaproteobacteria; order Enterobacterales; family Enterobacteriaceae; species Enterobacteriaceae bacterium ESL0689. Next base: position 370,778 of record JAQTIF010000001.1, on the reverse strand, counting down.
ATTTTTGTCACAATGCAGAAGTTGCTGCAAATCACGAGCAAACTGCGACTCTGTCGATGCCAGTGAAATGGCCGTCGGTAATCCTGCCGCCAGTTCTTTGGCAAAAGTCGGGCCAGAAATCACCGCCAGAGGCAGCGTTTTGCCTAATATTTCACGAGCCACATCCTGCAATAAACACCCGGTTTCTGCCTCCAGCCCCTTTGTTGCCCATGCCAGGCGCGTATCAGGGCGCATCAGTGGTTTGATCTGGCGTAACACCTCAGCAAAAACATGGCTGGGTACAACGAGCAAAATATTGTGACTGGCTGCTAGTGCCGCCGCCAAATCCTGTTCCAGTTGTAAGGTATCAGGAAATGGCACCGCAGGAAGAAAAGCGGCGTTACAACGATCCTGTTGTAACCTGGCGATATGTTGTGGGTCATGACCCCAAAGTACTACTTTATGGCCATTTCTTGCTAAGGTGATAGCCAGAGCGGTGCCGTATGAACCAGCACCGATAACCGTCATTGCAACATCAGGTGCGTTCATCAGGAATCCTGATGTTGTTCGCTATTTTCACCTGCTTGCTGTTGCAGATAGTTCATAAACAGCGCGTCGAAGTTGACGGGAGCAAGGTTGAGTTGCGGGAAAGTACCACGAGAAACCAGATTCGTTATGCATTCACGCGCATAAGGGAACAAAATATTGGGGCAGTATGCGCCGAGGCAGTGCGCCATCTGATTATCGTCAATGCCGGTAATGGAAAAAATACCTGCCTGCTGTACTTCACACAAAAATGCCGTATCTTCGCCCAGATTTGCGGTCACCGTAACACGTAGCACGACTTCAAAGACACCTTCTGCTAACTGGCTGGAAGCTGTGTCCAGATCCAGTTTGACTTCCGGCTGCCACTCTTGCTGGAAAATCTGTGGTGCATTCGGCGATTCAAAGGAGATATCCCTCGTATAAATACGCTGGATCTGGAAAGTCATTTCGCTACTGTTTTGTTCTGACATAAATAAACCTTTTCGTGTTGTCCTTAAAAAAGCTGTCCGCCCCGGAGGAAGACAATATTAGTGCAGCAGGGGATCAAGCCCACCGTGTGAGTCGAGCGCATACAAATCATCGCAGCCGCCGATATGCTGGCCGTCAATAAAAATCTGCGGTACCGTTTCCCGGCCACTACGCTGGATCATCTCTGCACGCCGTTCTGCATTACCATCGATCGACAGTTCATTGAACGTAACACCTTTACTGCTCAGCAATGCTTTTGCACGCGCACAGTATGGGCATGTCGCTTTGGTATAGATATCAATCTTAGCCATGATGCTACTCCTGTTCTTACCCTAAGCATTTTACATGACGCAGGCCATCCTTCACGCCTGAAGCATTGGTCTGCATTATAAAAACGATAAGGTAAATTATTTACCGCTCACCAGCGGAAGATTTTCGCTATTCCAGCCAGCGATGCCTTCTTTGAGTACAAAAACCTTTTCGAACCCAGCCTTGTTCAGCTCACTGGCAGGTTCCTGGACCTGCATACCTGTGCTATCTACAACGATAATAGGTTGCGCTTTGTGTTTTTCCAGTTTGCCAATGTTATTCGCTTTAATATCACCCGGTAACACATTGATAGCGCCGAGAATATGGCCTTTACGAAAATCATCAGACGAACGCAGATCGACAACCACAGCATCTTCTTTATTGATAAAGTGGATTGCCTGACCACAAGTCACCACTTTTATTTTTGACATCAGCCCTTTCACCGTGGTGTACAACACGGCTATCAGTAACGCAACCCATGCGATACACAAAACAGGATGGCGAGAGATAAACGGCATATATTCTTGCATAGCGGGTTTTAGCTTCCGGTTAAATGATACAAACAGGACAAGGAGTATACCTGTGCATGGCAGTAAATACAGCCAGCAGCCATGATGTAATCTCTTTTCTGCGTGCTATTACGAAAAATTTTCTCATCGTAACAGTTTGTTGCTGCTTTTTGCTTCCTTTCTTTGATCTTTCATAGTGCTTTGAACGATTCAGCTAAAGTAGAATCTCATCCATTTTTGGTCTTTGAGTATAAGGTTATTGCAATGTCGAATAATAAAAAGCCAATGGTACTGGTCATCCTGGATGGCTATGGTTATCGCGAAGATCCGCAGGATAACGCGATTTACAGCGCACATACCCCGGTGATGGATGCCTTATGGCAACAATGTCCCCATACTTTGATTGATGCTTCCGGTCTGGAAGTGGGCTTGCCAGATCGTCAGATGGGGAACTCTGAAGTCGGTCACGTTAATCTCGGCGCAGGCCGCGTCGTTTATCAGGATCTGACGCGGCTTGATGTCGCTATCAAAGAACGGACGTTTTTCACTAATCCAGTGCTAAGCGCGACGGTTGATAAAGCGGTTGCGGCGGGTAAAGCCATACATATCATGGGACTGTTATCTCCGGGGGGCGTTCACAGTCATGAAGATCATATTATGGCAATGGTCGCGCTGGCTGCAGAACGTGGGGCAGAGAAAATTTATCTGCACGCATTCCTTGATGGTCGTGATACACCACCCCGTAGCGCAGAAAAGTCACTGGCAAAACTGGCAGCGCAATTTGCAGCGCTGGGTAAAGGGCGCATCGCTTCCATTATTGGTCGTTATTATGCGATGGATCGCGATAATCGCTGGGATCGCGTTGAACAGGCCTATGATCTGATCACCCTGGCACAGGCAGAATTTCAGGCTGCTACGGCGGTAGAAGGCTTACAGGCTGCTTATGCCCGCGATGAAAATGACGAATTTGTCAAAGCAACCGTCATTCGGGCGGCGGGTCAGGAAAATGCAGCACTGGAAGAGGGCGATGCCCTGATTTTCATGAATTTCCGTGCTGACCGCGCGCGCGAAATTACACGTGCCTTTATAGATAGCGATTTCGCTGGATTTGCACAGAAAAAACGCATAAAAACGGACTTTGTGATGCTGACGGAATATGCTGCCGATCTCAAAACCGCTTGCGCTTATCCGCCAGACGCGCTGGTCAATACCTTTGGCGAGTGGATGGCAAAACACGATAAAACACAGCTACGTATCTCTGAAACCGAGAAATATGCGCATGTCACTTTCTTTTTTAACGGCGGGACTGAACAACCCTTTGCGGGCGAAACACGCATTTTAATCAATTCACCGTCAGTCGCGACCTATGATATGCAACCCGAAATGAGCTCTGCCGAACTCACGGAAAAACTCCTTGCTGCTATCAACAGCGGACAGTATGACACCATTATCTGCAATTACCCCAATGGTGATATGGTCGGTCATACCGGGGTGATGGAAGCGGCAATTAAAGCCATCGAAACCCTCGATCATTGCATGGGGCAGGTAGCTCAGGCAGTGAAATCGGTGGGAGGGCAGTTACTGATCACCGCTGATCATGGCAATGCGGAACAGATGCGCGATCCGATCACCGGCCAGGCTCATACCGCCCACACCAATTTGCCGGTTCCGCTGATTTATGTCGGAGCTAAAAATGTAAAAGTTGTTGCCGGAGGCAAGCTTTCTGATATTGCGCCGACGATGTTATCGCTGATGGAAATGACAATCCCACAAGAGATGACTGGTAAGCCGCTGTTCATCGTGGAATAATCTTCCCTATGAAGGGAAATGCGAGTTATTCAAATACCGGGATCACGGTAATTATTCGATCCCTGCTTTACGCCAGTGCACTCAGTGCTGGCGTAATGCTGTCTGTCGCTTTTGCCGGCGACAACTATCAGGATCAGCTTAAATCCATTCAGGCTGATATTGTTATCCGGCAACAGGCGATTCAGCGGCAGCAGCAACGACGTACCACCATGCTCAGTCAGCTAAAAGCACAGGAAGTCACCATTTCCACCACCGCGCGTCAGTTGCGTGAAAATCAGGAAATTCTGAACCAGCTTAATCGCCAGATTGAAAAACTGAACACTTCTATCGCCAGTCTTGAGCAACGATGTGACGCGCAAACACGTACCTTATCAGCTCAGCTTGAGGCGGCGTTTCGCCGGGGACGCGATAGCGGAATACAGATGATCCTCAGTGGTGAAGAGGGTCAGCGTAATCAGCGTATACAAGCCTACTACGGTTACCTTAACCAGGCGCGTCAGGAAACCATTAGCCAGTTGCAACAGACGCGCCAGCAAGTCGCGGCACAAAAGAGTGCGCTGGAAAGTAAAAAGAACCAGCAACAGAAGCTGGTCTATGAACAACAAACGCAACAAACCAAACTGGAACAGACCCGCAAAGAGCGTAAGAAAACCCTCTCTGCCCTTGAGTCCTCGATCCAGAAAGGCCAGCAACAACTTAGTGAAATGCGAGCGAATGAATCACAACTGCGCAATCGCCTCACCCAGGTAGAGGCCGCTGCGCGACCCCGGGTGCAGCAGGAAGCTCGCGAAGTTCAGCAAGTCCGTGAGCGTCAACAGAATGCATCACGTCAAGGCACTGTCTATAAACCGACAGAAAGTGAAAATTCCTTAATCGCCCGCACCGGCGGTTTAGGCTCTCCGCGTGGCCAAAACTACTGGCCAGTTCGTGGCACACTATTACACCGTTATGGCGAACGGCTGCAGGGTGAACTCCGCTGGAAAGGCATCGTTATCACGGCTTCTGAAGGGACTGAAGTCAGAGCGATTGCCGATGGTCGGGTGATCCTTGCTGACTGGCTGCAGGGCTACGGTCTGGTGGTGGTTATTGAGCATGGTAAAGGCGATATGAGCCTTTATGGTTATAATCAAAGTGCGCTGGTCAATGTGGGCACCCAGATTCGGGCAGGGCAGCCGATTGCGCTCGTTGGTAACAGTGGTGGTCAAGAGCAGCCATCGCTCTATTTCGAAATTCGCCGTCAGGGGCAGGCGGTTAATCCACAACCGTGGTTAGGACGATAAATTTTGTGCACGGGTAAAGTTGTTATCATAATCATCAGTATGCTGACTTTCGCGTTACCTGTCAGTGCTGGCAAGTTATCTATCGTTATTGATGATTTTGGCTATCGCCCACAGCTGGAAAATCAGCTCCTCGCTCTGCCGCCCACCATTGCTGTCTCTGTATTACCTAATTCCACTTATGCTTATGAAATGGCGAGCCGGGCACATGCGCGCGGTCATGAAGTGCTCATTCATTTACCGATGGCACCTTTCAAAAAGCAGCCGCTGGAAAAAGACACGCTACGCCCTGATATGAGTCAGGCCGAGATCGAACGTATTATTCACGATGCCTTACGCAAAGTGCCATTCGCAACCGGCCTCAACAACCATATGGGCAGCGCGATGACCGCCAGTCTGCCGGGAATGCAAAAAGTGATGCAGGTGCTGGCTCACACGTCACTTTATTTTCTCGATAGCGTGACTGTCGGTAGTACCCAGTCAATCCGTGCGGCACAAGGCACTGGCGTAAAAGTGATCAAACGTAAAGTCTTCCTCGATAACTCACCAGATGAGGCCAGTATTCGCGCCCAGTTCAATCAGGCTATCAAGCTGGCGCGCCGTGATGGCTCTGCGATTGCTATCGGCCATCCGCGCCCCAGTACGGTACGCGTGCTGCAACATATGGTCTATCATCTGCCACCGGATATCACCCTTGTGCGCCCCAGCAGCTTGCTAGAGGAGCCTCAGTTCGATACTGCCACCGCCACGCCACCGCCAGCCCGAATCGTTCGACAAAAGCCATTTCATGGTATCAAGATGTGTCGACGACAACATCCGCAACCTCCCGTTAATGGTCGTCGTTTCTTCAGCGTGCTGAGCTCATCCATCCGCGAGAGTTCGTTGGTGCAGGACTTTCTGCAACAGTGGCGCGGCGAGGAGAACCTACCGCCAGAAAAAAATTAGCGATCAGCAGGTTTTTCTGTGACAGGGTGCGGTTTATCGCTATAGAGATACCAGGCTTTAAAATACTTCAGGAAACTGTATAAAACGGCGTATATGCCGGTCACGACCCCAACCTTGCCGTGGCGCCATGCTCCGCTGAACAGATACCACTTAAAAAATGCGCCTATTGCACTGGTTATCCCGCGCCCCAGCGATGGCCTGATCTTCTTATATTTGACCAGTCGGCTGGTATAGCTATTGAGCTTGGTAAAGACCTCATGCAAGGAGTAAAAAGTATCATGACGGACATGCCCAGGCAGTTTGATCGAACGCGCATAACCTGTCACCTGATCATCGACCGGGCGATCATTAAAAGCAGCGACAGTACGATTAAATAAACGCACCGGGTAATCCGGCGAGGATACCGGATAAATAGTCCGCACCTCTTTACCCAATACTCGCCAGTAGCGAGGCAAGCGCCATGCACAGGCAGGATCGATACTATCCTGAGAGGCTTTCATCTGCAAAATAGTATCGATAACTTGATTATCGAGTATTTCATCACTGTCCATACATAATACCCAGTCATGGTTGGCTAAAGAGATGGCGTAATTCATTTGTGCACTGTGAAAAGTATAAGGATGATGACGTACCTTCAGCTCCCAATGGCGGCAAATAGACAATGTTGTATCCGTGCTGCCGGAATCGACAACAATGCACTCATCAGCCACCTTTAAGAGCGGCGGTATAACTTCATTCAGCAATCTGGCAGAATTAAAAGTAAGCAAGCAAACGGAAAGTTTGAACATGATTTTTATATAACTCAATATTAATTAAGCGATTTTGTAAATCAGAAATTGAAAAATAAACAGTGAAGACAAATGATGCCGGGTAGAGATATTTTTTTAATTTAAAAAGAGTTCATAAATAATAATAATCTATCATTGCCTGAGTGCCACTTTGTTTTGCTCTTAATTAATAAAAGTGATCTTTCGCTGAAAAAAAGTCGTGGAATTCAACACCTGGTGGGCCAGGCGTTGAGTCTGTTGGCAATATTACTGTTGTGAAAGGCGGGGAGGGGATAGGTCGCAGCATGCATGTCCAGGCTGGTGGTATCAGCCCCATCGTTGCGCGCTGCTGCGATACCCAGGTTTACGGCTCACTGGCGGCGCGAAAGCCATTGGCCAGATCGGCAATTAAATCCTCACTGGCCTCGATACCTGCCGATATCCGCAAAAGCATCTCTGAAATCCCGGCGGCGGCACGCGCTTCGGGCGACATGCCGGCGTGAGTCATCGTGGCCGCATGTGAAATTAAACTCTCTACCCCGCCGAGTGATTCAGCGAGAGTAAAAAGTGACAATCCGGCTAAAAAACGCCGCAATGTCTGCTCATCACCCGCCAGCTCAAAACTTAACATCGCACCGAATCCTTTTTGCTGATGTGCGGCAATCTGATGGCCTGGATTTTCCGCTAAAGAGGGGTGATACAACTTTTTAACTAACGGCTGTGTCTGCAGATAATCGATAATCGCCAGCGCATTACGCTGCGCCGCATTGATACGCAGTGGCAATGTCCGCAAACCACGCAGTAATAAATAGCTGTCGAAAGCGCTCCCTGTTACGCCAATATTATTCGCCCACCATGCCAGTTCACTGACCAGCTTCGGCTCTTTAGCGATCACTGCCCCGGCAACAAGATCAGAGTGACCATTGAGATATTTAGTGCAGGAGTGCAGGACGATATCCGCCCCCAGCGCTAGTGGATTTTGTAATACCGGACTAAGGAACGTGTTATCCACGACACTGATAGCACCCGATTCACGAGCCAGCGCACAAATTTTAGCGATATCGACCACCCGCAGTAGCGGATTACTGGGACTTTCGATCAGGATAAGTTGCGGTTTTTCAGCCAGCGCCTGACTTAGCGCCTGTTCATCACCCAAATCGACAAATTGCACCTGATAGCAGCCACGTTTTGCCAGACTGTCAAACAGGCGATAACTGCCGCCATAACAGTCATGCGGGGCGATGAGCAGATCGCCTGGTTTGAGTAACACCGTCGTCACCAGCAGGATTGCCGACATCCCGGTATTGGTCAATACCGCGCCACTTCCCCCTTCCAGTTCGGCTAATGCATGTTGTACCACATCGCGCGTCGGGTTACCGCGACGCGAATAATCATGGGCGCGAGGTTGATTAAAAGCGGAGAAATTATAGGTACTGGAAAGATGAATCGGTGGCGCCACGCAACCGTACTGTTGGTCTTCATTTAAACCGCTACGCGCTGCGATGGTGGCTGGATGACGGCTCATAGTGATCATACCCCCGGGCTGAAATGATGAAAGGTCAGACACCAGAGTAATCATTACAATAACAGACGTCAACACATCCAGACATCTAAACATCTTTACTGATAGATTGAGCAAAAAGCAAATAGCCGTTAAAATTACCCTTATTATTAGTAGACGTCTACTGGAGCTTATTTGCTGTCAGAACCTGTATACTGCGGTAAAATAGATATTATTCTGGCTCGGATCTTCCATCAGGGCTGTTAATTTATAACAAAATCATTAAAGGTATCTCTCTCTATGGCTGAATGGAATGGCGAATATATCAGCCCCTATGCTGAGCACGGTAAGAAGAGTGAACAGGTAAAAAAAATTACGGTATCCATTCCTCTGAAAGTATTAAAGATTCTTACCGATGAACGCACACGTCGTCAGGTTAATAACCTGCGTCATGCCACCAATAGCGAACTATTGTGTGAAGCGTTCCTGCATGCATTTACTGGCCAACCCTTACCTGACGACGCCGATCTGCGCAAAGAGCGTAGCGATGAAATCCCGGAAGTGGCGAAACAAATTATGCGTGAGATGGGCACTGACCCGGATACATGGGAATACTGAGCCAACAAAAAGGCCGCCCGGATAAGGCGGCCTTCTTTCAATATCGGGACAGTTATTTTTTGCTACCCGGTACGCTGAAACGTTTGTTAAAGCGATCAACCCGGCCGCCGGTTGCGACATCACGCTGTTTACCGGTGTAGAATGGGTGGCATTGACTGCACACGTCAAGATTCAGATCGTGGCCGACAGTAGAGTTGATTTTCATGACATTACCACAAGAGCAGGTTGCAGTAATTTCTTCATATTTGGGATGAATATCTTTTTTCATGGGGGAACCTCAGTCAAAGGCCGCGTCGCTCTTCCGGCCCTTACGCCAGACACCACGCGATGTTAATAATTCCCGGTATGATTGATAACCGGTAACAGAGCTTAATATCGCATACATGCGGTATTAAAGGCGGCGAATCATACAGAATTTAACCATAATATGCAATCTGATCCGCGCGGCTTTATCACAATGTGTATACTGAGCGGCCAGATTGCTAGTCAGGAAGATGCCATGCCGATTGCCCAGGTTGCCTTACCCGTCCCACTTCCCCAGACCTTCGAGTACCTGATACCGGACAGTATGCAGGTCAATGTGGGCTATCGTGTGCGGGTTCCGTTTGGTAAGCAGGAGCGTATTGGGATCGTCACCGCCATCAGCGAACAAAGCGAACGACCATTAAACACGCTAAAACCGCTCAGCGAAGTCCTTGACAGCGAACCTGTCTTTTCTTCTGCAGTCTGGCAGCTTCTATTATGGGCCGTTGATTACTATCATCATCCTGTCGGTGATGTGCTGTTCCACGCGCTGCCGGTGCTGTTACGGCAGGGAAGAGCAGCCAGCATGGCACCCTTACAGTATTGGTTTATCACTGCGCAGGGAGAAGCTATCGATATCAATAGCCTCAAACGTGCCCCTAAACAGCAACAGGCGCTGGCGGTATTACGTCAGGGAAAAATCTGGCGTCATCAGGTCGCTGAGCAAGCATTGAGCGATACCGTGCTGCACGCGCTGCGCAAAAAAGGGCTCTGTGAGCTGGCCAGTGCTGCGCCATCGGTGGTCGACTGGCGGACACAGTTTGCGGTCTGTGGTGAGAAATTACGCCTCAATAGCGAACAAGCGATTGCTGTCGGCGCGATTCACAGCGCCGCTGATCACTTTTCACCGTGGTTACTGGCGGGGATCACCGGTTCCGGTAAAACAGAAGTTTATCTGAGTGTACTGGAAAACGTGCTGGCACAAGGTCGCCAGGCGCTGGTCATGGTGCCGGAAATTGGTCTGACACCACAAACGATTACCCGTTTCCGGCAACGGTTTCATGCCCCGATTGAAGTTCTGCACTCCGGCCTCAACGACAGTGAACGGCTGGCCGTATGGATCAAGGCTAAAAACGGTGAAGCGGCCATTGTTATTGGTACGCGCTCGTCACTCTTTACCCCCTTTCAGGATCTGGGGGTGATTGTGATCGATGAAGAACACGATAGCTCTTATAAACAACAGGATGGCTGGCGCTATCAGGCTCGTGATCTGGCCGTCTGGCGTGCTCATAACGAGAAAATTCCGATTATTCTTGGTTCAGCAACACCGGCACTGGAGACGTTGTATAACGTTCATCAGGGGAAATATCGTCAGTTGAAGCTTACCAGACGTGCTGGTAATGCGACCCCTGCGCGGCAACAGCTGCTGGATCTCAAAGGCATTCCGCTGCAAGCCGGTCTTTCCCCGGCCTTGCTGGCGCGTATGCGCCAGCATTTGCAGGCCAATAATCAGGTAATGTTATTCTTAAATCGCCGTGGTTTCGCGCCTGCACTACTCTGTCATGATTGCGGCTGGATCGCCGAGTGTCCGCGTTGCGATAGCTATTACACACTACATCAGGCACACCAGCTGCTGCGATGTCATCACTGTGATAGCCAGCGCCCGATCCCGCACCAGTGCCCTTGTTGTGGATCAACGCACCTGTTGCCGGTGGGCATGGGTACGGAGCAACTGGAGCAGGTATTAGCGCCGTTATTCCCGGGGGTGCCTCTCTCGCGTATCGATCGTGATACCACCAGCCGTAAAGGTGCGCTGGAACAATACCTTGCTGATATTCATCGCGGTGGAGCACGCATTCTGATCGGCACACAAATGCTGGCAAAGGGCCACCACTTTCCGGATGTCACCCTGGTTGCACTGCTGGATGTCGATGGCGCACTGTTTTCCGCTGATTTTCGTGCCACGGAACGCTTTGCTCAGCTCTATACACAAGTCTCAGGGCGCGCCGGTCGCGCCGGGAAACAGGGTGAAGTCATTTTACAAACGCATCATCCTGAACATCCGCTGTTGCAAACCTTACTGAATCAGGGTTATGACGCTTTTGCTCACCAGGCGCTGGCCGAACGCCAGGCCATGCGCTTACCGCCGTGGACCAGCCATATTTTGCTGCGTGCTGAAGATCATAACAATCATCAGGCGCCGCTGTTTTTACAGCAATTACGCCAGCGACTGCAGACCCAGTTACTCACCGACGACGGATTATGGATACCCGGCCCGGTTCCGGCCCAGGCACCGAAGCGGGGAGGACGCTGGCGCTGGCAGCTCTTATTACAGCACCCTTCGCGCATCCGGTTACAACAGATTGCCGGTAACCTGCTGGCGCTTATCCACACCCTACCTGAGGCTCGCAAAGTGAAATGGAGTCTTGATGTCGATCCAACGGAAAACTAAACAATTTGTTGCGAGTCAGATCGTAAAGATTAACATTCGCTTATTTTAAGCAAAATATCTGTCACTCTCTGTACTGACTATCTGCTAAAAAGAATGCCATTCCAGAAATGCAAGGAGTGTATCTGTCGCCGTCAGTAAGGAGAGAAACAGGTGAAAGACAAAAAACAGACTGTTACTGCAACGATGAAGGATGTTGCGCTAAAAGCAAATGTTTCTACCGCAACGGTATCACGGGCATTAATGAATCCTGATAAGGTGTCTCTGGCCACTCGCCAGCGCGTAGAGGAGGCCGCCAATGCGATCGGCTATCAATCCCAATGGCCTGGGCGCCATATAAGACGCCACGACTCCTGTACGATTCTGGTTATCGTACCGGATATCAGCAACCCTTTTTTCAGTGAAGTGATTCGTGGGATCGAACTGACGGCGACACAGCAAGGTTATCTGGTACTGATTGGCAATTGCGCATATCAGAATCAACAGAAAAAAAATTTTTTTAACCTGATTGTTAGCCGAAAAATAGATGGAATACTCCTGTTAGGCTCCCGGCTTCCCTTTGACACTGAGCTCATCAGACAACAGCAGAAACTCCTGCCGATAGTCATGGCCAATGAATTTTTACCTGAGCTTGCGCTACCTGCGGTACATGTTGATAACCTGACCGCCGCATTTCATGCCGTTCACTATCTGCACCAGGCCGGACATCGACGCATTGCCTGTATTACGGGACCGAAAGACATGCTACTATGCCAGTATCGCCTCCAGGGCTATATCCAGGCGCTTCGTCGTGGCGGAATACCTGTCGATCCACACTATATTGTTCACGGCAATTTTACTTATGAAGCAGGCGTTGAAGCGCTGGAGCAACTTCTGACATTACCGGTGCCTCCCGGTGCAATATTCTGTCATAATGATCTTATCGCGCTGGGGGTTTTATGGCAGGCAAAACGTCGGAATCTGAAAATACCCGATGATCTGTCTATCGTCGGTTTCGATAATATTGCGTTAGCGGAATTTTGCGACCCACCATTAACCACGGTTGCGCAACCCTGCTTTGATATTGGCTGTAAAGCCATGCTGCTATTATTAGAGCAGCTAAATGGTCATCGTATAAACAGTGGCTCACGATTACTGGATAGCGAATTGATCGTTCGTGGTAGTACACGACAAATCAGTGCATAAGTCACAGTTTTTGAGCTGCCTCTTCTGGTCAAAGGCTCGTAGCTTAAGTAACATGGCGGGCTGGTGAATGAATAAGACAGCGAAACGATAGTGGCACAACGAGATTATGTACGCTGCAGCCAACCGGCTTCTTCGCGGCGCAAAAAGGGTCATACCCGAAATACTAAACCTAAGAATAAACCCAATGGCTCTTCAGTGGCTTCACTGACGGTGGTTGCTATTGCAGCAGCTGTCGTAGTCGCTTTTATCGGGGGACTGTACTTTATCACGCACCATAAAAAAGAAACCACCGAAGTATCGCAAAACCGCCAGGCGACCGTTACCCTCCTGCCACCAAAACCTGAGGAGCGCTGGCGCTATATTAAAGAGCTGGAAAATCGTCAACCTGAAATACGTCAACCGACGGAACCGACAGCGGGGGGAGAAGTGGTGAACACGGATCAACTCACCGCTGAACAACGTAAAATGCTGGCACAGATACAGGCGGATATGCGCCAGCAACCCACCCGGTTGGCTGAAGTGCCCTGGAATCAACAAACGGAGTCTCAGCGCCTGGCGCAGCAGCAAAGCAGAGCACAACAACAGGGGGCTACCGTTCTGCCATCGCAGAAACCGGCACTCCGATCCACACCGGCCATATCACAGCCCAATCAGGCTTTAGCGCAGACACTGGCGGCAACGCCACCAAAACCACCGTCAGACACCTCTGCGACGCGCGTTGAGGAAGATAAAAAAGAGAATCGTAACTGGTTCATCCAGTGCGGTTCGTTTAAAAATGCCGAACAGGCAGAAACGGCACGTGCACAGCTGGCATTTGAAGGCTTTGCCTCACGAATTACCATCAACAATGGCTGGAATCGCGTCGTTATTGATCCCCGGAAAGGAAAAGATAATGCCGAAAATCTGCTTGAACGCCTGAAGATAGCAGGACATGCGAACTGCATTCGTCTCGTGACCAGGGGTTGAAAAAAACTGAAGTTCCCCCATCTACGATCACAATCTGCCTCGCACTAACTGCGAGGACCCTGATTTTTTACCGGGAGGTCAACTCGTGACAACAATAGTAAGTGTGCGCCGTAACGGCCATGTCGTTATTGCTGGTGATGGCCAGGCCACACTGGGCAATACCGTCATGAAAGGTAATGTGAAAAAAGTGCGTCGCCTCTATAACGATAATGTGATAGCTGGTTTCGCGGGTGGTACGGCCGATGCATTCACCCTGTTCGAACTCTTTGAGCGTAAACTGGAAATGCATCAAGGCCATCTGGTCAAAGCGGCGGTGGAACTGGCGAAAGACTGGCGTACCGATCGTATGCTACGTAAACTGGAAGCACTGCTGGCTGTCGCCGATGAAAATGCATCGCTGATCATCACCGGTAACGGTGATGTCATACAACCAGAAAATGATCTGATCGCTATCGGCTCAGGTGGCCCTTACGCTCAGGCTGCTGCACGTGCTCTGCTGGAAAATACCGAAATGGGGGCGCGTGACATCGCGGAGAAAGCATTGGATATTGCGGGCGATATCTGTATTTATACTAACCATTTCCACACTGTCGAAGAACTAACCTCTAAAGTGTAAGGATCCCCTATGCCTGAAATGACCCCACGCGAAATTGTCAGCGAACTGAACAAACATATTATAGGCCAGGACGCCGCCAAGCGATCAGTGGCTATCGCGCTACGTAATCGCTGGCGTCGTATGCAGCTGAATGAAGAGCTGCGCTATGAAATTACCCCGAAAAATATTCTGATGATCGGCCCCACCGGTGTGGGCAAAACCGAAATCGCCCGTCGTCTGGCAAAACTGGCTAATGCGCCGTTTATCAAAGTAGAAGCGACCAAATTCACCGAAGTGGGTTATGTGGGTAAAGAAGTCGATTCGATTATCCGTGATCTGACGGATGCCGCGATCAAAATGGTTCGCATGCAATCTATGGAGCAAAACCGTCAGCGGGCAGAAGAGCTGGCGGAAGAGCGTATCCTTGATGTCCTGATCCCACCGGCGAAAAATAACTGGGGTCAGACAGAACCGTCCCATGAGCCCTCTGCGGCACGCCAGTCATTTCGCAAAAAACTGCGTGAAGGGCAGCTCGACGATAAAGAAATAGAAATCGATTTCGCTGCTGCGCCCATCGGGGTTGAAATCATGTCTCCCCCTGGCATGGAAGAGATGACCAGCCAGCTGCAATCCATGTTCCAGAGCATGGGCAGTCAGCGCCAGAAACCACGGAAACTGAAAATCAAAGATGCAATGAAGCTATTGATTGAAGAAGAAGCGGCGAAGCTGGTCAACCCGGAAGAACTGAAGCAGAATGCGATTGATGCTGTCGAACAGCACGGCATTGTGTTTATTGATGAAATCGACAAAATTTGCAAACGGGGCAATAGCGCTGGTCCGGATGTCTCCCGTGAAGGGGTACAGCGTGACCTGCTGCCCCTGGTGGAAGGCTGTACCGTATCGACTAAACACGGCATGGTGAAAACCGATCATATTCTGTTTATCGCCTCCGGTGCATTCCAGATAGCCAGTCCAGCTGACCTGATCCCTGAATTGCAAGGGCGTTTACCGATTCGTGTTGAACTTAAAGCGCTGACCACCGAAGATTTTGAGCGGATCCTGACCGAACCCAACGCTTCTATTACCGTTCAGTACAAAGCGCTGATGGCCACCGAAGGTGTTAATATCACCTTCACGGAAGACGGGATTAAGCGTATCGCGCAGGCAGCCTGGCAGGTCAATGAATCGACTGAAAACATTGGTGCTCGCCGTCTGCATACCGTGATGGAACGTCTGATTGAAGATATCTCTTTTGACGCCAGTGAAATGAACGGCCAGGAGATTATTATCGACGCTGATTATGTCGGTAATCATCTTGATGTACTGGTAGCAGATGAAGATCTTAGTCGTTTTATCTTATAATCCAGCGTAATATATTTTCATCATCATTGATGGGGCTATATGCCCCATTTTTTTGACCAGGACTTATGACTGAACAATCCATAAACCGTTCTCAGGCCTGGCTGGAAAGTTTGCGGCCCAAAACACTACCGCTGGCCTTTTCCGCCATTATTGTCGGTACTACGCTGGCATGGCAGCAAGGATACTTCGACCCGCTGGTCGCATTACTGGCGTTGATCACCGCTGGCCTGTTACAAATTTTATCCAATCTGGCTAATGATTATGGCGATGTCACAAAGGGCAGTGATAAGCCAGATCGTATCGGGCCATTACGCGGTATGCAGACCGGGGCGATCACCCAGCGACAAATGAAGTACGCACTGGTTATTACCGTGGTACTCAGTTGTTTTTCCGGCATCGCGCTGCTGCTTTGTGCCTGGCAAACGATGGCTGATTTTATAGGCTTTATGGTGCTGGGGGCGCTGGCGATAATCGCGGCGATTACCTATACCGTCGGCACCCGGCCTTATGGTTATATCGGCCTGGGCGATATCTCCGTGCTGGTATTTTTTGGCTGGCTGAGCGTGATGGGAAGCTGGTATCTTCAGGCTCACCGCATTGACGCCACGATTTTCCTGCCAGCAACCGCCTGCGGCCTGCTTGCCGCAGCGGTACTAAATATTAATAACTTACGCGATATCGATAGTGACAGAGAAAATGGTAAAAATACCCTTGCCGTGCGTTTTGGCCCGCTCAATGGTCGGCGCTACCACGCTGTTTTGCTGCTGGGTGCGCCACTCTGTCTGGCGTTATTTAATCTGATGAGCCGATCGCATCTCTGGAACTGGTTATTTATACTCGCCGTGCCTCTGCTGGTGAAACAAGCGCGGTTTGTGATCCATGAGCGCGAACCGGTGGCGATGCGCCCGATGCTGGAGCAGACAGTGAAAGCTGCACTTTTCACCAACTTACTCTTTGTTATCGGTATTATTTGCAGCAAACTGATGGGCTAGCTGATAAATATCAATGAATAGCTGATGATTTTGCCAACAGCACTGTTTGCGGGATATACTAAAACCCTCCTATGCCAACTGACGCTAATCCTATGAAATATGATACTTCCGAGCTTTGTGACATCTACCAGGAAGATGTCAATGTCGTAGAACCGTTGTTCTCCAACTTTGGTGGACGGGCATCGTTCAGTGGACAAATCATCACCGTAAAATGTTTTGAAGATAACGGACTCCTGTACGATATGCTGGCACATAATGGCCGTGGTCATATTTTACTGGTCGATGGTGGGGGGGCTGTCCGTCGCGCATTAATTGACGCCGATCTGGCCCGTCTGGCCGCAGAAAACGAATGGGAAGGGATCGTGGTTTACGGTGCGGTACGTCAGGTTGATGATCTGGCTGAGCTGGATATCGGTATTCAGGCGCTCGCCGCTATCCCGGCAGGTGCAGCGGGTGAAGGCGTGGGTGAAAGCGATGTGCGCGTTAACTTCGCGGGTGTCACATTCTTCTCAGGTGATTATCTGTATGCCGACAATACGGGCATTATCCTTGCTGAAGATGAACTGGCGATGGATGAATAACCCCTTGCTCGCCATGATGGGCAGCATGAAGAAATCCGTGCATAACAGATTAATACTCGCGCTGCCCACGGTCAGAACAGCAAGTCAATGACCTCTGACAGGGGGCAGGCGCTAAAATAGACCGGCGAAACGATCATCTGGCCTGTACGGCAAAGAGACAAAAAAACCTTCTCACTGAGAAGGCTTCCGGTATTTGATATTATCCATTTGAGGATTAGTACAGTTTTTTCGCACACGTCAACCAGTCACTCTTGAACGGACGTTTCATATTCTCGATGGCATCGATAATATCGTGATGTACCAGCTTTTCATTCTGGATACCGACACAACGCCCACCAAAACCTTCCAGCAGTAACTCAACGGCGTAAGTTCCCATCCGTGACGCCAGAATACGATCATAAGGTACTGGCGCACCGCCGCGCTGAATATGGCCCAGAACAGTGGCACGGGTTTCACGTCCGGTCTCTTTTTCAATGTAATGTGCCAGCTCGTGAACATCACACATATGCTCTGTGATGGTGACAATAGCGTGTTTCTTGCCCTTGGCGATGCCGGCTTTGATTCCGTACACCAGCTCATCGCGTGAGAACCCTACTTCCGGCACTACAATAAACTCACAACCCCCCGAAATAGCCGCGGCAAGCGTGAGATCACCACAATAACGCCCCATCACTTCGACAATAGAGATACGTTGATGAGATGACGAAGTGTCACGCAGGCGGTCAATCGCTTCGACAACCGTGCTCAATGCGGTAAAGAAGCCAATCGTGTAGTCAGTACCTTTGATATCGTTATCGATCGTACCCGGCAGGCCAATGCACGGAAACCCCATTTCTGTCAGACGCATCGCGCCCATATAGGAGCCATCACCCCCGATCACCACCAGCGCATCGAGGCCTCGTTTTCTCATATTTTCTATTGCGACAGCACGAATATTGTCTTCACGAAATTCAGGGAAACGCGCCGATCCCAGGAACGTCCCGCCACGATTAATCATGTCGGAAACACTATAGCGATCAAGCTGAGACATCCGGTTTTCATACAGACCGAGATAACCATCATAGATACCAAACACTTCCAGACCTTCCGTTAATGCTGTACGTACCACACCACGGATTGCTGCATTCATACCAGGTGCATCACCACCACTGGTCAATACACCGATTCTTTTAATCATAACAACCTCTGAATTTAAGAAGCAAAAATAAGCGTGTTAGCTGACCCGAATCTGAGTCAGATATGCACGGCAATGGCGGCAATAATATATCAAATGCGACCGACTGAAAGGATTCAGGTCAGACTAATAGTCGGTAATTTATACAAAAATACGACTCGTGCAACACTATTTTTGAGATGATAGGGCATTGACAGACAATCTTCTGAAGATCAGGCATCAACCTGCGATGACGGCGCTACAGCAGAACAAGGGTCCTGATGAATAATGACATCCGCGCCAGGAAAACGCTGCAAAATCGCCTGTTCTACCTGTTCAGCGATATCATGTGCCTGAACGAATAGCAGATTATCGGCCAGTTCGAGATGTATCTGAATAAAACGTGTTGGCCCGGCCTGCCGTGTCCGTAGATCGTGGGCACCGCTGACACCCGGCCAGTGGGTCACAATATCAATGATTTCCTGTCGCTCTTCATCGGGTAACGAGCGATCCAGCAATAACTGAATGGCGTGATATCCCATCCGTAGCGCACTGTATAGAATATAGACACCGATAACCAGGGCAAATAATGCATCTGCACGGTGCCAGCCATACCACGATAACCCCAGCGCCAGCAGAATGGCACCATTCATCATGACATCCGACTGATAGTGCAGCATATCTGCTCTTATCGCCTGACTTTGTGTTTTGCGCACCACCCAGCGCTGAAACGAGACCAGTATCAGTGTACTTAGCAGTGCAATCAGGGTCACAATAATACCGATACTGACTGCGCGCATAGGCTCGGGTTGTACCAGGTGCTGAATACCGGTTAAAAACAGAAAGAGTGCCGAACCACTGATAAACATACTTTGTGCCAGTGCCGCCAGTGATTCCGCTTTACCGTGACCAAAGGTATGTTCTTTATCGGCCGGTTGTAACGAGTAGCGTACGACCAGTAAATTAGTTAATGAAGCGGCAATATCGACCAGCGAATCGACCAGTGCCGCCAGGATACTCACTGATCCGGTATACCACCAGGCAAAAATCTTAATCAACAGCAAAATGAATGCCATTGTCGTCGCGGCAATCGCCGCACGTGTGACTAACCGCCCATAAGATGAGTTCATCGATATCCTGCTCCTTATCCCCGCGATATTATGAGTATAAACCGAACTTTTATCGTATCGGCTCTGCAGGTAATAAGAAGACAGCGGCCATATCGCCTGACAGGACAGCAATATAGCCCACTGATAGCTTATCGGTCAGTCATGGCGTGATCATTTTGTATCGCTTTATTCTCCCGCTGTTGCCCTGATAAGGTGAATGCGGAAATCAATGTCGCCAGCAGCGCAATACTGCCGAGCATGAAATAAGTATGCTGAAAACCAATCCGGTCGTACATATTACCGGCAAATACCGATAATGGAATGGCAGCGACTTGTTTAGCAAACTGAAAACCCACTAGGTAGATCGTTGCTGAAAGACGTGTATCGAATACGCCAGTAATATATTTAAAGGCACCCACCAGTAAAAACGGCACTTCAAGCGCGTGCAGCATTTTTAGCGCCACCACTTCCACGGCGTTACTGGCAAAAGAGGAGCCGATCATTCGTGTCGCCATCACCAGCCCGGCAATTAATAACGTATTTTTAGCGCCGATACGATTAATAATCCACGGTGAACAAAACATAATCGCGGCGTTACAAATTTCGCCTGCCGTCGTCGCGAAACCAAAAGCACGGGTGCCTGCTTCAGGGGTAGTAAAATAGGATTTAAAAAAAGTGGCAAATTGCTGGTCAAAAACATCATAAACACAGGCGACACCAACAACATATAAAATAAACATCCATATTTTTCGCTGACTAAACAGACGTAGCGCACTTCTTAAATCAATAGCTGAACTGTTCGCCCCTAAGGAGTCCATCACCTGGGCTGTATGATTAGCCTGTGGTCGGGCAAAAGCCACCAGCACCAGCAGCAGTAATGCCGCCGCTGATCCCATCCAGAAAACCGACGCGGGATTGATACCAAACAGCATCCCCGCCGTTGAGGCACACAGCGCCCAGCCCAGACAACCAAATGTCCGCGCTTTACCATATTCAAAACCACTGTTACGGCTTACCCGCTCGATATAGGCTTCCATCGCGCCACCCCCGGCGGAAAAAACAAATCCGATATAGGCGCCACCGCTTAATGCGCCTAACCAGATATTGCTTTTCAGCAACGGTGCAAAAACATAGAGAAAAAACGGCGCGATCAGCACCAGCAACAGCGAAATGATCCACATCAGATTCTTTTTCAGCCCTAGTTTATCGGAAATCACCCCTAATACCGGTTGAAAGCAGATCGCAAACAGCGACAAACTGGAAAAGACAATCCCTGTTTTAGTTTTATCCAGACCGATCACATCGGAGAGCCAGATCGGCAGAAACGGAAAGCATGTCGCCATAATGAAGAAATAGAGAAAGAAGAACAGCCCGAAAATCCAGAAATTGGGGTTGTTTTGATGGGTACAGCTTGTCGGGATCATGTTGTACTCCTTAAATGAAGAACGGCCAGCCCGTTAGTGTCGGTCACACACGTTGCAAGCCAATCAGAATCGCACTTTCAGGATCAAGGATCGGTAAGGCCAGTCCCGCCTGTTGCAGCCACTCACCACTGACCGTTTGTGGCGTCACCATCCACTGCGGCAATTTGCGCATGGTATGTCCCCCTTCACCGGTTAGCTGAATATTCGGGTGATCCAGCAGCGTCACCTGATAACGCGCTTCGGCCGCCAGTCCCGCCATACGCAACGGTGCCAGCAGGCTGTAATCGGGCATCGCCAGTTGGCTGACAAGGAACAGCGCCTGACACTTGTCCTCACTGACGATGCCCTGCGCCAACGTGGTACTGTCTGCCATATCCAGCCGCCACAGCACTCCGTGATGGATGACATGTCGCCACTGTTTGTACAGTGCAGCATACTGGCGATAACCTGCACGCTCCTGCTCATCAGCGCATACCGGGTCCAGTTCCAGTCCCAGATGACCAAACAATGCGGTCAGACCACGAAAGGCGATACTGTGTTGACGGAAGGTGGCATGACAACGGCGATGGCCGATATGTGCGCCCATCACTTCTGGCGGGAAGAAATAGCTCATTCCGCGCTGAATAAGATTACGCTCCAGCGCGTCATTGTTATCAGAGACCCAGAAACGGTGGCATCGTTTAAGAACCTCGAAATCAATACGCCCACCGCCCGATGCGCAGGATTCAAATTCAACCTGTGGGAAACGGGCGATCAGCGTATCCAGCAGACGATAAAACTGATGTGTCTGAGCGTCGGCAGCGGCCTGACCATGATGCGCCGGTTGCACCAGCTCACGGTTCATATCCCACTTGACGTAATCGATCGGGTGCTCTGCCAGTAGCCAGCTGATCCGTGCCAGCAGATAGTCAAACGCTTCGGGGATATTGAGATTGAGAACATATTGATGACGACCGGTCAGCGGGGTATAGCCGGGGAGGGCGAGGATCCAGTCCGGATGTGCGCGATAGAGATCCGAATCAGGATTGATCATCTCCGGCTCGACCCAGATACCAAACTCCATCCCCAGCGATTTGACATGTTCAATCACCGGGAGCAGGCCATCAGGATACTTGTGCTGATCAAGATACCAGTCGCCAAGCGCAGCCCGATCATCGTTGCGCCCTTTAAACCAGCCATCGTCGATAATGAAACGCTCGACCCCCAGCGCAGCGGCTTCATCTGCCATGCGCATGATGTATTGCGGATGATGATCGAAGTAGATCCCCTCCCAGGTATTCAGATGGATCGGCCGGGGTTTATTTTCCGGGAAATGGATGATCTGCTCACGCAGATAACGGTGAAACTGTTGACTCATACCATTCAGCCCGTGTGCGGAATAGCTGGCATATAACCAGGGAGTCCATAAGGTTTCGCCTTCCGCCAGCGTTTTTTCTCCCGGCAGATATAACGCTTCAGCCTGCAAATAACGTCGGCCATCGGTTTTGACTTCCGCCCGTAAACGATGATTACCACTCCAGCCCGCATGAACTCCCCACACTTCACCCTGCATTTCACTGAAAGCGATATTGCCGGTGATCAACGCTGGAAAGTGTTCATGGGATGTGCGCCCACGCCGGTTTTCGATCACAAAACTGTCATGGGTCAGGATCAGTCGATGTGGCTGGAACTCGCGTGTCCAGCGACCATGAAAGGCCATCACCTCACGCGCCCGTTCGGCAACCGGTAGTGTGATAGCCAGTCTTTCCACCTGCCAGGCGGGGGAACGCAGGTTGGTCAAGCCGTGGCGGATCGCCAGCACACCGCACTTATTGAGCTGAATTTCACTGCATAAGCGCAAACCTGCCTGCTTATCCTCACTGAGCAGCGTCAGGCGTTGTCCCTCCTGCACCACCTCCTGAGTCGTGAATATCGGCGAGCCATCCAGCCCCTGGCGATGGCCTTCAATCCCTGGGGCACCAAATAACCCATGACCCGATTCCGCCATCAGAGTCAGCGGTGAGTCGACATCAAGGCGACCATTGGCGACAGGGCGTGCCAGGGTTGTGCTGTCCTCAGCTGAAAAATGGTGTAAATGGGGGCCCCAGTAAATAATTTCGGCGCAGGGATGGGTTTTGATCACCACATCTCCCTGCTCACTTTGCAGACGTAAAATCGAATCAGACATCATGCTCCTCCACAAAAACTGACCGCTTACTGTTGATCCGAAACGTTTCGGATAACAACTAAAACGTTTCGGTTTTGTGATCAGAGCGAGGATTTAAGCGTACAAAAAAAGATCAGGCGGTATCGCCAGGGATAAATTCGGGTTGCCAGAGCACCTGTAACGCGGAGAGATCTTCACCGGCAATCAACCGTCTGACCATACCGGCGATCTGACGACCGACACCCTGGCGCGTGGCCTGAATCACGGCGGCGACCTGTGTATCAAGAATACTATCAGCGGGTAAACCATCGTAAACCACCAGAGCCACACGCTGTTCACCGCTCAGACGACCTGACTGCGAGAGGGCCATCGCAGCACCATCGCCATGAATATTGCTGTCCGTCAGGATCGCCGTTGGTGGTGCCACTTCGGCGAGCAGCGCCCGCGTTGCCTGATATCCTCCGCGCCGGGTGGGCGGCACAAGACGCAATCCATCGTCAGCAAGGCCAGATTCACGCAGGGCATCGAGATAACCACGCCGCCGCTGAGAAATAAACGCCTGATTATTATCTTCGCTCAATAAGGCGATACGCCGATGACCGTGATGAATGAGATAGCGAGTCGCCTGATAAGTCCCGGCATAATTATCAAAATCGAACCACGCATAGGGGTGTGGCAGGCGACTACGACCGAGGGCGAGAAAAGGCAAACCAGCCGCCAGCAGTTGCACCAGACGCGGATCATCATCGAGGGTATGGGTCACAATCAGCGCATCAACACGACGACTTTGCACCATACGCATATAGCTATGTGTCTCTGCCTGCTCATCATCAGCAAGCAGCAATAGATCAATTTCATCGCGTGCCAGTTCGTGGCTGATCTCGCCCACCATGTCAAAAAATATCGGGTTACTCAACGGGGAAGAACGAACCGGAAACACCAGCCCTACCGCATCAATTTTCCCCATTTTCAGCCGACGGGCAAAAGTATTAGGACGGTAACTGCGGCGCTGTGCTTCGGCTTCAACACGCGCCCGTGTCTCGGGTGAGACATCATCATAACCATTGAGCGCCCGGCTGACGGTTGTTACCGAGATCCCCAGTTCTTTAGCGATAGATTTCAGCGACATAATGATTTGAGTCCAGGCAAAGATAGCCGTTAGTTTCCTGCAATATCAGGGTAGCGTCCAGTGATGATCAGAAGATGGCGCGGATCATTCGGCAATCAGCCGCTGTGGATGGGTATAAATCGTTGCCCTGCCAGGCTGACAGAATCCTGCCAGCGTCAGATTGCAGCGTTGCGCCACTTCCACTGCCAGCAGCGTGGCAGCAGACACCGCAAACAGGATCTCGACACCACACATCGCGGCTTTCTGAACCATTTCATAACTGGCACGGCTGGAGACCAGCGCCGCGCCTTGTTGCCAGTGATCACCCTCCTCGCTACGCCGTCCGAGTAATTTATCCAGCGCAACATGACGGCCAACATCTTCATATCCGCCTGCCAGTTCACCGGATGGCGATAACCAGACCGCTGCATGGGTACATCCTGTTATGCGCCCCACCGGTTGAACGTCACGTAAATGTGCCAGTACGGAATCAAGATGCGCCAGATGGAAGGTTTGCGTAAAGGGTAAAGAAGGTATTGGCTTACTGATATCATTCAGTTGTTCCACACCACAGACACCACATCCGGTTCTGCCAGCCAGCGCACGCCGATATGCTTTCAGCGCCATAAAACGACGGCTGGACAACTCAATCTGGACCTCCAGACCGTGACAGGCTTCTGTAATGTCTATCCCGTAGATCTCACGCCGGTTTTCGATAATGCCCTCCGAGAGCGAAAAACCGATGGCAAATTGCTGTAAATCCTTCGGTGTGGTCATCATGACGACATGCGAGATACCGTTATAAACCAGCGCTACTGGCACCTCTTCTGCCAGCTCATCCGGCTGAGGATGTTGTAAATCATCGCGCTTCCAGAGCATTATCTGACGATAACCCTTAATGTTTTTCATTGTTTCAGAAGTGCTTTTATCCACTTTGTCTCATCCATTCCACAACCGGCACGCGGCTAATATGGTATTATCTCTTTTTCCCTCCAAATCAAAGGGAACTTTTCACGATTGTGAACTTTTGCGGACTTTAGCGCAAAATAAATCAGTTAATGTGACAATGTTGATACAAGGAGTAACGTATGCAGGTCAGCAGAAGGCAGTTCTTCAGGATCTGCGCTGGCGGAATGGCAGGAACAACGGTAGCAGCACTGGGATTCGCCCCGGCCACTGCCCTTGCGGAAACCCGGCAATATAAACTGTTGCGCACCCGCGAAACCCGCAATACCTGTACCTACTGTTCCGTGGGCTGTGGCTTATTAATGTATAGCCTCGGTGATGGCGCAAAAAACGCGAAAGCTTCTATCATTCATATCGAAGGCGATCCAGACCACCCGGTTAACCGTGGCGCACTGTGTCCCAAAGGGGCAGGATTAATCGACTTCATTCATTCAGAAGGTCGGCTGAAATTCCCGCAATACCGGGCACCCGGCACTGATAAATGGCAGCAAATCAGCTGGGACGAAGCCTTTGATCGCATCGCGAAACTGATCAAAGAAGACCGCGATGCTAACTTTGTGGTTAAAAATGACGCCGGAACCACCGTTAACCGTTGGTTAACCACCGGGATGCTATGTGCCTCTGCGGCCAGCAACGAAAACGGCTATTTAACCCAGAAATTTACCCGGGCGCTCGGCATGCTCGCGGTTGATAACCAGGCGCGTGTCTGACACGGACCAACGGTAGCAAGTCTTGCTCCATCATTTGGTCGCGGTGCGATGACAAACCACTGGGTAGACATTAAAAATGCCAATCTGATTGTCGTTATGGGCGGGAATGCAGCAGAAGCACATCCTGTCGGCTTTCGCTGGGCGATAGAAGCCAAAATTCATAATGATGCCAAAATTATTGTTATCGATCCGCGCTTTACGCGCACCGCATCGGTAGCCGATTTCTATGCGCCTATCCGTTCCGGTACAGATATTGCTTTCCTGTCTGGCGTGATTCTGTATCTGTTGAATAACGAAAAATTCAACCGTGAATATACCGAAGCCTATACCAATGCCAGCCTGATTGTGCGCGAAGACTACCACTTCGAAGAAGGGCTGTTCAGTGGCTATGACGCAGAGAAACATCAGTACGATAAGACCAGCTGGAATTACGAGCTGGATGAAAACGGTTTTGCGAAACGCGATACCACCCTGCAACATCCACGCTGTGTCTGGAATTTGCTGAAACAACACGTCTCCCGCTACACCCCGGATGTGGTGGAAAACATCTGTGGTACGCCGCAAGCAGACTTCCTGAAAGTCTGCGAATACATCGCCGAAACCAGTCAGGCCGATAAAACGGCCTCCTTCCTCTATGCGCTGGGCTGGACCCAACACTCTATCGGGGCACAGAATATCCGCACCATGGCGATGATCCAGTTACTGCTGGGTAATATTGGTATGGCGGGCGGCGGGGTGAATGCCTTGCGTGGCCACTCCAATATTCAGGGACTGACCGATCTTGGCTTATTGTCACAAAGCCTGCCGGGTTATATGACGTTGCCGAGTGAGCACCAGACCGACCTGCAAACTTATCTCGCGGCTAACACCCCCAAACCGTTGCTGAAAGGTCAGGTGAACTACTGGGGAAACTACCCGAAATTCTTTGTCTCAATGATGAAATCCTTCTTTGGCGATAAAGCGACAGCGGAAAACAGCTGGGGCTTTGACTGGCTGCCAAAATGGGATAAAGGCTATGATGTTTTACAGTATTTCGAAATGATGCATCAGGGTAAAGTCAATGGTTATATTTGCCAGGGCTTTAATCCGGTCGCCTCATTCCCGGATAAAAACAAAGTGGTCGCATCCCTGTCGAAACTGAAATTCCTGATCACTATCGATCCGCTGAATACCGAAACGGCCACCTTCTGGCAAAATCACGGTGAAGCCAACGATGTTGACCCGGCGACCATTCAGACAGAAGTCTTCCGTCTGCCATCAACCTGCTTTGCGGAAGAAAATGGCTCCATCGTCAACTCCGGACGCTGGTTGCAATGGCACTGGAAAGGCGCCGATGCCCCAGGGGACGCGATAACTGACGGCGAAATACTGGCTGGCATTTTTATGCGGCTACGTAAAATGTATGCCGAAGATGGCGGCCCGGCACCAGAACCGGTGCTGAACATGAGCTGGAATTATGCCACACCTCACGAACCTGCGGCAGAAGAAGTGGCGATGGAGACCAACGGTAAAGCGCTGGCGGATATTATCGATCCGACAACCGGGGCGGTTATCGTCAAAAAAGGGCAGCAGCTGAGCTCCTTTGCGCAACTCCGTGATGATGGCACCACCGCCAGCGGTTGCTGGATCTTTGCCGGTAGCTGGACACCGGAGGGCAACCAGATGGCGCGCCGCGATAACGCTGATCCTTCAGGCTTAGGCAATACCTTAGGCTGGGCGTGGGCATGGCCGCTCAATCGTCGCATCCTGTATAATCGCGCCTCCGCTGATCCGCAAGGTAAACCGTGGGACCCGAAACGCCAGCTTCTGAAATGGAACGGCACAAAGTGGGCGGGTGTGGATATCCCGGACTACAGTACTGCCGCACCCGATACCGACGTCGGGCCCTTTATCATGCAACCGGAAGGCATGGGGCGCTTGTTTGCGATTAATAAGATGGCAGAAGGTCCATTTCCGGAACATTATGAGCCGTTCGAAACACCGCTGGGCACGAACCCATTGCATCCGAATGTGGTGTCCAACCCGGCCGCGCGTATCTTCAGCGATGATCAGCGGCAGCTGGGGAAAGCGGATCAATTCCCGTATGTCGGCACAACGTATCGCCTCACCGAACATTTCCACTTCTGGACTAAGCACTCACGGCTTAACGCGATTGCGCAACCAGAACAGTTCGTGGAAATCGGCGAAACCCTGGCGAATAAGCTCAACATTGCCCAGGGGGATACGGTAAAAGTCTCCTCGCATCGCGGATACATTAAAGCCAAAGCGGTGGTGACCAAGCGCATCCGGACGCTGAAAGTGGATGGTAAAGATATCGATACTATCGGTATCCCTATCCACTGGGGTTATGAAGGGGTCGCGAAGAAAGGCTTCCTGGCGAATACACTGACGCCGTTTGTCGGTGATGCGAATACGCAAACGCCAGAGTTTAAAACCTTTCTGGTCAACATAGAAAAAGTGTAGGGTATAAGGCTGGTAACACAATGGAAAACTAACTGTAATGAGTATTCGTATTATCCCGCAAGATGAGCTGGAAAAACAGGAAACCCAGGCGGCGGAATATATTCCGCCACTCCTGTTCCCACGGCTCAAAACGCTGTATAACCGTCGCAGTGAACGGCTGCGCGAACTGGCGGAAAATAATCCGTTAGCGGATTATCTGCGCTTCGCGGCGCAGCTGGCTCAGGCCCAGGCGATGGTGCTCTCGAAGCACCCGCTGCAGGTCGATCTGACCGCACATCTGAAAGCGGCGAACAGCCAGGGTCGGCCACCACTGGATATTCATGTCCTGCCACGTGATAAACACTGGCATAAATTATTACATGCGCTGATCGCCGAACTAAAACCGGCGATCAGCGGCTCGGCGCTGGCGGTGATCGAAAATCTGGAGAAAACGTCGGCACAGGATCTGGAAGCAATGGCCAGTGCGCTGTTTGCTGCTGACTTTAGCCAGGTCAGCAGTGATAAGGCGATCTTTATCTGGGCAGCATTGTCACTCTACTGGGCACAGATGGCCAGCCAGATCCCCGGTAAAGCGCGTGACGAATATGGTGAACAGCGGCAATACTGTCCGGTTTGTGGCGCGATGCCGGTGGCCAGTGTGGTACAAATTGGTACTACACAGGGGCTACGCTATCTTCACTGTAACTTGTGCGAAACGGAATGGCACATGGTACGCGTGAAATGCAGTAACTGTGAGCAAAGCCGGGATTTGCACTACTGGTCACTGGATGATCAACAGGCGGCTATTAAAGCTGAAAGTTGTGGCGACTGTGGCTCTTACCTGAAGATTATGTATCAGGAAAAAGATCCTCAAATCGACCCTGTTGCCGATGACCTTGCCTCTCTGATGCTGGATGCGCATATGGAGCAGGAGGGCTTTGCCAGAAGCTCGATTAATCCATTGATGTTCCCGGGTGGCGAGGCGTAGTGCCACCCGCTTTCCGGGCGGTTCCGATCGCCCGGATCACTTTCTGATCCGCTGTCTGTTGATCCTTCGCGATCACGCTTTCTCTTAGAACACTTCTGTCTGCCACAGATCTCGCCTCCCGCCGGTTGCGCAACGTTATAATATGCTACCGTATCTTTTCCATGCTCTATAACCTGTTGTCAGATAATAAAAAAACGCGACGATATCGTGACCATAAAACGATATTCTGTTATCACGCTAATACTGTCTGAGAAAAGCTATTGCAGAATGGTGGCGCGTATCAGACAGCTAAAACAAAAATGACAACTTGCTATCGATCATGCGCAACAGGCGCTGATAAGGCACGGTCATTGATAATATATTTCAGCACAGGGAACGGTCATGCGCAAAGGCAACACCATCGGTAAGCTGCAGTATGTGCCGCCGCCGCTCGGCACGGTCGATGGCGGCAGCGCTAATCCGCCGGTAAAAAACGACTGGTGGCATACAGGGACAAAATCTGGCTGTCCATCTGTGTGATACGGGTCTGGTTCTTCTTAATAAGCTGAGGTTCAAAGGTATTTTCGCGGTCACGTGGCGTACTGATTTCAATCTGGCCATCGTCGCAAAGCAGGGTTTTAGACGAGTAGCCATTGCGGGTATTTGTGCCTGATTTTCTGGTGTTTTTATCATACCCGAGGTGCTCAGTTAACTCCGCATTGAGCGCTGTTTCGACGGTCAGCTTCGTTAGCATCCGGGTAAACTGACTGAGGTCAGCTTCAGTTTTCAGGTTTTTGGCCAGTTCAGTTGCCAGTGCCCTGAGTTTTTTTTCGTCCATAATTTACCTGCCTCTGTTGTTGCAGTGAAGATATCAAAAACAGGCAGATACACAATTTAAATTACAGGCTCGCTGCTGAATGAAATCAGCGACCAGCACAGCCATCTGTGGATTTACGAAGACGAGCACGGCTTCGCCCCGCTGGCTCAGGTCACCTACCGGGCAGGCGAGGACAAACAAGCGGCGCGGATATACTGGTATCACAACGATGCCTCCGGCCTGCCGCGTGAACTGACCGATGCCCAGGGCAATATCGTCTGGTGGGCCGACTACCACGGCTGGCGCCGCGCCGCGCAGGTGAGAGCCCGCAGCGGAGAGGAAATCCACCAGCCGCTGCGTTATCAGGGACAATACCATGACACTGAGGGAACAGGACTGGACGGAATCCACGATTTTTATGGGAGCCGATAGCACCATAGTAGTCCCGGCGGCGGCATAGCTCACAGGCTTGACACGATAACCATACCGACCCGGTATGATAGCCCGATAGAACACGAACAGGTCAGACACCAAATCCTCACCGCTAAAGCCGCTGTCGGTATACCAAGAGAATACCCTCAAACTTTGCAGCCCTTCGAATCTGGATGCGGTGTTCATCATCGCAAGCATGATTCTGTTAATGTCTTCTGTGCTCCGACCACACTGAATTTCCTGGCGAGAAAACTTCTCGACACCAGGCATCCCGGGCTTTTTCTTCGCTACAGTGGCAGGGGAAAGACAATGGCTGTTGTAACCGAAAACGACGTGCCCGTCCATCAACTGCTACATTTTTCATGTAACGATAACCATCATCACGCGATCAGATTCAGGCACATTGAATGATGGCGCGTCCACGGATCTCGCCATTCAGTAATTTTTCAGCCACACTGATTGCCTCGTTAAGAGGATAAACGGTGATCATATTTTCCAGTTTTTCCATTGGCAAATAGTGTAACGCTTTCTGCCAGATAGCGGCTCTTTTCTCTTTCGGGAACATGACACTGTCAATACCTTTCAGGGTTATGCCACGCAGGATAAATGGTGCGATATGTCCCGCCAGATCCATACCCTGAGCCATACCGCAGGCAGCAACAATGCCGCCATATCGAACCCCTGCACAGGCGTTACAGAGTGTGTGACTGCCCACCGTATCAATCACCGCTGCCCAGCGCTCTTTCTGCAACGGTTTGCCCGGACTGGCGAGTTCGCTGCGAGGAATAATCTCGCTTACGCCAATGATATTATAAAGCCAGGTGTCTTCTGTTGCCCGACCGGTGGAGGCCGTAACAGCGTATCCCATAGATGAAAGGATCATCGCGGCCAGGCTACCTACACCACCGCTGGCACCAGTGACCAGGATCGAACCGTCTTCAGGTTTAATGCCATGCTCCAGTAGTGCTTCAACACACAACATCGCGGTAAAACCGGCGGTGCCGATAGCCATAACATGCTTGCTGCTGACTCCTGCCGGAACAGGTATCAGCCAGTCACCCTTTACCTGGGCTGTTGTGGCAAGTCCACCCCAGTGTTTTTCTCCTGCCCCCCAACCGGTCAGCAGGACATGATCCCCTGGCTGATAGCCCGGGTGTAAGCTGGCAGAAACAGTGCCGGCAAAATCAATGCCGGGCACCATAGGGAAGTGACGGACAATGGGACCGCGCCCGGTGATAGCCAGCGCATCTTTGTAGTTGATGGATGAGTAGTCAATCCTGACCGTGACATCACCTTCAGGCAGTTCACTTTCAGCGATCTCGGTAAAAAGTGTTGTATAATTATCATCTATTTTATTGATTAATAATGATTTAAACATATTTTCCTCAGTATCATCTGATAAAAATACTCACGGCCTGAACAGCCTGCGAAAAATATTGACTGATAATCTGTAACAAGAGAAATATCGTGATATTTCTGCTCTTTTTCATGATATTACGAGCTTTGTTGAATAAAGCAAACTTTCAGGCGATGATCGGATTCTGATGGTGATAGTCGCTTCAGTTTCAGCGTCAGGTGGCTATCGTTAATAACAGGATGTGATCTCGCTAGCCAATGAGATGAAATATTTTCATTCTGCCCTGAATATTCCTCTCTTTTTGCCGAAATTTTTCTATTGACGGCTCTTTATTTTTCCGTCATCTTGCATTTGGACGTCTAAACGTATAGAAGTTCACAACACAATATATAATTAATACAGCATACGATTAATGAGGTAAGGTATGAGTCTTTTTCACGCGAGTCAGTGGGAAGCCCTGAATCAGGAGCTGGCAGAAGAAATACAGGGTCAGATTGGCGTTTCTTTTGAATTTTTTCCACCGCGCACGAGTGAAATGGAACACACCTTATGGCAGTCTATCGATCGTTTAAGCAGTCTGAAACCTGATTTTGTTTCCGTGACATATGGCGCTAACGCCAGCGAGCGTGATCGTACCCATGTTATCATCAAGGCGATTAAAGAAAGCACTGGTCTGGAAGCCGCTCCTCATCTTACCTGTATCGATACCAGCCGTGATGAATTGCGTGCTATCGCTCAGGATTACTGGGATAACGGTATTCGTCATATTGTGGCTCTGCGTGGCGATTTGCCGCCGGGCAGTAACAAGCCCAATATGTACGCCCGCGACCTGGTGGCGCTACTGAGAGAAGTGGCCGATTTTGATATTTCTGTTGCGGCCTATCCCGATGTACATCCAGAGGCAAAAAACGCCCAGGCCGACCTGTTAAATCTGAAGCATAAAATTGAGGCCGGTGCTAACCGTGTGATCACGCAGTTCTTTTTTGATGTTGAAAGTTACCTGCACTTTCGTGACCGTTGTGTGGCTATTGGTATCGATGCCGATATTATTCCAGGTATTCTTCCGGTCTCTAACTTTAAACAGGCGCAAAAATTTGCCAGCATGACCAATGTGCATATTCCCCGCTGGTTATCGAATATGTTTGAAGGACTGGATAATGATGCGGAAACCCGTCAGCTGGTGGGCGCTAATATCGCAATGGATATGGTGAAAGTATTAAGCCACGAGGGCGTGAAAAATTTTCACTTCTACACATTAAATCGTGCTGAATTAAGCTACGCCATTTGTCATACCCTGGGGGTTCGCCCTTCCTGACATTATCCTGGATAGATAATCGCGGGCGGCAATATCTGATCTGTCGCCCTGGGTTCGAGCGCGCCAAAAATAGCGACTAATCTCAGTTCTAAAATCATTAAAGCGAGTATAATATCGCCAAAAATAAACATGGCGAAATAGGTTATGGCTGTCGTAAGGAAAAGTGGTTTTCTGGCCGGGGGTGGGCTGGTGCTACTGACGCTGATCTGGAGTTATAGCTGGATTATCATGAAACAGGTCACCCTGTATGTCGGTGCCTTCGATTTTACCGCATTGCGTTGTTTCTTCGGCGCAGTGGTCATGATGGT
Source organism: Enterobacteriaceae bacterium ESL0689 (assembly GCA_029433525.1). Classification (NCBI taxonomy): domain Bacteria; kingdom Pseudomonadati; phylum Pseudomonadota; class Gammaproteobacteria; order Enterobacterales; family Enterobacteriaceae; species Enterobacteriaceae bacterium ESL0689. The sequence continues at coordinate 337,423 of JAQTIF010000001.1, read as the reverse complement.
CGTACTGCTGTTGCGTGGACGTGGTATACACCCCACTCCTTTTGGCTATACCCTGGCCATTGCTCTGTTGCAGACATGTGGCATGACCGGGCTGGCACAGTGGGCGCTGGTGAGTGGCGGGGCAGGTAAAGTCGCTATTTTGAGTTATACCATGCCATTCTGGGTGGTTATTATGGCCGCCCTGTTTTTAAACGAGAAGATGCGACGCTTGCAGTATGCCGCGATTATGCTGGCAGCATTGGGTTTATTGCTGGTGTTGCAGCCGTGGCAACTCGATTTTTCGTCCATGAAAAGTGCTCTGCTGGCAATCCTTTCCGGTGTCAGCTGGGGGGCCAGCGCCATTGTCGCTAAACGTATGTATTTGCGTTATCCGCATGTTGATTTACTGGCGTTAACCACCTGGCAGATGCTGTATGCCTCCCTGGTGATGGGCATGGTTGCCTGGCTGGTGCCGCAGCGTGATATTGACTGGCAACCTACGATCTTTTGGGCGCTCGCTTATAGCGCGATTTTAGCGATGGCTGTCGGCTGGAGTTTGTGGTTGTTTATCCTGCATAATCTACCTGCCAGCATTGCCGGGTTAAGTACCCTGGCGGTGCCTGTTTGTGGCGTGCTGTTTTCCTGGTGGTTATTAGGTGAAGATCCAGGCGCGACAGAAATGGGGGGGATTATACTGATCATTCTGGCGCTGATACTGGTCAGCCTCAAGCCGCGTGAAGGTAAAACGCATCGTCATCGTGTTCCGTAATCACGCTGATAGCATGACAGATTGTTTTCATCTTATCCCGCTATCGCGGGCGCGATAAGCGGTGCCGCTTCATCCGATAACCAGGCATACATCGACATGTGTCTGGTTATCTGTGGCTTAAAGCGGCAATCTTTCCAGTGTCGCAAAGCCATAACGCTGTAAAACAGCGAAAAGCCGTTCGGCTTCCGTCGTCAGCGCCATGCAGTATGCGCGGTTAGGATCACAGCTTTTCACATCCGGTGCTTCATGATCCAGCAGCCAGGCAGCACGACAAGCGATAGCGGCGCCGGAATCAACCAGTCTCGTCCCGGCGGGTAAAATCTGTTGTAGTTCTGTGCGAATTAAAGGGAAATGTGTGCAACCCAGGATAACGGTATCGGGGGGTTCTGCCATACGTAACCACGGACGTAAAACACGGGATAATACCTCCAGCGATACAGGCTCGCCATGCAGTTTTGCCTCGGCCAGTTCCACCAGTTCTGATGAGCCCAGCATCTCTATCCGGCATTCGTGTGCAAAACGATTTATTAATTCATGGGTATAGGCGCGTTTAACCGTGCCCCGTGTTGCCAATAGTCCAACAATGCCATTTGCTGTTAAACGGGCCGCAGGTTTAATCGCCGGAACCACGCCGACCACAGGAAATGCAAACCGGCTACGAAGCGCGGGAAGAGAAACGGTACTGGCCGTATTGCAGGCAATGACAGCCAGTGCCAGTGGATAACGTTGCTGCACGGCAGTGACAATACTTAGCACACGTTCAACGATAAACGTTTCACTCTTTTCACCGTAGGGAAAAGCAACATTATCAAAAGAGTAAATATAATGCAGATTGGGCAGTAACTGCCGGATCTCGTCATAAACCGACAACCCACCGACACCGGAGTCAAATACCAGTACGGTGGGACGAGGTTCAGAAGGTATAGCTGCCAGACAGGCTGTATTCCCGTCCTGCAGTGTGGTAGCCATAAACTGTCTCGTAATCTTTATCGAATAAGTTAGCTATTTTACCACGAACTGTAAGATGTGAGGTGACTGGATATGAAACCGCGAGATCCCATAGGCTGACGCCGCCCATTTTCACTTTTTGCGGCGCATAAGTGACCGGATCGTAGACACGGTCATAGCGCGTACCGAGATAGTGATAGGCGACATTCCAGTCGAAATCATAAACCTGCCAGTCAAGCTGATATTTGAGCTGTTGTTTTGCCCGGCGTACCAGTATTTCATTGGTGTTTGCATCGCGCGAATCAATATAGTCATAACTTATCTGATGGGCTAAAAATCCGGTATCGAATGAGGCGGTTGCTTCGATACCTTTAATATTTGCCCTGCCGACATTGTAATATTTCATTAATACCGCATCGTAGTCGATCAGATGATCAATCTCATTACGATAGCCTGACAGACGCCAGTTGACGTTAGCGGTTAACCCTTCGAAGGCACCTTCCCACTGCTTGCTCTGTTCGGGTTTGAGGTTGGGGTTACCGAAGAAATCGCTGTAAAGCTGTCCGAGATTAGGGGCTTTATAGGCGGTTCCGTAAGAAGCGATAAAACGATAACCGTTGATGAACTCCCATCCGGCGCTGCTCTGCCAGGTGCTATGCTGACCAAACTGCGAGTTGTCATCACTACGCACCGCGCCTTCTAAGGTCACGTCTCCCCATTTTTGCAGTCCGGTAACAAAAAAACCGCTATTACGGATTTGATAACCATTTACCACATGGCCGGTGCCCGGCTCGGTGGTTTGTTTCTGCCAGTCAATACCACCACCCAGATGACCCTGCCCGACATCGACCGTATTCGCCCACTGTACGTTATATTGTTTCACATCATCCAGTGAGGCGGATGTGTCATAACGTCCCCGTTGTGGGCTGTAGTTATAATCTTTGCTGTGGCTATAGCTGGAGGTGAGTTGTGAATGGAATATCTCGTGATTCAGGCGCAGGCCCGCATCCCAGTTCTGACTATACAGCTGCCGAGTATCGGCGATGACACCGTTGAAATCAGGTGAGCCGTCATAGGCGGTACGATTATCATAGCCATAGCCACGGATAAAGCCGCTCCATTCACTGGAAAAGTGATGGGTCAGCGCACCATAAAGCGTTTTACTCATAAAACCATCGCGATCGGGCTGGCGAACTCCACCAGTATTGCCATCGGCGACCACATCGAATCCTCTGGTATAAGTGTAATCCCCCAGCAGTGTGACCTGGGTATTATCATTGATTGTCTGTTGCGTGCTGACACCGTAATTTTGATAGCCATTTGATGCTATACCGGCATTCAATGTGCTGCCATCCTGTGCATGGCGGGTAATAATGTTGATCACCCCACCGATTGCATCGGAGCCATAGACAGCCGAACGTGGCCCACGAATATATTCTACCCGTTGTACCAGCGAAACAGGGAACTGACTTAAGTCAGAAGAACCACTGATTCCGGCCTGATTCAGACGAATACCATCAATAAGAATCAATACATGGCTGGAGTTAGTACCACGCACAAACAGCGCGCTGTTTTGTCCCAGGCCGCCATTTTTCGCAATATCTATTCCGGGTAAACGGCGCATGACATCGATGAGCGAACGCGCCTGCCAGCGATCAATATCCTGGCGCGTTACGGTACTCACCGGTGCCAGAACGGTCTCGATCGGTTGTGCGGTACGGTTGGCAGTTACCACAAGGTTACTGGTGTTGTCGTCCTGTGCCCAGGCTGAGAAGGCGACAGCAGAAAGTGTCGTAATCAGAGAAACTTTTTTTATCATTGAAAAAATATCCATTATCAACAAAGCGTATTGCCGGTTTTATCATAAGAGATTAGCCTGTAGTGCCAGGCGTTTACGCGAAAAATCCATCCGTTTTGGGCTGGCGTAAAAAGGGTGTTCATGTCAGGCTTTCTGTCGGGCTATGTCCGCCCACTGTTTGCATGAAATCTCCTTTTTATTCACACAGTTGAACGCGCGATGCTATAATTTTTGCCTTATCGGTGTCCAGACGCTTATGGCTGGATTGTGATCCGACATCCATACTGGACTTCTCTGGCGCTTTCCCTACAATCCCCGGCAACCTATTTTACTCAGGATGTATCATGACCCCCGAGCCTCTTTCAGCCGAACATTATGAAGCGCAGTTAGCGGAAAAAATCGCTGGTTTACAACGCATGATGGTGCCTTTTTCGGCACCGGCTGCCGAAGTGTTTCGCTCACCGGTCAGTCACTATCGTATGCGGGCAGAATTTCGCCTCTGGCACGATGGTGATGATTTGTACCATATTATGTTTGATCCAGAGACAAAATCGCGCATTCGTGTAGATAGCTTTCCTGCCGCCAGTCAGCTGATTAATCAGTTGATGACGGTGATACTGGAGGGGGTGCGCAATAATCCGGTGCTACGCGATAAGTTGTTTCAGGTCGACTATCTGACCACCCTGAGCAATCAGGCTATTGTCTCGTTGCTTTATCATAAAAAACTGGATGATAGCTGGTATCAGCAGGCAGCTCTGCTACGCGATGCCTTGCGACAACAACATTTCAATGTGCATCTGATTGGTCGGGCGGCCAAAACTAAAATCGTGCTTGATCAGGACTATATTGATGAGCGCCTGCCGGTTGCGGGACGGGAGATGGTTTATCGGCAGGTAGAAAATAGTTTCACTCAGCCTAATGCGGCGATGAATATTCAGATGCTGGAGTGGGCGCTGGATGTGACCGCAGGATCGAGCGGTGATTTACTGGAGCTGTATTGTGGCAACGGAAATTTTTCGCTGGCGCTGGCGCGTCATTTTGATCGGGTACTGGCCACCGAAATTGCCAAGCCCTCCGTCGCAGCAGCACAATATAATATCGCAACCAATCATATTGATAATGTACAAATTATTCGTATGGCGGCCGAAGAGTTTACCGAGGCGATGAATAATGTGCGTCCATTTCATCGTCTGCGTGATATTGACCTGCACAGTTATCGATGTGAGACGATCCTCGTCGATCCGCCACGCAGTGGGCTGGACAGCGAAACAGTAAAAATGGTCCAGGCTTATCCCCGGATTTTGTATATTTCCTGTAATCCGCAAACGCTGTGTCACAATCTGGATGTTTTAACCCAATCTCATGCGATAACACGTCTGGCGCTGTTTGATCAGTTCCCTTACACTCATCATATGGAGTGTGGGGTACTGTTAACCCGCAGATAGCGGATCTGCTCTCCCGGCAGCGTGCCGGGAGAGCGTAGTCAAATTATTCCGCCTGTTGAGCGTTCCGGTAATGACGCAAGCGAGGGCCAATCCATAACAGGATGATGCCAGACAGTAAAACTGGCAGGAAATTAGAACCGATTTCAGGATATTCCACCCGTACTACGGCGCTATAAAGTAGCACTCCGAAGATAAAACAGGCCGCCGCCAGTCCCGGTAACCCCGCGGGCATACTCTGGTTCTGATAACGCTGATGCAGGCAATAAATTGTCAACAGTAAAGATAATATAGGAAAAATAGAAAACTGAATAAATGAACTGAATAGAGCAGAAAAAGTACCATTAACTGATAAACCTGCACTCAATGCCAGTAGCAGCGTATATTTATCCTGATCTAAATTTTTCATTTTGCATCCTTATTATTCTGAATGATTTAATATTTTTTCTTGTTCGCGCCGATACCAGTAATAGGCACCCTTTGAGATCATCCGCAGCTGCAATACTAATCGCTCTTCCAGTTGTCGACGTTGTTCAGCGCCGATATCCAGTGCTTCAGCACCGGCGCTAAAAACGATGGTCACCATCGCTTCAGCCTGTGCTTCGATAAAGGTACGCGGCATATGATTTTCTATTTCCAGATAGTCAGCCAGCTCTGCGATGAAATGCTGTATTTCACGGGCGACAGCAGCACGAAATGCGGCAGAAGTGCCAGAACGTTCCCGTAATAATAAACGAAAAGCATTGGGGTTATGGTCAATGAATTCCATAAACGTGGATACCGAGGTACGTATTACGCTGCCGCCTTTGGCAATGCGCTGACGTGCCTTGCGCATCAACTGACGCAACATCAGGCCACTTTCATCGACCATCGTCAGACCCAGTTCATCAACGTCACGAAAATGGCGATAAAAAGAGGTCGGAGCAATCCCGGCTTCGCGTGCCACTTCACGCAAGCTCAGACTGGCGAAACTACGTTCAGCGCTCAGCTGGCTGAATGCCGCTTCCACCAGTGAAAGACGGGTTTTCTCTTTCTGTTGCGCTCTTACGCCTGCCACGTTGTCTGAGTCCTTCCTGTCGCTTTGTGAGTACTTACCCAAAATTAAAATTTAATGGATGACGCCAGCTTATTGATGATTGTCACGATATCACAACGCGATAATCGTCGCGCGTCACAAGGGTCGTTAGCCAGTAATCTATTCTCTTGCCCGATAGATATTACTGACCCGCACCATTTGCCTGTTTCAGGTTACTGTTGAAATAATCATTCATCGTGTTACGAATAGATTCTGCCAGATGTTCATAGCGGTTTCGTAGTGGTGAACCTGGGCGGTAAACTAAGCAGATCGTCCGTTTCGGTTCCGGGTTAATGCACGGAATATAGACCACACCGTCGCGTTCTCTTTCTGCCGGAACCGCTAATGCCGGTAATAGTGTGATGCCACTGCCTGCCGATACCATATTGCGCAATGTTTCAAGACTGGTAGCCCGAAAATGGGTGTCTTCATCTGCGCCAGCCTGAAAACAGTAACCCAGGGTTTGATCACGCAGACAGTGACCATCTGCCAGCATTAACAGTTTTTCGCCATTTAAATCTGACATCTGGATGTGATCGCGCCGGGCCCATGGGTGGTTGTCATAGACAGCCAGTATCATGGCTTCATCATATAATGGCACTTCGATAAAATCCTCACACTCTTTGACCTGGGCGAGGATCGCACAATCCAGTTTGCCACTATCCAGTTGAGCTAATAGCTGATGGGTTTGCGCTTCGTGGAGATACATCTCCAGTTTGGGAAAGGTGCGGTGCAGCATTGGGATAATATGGGGTAACAGATAGGGGCTCACTGTTGGGATCAGGCCAATATGCAGCGGGCCTGACATGTTTTCCCCTTGCTGGCTGGCCATTTCTTTGAGTATTTTGACTTCACGTAAGATAGTACGTGCTTGATTTACCAGTAATAACCCAGCCTGGGTAAATAAAACTTTACGGCTGGTACGTTCCAGCAGCATGACCTTAAGTTCATCTTCCAGTTTACGAATTTGTCCACTGAGGGTGGGCTGGCTAACGTGACAGGCATCCGCCGCACGGCGAAAATGGCGATGCTCAGCGAGTGCAACCAGATATTCAAGATCGCGAATATTCATTAATTCCTTCTCCGTCCCCATGATAGTCCATTTCGATAAATAGAATAGCAATGAGTGATAATATCTATCAAATTTTCTATAATACTACAACAGAAAGCCTCTTCTGTTCACCCGGCAGTGATAAAATGATCATATCAGGCGCTTTCTGGCGTCAGTGATGGCCTGTGCCACCTGTTGGGGAGCAACACCGCCTTTCGCGGCGCGTTTCTCAAGGCAGGATTGTAGCGACAGGATCGAATAAACATCATCCGCAATGACGTGGCTGAATTTTTGCAGATCAGCCAGCGCCAGGGCTTCCAGCGGTTTCCCCTGTGCGATAGCAGCCACCACTACCTCACCGACAATATGGTGTGCTTCGCGGAAAGGTACACCTCTGGCGACCAGATAATCGGCCAGTTCAGTCGCATTGGCATAGCCTTGTTGCGCGGCTTGTACACAACGCGGACGTTTGATCTGGATACCATCCAGTACCAGTGCTGCCATATGCAGGCAATCCAGCCATGTGTCGAGGGCGTCAAATAATCCCTCTTTATCTTCCTGCATATCTTTATTATACGCCAGTGGCAGTCCTTTTAATGTGACCACTATCGCCGTGAGGGCACCTTGCACACGACCACATTTACCCCGAATAAGTTCGAGGGCGTCCGGGTTTTTCTTTTGTGGCATCAGGGAAGAGCCGGAAGTCACCCGGTCAGAGAGTTCAATAAAGCCAGCCTCGCCGCTATTAAAGAAAATCAGATCTTCAGCAAAGCGTGATAAGTGCACCATGCTGATGGCGGCGGCAGAGAGCAGTTCTACCACATGATCGCGATCAGAAACGCTGTCGAGGCTATTGCGGGTTGCCGAAGCGAAACCCAGCCAGCCCGCCAGTTGTTCACGATCAATGGGATAAGCGGTGCCCGCTAATGCCCCACATCCCAGCGGACTGACATCGAGGCGTTTGAGTGCATCCTGCAGACGACTTTGGTCACGCATCAGCATTTCAACATAAGCCAGACACCAGTGAGCAAAGGTGATCGGTTGCGCGCGTTGCAGATGTGTATACCCCGGCATGACAGCATCCTGATGGTGATGTGCTGTCTCCAGCAGCCTGTTTTGCAACTGACCGATCGCCGTCAGGAGCTGTGCGATCATCTCCTTGCACCACAGTTTTAAATCGGTGGCGACCTGATCGTTACGACTGCGGCCGGTATGGAGTTTCTTGCCCAGTTCGCCGACTTTATCGATCAGTTTACTTTCCACCCAACTGTGAATATCTTCCGCGTCGCTCTCCAGCAATTGCTGTGGCTGGGTGCGAACCTCTTCCAGCAAGGTGGTTAGCGCTTCCGTCAGCTGTTGTTGTTCCGTAGCGCTCAACACGCCCACCGTCACGAGTGCTTTAGACCAGGCGATAGATCCGATAATGTCCTGTTCTGCCAGGCGATAGTCGAAGCGTAAAGAGTCATTGAATTGTTTAAATCGCTGATCGGCTGCCTGAGTAAATCGTCCGCCCCAAAGTGCCATAGTGTGTATCCTTCCATTTAATTTAATTATAAATTTTTTAATATTACGCCAGAATGCGTGTCCCGACAGGTGTGCCGTTAAACAATGCGGGTAGCTGATCAGCATGGCGCCAGGAGGCAATATCCACCGGGCGATTGAGTGTTCGTGCTGCTTCCAGCGCCGCATTGACTTTGACGATCATCCCGTCAGTGATAATACCTTGCGCAATGAGTTGCTCTGCTTTGTCTGCGCTTATTTGTGCAATACGCTGACCTTTACCGTCAAGAATACCACTGACATCAGAGAGCAGGATCAGGTCTGCGCCCAGTGTCACCGCCAGTGCCGTCGCCGCCTGGTCAGCATTGACATTCATCAGACGACCATCATCCGTGACGCCAATGGGGCTAATGACTGGCAGATAATCTTCTGCCAGCAGGGTATTGAGCAAAGCAGGAGAGCCCGGATGGGCTAAACCCACATGACCCAGCTCTTCATCAAGCTGAGTCACTTTAATACTGTTGCCATCAGCAAGAAACAGGCCAACGGCGGCGATAGCATACTTTTTCGCCCATGATAATAAAACTTTATTTGCGGTGCCTGCCAGTGCGCCGGTAATGATTTCGATTTGATCCGCCGGTGTTATTCGCAAACCGTTTTTTTTGTTGACCGACAGATTGAGCCGTCTCATTAGCTCATCCACGAGGCAACCACCGCCATGCACGATAACCAGCGGGCGATGACAGGTTGCCCGGTATGCCACCAGAGCGCTAAACAAACGTGCCAGAGCCTCTTCGCTATCGAGTAATACACCACCCAATTTTATAATTAATGGATTCATTATGTTACCTCTCAATAAGAGACTGCGTTTCCGCAAAGCCGAAACGAATATTTGCACACTGTACCGCCTGTGCCGCCGCGCCCTTCAGCAGATTATCTTCCGTGGCGACCACGATAAGATGTTGTCCCTGAATGGCAAAGCCAATATCGCAAAATGGCAGACCGACAACATTTTGCAAAGCGGGTAATCCGTTCCCATATAAACGAATCAGCGGTTTATCGGTATACGCCTGACGGAAAGCATCAGCAACCTGTTTTTCACTTATCCCGGGCTGCAGGCGACAGGTAATGGTTTCCAGAATCCCCCGCTTAAAGTTACCCAGATGGGGTGTGAAAATAACCTCTGCGCCAAGATGGGCGCTAATTTCTGGCGCGTGACGATGAGTGAATACGCCATAAGGCTGAAGGCTGACTTCGCAAAAGCTATTGCTGAGCGTTGCTTTGCGGCCTGCACCGCTGACGCCACTGATCGCGTTGATCACCGGCCAGTGGCTAAGATCCAGCAATTGTGCGGCGATCAATGGTCGCAACGCCAGTTGCGCCGCGGTCGGGTAACATCCGGGGACCGCAATTAAACGCGCCTCGCTTAGCGACTCAGCCTGCCATTCCGCAAGGCCGTAAACCGCCTGCTTGAGTAGCGCCGGATGCTGATGCGTCATGCCATAATATTTTTCATAAAATGCCCGATCATTAACGCGGAAAGCACCTGATAAATCAAACACCACACAACCTGCCGCCAGAAATGATGGCACGAGATCATGGCTGACTTCATGGGCTGTCGCGAGAAATACCACATCGACATCGTGGCTAAATTCACTGGCAGCAGACATCGGCTGCAGGGGTAAATCGATAATGCCTTTCAGTTGTGGATGCAAATCAGAAATTAATCTTCCTGCATCATGACTTTGTGCCGAGACAGTCAACGCGGTTAAGGCCAGTTGGGGATGACGATTAACATAGCTCACCAGTTCTGCACCGGCATAACCACTGGCACCAGCAATCAGTGTTTTTAACATCATATTCTTCACTCTTTTGCGTCATAAAACAGGCCCGGAAAGCGTTATGCTTGCTCATTCCATAATTGAAAGGTAAGAATGATTCGGGTCCGTGATGGATTTTTATGCGGAATAAATTGTATTTTTATTCAAAAAAAGTGCATCAATATTGATGTTATCACTCTCTGAGGTGGGTCAACAATGAAAAATAATTTACCATCATTTATCGAAATTTATCGCGCCTTGATCGCCACACCATCGATCAGTGCCAGCGAAGAGGCACTGGACCAGAGTAATGAAGATTTAATCAATTTACTGGCGGGCTGGTTTGCGGATCTTGGTTTTCAGGTTGCTGTGCAACCGGTGCCTGGGACACGCAAGAAATTTAATATGCTGGCCAGTACCGGTCAGGGGGCAGGGGGGCTGTTGCTTTGCGGACATACAGATACGGTGCCTTTTGATCAGGGGCGCTGGACGCGTGACCCCTTCGTGCTCAGTGAACATGACAATAAGCTGTATGGGTTGGGAACGGCCGATATGAAAGGCTTTTTTGCTTTTATTCTCGATGCGCTGCGTGATGTTGATATCAGTCAGCTAAAGAAACCGCTTTTTATTCTGGCGACCGCGGACGAGGAAACCAGCATGGCGGGTGCCCGTTACTTTACCCAGACGACCTCACTGCGGCCGGATTGTGCCATTATTGGTGAGCCGACCTCCCTGCGACCAGTCAGAGCACACAAAGGTCACATGGCGAGTGCCATTCGTATTCAGGGCAAATCGGGTCACTCCAGCGATCCGGCCAGGGGTATCAATGCGATTGAGCTGATGCATGACGCGATTGGTCATATTCTGCAACTCCGTGATAACCTGAAAGAGCGCTACCATCACGATGCCTTCACGGTTCCCTATCCGACACTTAACCTCGGTGCCATCCACGGTGGCGATGTCTCCAATCGCATCTGCGCCTGCTGCGAGTTACAAATGGATATTCGCCCGTTACCCGGTATGACGCTTAATGATCTCAACGGACTGCTGAATGATGCGCTGGCGCCTGTCAGTGAGCGCTGGCCAGGACATCTGAGTATTCACGAGCTGCATCAGTCTATTCCCGGTTACGAATGCCCACCGGATAGCCAGCTGGTTCAGGTGATTGAAAAGTTGCTCGGCACACCCGCGGAAGTGGTTAATTACTGCACGGAAGCCCCGTTTATCCAGACACTGTGCCCCACTCTGGTCCTGGGGCCAGGTTCGATAAATCAGGCACACCAGCCGGATGAATATCTGGAAACCCGGTTTATTCAGCCAACACGAGCACTGATTACTCAGGTGGTACATCATTTCTGTGGAGAGTAAATAAGCGCCTGGTTCACCAGGCGCTTAATCCAGGTGATGGCCGCCACTCCTTCATGTGCTGAATCGATTTCGTCACGATTGACGAAGGTTTTTTTACGTGGCTTTATAGACTTTATAAGAAAGGAGTCACTGAGAGCCTGGCCCATCAGGCTACTTTACTTGCCATTGTGGCCCTGGACAGTGCCCGAACGTTTCTCTGCGCTGTCTGTGTCCAGAGTGGTTACGCCAATAACTCAGTGGGTCAGGCTCTTATTTGCTGAGTCACGGATATTACACACCATTTACAGAGAGGGAGTATCAGGGATAATTATGAACGAACAATATTCCGCTTTACGCAGCCACGTCAGTATGCTCGGCAAAGTGTTAGGCGATACCATCAAGGAGGCGCTGGGAGAGAATATTCTTGATCGTGTCGAAACCATTCGGCAATTGTCAAAATCTTCTCGTGGTGGTAATGAGGCCAGCCGTCAGGCGTTACTGACCACCCTGCAAAACTTATCCAGCGATGAGCTGTTGCCCGTTGCTCGTGCTTTCAGTCAGTTTCTCAACCTGGCAAATACCGCAGAGCAATACCACAGCATCGCGCCCGCTGACGAAACCGCCAGCGATCAGGGGGTGATTGCCCGGACATTACGCAAACTTAAAACCCATCCGCAGCTGAATGAAGATTTGATCAAAAATGCGCTGGCCTCTCTCTCTCTGGAGCTGGTACTGACCGCGCATCCCACAGAGATAACCCGACGTACCCTGATCCACAAAATGGTGGAAGTGAACAACTGCCTGAAGCAGCTTGATAATCAATCCCTCTCTGATCATGAACACTACCAGCTTATGCGTCGTCTGCGTCAGCTGATCGCCCAGTCCTGGCATACCGATGAGATCCGTAAAAGCCGCCCGACTCCCGTCGATGAAGCGAAATGGGGATTTGCTGTCGTTGAAAATAGCCTGTGGCAAGGTGTGCCAGACTATTTACGCGTGCTTAACGAACAACTGGAAGAAAACCTTAACTATCAGCTGCCGGTAGACTTTGTGCCGGTTCGTTTTACCTCATGGATGGGGGGAGACCGGGATGGTAATCCCAATGTGACCGCCCGTGTGACTCGCGAGGTGCTGTTGCTTGGTCGCTGGAAAGCGATGGATCTGTTCCTGAAAGATGTTCAGCTGTTGGTTTCCGAACTGTCGATGGTCGAATGCAATGATGAGCTGCGCAAGCTGGTGGGCGAGAAGGGATATCAGGAGCCGTATCGCTATCTGATGAAAAAGCTGCGTAGTCAAGTCATGGAGACGCAAAGCTGGCTGGAAGCGCAACTAAAAGGGCAGGATCTGCCACCACCGAAAGGTCTGATTACTCAGAATCAACAATTATGGCAGCCACTGTATGCCTGTTATAAGTCGCTACATGCCTGTGGAATGGGCATTATTGCCAATGGCGAACTGCTGGATACCCTGCGGCGGGTGAAAGCGTTCGGTGTCCCGCTGGTGCGTATTGATATTCGTCAGGAGAGCACCCGACATAGCGAAGCGCTGGGTGAAATCACCCGCTATCTTGGTCTCGGTGATTACGAAAGCTGGTCAGAAGCCGATAAACAGGCTTTTCTGATCCGCGAACTCAATTCCAGACGCCCGCTGTTGCCCCGCCAGTGGCAACCGGGTGATGAAACCCGGGAAGTGCTCGATACCTGTCAGGTGATTGCGCAAGCGCCACAGGGTTCTGTCGCGGCGTATGTGATTTCAATGGCCAGAACCCCCTCCGATGTTCTCGCGGTACATCTGTTGCTGAAAGAATCCGGCGTCAATTTCGCTTTACCGGTTGTCCCCTTGTTTGAAACATTGGACGATTTGAACCATGCGAATGACGTCATGACCCAGTTGCTCAATATCGACTGGTATCGTGGCTTTATTCAGGGTAAGCAGATGGTGATGATCGGCTATTCCGATTCGGCAAAAGATGCCGGGGTGATGGCCGCCTCCTGGGCGCAATACCAGAGCCAGGATGCATTAATTAAAACCTGTGAAAAAGCTGGCATTGCCCTCACCCTGTTTCATGGCCGTGGTGGCTCTATCGGGCGTGGTGGCGCACCGGCACATGCCGCTTTGCTTTCTCAGCCGCCAGGCAGTCTGAAAGGAGGATTGCGGGTTACCGAGCAGGGAGAGATGATCCGCTTTAAATATGGCTTGCCGGAAATCACTATCAATAGTCTGTCGCTGTATACGAGTGCGATTCTGGAGGCTAACCTGTTGCCTCCTCCTGAACCCGCACCGGAATGGCGTCATATCATGGCGATCCTTTCTGATATCTCTTGTGATATTTACCGCAGTTACGTGCGTGAAAATAAAGACTTTGTTCCCTATTTTCGTTCCGCGACGCCGGAACAGGAGCTGGGGAAACTGCCGCTGGGTTCCCGGCCGGCAAAACGTCGTCCTGCGGGGGGCGTCGAGTCGCTACGCGCGATTCCGTGGATTTTTGCCTGGACGCAAAACCGGCTGATGTTACCCGCGTGGCTGGGGGCCGGGACGGCGTTACGGAAAGTGATTGCGGAAGGTAAACAAAATACGCTGGAGACCATGTGTCGTGACTGGCCCTTCTTCTCAACACGGCTTGGAATGCTGGAGATGGTGTACTCGAAAGCGGATCTGTGGCTGGCAGAATATTACGATCAACGACTGGTCAACGCCGAATTATGGGGATTAGGGGCTGAACTACGGGCATTGTTGAAAGACGGCATTGATGTGGTGCTCGCTATTGCGAATGATTCTCATCTGATGGCTGATCTGCCGTGGATTGCTGAGTCTATTCAGTTGCGTAATATCTATACCGACCCGCTGAATGTGTTACAGGCTGAACTTCTGCATCGTTCACGCCAGGCAGAAGAAAAAGGCCAACAACCTGACCCTTGTGTCGAGCAAGCGTTGATGGTGACGATTGCCGGGATTGCTGCGGGGATGCGCAATACAGGTTAATGGACGGCAGGACAAATGGTTAGCGTCTGGCCCATCAGGCTACTTTAGTTGCCATTTTGACCCTGGACAGTGCCCGAAATCCTCACGTACTACCTGTACGCTGCGGTTTCTACGCACTGTCCATGTCCAGACTGGCGGCGTCAATAATGCCTGGTGAGCCTTCTCGCTGAAGATGCGGTAAACTAGCGCAGATTTTGCATCAGGACGTCCATATGAATCACTCCCTTAAACCCTGGCATACCTTTGGTATTGATCATGCCGCCAAAGCAATTTTATGTGCTGAGACGGAATCGCAGTTGTTATCAGCCTGGCAAAAGGCCACGGCCGCCGGTGAGCCGGTTTTGATTCTTGGTGAAGGCAGCAACGTCCTTTTCCTCGAAGATTTCGCCGGTACGGTCATTATTAATCGCATTATGGGCATTACCGTGACAGAAACAGCCGATGCCTGGCATTTACATGTCGGCGCGGGAGAGAACTGGCATCAGCTGGTGCAGTTTACGCTTCAGCATGGCATGCCGGGACTGGAAAATCTGGCGTTGATCCCTGGGCGTGCGGGCTCTTCACCGATTCAGAATATCGGTGCTTATGGTGTTGAATTACAGCATGTTTGTCAGTATGTCGATGGCATTGCGCTGGATAGCGGTTATCGGCGACGACTGTCAGCCAGCGAGTGTCGTTTCGGTTATCGCGACAGTATTTTCAAACATGAATATCAACAGCGCTATGCGATTGTCGCTATTGGACTGAGTCTGGCGAAAGTCTGGCAGCCGGTATTAACCTACGGTGACTTAGCCCGTCTTAATCCTCAAACAGTGACGCCACAACAGGTATTTGATACCGTCTGCCATATGCGGATGACCCGGCTACCTGATCCGAAGATAAACGGAAATGCGGGAAGTTTTTTTAAAAATCCGCTGGTCAGTGAGGCGCAGGGGAACGCGCTACTGGCGCAATTTCCGGATATTCCCTATTATCTCCAGGCCGATGGCAATATGAAACTGGCTGCCGGATGGCTGATTGATCAATGTCAGCTGAAAGGAAAAACGATGGGCGGCGCGGCGGTACATCGACAACAGGCATTGGTGTTAATCAATCATCATCATGCCAGTAGTGAAGATGTACTGAAACTGGCGCATGAGGTCCGTCAGCAGGTGGGTGAGAAATTTAATGTCTGGCTACAGCCGGAAGTTCGCTTTATTGGCGCAATGGGTGAAGTGAATGCAGAGATGATGATCGCATGAAAGATACAACTATCCCATTAAAATTAATCACTATTTTGGCTAATGGTGAATACTATTCTGGTGAGCAGTTAGGTAAAGATTTGGCGATGAGTCGGGCGGCGATCAATAAACATATGCAAACGCTGCGCGACTGGGGAATAGATATATTTACTGTTCCTGGTAAGGGATACTGCTTATCCGCGCCTATCCAGCTACTGAATGAAGAGAAAATTAGCGTTCAGACTGGCCATGGGCGGGTGATGGTGTTGCCGGTGATTGATTCAACCAACCAGTATTTGCTCGATCGTCTCAACGACTGGCAATCGGGTGATGTATGTATTGCCGAATATCAACAGGCGGGTCGTGGTCGACGCGGGCGTAAGTGGTTTTCACCCTTTGGCGCAAATCTTTATCTTTCGATGTACTGGAAATTAGAACAAGGGTCAGCCGCCGCTATTGGTTTGAGCCTGGTCATTGGTATTGTGATTGCTGAAGCGCTCAGAAGTCTTGGTGCCGATGAGGTTCGCGTAAAATGGCCTAATGATCTCTATCTGCAGGATCGCAAACTGGCCGGTATTCTGGTTGAGTTAACAGCAAAAACAGGTGATGCCGCACAAATCGTCAGTGGTATTGGCCTCAATCTGGCGATGCAACATGTTGAAAGCAATATCGTCAATCAGCAGTGGATCAGTTTGCAGGAGGCGGGCGTGCAGGTGGATCGCAATAGACTGGCGGCACATTTGATTAACGAGCTGCGTGCCGGTTTTCTGCTGTTTGAACAGCAGGGGCTGCAACCCTATCTTGCCCGCTGGGAAAAACTGGACAATTTTATCCATCGTCCGGTGAGATTAATTATCGGAAATAAAGAAATATCAGGTATATCCCGTGGTATTAATGCACAAGGTGCATTATTGCTTGAACAGAATGGTGTCGTCACCCCCTGGTCTGGCGGTGAAATATCCCTGCGCAACGGGTGACAAAAGCGCGGATTTATATTGATAGCTGTCATTTGCGGGTAACGGGCAGTACACCTGGCGTGCCAGGGTACTGCTGCGAACTTTTTCACTAACAAGCGGGCCCATCAGGCTATGTGACTCGCTATTCTGGCCCTGGAGTCCCCGCTCTCGCTGGCTACCCGTATCCAGACAGCCTGTGCCATAAACTTAAGAAGATAAAATTTATTTTCGTAATCTCACCTGATCAACGGAATGATTGCTACTTTTGGTCATAATCAGGCTTGCACGTTCGCGCGTGGGCAAAATATTTTCTTTAAGATTGCGTAAATTAATTTCATTCCATAAAGAGGTGGCAATTTCTATGGCTTCATCTTTAGAAAGCTTCGCGTAATGATGAAAATAAGAGTCTGGATCAGTGAATGCACTTTCACGAAAATTTAAGAAACGATTGATATACCATGTTTTCAGCAAATCTTCCGGCGCATCGACATAGATAGAAAAATCAACGAAATCAGAAACAAAAACATGATGCGGATCATGAGGATAATCCATCCCACTTTGCAAAACATTCAATCCTTCAAGAATTAAAATATCTGGCTGGGTGATGGTTTTATCACCATCAGGAATGACATCATAAATAAGATGTGAATAGACGGGCGCGGTTGTATTGGGAATACCCGATTTTAAATCAGCCACGAATCTGACCAGGCGATGCATATCATAGGATTGCGGAAATCCTTTCTTCTTCATCAGACCGCGCTCTTGTAGGACTGCATTGGGATGCAGAAAACCGTCGGTTGTTATCAGCTCAACATGGCGATGCTCTGGCCAGCGGCTGAGAAGCGCCTGTAACACGCGGGCGGTGGTACTTTTTCCGACCGCGACGCTACCCGCGATGCTGATGATATAGGGGATGCGTTGATTATCCGTACCGAGAAATTGCTCCAGTACCGCCTGGCGGCGCAAGTTAGAACTGATATAAAAGTTAAGCAAACGTGACAAGGGTAAATAGATCTCGGCCACTTCTTCCAGCGAGAGATCCTCATTGATGCCTTTTAACTGCATGATCTCTTTCTGTGTCAGTGTCATGGGAACGGAGTCACGCAGCGCAGACCACTGGCTGCGGCTAAATTGCAGATACGGTGTCATTAACGTTTACTCTTTTGGGTTTATTAGCATGTTTTTAGCATCACCAAATTAAATGTGGCGAGAGACGTTTCACACAAATTAATCACGACAATGGGCTGGAGGGTAACATCACAAAGTGAAAAATAATAAGAAAAACTTAGCGTCTGTCTTATAAGGCTATTTTACTGACCATTCTGGCCCTGGACAGCCCAAATCAGCAAATTTATTTTTATCGCGTTCGCTATGATCGGATAGCTCACGCTAATCTGCCAGCAATGAGTGCTTTTTTTGTACGTCATCGCCTGAAAAGCCATCTTTTCCCCTCGCGCAAGCTCAAAATATAAGCAATGGATAACTTTATGCAATTTTTTAGTTGCATCAATGAATCGCTCTCCCTAAAATGCGCGCTACTTGATGCCGACTTAGCTCAGTAGGTAGAGCAACTGACTTGTAATCAGTAGGTCACCAGTTCGATTCCGGTAGTCGGCACCATCAAGTACAAGGTGGGGTTCCCGAGCGGCCAAAGGGAGCAGACTGTAAATCTGCCGTCTTCGACTTCGAAGGTTCGAATCCTTCCCCCACCACCATCTTTCGGTAACGCTTTGCGGGGCCAGAGTGGTTAGGTTAGACTAACTAACTCAAACATAAGAAAAGAAAAATGTCTTTCTTATGTTGTAGAAAAAACTGGGTAGCCGAGTTTCAGGATGCGGGCATCGTATAATGGCTATTACCTCAGCCTTCCAAGCTGATGATGCGGGTTCGATTCCCGCTGCCCGCTCCAGACGTGCTGATATGGCTCAGTTGGTAGAGCACACCCTTGGTAAGGGTGAGGTCCCCAGTTCGAATCTGGGTATCAGCACCATTTCTTTAATCTCTTCTCCCCTGTTTTTCTCTGTCATATTCAACAGTTGGGCATGTTGCCCGGTTGATGTGGTGATATCACCGATTTATCCGTGTCTTAGAGGGACAATCGATGTCTAAAGAAAAGTTTGAACGTACAAAACCGCACGTTAACGTCGGTACTATCGGCCACGTTGACCATGGTAAAACAACGCTGACTGCAGCGATCACGACCGTACTGGCTAAAACCTACGGTGGTGCTGCACGTGCATTTGATCAGATCGATAACGCGCCGGAAGAAAAAGCCCGTGGTATCACCATCAATACCTCCCATGTTGAGTACGATACCCCAACCCGTCACTATGCGCACGTTGACTGCCCAGGGCATGCTGACTATGTGAAAAACATGATCACCGGTGCAGCACAGATGGACGGTGCGATCCTGGTGGTCGCCGCAACTGACGGCCCGATGCCTCAGACCCGTGAGCACATCCTGCTGGGTCGCCAGGTGGGTGTACCGTACATTATCGTGTTCCTGAACAAATGCGACATGGTGGATGACGAAGAGCTGCTGGAACTGGTTGAGATGGAAGTGCGTGAACTGCTGTCTCAGTATGATTTTCCGGGCGACGATACACCTATCGTTCGTGGTTCAGCCCTGAAAGCGCTGGAAGGAGAAGCGGACTGGGAAGCGAAGATCCTGGAACTGGCGAACTACCTGGATACCTATATTCCGGAGCCGGTACGTGCGATTGATCAGCCATTCCTGCTGCCGATAGAAGACGTCTTCTCAATTTCAGGACGTGGTACAGTCGTCACCGGTCGTGTAGAACGCGGTATCATCCGTGTGGGCGAAGAAGTTGAAATCGTCGGTATCAAAGACACGCAGAAATCGACCTGTACGGGCGTGGAAATGTTCCGTAAGCTGCTGGACGAAGGTCGCGCGGGAGAGAACATTGGTGTTCTGCTGCGTGGTATCAAGCGTGAAGAAATCGAACGTGGTCAGGTACTGGCGAAACCGGGTTCAATTCATCCGCATACCAAATTCGAATCAGAAGTATATATTCTGTCGAAAGATGAAGGTGGCCGTCATACGCCGTTCTTCAAGGGCTATCGTCCACAGTTCTACTTCCGTACAACAGACGTAACAGGCACGATCGAACTGCCGGAAGGCGTAGAGATGGTTATGCCGGGCGACAACATCAAAATGGTTGTCACACTGATTCACCCGATTGCGATGGCAGATGGTCTGCGTTTTGCAATCCGTGAAGGTGGCCGTACTGTTGGTGCAGGTGTGGTAGCGAAAGTTATCAGTTAATCGCTGATAATATTTGACGCAATACGCAAGAAAAGGGCATCATTTGATGCCCTTTTTGCTCGCTTTCGTATCAGAATCTGACTTATCAGTGATTTTTCTGTCATAATCGCTGCCTGGACAGGCTCTGTAGAGAGCATGAGTCCGAAACACAATTTCGGTTTGGATCGCTTCGCCAGCGCGGGGTGAAAAATTTTTGTAGAATACTTCTGACAGGTTGGTTTATGAGTGCGAATACCGAGGCGCAAAGAAGTGGGAAAGGCCTGGAAGCGATAAAGTGGATTAGTGTTGTCGTGCTAGTGCTCGTGGCGATTGTGGGAAATATCCTCTATCACGATATCATGATGCCGTTGCGGGTGGGAGCTATAGCCGTTTTGATAGCTGTGGCCATCGGAATTGTATTGTTAACAAAAACAGGTAAAGCACTTCTTGTTTTTTCCCGTGAGGCGCGCATCGAAGTCCGTAAGGTTATTTGGCCGACTCGGCAGGAAACATTGCATACTACGCTGGTTGTGGCCGCAGTCACTGCAATAATGTCACTGATCCTGTGGGGACTGGATGGTATTCTGGTTCGACTGGTATCTATTATCACTGGCCTGAGGTTCTGAGATGTCTGAAGCCCCTAAAAAACGCTGGTACGTCGTTCAGGCGTTTTCCGGTTTTGAAGGTCGCGTAGCTACTTCATTGCGCGAGCATATCAAATTACATGATATGGAAGAGTTATTTGGTGAAGTGATGGTGCCGACCGAAGAAGTGGTCGAAATCCGTAGCGGTCAACGTCGTAAGAGTGAACGTAAATTCTTCCCCGGTTATGTTCTGGTTCAGATGGTCATGAATGATGCCAGCTGGCATCTGGTACGCAGTGTACCGCGTGTGATGGGATTTATCGGTGGGACTTCTGATCGTCCGGCTCCCATCAGCGATAAAGAAGTTGACGCGATTATGAATCGTCTGCAACAAGTGGGTGATAAGCCGCGTCCGAAAACACTGTTTGAACCGGGTGAAATGGTGCGTGTCAGCGATGGGCCGTTCGCCGACTTTAATGGAGTGGTCGAAGAAGTTGACTATGAAAAGTCACGCCTGAAAGTGTCGGTATCTATCTTTGGCCGTGCGACACCGGTGGAGCTGGATTTTTCTCAGGTTGATAAAGCCTGATCGACGGTTGAAAAAGAAACGATTTTGCCGTTGTAAAAAGGGCGAAACTGACGTATAATTTCGCGCTTTTTGTTTTTATGGATGGATGATCCGTAAAGCGAATTTAAAACGGGGGAGCCTTTTAAAAGGCGTTATACCCAAACGAGGAAACAGAAATGGCTAAGAAAGTACAAGCCTACGTTAAGCTGCAGGTTGCGGCTGGTATGGCAAACCCAAGTCCGCCAGTGGGTCCAGCACTGGGTCAGCAAGGCGTTAACATCATGGAATTCTGTAAAGCATTTAATGCGAAAACAGAATCCATTGAAAAAGGCCTGCCTATTCCGGTTGTTATCACCGTTTATGCCGACCGCTCTTTCACTTTCATTACCAAGACGCCTCCGGCGGCTGTTTTACTGAAAAAAGCAGCGGGTATTAAGTCGGGTTCTGGTAAACCCAATAAAGAAAAAGTAGGTAAAATTTCCCGCGCTCAGTTGCAGGAAATCGCGCAGACCAAAGCTGCCGACATGACCGGTGCCGATATTGAAGCGATGACGCGTTCTATCGAAGGCACTGCACGTTCCATGGGCCTGGTAGTGGAGGACTAAGAGATGGCTAAACTAACCAAGCGCATGCGCGTAATCCGTGAAAAAGTTGATGCAACGAAACAGTATGATATCAACGAAGCGATTGTTTTACTTAAGGAACTCGCCACGGCTAAATTTACTGAAAGTGTCGATATTGCTGTTAATCTCGGCATTGATGCACGTAAGTCTGACCAGAATGTTCGTGGTGCAACAGTGTTGCCGAATGGTACGGGTCGTTCTGTTCGTGTCGCCGTGTTTACTCAGGGCGCTAATGCAGAAGCTGCAAAGGCTGCGGGCGCTGAACTGGTCGGTATGGAAGATCTGGCTGATCATATCAAAAAAGGCGAAATGGATTTTGATGTCGTTATCGCTTCGCCGGATGCCATGCGTGTTGTTGGCCAGTTAGGTCAGGTACTTGGCCCGCGTGGTCTGATGCCAAATCCGAAAGTCGGCACCGTAACCCCTAATGTGGCTGAAGCAGTTAAAAATGCGAAAGCGGGTCAGGTTCGTTATCGTAATGATAAAAACGGCATTATCCATACCACTATCGGTAAAATCGATTTTGATGCAGATAAACTAAAAGAGAACCTCGAAGCTCTGCTGGTTGCGCTGAAAAAAGCAAAACCTGCTCAGTCGAAAGGGGTATATATCAAGAAAGTTAGCATCTCTACGACAATGGGTGCCGGTGTTACGATCGATCAAGCAAGCCTGTCTGCTGCGGTAAACTAAGATTAGCTTTACGTGGGCGGTGAATTTGTCTACAATCCCCGCCCATAATTTCTGCGTGTAGCAGCGTTATCGTCGCAATCCTGATGATAACAGAAAGAATATGTTCGCTGGAGCCTGGCCTACCCAGGCCTCCGTCGAAGACCGTAGGTGTTTCAGCAGAAACTTAATTCCCTGCGTAGACGGTGACAGAACGCTAAGATTATTTTTGCGATATTCTGGCTTGTTTCTGCTCGCCGTATTTAAAGACGCTCTTTCATTGTGAAGAGTGAAGTGAGTCCCGGAGCGTAAGCTCTGGCAAACATCCAGGAGCAAAGCTAATGGCTTTAAATCTTCAAGACAAACAAGCGATTGTTGCTGAAGTCAGCGAAGTAGCCAAAGGTGCGCTATCAGCAGTCGTTGCGGATTCTCGCGGTGTAACTGTTGATAAAATGACTGAACTGCGTAAAGCAGGTCGTGAAGCTCGTGTTTATATACGTGTTGTTCGCAACACGTTGCTACGCCGGGCGGTTGAAGGTACTGAATTTGAGTGCCTGAAAGACACGTTTGTTGGTCCGACCCTGATTGCATACTCTATGGAACATCCGGGCGCTGCGGCTCGTTTGTTCAAAGAGTTCGCGAAAGCGAATGCAGAATTTGAGGTCAAAGCTGCAGCCTTTGAAGGTGAGCTAATCCCGGCGTCCCAAATCGATCGCCTGGCAACGCTGCCGACCTACGAAGAAGCAATTGCACGCCTGATGGCAACCATGAAAGAAGCTGCGGCTGGTAAACTGGTTCGTACTCTGGCGGCTGTTCGCGATGCGAAAGAAGCTGCATAATTGCAGTTATCTTTGTAAAACGCACGCTTACATATAAACTTATTCTGATATTCAGGAACAATTTAAATGTCTATCACTAAAGATCAAATTATTGAAGCAGTCTCCGCTATGTCCGTTATGGACGTTGTTGAACTGATCGCTGCAATGGAAGAAAAATTCGGTGTTTCTGCTGCTGCCGCTGTTGCCGTTGCTGCTGGCCCGGCTGAAGCTGTAGAAGAAAAAACTGAATTCGACATCGTTCTGAAAGCAGCTGGTGCGAATAAAGTTGCCGTTATCAAAGCTGTTCGTAGCGCAACTGGCCTGGGTCTGAAAGAAGCGAAAGACCTGGTAGAATCTGCACCTGCTACCCTGAAAGAAGGTGTTAGCAAAGATGATGCAGAAGCACTGAAAAAAGCTCTGGAAGAAGCTGGCGCTGAAGTTGAAGTTAAATAAGCCTGCTTTTTCAGTTGCAGCCTGAGAGATCAGGCTGAGGCTGGTGGCGTTTAGTCACCAGCCTTTTTGCGCTGTGAGGCAGCAGTAGCGTTTCACACTGTTTGACTACTGTTTTGTCTTTTCAATGCTTGTTTCTATAGATGACTTAATATACTGCGACAGCTCAGATGGCCTGAACTGTGTAAATCGCAATGAAATGATTTAAGCATGATAGAAACAGGCATTGCGGAAAGTGTCCTGTTTTCCGATCAACAAATAGTGTTGCATAAAAACTGTCCTGGGTGGGCAGTCGGGTCGACTTGTCAAGTAAGCTGAGGAGCCCTATGGTTTACTCCTATACCGAGAAAAAACGTATTCGTAAGGATTTTGGTAAACGTCCACAAGTGCTGGATGTCCCCTATCTCCTTTCTATCCAGCTTGACTCGTTTCAGAAATTTATCGAGCAAGATCCTGAAGGGCAGTATGGTCTGGAAGCGGCTTTCCGTTCTGTATTCCCGATAAAAAGCTATAGCGGTAATTCTGAACTGCAATATGTCAGTTATCGTCTGGGTGAACCTGTTTTTGACGTTAAAGAGTGTCAGATCCGTGGTGTGACCTATTCGGCACCACTGCGTGTTAAGCTGCGTCTGGTCATTTACGAACGTGAAGCACCAGAAGGAACCGTCAAAGATATTAAAGAACAAGAAGTCTACATGGGCGAAATTCCGCTCATGACGGATAACGGTACCTTTGTTATCAATGGTACTGAGCGTGTTATCGTATCTCAGTTGCATCGTAGTCCGGGTGTCTTCTTTGACTCTGACAAAGGTAAGACTCACTCTTCCGGGAAAGTGCTGTATAACGCGCGGATCATTCCTTACCGTGGCTCCTGGCTGGATTTCGAATTTGATCCGAAAGATAACTTATTCGTTCGTATCGATCGCCGTCGTAAATTACCGGCGACGATTATTCTGCGTGCACTGAACTACACCACAGAACAGATCCTTGACCTGTTCTTTGAGAAAGTGGTTTTTGAGATCCGCAATAATAAATTGCAGATGGAGCTAGTACCAGAACGTCTGCGTGGCGAAACCGCCTCTTTCGATATCGAAGATAATGGCAAAGTTTACGTCGAAAAGGGGCGCCGGATTACCGCGCGGCATATCCGTCAACTGGAAAAAGATGGCATCAAGCATATTGAAGTTCCGGTTGAGTATATTGCGGGTAAAGTGGCAGCGAAAGATTATGTTGATGAGTCAACCGGTGAGCTGATCTGCGCGGCAAACATGGAACTGAGTCTGGATCTGCTGGCTAAACTCAGTCAGGCAGGTCATAAACATATCGAAACGCTGTTTACCAATGATCTCGATCATGGCCCTTATATTTCTGAAACACTTCGTGTCGATCCCACGAATGACCGCCTGAGCGCACTGGTAGAAATCTACCGTATGATGCGTCCAGGAGAGCCGCCGACACGCGAAGCGGCGGAAAGCCTGTTTGAGAATTTATTCTTCTCTGAAGATCGTTATGATTTGTCTGCTGTCGGGCGCATGAAATTTAATCGCTCGCTGTTGCGCAAAGAGATCGAAGGTTCGGGTATCCTGAGCAAAGATGACATTATTGATGTGATGAAAAAGCTCATCGACATTCGTAATGGTAAAGGTGAAGTCGATGACATTGACCACCTCGGTAACCGTCGTATCCGCTCCGTAGGCGAAATGGCAGAAAACCAGTTCCGTGTTGGTCTGGTGCGCGTAGAGCGTGCAGTGAAAGAGCGTCTGTCACTGGGCGATCTGGATACGTTGATGCCGCAGGATATGATCAACGCTAAACCGATTTCTGCAGCAGTGAAAGAGTTCTTTGGCTCCAGCCAGTTATCGCAGTTTATGGATCAGAATAACCCACTGTCGGAAATTACGCATAAACGCCGTATCTCTGCGTTAGGGCCGGGGGGGTTAACCCGTGAGCGCGCAGGCTTTGAAGTGCGTGACGTGCATCCGACTCACTATGGTCGGGTATGTCCTATCGAAACGCCAGAAGGGCCAAACATCGGGCTGATCAACTCACTGTCGGTATACGCGCAAACCAATGAATATGGTTTCCTCGAAACGCCATATCGTAAAGTGACCGATGGTGTGGTAACTGACGAAATTCACTATCTGTCGGCTATCGAAGAAGGTAACTTCGTTATTGCTCAGGCTAACTCTAACCTGGATGAAAACGGCCATTTTGTTGAAGATCTGATCACCTGCCGTAGCAAGGGTGAATCCAGTCTGTTCAGCCGTGATCAGGTTGATTACATGGACGTTTCCACGCAACAGGTGGTTTCCGTCGGGGCATCGTTGATTCCGTTCCTTGAGCATGACGATGCGAACCGTGCATTGATGGGTGCGAACATGCAACGTCAGGCGGTGCCAACGCTGCGTGCTGATAAGCCGCTGGTGGGAACCGGTATGGAACGTGCTGTGGCGGTCGACTCAGGGGTAACAGCGGTAGCCAAACGTGGCGGTGTTGTTCAGTATGTTGATGCCTCGCGTATCGTTATCAAAGTTAACGAAGACGAGATGTACCCAGGTGAAGCGGGTATCGATATCTATAACCTGACTAAATACACGCGCTCCAACCAGAATACCTGTATCAACCAGATGCCTTGCGTCTCTCTGGGTGAACCTGTTGAACGGGGTGATGTATTAGCCGATGGCCCATCCACCGATCTGGGGGAACTGGCGCTGGGTCAGAATATGCGCGTCGCGTTCATGCCGTGGAACGGCTACAACTTCGAAGACTCCATTCTGGTCTCCGAACGCGTTGTCCAGGAAGATCGTTTTACATCGATCCATATTCAGGAACTGGCGTGTGTTTCTCGTGACACGAAACTGGGGTCAGAAGAGATCACGGCTGATATTCCGAATGTCGGTGAAGCTGCGCTGTCTAAGCTGGACGAATCCGGTATCGTTTATATCGGTGCCGAAGTTACGGGCGGCGATATTCTGGTCGGTAAAGTCACGCCGAAAGGTGAAACGCAGTTAACACCAGAAGAGAAACTACTACGGGCGATTTTTGGTGAAAAAGCGTCTGACGTAAAAGATTCTTCTTTACGTGTGCCAAACGGTGTGTCAGGTACCGTGATTGACGTTCAGGTCTTTACCCGCGATGGTGTGGAAAAGGACAAACGAGCGCTGGAAATTGAAGAAATGCAGTTGAAACAGGCGAGAAAAGACTTGTCTGAAGAGTTGCATATCCTTGAAGCGGGCTTGTTTAGTCGTATTCATGCCGTGCTGCTTGCCGGGGGCGTTGAAGCTGAAAAACTGGAGAAACTACCACGTGATCGCTGGCTGGAATTGAGCCTGACTGATGAAGAGAAACAGAATCAGCTGGAGCAGTTAGCAGAGCAGTATGATGAACTGAAGCAGGAGTTCGAGAAAAAACTCGAAGCCAAACGTCGTAAAATCACCCAGGGCGATGATCTTGCACCCGGTGTGCTGAAGATTGTTAAAGTTTATCTGGCTGTTAAGCGTCGTATCCAGCCAGGCGATAAGATGGCAGGTCGTCACGGTAATAAAGGGGTGATTTCTAAGATCAACCCGATTGAAGATATGCCTTATGATGAAAATGGCACGCCCGTGGATATCGTACTGAACCCACTGGGTGTTCCGTCTCGTATGAATATCGGCCAGATCCTCGAAACCCATCTCGGGATGGCAGCAAAAGGGATTGGCGATAAAATCAACGCGATGATCAAACAGCAACAGGATGTTGCCCGACTGCGTGAATTCATCCAGCGTGCTTATGATTTAGGTGCAGGTGTGCGCCAGAAAGTTGATTTGAGCACCTTCAGTGATGAAGAAGTGCTGCGTCTGGCGGAAAATCTGCGTAAAGGCATGCCGATCGCCACACCAGTGTTTGATGGTGCGAAGGAAGCGGAAATCAAAGAGTTATTACAACTCGGTGATTTGCCGACTTCTGGTCAGATCACTCTGTTTGATGGTCGTACTGGTGAACAATTCGAACGTCAGGTAACCGTTGGTTATATGTATATGTTAAAACTTAACCACCTGGTTGATGACAAAATGCATGCACGTTCTACCGGTTCTTATAGTCTGGTCACTCAACAACCGTTGGGTGGTAAGGCGCAATTCGGTGGGCAACGTTTCGGGGAAATGGAAGTGTGGGCGCTGGAAGCCTATGGCGCAGCCTATACCCTCCAGGAAATGCTCACTGTTAAGTCTGATGATGTTAATGGCCGTACTAAGATGTATAAAAACATCGTCGACGGTAACCATCAGATGGAGCCGGGAATGCCAGAGTCCTTCAATGTATTGTTGAAAGAGATTCGTTCACTGGGCATTAACATCGAACTGGAAGACGAGTAACTCTTGCTCACACAGGTCACTGGCATTAGGGTCACTCCTGATGCCAGATTGTGCTAACTCTGACGGGAGCAAATCCGTGAAAGATTTATTAAAGTTTCTGAAAGCGCAAACTAAAAGCGAAGAGTTTGATGCGATCAAAATTGCGCTGGCATCGCCAGATATGATCCGTTCATGGTCTTTTGGTGAAGTGAAAAAGCCGGAAACCATCAATTACCGTACGTTCAAACCTGAACGCGACGGTCTGTTTTGCGCCCGTATCTTTGGGCCAGTAAAAGATTACGAATGCCTGTGCGGCAAGTACAAACGCCTGAAACACCGTGGTGTGATTTGTGAAAAATGTGGCGTCGAAGTGACCCAGACCAAAGTGCGTCGTGAGCGGATGGGACATATTGAGCTGGCGTCTCCGACGTCTCATATCTGGTTTCTGAAATCGCTGCCGTCCCGTATTGGTCTGTTGCTGGATATGCCGTTGCGCGATATTGAACGGGTGCTGTACTTCGAATCTTATGTAGTTATCGAAGGTAGCATGACAAATCTGGAACGTAATCAGATCCTGACTGAAGAACAGTATCTGGACGCTCTGGAAGAGTTTGGTGACGAATTTGATGCCAGAATGGGCGCCGAAGCTATCCAGGCCTTGTTGAAAAACATGGATCTGGAAAAAGAGTGTGAACAACTCCGTGAAGAGCTGAACGAAACCAATTCTGAAACCAAGCGTAAAAAGCTGACTAAGCGGATAAAACTGCTGGAAGCATTCGTACAATCCGGAAACAAGCCAGAATGGATGATATTAACCGTTCTGCCAGTGCTGCCGCCGGATTTGCGTCCACTGGTGCCGCTGGATGGTGGCCGTTTTGCGACCTCTGATCTGAATGATCTGTATCGTCGGGTGATTAACCGTAACAACCGTCTGAAACGTCTGCTGGATCTGGCGGCACCTGATATTATCGTGCGTAATGAAAAACGTATGTTACAGGAAGCCGTTGACGCCCTGCTGGATAATGGTCGCCGTGGTCGCGCAATCACGGGCTCTAACAAGCGTCCACTGAAATCTCTGGCTGATATGATCAAAGGTAAACAGGGTCGTTTCCGTCAGAACTTGCTGGGCAAACGTGTTGATTACTCTGGTCGTTCGGTGATTACGGTTGGTCCATATCTGCATCTGCATCAATGTGGTCTGCCGAAGAAAATGGCACTGGAGCTGTTCAAACCGTTTATTTATGGCAAGCTCGAATTGCGTGGTCTCGCCACCACGATCAAAGCCGCTAAGAAAATGGTTGAGCGTGAAGAAGCGGTTGTCTGGGATATCCTTGATGAGGTTATCCGTGAACACCCTGTATTGCTGAACCGTGCGCCGACGCTACATCGTCTGGGTATTCAGGCATTCGAACCGGTGTTGATCGAAGGTAAAGCGATTCAGTTACATCCGCTGGTTTGTGCAGCTTATAACGCTGACTTCGATGGTGACCAGATGGCTGTTCACGTACCGTTGACGCTGGAAGCTCAGCTGGAAGCGCGTGCGCTGATGATGTCGACCAACAATATTCTTTCTCCGGCCAATGGCGAACCGATTATTGTTCCGTCTCAGGACGTTGTTCTGGGTCTGTACTATATGACACGGGATTGTGTTAATGCCAAAGGCGAAGGCATGGTGCTGACGGGTCCGAAAGAAGCGGAACGCATTTATCGTGCCGGGCTGGCTTCATTGCATGCACGGGTTAAAGTCCGTATTACGGAATACGAAAAAGACGATAATGGTCAATTCATCGCGAAAACCAGTCTGATCGATACCACCATTGGACGGGCGATTTTGTGGATGATTGTGCCGAAGGGATTACCATTCTCTATCGTTAATCAGCCACTGGGTAAGAAAGCTATCTCTAAGATGCTGAATACCTGCTATCGCATTCTGGGTTTAAAACCAACGGTTATTTTTGCTGACCAGATCATGTATACCGGCTTTGCTTATGCTGCACGATCAGGGGCATCTGTTGGTATTGATGACATGGTCATCCCTGATAAAAAACAAGGGATTATCGCTGAGGCTGAAGCCGAAGTTGCTGAGATTCAGGAACAGTTCCAGTCGGGTCTGGTCACGGCGGGTGAGCGTTATAATAAAGTTATCGATATCTGGGCTGCAGCGAATGATCGTGTCTCCAAAGCGATGATGGACAACCTGCAAACTGAAACGGTAATTAACCGTGATGGCGAAGAAGAGCAGCAGGTTTCTTTCAATAGCATCTATATGATGGCTGACTCTGGTGCCCGTGGTTCTGCGGCACAGATACGTCAGCTGGCGGGGATGCGTGGCCTGATGGCAAAACCGGATGGTTCGATTATCGAAACACCGATTACGGCAAATTTCCGTGAGGGGCTGAACGTCCTCCAGTACTTCATCTCGACACACGGTGCACGTAAAGGTCTGGCAGATACCGCGCTGAAAACCGCGAACTCTGGTTATCTGACTCGTCGTCTGGTTGATGTGGCACAGGATCTGGTGGTAACGGAAGATGACTGTGGGACGCATGAAGGCATCATGATGACTCCGGTTATCGAGGGCGGTGATGTTAAAGAGCCGCTGCGTGATCGCGTACTGGGACGGGTAGCGGCGGAAGATATTCTGAAGCCGGGTACGGCTGATATTCTGGTGCCACGTAATACATTGCTGGATGAACAGTGGTGTGATTTGCTGGAAGCCAATTCAGTTGATGCCGTTAAAGTTCGTTCTGTGGTTTCCTGTGACACGGATTTTGGTGTTTGTGCTCATTGCTATGGTCGTGATCTGGCTCGTGGTCATCTGATTAACAAAGGTGAATCCATCGGTGTTATCGCGGCGCAGTCTATCGGTGAGCCAGGTACACAGTTAACAATGCGGACATTCCATATCGGGGGTGCAGCATCTCGTGCGGCGGCTGAGTCCAGCATCCAGGTGAAGAACAAGGGTAGCCTGAAACTGGTTAATATTAAGTCAGTGACAAATTCCTCAGGTAAACTGGTGATTACTTCCCGTAATACTGAGCTGAAACTGATTGATGAATTTGGCCGGACGAAAGAAAGCTATAAAGTCCCTTATGGTTCGGTTATGGCGAAAGGGGATGGTGAGCAGGTCGTCGGTGGTGAAACAGTGGCCAACTGGGATCCACACACCATGCCCGTCATCACAGAAGTGAGTGGTTTTATTCGCTTTACTGACATGATTGATGGTCAGACGATTACCCGCCAGACCGATGAATTAACCGGTTTGTCTTCGCTGGTCGTGCTTGATTCCGCAGAGCGTACTACCGGTGGTAAAGATTTGCGTCCAGCGCTGAAAATCGTTGATGCTCAGGGTAATGATGTTCTGATCCCCGGCACTGATATGCCTGCTCAGTATTTCCTGCCAGGTAAAGCCATTGTGCAACTGGAGGATGGTGTAGAAATTAGTGCAGGTGACACCCTGGCACGTATTCCACAGGAATCTGGCGGTACCAAGGATATCACCGGTGGTCTGCCGCGTGTTGCTGATCTCTTCGAAGCGCGTCGTCCAAAAGAGCCCGCTATTCTGGCGGAAATCAGCGGTATCGTTTCTTTCGGTAAAGAAACGAAAGGTAAGCGCCGTCTGGTTATCACGCCAATAGATGGTAATGATCCTTATGAAGAGATGATTCCAAAGTGGCGTCAGCTTAACGTGTTCGAAGGCGAACGTGTGGAACGCGGTGATGTTATCTCTGATGGTCCGGAAGCACCGCAGGATATTTTGCGTCTGCGTGGTGTGCATGCTGTGACACGTTATATTGTTAACGAGGTGCAGGATGTCTATCGTTTACAGGGCGTGAAGATTAACGATAAACACATTGAGGTTATCGTTCGTCAGATGTTGCGTAAAGCGACGATTGCCAGTGCCGGTAGCTCTGACTTCCTCGAAGGCGAGCAGGTCGAATATTCCCGGATCAAGATAGCGAATCGTGAACTGGAAGAGAACGGTAAAGAAGGCGCGACATTTACCCGCGATCTGCTGGGTATTACTAAGGCGTCTCTGGCAACAGAATCCTTTATTTCTGCTGCCTCGTTCCAGGAAACCACGCGCGTACTGACCGAAGCTGCTGTAGCGGGTAAACGTGATGAACTGCGCGGGCTGAAAGAGAACGTTATCGTAGGACGTCTGATTCCGGCGGGTACCGGGTATGCGTATCATCAGGATCGTATACGCCGTCGTGCGGCAGGTGAACAGCCTGTTGCACAGGTGAGTGCCGAAGAGGCTTCTGCCAATCTGGCAGAACTGCTGAATGCAGGACTCGGAAACAGCGAAACTGAGTAATCATTAATCGATGACTAAAAAGCCAGTCAGAGACACCTGACTGGCTTTTTTTATGCTCGTTTCTCAGGAAGGTAATGAGTAAAAGTTTTATGCATATCAAAAAATAAATAAAGCAAAGGCGATATAGTCAAAAACTATAATAAGAGCCTATTCCATTAGGCTATTTCACTTGCCATTTTGGCCCTGAGCAGTGCTCGAAATCCTCACGTACTACGTATACGCTGCGGTTTCTTCGCCCTGTCCGTGTCCAAACTGGCTGCGTCAATAACGCCTGGTGGGATAGGCTCTAAATTTTCAGTTGAGACCTATTATCTCCAGTCTGACATGATGGCACATTCCTTCTATCAATACAGGATGGAAATAAAGAGTAAATTGCTAATGCAGGGCATCTTTTGATTCTGGTGAGCATGTTCGGGGGGATGTATGGAGTTTGCAATACAGCTTATTATTATCTTGATTTGTTTATTTTATGGCGCCAGAAAAGGCGGGATCGCACTGGGCCTTTTAGGCGGTATTGGACTGGTTATTTTAGTTTTTATTTTCCATCTGCCACCGGGAAAACCGCCTGTTGATGTTATGCTGGTGATTATCGCGGTCGTTGCGGCTTCGGCGACATTACAGGCATCCGGTGGTTTAGACGTGATGCTTCAGCTTGCTGAAAAACTATTACGACGCAATCCTAAATATATCTCTATCGTCGCGCCTTTTGTCACCTGTATACTGACCATTCTTTGTGGTACAGGTCATGTGGTCTATACCATCCTGCCGATTATCTATGATGTCGCGATTAAAAATAATATTCGTCCTGAACGGCCAATGGCAGCCAGTACCATTGGGGCACAAATGGGCATTATTGCCAGTCCGGTCTCTGTCGCGGTGGTTTCATTAGTGACGTTACTGAAAGATGCTACCATTAACGGCAGACATCTGGAGTTTCTCGACCTGCTGGCTATCACCATTCCATCAACCCTGACAGGGATACTGGCAATCGGTATCTTCAGCTGGTTTCGTGGCAAAGACCTGGACAAAGACGAAGTATTTCAGAAATTTATTTCGACGCCAGAAAATCGTCACTATGTTTATGGCGATACGGCCACTTTGCTGGATAAAAAACTGCCTATGCATAACTGGGTAGCGATGTGGATCTTTCTTGCCTCGATAGCTTTAGTCGCTATTCTGGGTGCATTTCCGAATTTACTCCCGGTCGTTAATAACAAACCATTGTCAATGGTGCTGGTTATTCAGATGTTTATGCTGTTTTCTGGGGCCGTGATTATTATGGTCACTAAAACAAATCCGGCTTCGATTTCGAAGAATGAAGTTTTCCGTTCGGGCATGATTGCTATTGTCGCGGTATACGGTGTCGCCTGGATGGCTGAAACAATGTTCGGGGCGCATCTGGAAGAGATTAAAGATGTGTTGGGCGAAGTCGTCAAAGTCCATCCCTGGACTTACGCGATAGTATTATTAATCGTATCTAAATTCGTCAATTCCCAGGCGGCAGCGTTAACTGCGGTGGTTCCTGTGGCGCTGTCTATCGGGGTTAATCCCGCCTATATTGTCGCTTCTGCGCCTGCCTGTTATGGCTATTATATTCTGCCTACCTATCCCAGTGATCTGGCGGCTATTCAGTTTGATCGTTCAGGTACGACGCATATTGGTCGTTTTGTCATTAACCATAGCTTTATTCTGCCAGGATTAATTGGCGTCAGTGTCTCATGTACGATGGGATGGATACTGGCGTCGCTGTATGGATTTTTGTAATAAATCGCAGTATATATCAACAGGTGTGCTCTCCCCCCTTCAGAAGAGGGGGGAGATTTATTTTTAAATAGCCAGTCAGAATATTGATACAGCAGGATAGTGAATGATACGGCTTCGTCTGTGTGATACGGCCTGAGCTATCAGTCTGTCTTCGAGCACGAATCGTGCCTCCAGTGCTTCGCCAATATCAGATAACACTTGCTGAAATCGCATATAGTTATCATCATCAATAACATTTATGAGACATGAATCGTAGTCATCCATGAGCTTCTGGGTATTGGTTTCCAGTTGCGGATAGAGCTGGTTGATGACTAAAAATGGGATATTGCCTTCCATTTCCTGGAGAATAAGTTCATAAATATGAAAATGTCCGGAGGAGAGGTAGTCAACCAGACTTTGGCAAAAGTTATGCAATGCCTTTTCGTTAAGTCGTATATAGGAACTTTTTCCTGGTTTCAGACCAACTAATCCGTAGTAAGCCACGAGTAAATGCTTACGCACATGTAGCCACTCATCAACAACTTTATATTTGTCTCCAGAATGCAATACCCGATATTCCAGCTGCTTTAACATAGTTGATTCCGTCACATAAATGTAAAACTAATGTTAAATATGTCATCAAAAAAGATGATATGCAATAGATATGTATCATATTGTTGAAAAAATGGACCGTGGATGGTGGGTTGTGACTGATGGTCAGCAGCTATGGTTACCCGATGGAAAATTACCCTATGGTGAAGCGGTGAGTTTTAATCTCACTGGTCGGCATGCTTTACATATTGGCGAATGGCAGGGTGAAGCTGTATGGATGATTGACCAGGACCGCCAGCATAATATGGTGTCCTTACGTCAGTTACTGGATCAAGCGCCTGGACTGTTTCAACTGGCAGGACGCGGTGTTCAGCTGTCCGGATTTTATCGCTCACATAAATATTGTGGCAGTTGTGGTCACCCGATGCGTTCAGGTAAGAATGAATGGGCGATGCAGTGTGATCACTGTCATGAGCGTTACTATCCACAAATTGCCCCTTGTATTATTGTGGCAATTCGTCGGGAAGATTCTATTTTACTGGCACAGCACACCCGCCATCGTAACGGCATACATACCGCATTAGCGGGTTTTGTCGAAGTCGGTGAGACCCTGGAACAGGCGGTGATCCGTGAAGTGATGGAAGAGAGTCAGCTCCAGGTGAAAAATATCCATTATGTCACTTCCCAACCCTGGCCCTTTCCCCAGTCGCTGATGGCGGCGTTTATCGCGGAATATGAGAGTGGCGAAATTATTATTGATAAAAAAGAGCTCCTTGAAGCCGGGTGGTATCGCTACGACAATCTCCCCTTACTTCCGCCCGTGGGTACGGTGGCGCGTCGTCTGATAGAAGATACTGTGGCAATGTGTCGGGCTGAGTATGAATGACATGATACACTGGTGAGCTGACGCATACAGGAACTGTAAAATGATCGAATTAAAGAATGACCGTTATCTGCGCGCACTACTGCGCCAGCCCGTTGATATGACGCCAGTATGGATGATGCGCCAGGCTGGCCGTTATCTGCCAGAATACAAAGCAACACGCCAGCAAGCCGGTGACTTTATGTCATTGTGTAAAAACGCTGCTCTGGCCTGTGAAGTGACACTACAACCATTACGTCGCTATGCGCTGGATGCCGCGATCCTTTTTTCAGATATCCTGACAATTCCTGATGCAATGGGACTGGGGCTCTATTTTGAAGCCGGAGAAGGACCGCGTTTTGCTTCGCCCATCACCTGTAAAACGGATGTCGATAAGTTGCCGATCCCGGATCCAGAAGATGAACTTGCTTACGTTATGGATGCCGTACGGCTCATTCGCCGGGAACTCAACGGCGAGGTTCCGCTGATTGGTTTCTCCGGTAGCCCGTGGACGCTGGCCACTTATATGGTGGAGGGCGGAAGCAGTAAAGTGTTTACTACTATTAAAAAAATGATGTATGCAGAGCCGCAGGTATTACATACGCTGCTCGATAAACTGGCGCAAAGTATCACGCTGTATCTTAATGCCCAGATTAAAGCCGGGGCGCAATCAGTGATGATATTCGACACCTGGGGCGGTGTTCTGACCCATCGTGATTATCGGCAGTTCTCCCTCAATTATATGCATAAAATTATTGATGGTTTATTACGTGAACAGGAAGGTCGTCGGGTGCCAGTCACTTTATTTACTAAAGGGGGTGGGCAATGGCTGGAAGCAATGGCAGAAACAGGGTGCGATGCACTGGGCCTTGACTGGACGACGGATATTGCCGATGCGCGCCGTCGTGTCGGTCATAAAGTAGCACTACAGGGCAATATGGACCCCGCTATACTCTATGCACCCGCCACCCGCATAGAAGAAGAAGTCGCGACGATTCTGGCGGATTTCGGTCATGGTGAAGGCCATGTCTTTAATCTTGGTCATGGCATTCACCAGGATGTAGAACCACAACGAGCCGGTACTTTTGTCGAAGCAGTACATCGAATATCGGCACAATATCATCGTTAAGGATGGCTTATGGATCTGGCATCACTCAGTGACCAGCAGCGCAAGCTGGCCGCATCCGTTATTCATCAGGACCAGCTGGATTGCGATCCCCCGGCGATGATTGGTGGTGCCGATGTCGGTTTTGAACAACAAAATACCATCGCGCGAGCGGCAATAGTGCTGCTCGCCTATCCATCACTGGAGTTAGTCGAATATCAGATTGCGCGTGTTCCTGTTGTTATGCCTTATATTCCTGGCTTTCTATCATTTCGTGAAACGCCAGCATTACTGGCCGCGTGGCAACAACTGACGCAGAAACCCGATATACTCTTTGTCGATGGTCATGGTATTTCACATCCACGCAGGCTGGGGGTGGCGAGCCATTTTGGCCTGTTAGTGGATGTGCCAACGATTGGTGTGGCAAAAAAACGGTTATGCGGGAAATTCACCTTTTCCACAGATGAATCAGGGGCACTGGCACCGCTGATGGATAAAAACGAACAGCTGGCCTGGGTCTGGCGCAGTAAAGCGCGTTGTAATCCGTTATTTATTAGTACGGGACATCGCGTGTCACTCAACAGTGCATTACTCTGGGTACAACACTGTATCAAAGGTTATCGTTTGCCAGAGCCAACGCGCTGGGCTGATGCGGTTGCTTCGCAGCGCCCGGCATTCGTGCGCTGGCAGGCAAATCACAACTGATTCAGGTACACTTGCACACAATTTCTCAATCCACGGGACTTATTATGTTACAAAACCCAATTCATCTGCGTCTGGAGAAGCTGACAGACTGGCAACATGTGACTTTTATGGCCTGTCTGTGTGAACGTATGTACCCCAATTACGCGCTCTTCTGCCAGCAAACTGAATTTGCCGATAGTCACCTGTATCGCCGTATTCTTGATTTGGTTTGGGAAATATTGACAGTCAAAGAGGCTAGAGTGAATTTTGACAGTCAGTTAGAAAAACTGGAGCAGGCTATTCCGGTGGCTGACGACTATGATTTATACGGTGTCTATCCAGCCATTGATGCCTGTATTGCATTGAGTGAATTGGTTCATTCCCGTCTCAGTGGTGAAATGCTTGATCATGCCATTGCGGTGAGTAAAAGTTCCGTTAATACGGTCGCGATGCTGGAAATGACACGTGCAGGACGTGAAATGACGGATGCCGAGCTCAAAGAAAACCTGGCCGTTGAGCGGGAATGGGATATCCAGTGGGAGATTTTTCGCCTGCTTGCTGCTTGTGAAACGCGCGATATTGATCTGATCAAAGGGCTGCGAACTGACCTCAGGGAGATTGGAGAAAGCAATATTGGTGTGATTTTTCAGCAATAGGAGTAGAAATATGATTTATCATCTGAATTGTGGTGTCGGAAAGCTTCCATTTCTCCCCTTGTCTGGTCTACATTTGGAAAGCACGAAGTAAAAGTTGCTATCGATGCACATATGCTGGAGAGTGCCTTGTTCGGCATTTTGGTCGCACTCGGTATTTAGCAAGCGATAAACACATTGTAAGGATAACTTATGAATAAGACTCAACTCATTGATGTAATTGCGGCCAAAGCTGACCTGCCAAAAACACAGGCAAAAGCTGCCCTGGAATCGACGCTGGCTGCAATTACTGAGTCTCTGAAAGAGGGCGACGCTGTACAACTGGTAGGATTTGGCACTTTCAAAGTGAACCACCGTGCTGAGCGTACAGGGCGTAACCCACAAACAGGTAAAGAAATCAAAATTGCTGCCGCTAATGTACCGGCGTTTGTTTCAGGTAAATCCCTGAAAGACGCAGTTAAATAACACGGCATGGCAATATATGGTTTTTACGAAGGAGCCCTGGGGCTCCTTTTGTCTGCGGGTCGTTATATGTTGACATCGGCTGCTGTCATATCCGTTCTGGCAGGATGCAGCCAGCATAATGTACTGCCATCCTTCACGGCCAGTGGTTATGCAGACGACCAGGGTGCTGTGCGTATCTGGCGTAAAGACAACCAGAATGAAGTTCACCTTCTTGCCATCTCAGATGCATGGAATAACGGCGAGACATCAACCAGTGAATACCGCTGGCAGGGCACCCGACTTACATTTATCGAACTCAATACCTCTGGCAAACCAGCGGAACATATCCGGGTTCATTTTGATGAGCGAGGAGAATTGAGTTTTATGCAGCGTGAAATTGATGGACAGAAATTCCCTCTTTCTGACGATCAAGTAGCACTGTATCGTTATCGTGCCACCCATATTCGTCAGACCAGTGATGCATTGTATCAGGGGCGTGTTACGCTGCATCAGGGATACTG
Organism: Enterobacteriaceae bacterium ESL0689; assembly: GCA_029433525.1. Classification (NCBI taxonomy): domain Bacteria; kingdom Pseudomonadati; phylum Pseudomonadota; class Gammaproteobacteria; order Enterobacterales; family Enterobacteriaceae; species Enterobacteriaceae bacterium ESL0689. Next base: position 298,346 of record JAQTIF010000001.1, on the reverse strand, counting down.
GCGTACTCATCAGACGATCACGACTTGTGAAGGTCAGACGGTAAGCCCGGCTTTTGATGATGATACGCTGGCCTATATCGCGAGCCGTCAGCATCGCGCTGCACAAGCGATAAGTGTGGCATGGCTGGAATCATCAGACGGTGTACAGCTTCTGATGGTCGACAATAGCGACTTTTGTGCCAGACAGCCACAGGAAAAAACTTTCTGAATCGTGATTTTTGCTGAAGTGAAAGCCAGCTATTCCTGTTGCTGTTCATGGGCAATCGCGCGCCAGCCAATATCGCTACGGCTGAAACAATTTTTCCAGTGAATGCCTCCGACGATCTGATAAGCACGTTGTTGTGCCTGGGAAACAGTATCTCCCAGTGCTGTCACACAGAGCACGCGTCCGCCGTGGGTGACGATACGTTGATCCTCCGTCAGCTGGGTTCCGGCATGAAATACTTTTCCATCCGTGAGTTGCTGGCCTGGCAGACCAAAGATTTCATCGCTGGTATGATAGTGACCTGGGTAGCCGCCTGCCGCCATGACCACACCCAGTGCGGCACGATCATCCCATACGGCGGTTTTCTCATCCAGTTTTCCATTGCAGGCAGCCAGACACAATTCCACGATGTCGGATTTCAGGCGCAGCATAACAGGCTGTGTCTCTGGATCACCGAAACGGCAATTGAACTCAATGACCTTCGGATTGCCTTGCTTATCGATCATCAGACCCGCATAGAGAAAACCGGTATAGATATTGCCTTCTGCTGCCATACCTCTGACGGTTGGCCAGATGATACGACTCATGATCCGTTGGTAAATCTCATCGCTCACTACTGGTGCAGGGGAACAGGCCCCCATTCCCCCCGTATTTAGCCCGGTATCACCATCGCCTGCGCGTTTATGATCCTGGCTGGTGGCCATTGGCAGGACATGTTCACCATCGACCATAACAATAAAGCTGGCTTCTTCACCATCGAGAAATTCCTCAATAATAATGCGGTGACCGGCATGACCAAAAATATTGCCTGCTAGCATATCTTTCACCGCGCTTTCCGCTTCTTCAGGCGTCATTGCGACGATAACGCCTTTACCGGCGGCAAGGCCATCTGCTTTGATAACGATAGGGGTGCCTTTCTCTCGTAGCCAGGCCAGTGCCGGTTCAATTTGGGTAAAATATTGATAATCAGCAGTTGGGATATGGTGCCGTGCAAGAAAATCTTTACTAAACGCTTTAGAGCCTTCCAGTTGCGCTGCTTGTTGGGTCGGGCCAAAAATTTTTAGCCCTGCTGCGCGAAATGTATCGACAATTCCCATGACCAGCGGAATTTCCGGCCCGACAATCGTCAGATCTATCTCTTGGTTTTGGGCAAAATTGAGTAAGGCGGGAATATCAGTAATATCAATAGCAACATTTTGCAAACCAGGTTCCAGCGCGGTACCGGCATTACCTGGCGCGACATAGACCGTATCGACTCCGGGAGATTGTGCGACTTTCCATCCCAGGGCATGCTCACGGCCACCACTGCCGATCACTAATACTTTCATAGATTTCTCCGTGAATTAATGGCGAAAATGGCGTATGCCGGTGAAGATCATCGCCATATCATGCTCATCAGCGGCGGCAATGACCTCTTCATCACGAATCGATCCCCCCGGCTGGATCACACAGCTCACGCCTGCTGCGGCTGCCGCATCAATGCCATCGCGGAATGGAAAGAAAGCATCGGATGCCATTACTGAACCTTTCACCTCCAGCCCCTCATCGTTAGCTTTCAGGCCGGCAATTTTAGCAGAGTAAACGCGACTCATCTGACCTGCGCCAATACCGATAGTCATGTTATCTTTCGCGTAAACAATGGCGTTAGATTTGACAAATTTTGCCACTTTCCAGCAGAAGAGTGCATCATGCAGCTCTTGTGTTGTCGGCTGGCGTTGAGTGACGACATGTATTTCATCTACCGTGACCATTCTCAAATCACGATCCTGAACTAACAGGCCGCCATTAACACGTTTGAAATCCAGTCCTGGTTCAGCGTGTGTGCAGTTACCGCAGATCAGCAAACGGATGTTCTGTTTAGCGGAAATAATGTTCAATGCTTCCTGATTGACCGCTGGGGCAATAATGACCTCGACAAATTGTCGGGAAAGAATAGATTGTGCAGTTGTCGCATCCAGTTCGCGGTTAAAAGCAATGATACCGCCGAAGGCAGAAGTTGGATCCGTTTTCCACGCCCGATCATAAGCATCAATCAGTGAATGACTGACAGCCACTCCGCAGGGATTTGCATGTTTTACGATAACACAAGCCGGTTCGCTAAATGTTTTCACACACTCTAATGCCGTATCAGTATCCGCAATATTATTAAAAGACAGTGCTTTGCCTTGTAATTGTTGCGCAGTGGCGACAGAGGCCTCTTTAACATTTTCTTCGGTATAAAAGGCGGCCTGTTGATGGCTATTTTCGCCATAGCGCATATCCTGCTTTTTAATGAAATTCAGGTGTAGCGTTCGTGGAAAGCGGCCTGAGGCTTGTTGGATATCACCGTGATAGGGGGGAACCAGACCACCAAAATAATTAGCAATCATGCCATCATAAGAGGCCGTATGCTCGAAAGCCTTAATGGCGAGATTAAAACGTGTTGCGGGGGTTAACGATCCTTTATTGGCATCCATTTCATTAATAACAGTATTATAATCGCTACTGGCAACGATAATGGTCACATCTTTATGATTTTTCGCCGCCGCACGTATCATCGTTGGACCGCCGATATCAATATTTTCTATTGCCTCCTCCAGAGAGCAGTCATCATGAGTAATGGTTTGTGCGAACGGATAGAGATTAACAACGACCAGATCAATAGGGGCGATAGCATGTTGCGTCATAAGATCATCGTCCAGACCACGACGAGCAAGAATACCGCCATGTACTTTGGGATGCAGGGTTTTAACACGGCCATTCATTATCTCAGGGAAACCGGTATAGTCAGAAACCTCGGTGACAGATAACCCTTGTTCTGCCAGCAGATGAGCCGTGCCTCCGGTAGAGAGTAACTCAACACCACGCGCAGACAGTGCCTGAGCAAATTCGATAATACCGGTTTTGTCAGAAACACTGAGCAGAGCACGGCGGATGGGACGATATTGCTGCATAAGATGAATTTCCCCGGAAATTGAATCGTATTTAGCTATCAAAAGGGTTAGCTGAACAGGTTATTCGATGTTCGCCGTTCACCCGATAGCGCTATGTGATAGCGCCAAATTGTAACGAAAACGTTTGCGTGACGCTCGTAAATTTTTATCTTTTCTGTCCGTTTGTGGATAAATCTGTGTATAACGAGGTATAAGGTGTTTTATTGCTGTGGAATGCAGCAGATGGTTAATTTTCTACAATATTTCTATTGCAGATAGCCGTGAGCTCCCTATAATACGCAGCCACTGACCCGGCATATGTGAAACAGTTCGCAGTGCTGGCCGGACAGGAAAGAGGAAAATACTAAAAAAGTACTTGACTCTGAAGTGCATGAGAGTATTATATGCGCCCGCTTCATTGAAGCACTGCTCTTTAACAATCAGTCAGACAATCTGTGTGGGCACTCAGGAAGACAGAGCCTGACCGTCGGTGACGGTCAAGCAAATTTAAAAAGTCTCTGAGTGAACACGTAATTCATTTACGAAGTTTAATTCACGAGCGATCAGACCTGAATTGAAGAGTTTGATCATGGCTCAGATTGAACGCTGGCGGCAGGCCTAACACATGCAAGTCGAACGGTAACAGGAAGCAGCTTGCTGCTTTGCTGACGAGTGGCGGACGGGTGAGTAAAGTCTGGGAAACTGCCTGGTGGAGGGGGATAACTACTGGAAACGGTAGCTAATACCGCATAATGTCGGAAGACCAAAGTGGGGGACCTTATGGCCTCACGCCACCGGATGTGCCCAGACGGGATTAGCTTGCAGGTGAGGTAATGGCTCACCTGGGCGACGATCCCTAGCTGGTCTGAGAGGATGACCAGCCACACTGGAACTGAGACACGGTCCAGACTCCTGCGGGAGGCAGCAGTGGGGAATATTGCACAATGGGGGAAACCCTGATGCAGCCATGCCGCGTGTATGAAGAAGGCCTTCGGGTTGTAAAGTACTTTCAGCGGTGAGGAAGGATGGAAGTTTAATACACTTTCATTTTGACGTTATCCGCAGAAGAAGCACCGGCAAACTCCGTGCCAGCAGCCGCGGTAATACGGAGGGTGCGAGCGTTAATCGGAATAACTGGGCGTAAAGGGCACGCAGGCGGTGTGTTAAGTCAGATGTGAAATCCCCGGGCTTAACCCGGGAACAGCATTTGAAACTGACAGGCTGGAGTCTCGTAGAGGGGGGTGGAATTCCAGGTGTAGCGGTGAAATGCGTAGAGATCTGGAGGAATACCGGTGGCGAAGGCGGCCCCCTGGACGAAGACTGACGCTGAGGTGCGAAAGCGTGGGGAGCAAACAGGATTAGATACCCTGGTAGTCCACGCTGTAAACGATGTCGATTTGGAGGTTGTTCCCGTTGAGGAGTGGCTTTCGAAGCAAACGCGATAAATCGACCGCCTGGGGAGTACGGCCGCAAGGTTAAAACTCAAATGAATTGACGGGGGCCCGCACAAGCGGTGGAGCATGTGGTTTAATTCGATGCAACGCGAAGAACCTTACCTGGTCTTGACATCCACAGAACCTTCCAGAGATGGAGGGGTGCCTTCGGGAGCTGTGAGACAGGTGCTGCATGGCTGTCGTCAGCTCGTGTTGTGAAATGTTGGGTTAAGTCCCGCAACGAGCGCAACCCTTATCCTCTGTTGCCAACGGTTTGGCCGGGAACTCAGGGGAGACTGCCAGTGAAAAGCTGGAGGAAGGTGGGGATGACGTCAAGTCATCATGGCCCTTACGACCAGGGCTACACACGTGCTACAATGGCGCATACAAAGGGAGGCGAGCCTGCGAGGGTGAGCGGAACTCATAAAGTGCGTCGTAGTCCGGACTGGAGTCTGCAACCCGACTCCACGAAGACGGAATCGCTAGTAATCGTGGATCAGAATGCCACGGTGAATACGTTCCCGGGCCTTGTACACACCGCCCGTCACACCATGGGAGTGGGTTGCAAAAGAAGCAGGTAGTTTAACCGAAAGGGGGGCGCCTGCCACTTTGTGATTCATGACTGGGGTGAAGTCGTAACAAGGTAACCGTAGGGGAACCTGCGGTTGGATCACCTCCTTAAACTGAGGGTTCTGGATTTCTGAAGTGTTCACACAGATTGTCTGACGAGAGATTGAGCAAGGCGTCTTGCGAACGAGACAGAGAGTCCCCTTCGTCTAGAGGCCCAGGACATCGCCCTTTCACGGCGGTAACGGGGGTTCGAATCCCCCAGGGGACGCCACTTGCGGGTTGTGGGTGAAAGGCACAGCCGGATTGTATTTCAGAGATGGCCGGGAGGTCATTTGTGAAATATATTGCTCTTTAACAAACTGGATCAAGCTGAAAATTGAAAGAGGACACACGAAGAAGTGTGTCCGGGTCTCTCAAAGCGAAGCGACCGGAAGAGACATCTTCGGGTTGTGAGGTTAAGTGACTAAGCGTACACGGTGGATGCCCTGGCAGTCAGAGGCGATGAAGGACGTGCAAATCTGCGAAAAGCGCCGGCGAGGTGATATGGGCCTGTGACCCGGCGATGTCCGAATGGGGAAACCCGGTGTGAGTAATCACATCATCGTTAACTGAATTCATAGGTTAACGAGGCGAACCGGGGAACTGAAACATCTCAGTACCCCGAGGAAAAGAAATCAACCGAGATTCCCCGAGTAGCGGCGAGCGAAAGGGGAGGAGCCCGGAGTCATAATCAGCATGGGTGTTAGTGGAACGGTCTGGAAAGTCCGGCAAAAGAGGGTGACAGCCCCGTACACGAAAGCGCGCATGCTGTGGACTCGAAGAGTAAGGCGGGACACGAGAAATCCTGTCTGAAGAAGGGGGATTCATCCTCCAAGGCTAAATACTCCTGACTGACCGATAGTGAACCAGTACCGTGAGGGAAAGGCGAAAAGAACCCCGGCGAGGGGAGTGAAAGAGAACCTGAAACCGTGTACGTACAAGCAGTGGAAGCCCCACCACTAAGCCAGTGGTGAGATTCCACGAGGCATCCTTTGCTGTAAGGCAGGGCAGGCGGAGCGTGAGCGACGCCCAGCCGCCAAAAGAAGCAGAGGGGGCTTAGTGGTGGGGTGACTGCGTACCTTTTGTATAATGGGTCAGCGACTTGTATTCTGTAGCGAGGTTAACCGAATAGGGGAGCCGCAGGGAAACCGAGTCTTAACTGGGCGACTAGTTGCAGGGTACAGACCCGAAACCCGGTGATCTAGCCATGGGCAGGTTGAAGGTTGGGTAACACTAACTGGAGGACCGAACCGACTGATGTTGAAAAATCAGCGGATGACCTGTGGCTGGGGGTGAAAGGCCAATCAAACCGGGAGATAGCTGGTTCTCCCCGAAAGCTATTTAGGTAGCGCCTCGTGGGTTCATCTCCGGGGGTAGAGCACTGTTTCGGCAAGGGGGTCATCCCGACTTACCAACCCGATGCAAACTGCGAATACCGGAGAATGATACCACGGGAGACACACGGCGGGTGCTAACGTTCGTCGTGGAGAGGGAAACAACCCAGACCGCCAGCTAAGGTCCCGAAGTCATGGTTAAGTGGGAAACGAAGTGGGAAGGCTTAGACAGCCAGGATGTTGGCTTAGAAGCAGCCATCATTAAAAGAAAGCGTAATAGCTCACTGGTCGAGTCGGCCTGCGCGGAAGATGTAACGGGGCTAAACCATGCACCGAAGCTGCGGCAGCGGCGCAAGCTGCTGGGTAGGGGAGCGTTCTGTAAGCTGAAGAAGGTGTGCTGAGAGGCATGCTGGAGGTATCAGAAGTGCGAATGCTGACATAAGTAACGATAATGCGGGTGAAAAACCCGCACGCCGGAAGACCAAGGGTTCCTGTCCAACGTTAATCGGGGCAGGGTGAGTCGACCCCTAAGGTGAGGCCGAAAGGCGTAGCTGATGGGAAACGGGTTAATATTCCCGTACTTTATGTTACTGCGAAGGGGGGACGGAGAAGGCTATGTTATCCGGGTGACGGAAGTCCCGGTTTAAGCGTGCAGGTGGGTGTTTCAGGCAAATCCGGAACACTATAACACTGAGGCGTGATGACGAGGCACTGAGGTGCCGAAGTAACAGAAGCCCTGCTTCCAGGAAAAGCCTCTAAGCGACAGGTAACATGAAATCGTACCCGAAACCGACACAGGTGGTCAGGTAGAGCATACCAAGGCGCTTGAGAGAACCCGGGTGAAGGAACTAGGCAAAATGGTGCCGTAACTTCGGGAGAAGGCACGCTGACGCAAGGTGAAGCGCTTAACGCGTGGAGCTGAGGTCAGTCGCAGAGACCAGCTGGCTGCAACTGTTTATTAAAAACACAGCACTGTGCAAACACGCAAGTGGAAGTATACGGTGTGACGCCTGCCCGGTGCCGGAAGGTTAAATGATGCTGTAATCTGAAAGGAGAAGCAGCTGACTGAAGCCCCGGTAAACGGCGGCCGTAACTATAACGGTCCTAAGGTAGCGAAATTCCTTGTCGGGTAAGTTCCGACCTGCACGAATGGCGTAATGATGGCCAGGCTGTCTCCACCCGGGACTCAGTGAAATTGAACTCGCTGTGAAGATGCAGTGTACCCGCGGCAAGACGGAAAGACCCCGTGAACCTTTACTACAGCTTGACACTGAACCTTGAGCCTTGATGTGCAGGATAGGCGGGAGGCGAAGAAGTGTGGACGCCAGTCTGCATGGAGCCGCTGTTGAAATACCGCCCTTTAATGTTTGATGTTCTAACGCGGAAACCTGAGCGGGGTTGCGGACAGTGTCTGGCGGGTAGTTTGACTGGGGCGGTCTCCTCCCAAAGAGTAACGGAGGAGCACGAAGGTCAGCTAATCCTGGTCGGACATCAGGAGGATAGTGCAATGGCAGAAGCTGGCCTGACTGCGAGCGTGACGGTGCGAGCAGGTGCGAAAGCAGGTCATAGTGATCCGGTGGTTCTGAATGGAAGGCCATCGCTCAACGGATAAAAGGTACTCCGGGGATAACAGGCTGATACCGCCCAAGAGTTCATATCGACGGCGGTGTTTGGCACCTCGATGTCGGCTCATCACATCCTGGGGCTGAAGCGGGTTTTGCAAGGGTATGGCTGTTCGCCATTTAAAGTGGTACGCGAGCTGGGTTTAGAACGTCGTGAGACAGTTCGGTCCCTATCTGCCGTGGGCGCTGGATAACTGAGGGGGGCTGCTCCCAGTACGAGAGGACCGGAGTGGACGCATCACTGGTGTACGGGTTGTCATGCCAATGGCACAGCCCGGTAGCTAAATGCGGAAGAGATAAGTGCTGAAAGCATCTAAGCCCGAAACTTGCCCTGAGATGAGTTATCCCTGATATGAAAATATCCTGAAGGGACGTTGAAGACGACGACGTTGATAGGTCAGGTGTGTAAGCGTGGTGACACGTTGAGCTGACTGATACTAATGACCCGTGAGGCTTAACCTTACAACGCCGAAGGTGTTTTATCGGAAGCGTGGAGCGGAGAGAGAGAGAAAGATTTTCAGCGAGGTCCGGAAGAAGAGCGAGGAAGGATTAGAAAGAATCAGCCTGGCGGTGACAGCGCGGTGGTCCCACCTGACCCCATGCCGAACTCAGAAGTGAAACGCCGAAGCGCCGATGGTAGTGTGGGGACTCCCCATGCGAGAGCAGGGAGCTGCCAGGCTTTAAAATTTAATGTGCTGATATGGCTCAGTTGGTAGAGCGCACCCTTGGTAAGGGTGAGGTCCCCAGTTCAACTCTGGGTATCAGCACCAGTGTTTATAGTAAAGAATATTAAAAGAATTAGTCTGACGGTGATAGCGCGGTGGTCCCACCTGACCCCATGCCGAACTCAGAAGTGAAACGCCGAAGCGCCGATGGTAGTGTGGGGACTCCCCATGCGAGAGCAGGGAGCTGTCAGACTTTAAAACAGAGCAAAAGGCCCAGTTGAATGACTGGGCCTTTTGCTTTTTTGTTACTTATCTCTTGTGAATCATTTCCTTTCTGAAGCTGAAATTTTTTCACTTTCCATTTGCAGACTCGACATTTTACCGGTTTCTAAGTATCTTTGGCTATCTGGATGTCTAAACGTTTATACGTATATTGTGGAGTGATTGGTTATGCCGATTCGGGTGCCTGATGAACTACCAGCCGTTAATTTTTTACGTAATGAAAATGTTTTTGTCATGACGACCACTCGGGCAACAACGCAGGAAATTCGGCCATTAAAAGTACTGATCCTTAATCTGATGCCAAATAAGATTGAGACGGAAAATCAGCTTTTACGTTTGTTGTCGAACTCATCATTACAGGTTGATATTCAGCTCCTGCGTATCGATGTCCGCGAATCCCGTCATACCCCCATGGAACATCTGAATAATTTTTACTGTAGCTTCGAAGATATTTATGACAAAAATTTTGACGGATTGATTGTAACGGGAGCACCGCTGGGTCTGGTCGAGTTTAATCATGTGGCTTACTGGCCACAGATCCAACAGGTGTTAATGTGGGCGAAAGGTCATGTCACCTCAACCCTTTTCATTTGCTGGGCAGTACAGGCAGCACTCAATATCCTGTATGGTATTCCTAAACAAACCCGTACTGAAAAGCTATCGGGTGTTTATAACCATCATATTTTGCATCCACATGCCTTGCTGACTCGCGGTTTTGATGATTTTTTCCTCGCGCCACACTCTCGTTATGCTGATTTTTCGGCAACGTTAATTGGTGACGAGACTGATTTAGACATTCTGGCAACGACGGAAGAGGGTGATGCTTATTTATTTGCCAGCAAGGACAAACGAATGGTATTTGTCACCGGTCACCCGGAATATGACGCTAACACACTAGCAGGCGAATTTTTTCGTGATACCGCCGCAGGTTTATGTCCGGCGATCCCACATAATTATTTCCCGCTCAATAATCCACAAAATAAACCCCATGCCACCTGGCGTAGTCATGGTAATTTATTGTTTACAAACTGGCTTAACTACTATGTTTATCAGATTACCCCCTACGATTTACGGAATATGAATCCCACGCTGGATTAATGATGACAGACACCCCTTGTCGCTGCTGACGCAACTTCTGTCCGCAGGTTGTCCATCTTTCAACGTGAACATGGCTTTTATTCTCTTTTTCCCTTTTCAGGGTTATGCCATGATGCTTTATTGCACTTTACCTGTTTAATTGAACGCTGTCGGGAGCCAATGTGAATAATAAAGTTGATCAGCTACGCACACAGTTAAATAAACGTATCCTGATACTGGATGGTGCCATGGGAACCATGATCCAGCGTTGTCGTTTCAGTGAAGAAGATTTTCGTGGTGAACGTTTTGCGGCCTGGCCTTGTGATTTAAAAGGTAATAATGACTTGCTGGTACTTACTCAACCACAAGCTATCACTGCTATCCATGATGCTTACTTTGCCGCAGGCGCTGATATTATTGAGACTAATACGTTTAACTCAACGGCGATTGCAATGGCAGATTACCAGATGCAATCTCTGGTGACTGAAATCAATCTGACTGCCGCCAGACTGGCGCGGGCCTGTGCCGATGAATGGACATCTCGAACCCCGGAAAAACCGCGCTATGTCGCAGGTATTCTTGGCCCGACTAACCGTACAGCCTCTATTTCCCCCAAAGTCAGTGATTCATCGTTTCGCAATATTACTTTTGATCAACTGGTGACGGCCTACTGTGAATCTACCCAGGCGTTAGTGGAGGGGGGCGTCGATCTGATTATGATTGAAACGGTGTTCGACACACTGAATGCTAAAGCCGCCATCTATGCCGTAAAAGAGGTGTTTGCGCAATCAGGCATTACGCTGCCGATTATGATCTCCGGTACGATCACCGATGCTTCCGGGCGCACGCTTTCCGGCCAGACAACGGAAGCATTTTATAATTCATTACGCCACGCCGATGCGCTGACTTTTGGCCTGAATTGCGCCCTCGGACCAGAACAGTTACGCCAGCATGTGCAGGAGCTCTCGCGGGTTGCGGAATGTTATGTCAGCGTTCATCCAAACGCGGGGTTGCCTAACGCGTTTGGCGAATATGATCTGGATGCTGAAACGATGGCGAAGCAGATGCGCGAATGGGCAGAGTCGGGTTTTTTGAATATTGTCGGCGGTTGTTGCGGCACGACACCGGAACATATTGCTGCTATCAGCCAGGCTGTCGAAGGGCTGGCACCACGAAAATTGCCCGAAATTCCAGCTGCCTGCCGTCTGGCAGGGCTTGAGCCGCTGAATATTGGTGCTGACAGCCTGTTTGTTAACGTCGGAGAACGTACTAATGTTACAGGCTCCGCTAAATTCAGACGTCTGATCAAAGAAGAGAAATATGATGAAGCATTAGATGTGGCTTGCCAGCAGGTGGAAAATGGTGCCCAAATTATTGATATCAATATGGATGAGGGGATGCTGGATGCCGAATCTGCGATGGTACGTTTCCTTAATCTGATTGCTGCTGAGCCAGATATTGCCCGGGTGCCGATAATGATTGACTCCTCGAAATGGAGTGTGATTGAAAGGGGTCTGAAGTGTATCCAGGGGAAAGGGATCGTCAACTCTATCTCGATGAAAGAAGGTATCCCGGCTTTTATTGAACATGCGAAAAAAGTACGTCGTTATGGTGCGGCAATAGTCGTCATGGCTTTTGATGAGCAGGGACAGGCCGATACCCGCGAACGTAAAGTGGATATTTGCCGACGGGCATACAGGATCCTGACGCAGGAAGTCGGCTTCCCGGCGGAAGATATTATTTTCGATCCCAATATTTTTGCTGTTGCTACGGGGATTGCCGAACATAATAATTACGCGCTGGATTTTATCGCTGCCTGTAAAGACATTAAACGTGAATTGCCGCATGCGTTAATTTCTGGTGGCGTCTCTAACGTCTCTTTTTCATTTCGTGGCAATGATGCAGTGCGTGAAGCGATTCATGCTGTGTTTCTTTATCACGCAATTCGTAATGGCATGGATATGGGGATCGTGAATGCTGGACAACTAGCGATTTATGATGATCTCTCTGCCGAATTACGCAATGCAGTAGAAGATGTGATCCTCAATCGTCGTGATGATAGCACTGAACGCTTACTGGTTCTGGCGGAGAAATATCGTAGCAGTAAAACGGATGAGGATACCCACGTTCAGCAGGCGGAATGGCGTAGCTGGGCGGTAAATAAACGTCTGGAATATGCACTGGTAAAAGGCATTAGTGAATTTATTGCCCAGGACACTGAAGAGGCACGCCAGCAGGTAGCACGTCCGATAGAAGTGATCGAAGGGCCCCTGATGGACGGTATGAATGTGGTCGGGGATCTGTTTGGCGAAGGAAAAATGTTTCTGCCGCAGGTGGTAAAATCTGCCCGTGTGATGAAGCAAGCGGTGGCGTATCTGGAGCCTTTTATTGAGGCCAGTAAAGATAAAGGGGCCAGTAATGGCAAAATGGTCATCGCTACGGTGAAAGGTGATGTTCATGATATCGGCAAAAATATCGTTAGTGTCGTATTGCAATGTAATAATTATGAAGTCATCGATCTTGGTGTCATGGTGCCGGCCGAGGTGATCCTCAAAACGGCACGTGAAGTCAACGCTGACCTGATTGGCCTTTCCGGATTGATTACCCCGTCGCTGGATGAAATGGTTAATGTCGCGAAAGAGATGGATCGCCAGGGCTTTACAATCCCGTTATTGATCGGGGGCGCGACAACCTCTAAAGCTCATACAGCCGTAAAGATTGAGCAGAACTACCGTGGCCCGACGGTATACGTACAGAACGCCTCGCGTACTGTAGGGGTCGTCGCGGCATTGCTTTCAGAAACACAACGCGATGATTTTATCGCGCGCATTCATAAAGAATATGACATTGTACGTGCCCAGTATGCGCGTAAGAAACCACGAACATCTCCCGTGACACTGGCGGTAGCGCGCGATAACGATCTGGCATTTGACTGGCAAAATTACACGCCGCCGATTCCCCATTATCCTGGTGTGCAGGCGGTAACCGCGAGCATTGAAACGCTGCGCCACTATATCGACTGGACACCTTTCTTTATGACCTGGTCACTGGCCGGAAAGTATCCTCAAATTCTCGAAGATGATATTGTCGGTGAAGAAGCACGCCGGTTATTTAAAGATGCGAATCAGATGCTGGATAAACTAAGCGCAGGAAAAAAGCTCAATCCGCGTGGTGTTGTGGGATTATTTCCGGCGAATCGGGTAGGGGATGATATTGAAATTTATCATGATGAAACCCGCACTCAGGTGTTAGCCATCAGTCACCATTTACGCCAGCAGACTGAGAAAACTGGATCGACTAACTATTGCCTGGCTGACTTTATTGCGCCAAAGTTGACTGGAAAAGCCGATTATCTGGGCGCTTTTGCCGTAACCGGTGGCCTGGAAGAGGATATGCTGGCACAGGCTTATGAGACAGAGCATGATGACTACAATAAAATCATGGTGAAAGCACTGGCCGATCGTCTGGCAGAAGCGTTTGCTGAATATCTCCATGAGCGTGTGCGGAAAGTCTACTGGGGATATGCCGCCAATGAAAACCTCAGTAATGGGGATCTGATCCGCGAAAACTATCAGGGTATCCGTCCCGCACCTGGTTATCCGGCCTGCCCGGATCACACAGAAAAGGCCACTATCTGGCAATTACTGCAAGTTGAAGCTCATACGGGAATGAAAATAACCGAATCATTCGCTATGTGGCCAGGGGCGTCAGTATCTGGCTGGTATTTCAGTCATCCGGACAGTAAATACTATGCGGTGGCGCAGATTCAGCGTGATCAGGTGGAAGATTACGCTCGTCGTAAAAATATGACCCTGGCAGAAGCGGAACGCTGGCTGGCACCGAATCTGGGATATGATCCCGCCTGAGACAATGCGTTATCCCTGTCGCGGAGAGGAAAAATTATCCGGACAGGGACATAAATTTGGACGCTGAGAGGTTCGGTTTAACATCAAAAGCCGGTGATGAGATGGACGGAAAACAGCAGAGAAAGCACCGAACGATCCTGTTTTCAGGGCTTTCTCTTTTCTGGCGGCCGACTGATATCCTTCACCGGAGGCGCCGTATCCTGCCCGCTGGCTGAGCCCAGTCAGCGGGCAGGATACAAGGCAGAAGCGTTATTCAAACAGATTCTGATGCAAATTCTGCACCACCTGTTCGGCATCCGCCCCCGGCACCAGGAAACAGAGATTATGGCTGGATGCACCATAGCAAATCATCCGGATATTAAAGGGCTCCAGAACGCTAAATATCTCTTTACCGACACCACAGGCACGTGATAAGTCATTACCGATCAAGGCAATCAGTGCCAGGTCCTGTTCGACTTCCACGCGGCACAGCGTGGAAAGTTCTGCCAGCAGTGCTGGCGTCAGCAAAACATCCGTGGATGAAGTCGAACCGGTGGTATCCAGCGTTAGTGCAATATTGACTTCAGACGTGGTGATCAGATCGACCGAAATATTATGGCGCGCCAGGATACTGAAGATTTCTGCCAGAAAACCACGAGAGTGCAACATATTCAGACTGTGCAACGTCAGTAATGTCTGCCGACGGCGGAGTGCCAGCGCCCGAAATAATGGCGGATTTTCCGTTTTATTGCACACTAATGTCCCGCCAGCCTCAGGTGCCTTGCTGGAACCAACGAAAACCGGAATATCGCTGCGTATCGCCGGGAGTAACGTGGCGGGATGCAGGATTTTTGCCCCAAAAGTTGCCATTTCTGCGGCTTCGGCAAAAGTAATGGCATCAATACGTTTTGCCGCTGGCGTGATACGTGGGTCTGTCGTGTAAATGCCAGGAACATCCGTCCAGATATCGACCCGACTGGCATTGAGCACTTCACCTAACAATGCCGCCGTATAATCACTCCCGCCACGACCCAGGGTTGTCGTTCTGCCTTTCTCTTCACTACCAATAAATCCCTGGGTGATCACCAGGCTATCTTTAATGCGTGGAATCAGCTGTTGCTGTGTCAGTTCAGTCAGTGCAGTAATATCAGGTTCTGCCCGGCCAAAATGATCATTGGTGCGCATAATTTTACGCACATCAAACCATTGTGCCGTGATACCACGCTGGTGAAGTATTTCGACAAACAGCAGGCTGGACATCAGCTCACCGTGGCTGACCAGCTCATCGGTTAATGCTGTCGAACTGGCCAGGGTTGCGGCTTCTGCAAGGGTGGTAATATTTTCCAGCAGACGATCGATCTCTTTGCGGATCATATCAGGATTGCGGAGGTGTTTGAGAATATTGTATTGGATCTGGCGTAGCGACTCGAGCTTTGCGAGCCGCTCTATTGTCTCCAGTCCTTCCGCCAGCGCGACCAGAAGATTTGTCACGCCCGCAGAGGCGGACAGTACGACAACGCGCGTACTTTTATCAAGTTGTACAACGTCAATGCTACGGCTCATCGCATCAAAATCAGCAACGCTGGTGCCGCCAAATTTGGCGACCACTAAATCTGTCATAACAACCTCGTATCAGCGACCTGACTTATTAAAACCATTCCGCCATAAAATCACCTGGGAAGGATACAGGTCAGCATAAAAATGTCTTAATAAGCCAGGTCAGATTATTCAGTCATAGCACAAATAGAAAGTGAGACCAGTGTGAATACCGTGCAGGAAAGCGCGACGGCAACTTCTGGAAACATGCCTGACTGAGAACGTTTTTCTGGTGATAATTCAGCGAGGCCAATCCTGCAAGTTGATGAAGAACATGACCCGCCATGCTATTACTTCGGTGTTGCGCCCTGTCAGATGTTATCACCGAAGTGTGACGCCTTAGAGCCTGGCCCACCAGGCTATTTTACTTGCCATTTTGGCCCTGGGTAGTGCTCGAAATCCTCAGGTACGACCTGTACGCTGCGGTTTCTCCGCGCTGTCCGTGTCCAGACTGGCTGCGCCAATAACGCCTGGTGAGCCAGGCTCTTATACGCCACGTTATCGGGATAACGTGTCTCTTCTGGCCTGCATTGTGCAGCTAGTCCTTTTATAAATAAAGGGTTAGCAGTCTGGTTGTCAATCATCGAATTATACGGATTTTTCATCGCTGCCAGGTTTACAGAAAAAAGCCTTATGTCCATTATTTTTCCGCTTGTCAATGAGTCGCACGGGAAAACAATATGATCGGGATAGCGTAAAAAGCATCACAATTTTTTATCGCCAGGGATACAATTGTCTTTAGTTATCATTATTAATACAGACAGGTATTGTTCATGAAAAATATCAATCCGACACAGACCCAGGCGTGGAAGGCGTTACAACAGCATTTTGCTGAAATGAAAGATGTCACGATCAGTGAATTATTCGCGAAAGAGCCTGATCGTTTCTCTCAATTCTCCGCAACATTTGATGATCTGATGCTGGTGGATTTTTCTAAAAATCGCATCACTGAAGAGACGCTGGCTAAATTGCAACAATTAGCCAGAGAGACCGACCTGGCGGGAGCCATTAGCGAGATGTTTGCCGGTGAAAAAATTAACCGTACAGAAGATCGCGCAGTACTCCATGTCGCCCTGCGTAATCGTAGCAATACCCCCATCTTAGTTGATGGCAAAGATGTGATGCCGGAAGTGAATGCTGTGCTTGAGAAGATGAGAACATTCTCTGACGCCATTATCTCTGGTCACTGGCGAGGCTATACCGGTAAAGCGATAACCGATGTCGTCAATATTGGTATTGGCGGTTCCGATCTCGGTCCATTGATGGTCACTGAAGCGCTGCGACCCTATAAAAACCATCTGACAATGCATTTTGTCTCTAATGTCGATGGTACTCATATCGCCGAAGTGCTGAAGAGTGTAAACCCGGAAACAACCCTGTTCCTGGTGGCATCGAAGACTTTTACAACACAGGAAACCATGACCAACGCACATAGTGCACGTGACTGGTTACTGCGCCATGCGGGTGATGAAAAGCACATAGCGAAACATTTTGCTGCCCTCTCCACCAACGCAAAAGCGGTCGGTGAGTTTGGTATCGATACCGGCAATATGTTTGAATTCTGGGATTGGGTCGGCGGACGCTATTCATTATGGTCGGCGATTGGCCTGTCGATTGTTCTTTCGGTGGGTTTCGATAATTTTGTCGAACTGTTATCCGGCGCACACGCGATGGATAAGCATTTTGCTACCACGCCAGCAGAAAAAAATCTACCAGTGATACTGGCCTTGATCGGTATCTGGTATAACAACTTTTTCGGTACTGAAACCGAAGCGATTCTTCCTTATGATCAATATATGCACCGCTTCGCTGCTTACTTTCAGCAGGGCAATATGGAGTCTAACGGTAAGTATGTTGACCGTAATGGTCATCTTGTTGATTATCAAACGGGACCGGTTATCTGGGGTGAGCCGGGGACGAATGGCCAGCATGCATTTTATCAATTGATTCATCAGGGAACGAAATTGGTGCCTTGTGATTTTATCGCCCCGGCGATAACCCATAATCCACTCACCGATCATCACCAGAAACTGTTATCCAACTTTTTTGCCCAAACGGAAGCGCTGGCATTTGGTAAATCGCGGGATGTTGTTGAGCAGGAGTATCGTGACCAGGGGAAAGATCCAGCAACCCTTGAGAATGTCATTCCCTTCAAGGTCTTTAAAGGAAATCGTCCGACTAACTCGATTCTGCTACGTGAAATCACACCATATAGCCTCGGGGCGTTGATTGCCTTGTATGAGCATAAAATTTTCACCCAGGGAGCGATCCTGAACATTTTCACCTTTGATCAGTGGGGAGTGGAACTGGGTAAACAACTAGCTAATCGTATCCTGCCGGAATTAGCAGGCGCTAATAGGGTAAACAGTCATGACAGCTCCACGAATGGTCTGATTAATCGTTACAAAGCCTGGCGTGACTGAGTGAGAGTATCAAGGCTGATTTCGGTGCCGTGAATTGAGCGCCTTCTGATGCCTCATTCGTCAGTTAACAGCAATAATCGCGAATGAGGTGTCAGATCCTGAATCTACGGGCCAGGCTCTGAATATCAGCCTTTTAGCCTTCTTGTTATGCCACCTACCGGTTAGCGAGTATTTCACCCCGGAAACGCCACAAACTCCGGCTTGCCAAAGCGCATCACTTTTTCTATAGCGCGTTTGCACCATAGCGCCATGACACCGTTATGATTTGCCCGCGATGAATCGCTTATTCTGAGATACAATATTTGCAGACTATACACAGGAACATCGCCCATATTACATCCTGCGCTGATACCATTTATGTGCAGTATTATTTTTCCTGTTATGCCCGCAGGAGCGGCGCTTGTATCTTGAGGGTGCTTTTTCTGCCTGTATCGCCATTGTATTAAGAGGAAGAGAAAATGGAGTGGAGTCTAACGCAGAATAAGCTGTTAGCATTTCATCGCCTGATGCGCACGGATAAACCGATTGGTGCGTTATTGCTGCTATGGCCGACGCTATGGGCGCTGTGGCTGGCGACGCCGGGCGTTCCGCCATTGTCGATCCTGATTGTTTTTATTGCAGGTGTCTGGCTAATGCGTGCTGCCGGTTGCGTGATTAATGATTATGCCGACCGTAAATTTGACATCCACGTGAAACGTACCGCCCACCGCCCGTTACCCAACGGGGAGATCAGCGGCCAGGAGGCCAGAGTATTATTTATCGTACTGGTGCTGTTTTCATTTCTGTTAGTGCTGACGTTAAACACGATGACCATTTTGTTATCGGTGGTGGCGCTGCTACTCGCCTGGATTTACCCGTTTATGAAGCGCTACACATACCTGCCTCAGGTGGTGCTGGGCGCGGCTTTTGGCTGGTCCATTCCAATGGCCTTTTCTGCGGTAAGTGAATCTTTACCGCTCAGTTGCTGGTTACTGTTTTTCGCTAATATTTGCTGGGCCGTGGTTTATGATACCCAATATGCGATGGTTGACAGAGATGACGATATCAAAATTGGAATTAAATCGACGGCGATTCTGTTTGCCGAACATGACCGCCTGATCATTGGCATTTTTCAGGCTGGCGTGCTGGTGCTAATGTCAGCGGTTGGCGGGTTATATGGACTGCGTTGGCCATATTATGCATCGTTGTTAATTGTGGCCGGGCTATTTTGCTGGCAACAAAGACTGATTTATCATCGCCAACGTGATGATTGCTTTAAAGCTTTTTTAAATAATAATTACGTTGGCATGGTGTTATTTCTTGGCCTGGCGGTCACCCATTGACCTTCATGATTGCTGACGTTTTTTCTCCCCCGGTAGATATCATCCCGGGGGAGGTAGAGCAGGATTAAGTGTTATCCTGAATCGCGCTTTCAATCGTCAAACGAACATCCGGCGCTATCAGAGCTGCCAGCATTTGATAAACCTTTAGCGTCTCCTGGGGTTCAGCATCGCCAGTATCGCTGATGTAACCTTCATCGCACAGCGTCAGCACCAGTGTGCTGAATACGGCTTTATCAAAAAACTCAGGCGCATTAATGCCATGCAGAACAGACAAACGCTGAGCCACAGTCCGGCTCTCTTTTTCCAGAGAACTGCGATTAATCGAAGGGTTTGAGCTCAATAGCCAGAAAGTAATCGCATAACGCTGGATAGTTTCACGCACCCCGGCAGCCAGCAGTTGCAGAATACGTGAGCGTGCGGGGTTAATGCTTATCTCATCATCGTTGAGTACAACCAATTCCTGGCGCTGCATTTCAGTGAGCAGGGCATCAATCACTTCTGGCAGTGCCTCTTTCTCCCAGCGCAGGAATAACTCCGCTTTCAGCAACGGATAGAGGATCGTGACATGGCGCAGGACTTCGTGGCGAGAAAGATGCCGACTCTGGGTCACGATAGCGGCCAGCAATGATGGCATGATCAGCATATGCGCAATATTATTGCGATAGTAGGTCATCAATACCGCCTGTTCACGTGGCAGAACGATGATATCGCCAATCGTATCTTTCTCGACTTCGAACTTATCCATCTTCAGTGTGTGGTCAATCAGTTCTTCCGCTGAGGTTGAAGGGGTCGTGGTGTCCGGCGAATAGGGCACATGACGTAACAGATCGAGATAACAATTTATTTGCTGCGTGAGCTGCTCCCGGGTCAGCGAATGCTGGCGAGAAGCCAGCAGTGCGGTACAGCACAGATTCATGCCATTGGCTGCCCCGGCGTTATTAATACGCACCATCAAGTCGTCGGCAATATGGTTGACTGACGGGGTTAGCCACTGCGGCCGCACAGCTTCGATAGGATCGATATCGTCGCGCCATTGCGGAACATGCTGATTCAGCCAGTTCATTAGCGGCAGCGGTTCGCCAAAATTCACATAGCCCTGACCGAGATTACGCAGTTTGCTCAGGCCGCGTAGCATTTGTGACAGGCTCTCTTTCTCTTTCGTTGCACCGCGAAGTTCTTTAGCGTAAGTACCCACTTCCATCACATGTTCGTAACCAATATAGATAGGTACGAGCGTAATAGGACGGGTTCCACCGCGCAGCATCGCCTGGAGGGTCATCATTAGTGTGCCGGTTTTAGGATTCAGTAAACGGCCTGTACGTGAACGTCCGCCTTCGACAAAATATTCTACAGAGTATCCCCGGCTAAAAAGTTCACCCAGATATTCGCGAAACACGGTCGAATAGAGTTTATTTCCCTTAAAAGTACGGCGGATAAAAAATGCGCCCAGACGCCGAAACACCGGCCCGGCTGGCCAGAAATTGAGGTTAACACCGGCCGCGATATGTGGCGGCACCAGCCCCTGGTGATACAACACATAAGAAAGCAGCAGATAGTCCATATGGCTACGATGACACGGCACATAAACAATTTCATGCCCCTCATGTGCCAGCCGACGGACACGTTCAGCATGATTAACATTGATGCCCTGGTACAGACGATTCCAGGTGAAACCAAGAATACGATCAGTCAGCCGGATCATCTCGTAGGAGAAATTGGCAGCAATTTCCTCCATCAGGAGAGTGGCATTGCGCTGGGCTTTATCGTGAGAGATTTTCTTGCTACGCGCCTCATCATCTATCGCGCGCGCAATGGCTTTTGATGCCAGTAATTTATTGAACAGATCCTGACGAGCAGGCAAACGCGGGCCAACAGCAGCCAGACGCTGACGCGAAAAATGTATGCGTGCCACCCGTGCCAGCTTTTGCGCAATAATTTTATCCGTGCCATGCTCATCGGCGATACGGCGTAAAGATACGGAGGGTGAAAAACGGACAAAGCTATCACGCCCCAGCCACAAAATGGCGAAGAACTTCTGAATGCC
Organism: Enterobacteriaceae bacterium ESL0689; assembly: GCA_029433525.1. Taxonomy (NCBI): domain Bacteria; kingdom Pseudomonadati; phylum Pseudomonadota; class Gammaproteobacteria; order Enterobacterales; family Enterobacteriaceae; species Enterobacteriaceae bacterium ESL0689. Next base: position 276,977 of record JAQTIF010000001.1, on the reverse strand, counting down.
ATTGAGCATGCGCAGTGGCGGGTTAATCTCACCTTTTTCACGTCCCGGTGCCCGACCAAACATCACCGAAACAGGCACCATTTGCACATCCAGATCGGGATTGTTGCGGTGAAGATCCAGATAGTCGTGGAATAATTTGATCGACTCTTCTTTTGGCGTGTAGTAAGTAAATACACGCGGTCCACCGTGAATAAACACATAGCGCGGTAGCAGTACGCCATCGATTTCCAGTGGGATCAGAGGATCGGGTAAATCGTGCTTTTGGCACTGGGCTCGCAGGGTTAACAGATCCGCTTTCGAGTTATAGGGTAAGACATACATAATCGGACATGACGTGTCCAGCCCTAACTCCTGAGCAGGCTCTGTGGGAATCGATTTGCTTTTTACCCATGCTCGTAATGGTAAACTCAGTAATTTATAGTAAATACGTTGCCAGCCGGACATAAACAGTATGAGGCCTCTGGTTAATCATGTAATGCGGCTATGAGAATAACAGAAAGTGCACAAAATTTCTGGTGCCATATAGCAAACATGTACATTGATTGATGTCATTGAGATAAAAAGGAGCTTTTGATGAGCAATAGCACTCACGGGTTATCCCGCATCATCAAGGCGGCGGGCTACTCCTGGAAAGGCATTTATGCGGCATGGCATCATGAAGCCGCGTTTCGTCAGGAAGTGATTATTGCCGTTATTGCCGTGATAATCGTGGTCTGGCTGGATATTGATGCTATTTCGCGCGTATTGCTGATAGGTTCCGTTTTGCTGGTGATAATCGTTGAAATAATAAACAGCGCGATTGAAGCGGTGGTGGATCGTATTAGTCTGACCCCCCACGAGTTATCCGGGCGTGCTAAAGATATGGGATCAGCAGCAGTCTTGCTGGCGATTATCATGGCTCTTATCACCTGGGTGATGCTGTTATGGGCACATTATTGTTAATACTTCCCCCGGCTATCTTCACAAAAGAGAAAATAACAGGCTTATTTTTGTGTACTGCGCGGTTTTCAAATCCCGACTGACTGTATATACTCACAGTATAGCTGTATATAAAAACAGGGGGCGAAATGAAAACATTAACGACCAGACAGCAAGAGGTGTTTGATCTCATTCGGGATCACATCAACCAGACCGGAATGCCGCCAACACGTGCGGAAATTGCTCAACGCCTGGGATTCCGTTCTCCCAATGCAGCTGAGGAACATCTAAAAGCGCTGGCACGTAAAGGTGCCATTGAAATTATTTCGGGTGCTTCGAGGGGCATTCGTTTATTGACCGAAGAAGAATCTGGTTTGCCATTGATTGGCCGTGTCGCAGCGGGTGAGCCACTTCTGGCACAGCAACACATTGAAAATTACTACCAGGTTGACCCGGAGATGTTCAAACCTCATGCCGATTTTTTATTACGTGTTAATGGTATGTCGATGAAAAATATTGGCATTCTGGATGGCGACTTGCTGGCAGTCCATAAAACCCAGGAGGCGCATAACGGCCAGGTTATCGTTGCGCGCATTGATGAAGAAGTCACCGTTAAACGGCTGAAAAAGCAGGGCGATACGATTGAGCTTCTGCCAGAAAATAGCGATTTCTCACCGATTATCGTCGATTTACATCAACAAACTTTTGCTATCGAAGGCCTGGCGGTGGGCATTATTCGCAATCGCGAGTGGTGGTAGCCTCTTTACTCGCACAGCATCCATTGGCGTTATTGTATCATCGGCCTTTCTTTTTATGGTATCTGGATGGGTCATGATCACAATGTTGTGGTGTCACACGGGTTTCGACCGCGACACAGGCGGCACACAGGCCATGTGCTTCAATCACATTATGGCGTAATGCAAAGCCGGTTTGAGCCGCGAGAGTATGCATAATATCTTCAATGTTTTCTGCATGTTCTTCTTTTACTACGCCACAGTGGCTGCAGATAAAGATGACAGAGCTATGGGCCGGTTGATCGAAAAGGTGGCATAAAACATAGCTATTGGTTGACTCCACTTTATGCACAAATCCCTGAGCAAGCAGAAACTCCAGTGCCCGATAGATCGTCGGTGGCTTAGCCTGTGGTTCTTTCTCCCGTAACAGATCAAGCAGATCGTAGGCACTGATTGCGCCATCCTGTAGGCTCATTAAACGCATCACTTCAAAACGTTGTGGAGTTAGCCGCACACCGCGTTGCACACAAAGCTTTTCAGCATGCGCTAATATTTCCTGCGAAGTGGTCTTATCCATAAACATTCTCTGACTATGTGGGTATGACATTTTTACTTTATCACGAACCACAAAAAACGCCGAGAAATGGCAATTTTGTCGCGGTGATTTATATTGATCCTCAGTACTGCCAGTATTGATTATTATTTGTACTGGTAATGCCTGCAGGGCCAGACGCTAAACAGGTGGTATAAAAATATCTGATGCTCCAGGCTTTTAGTGCTATAAGTGTTTTCTCTGTTTTTTAACCGGTGTATATATTAAGCAGAAATATCTGTTCATTTGATAGCTAAAGGAGCGATTGTAAAATGGCAGTTAGCAAAGTACAGATGCTGATTATGAGCATGTTACTGGTGACATCGGTGGCTTATGCTGATTACTGGGATGGACGAGATCCTTATGGTAATTTAAGAAGTACATCACAACCCAATTATACCGGTGACACGCATAGAAGGTTAGATGCAACGCCTCAAACCGATTATTCTGGTAAAACACGATACAAAGATGCGCAGGGAAAGGTTATAGGGACATCACAGACCGATTATTTTGGTAAAACCACATACCGGGACGCACGCGGTAATGTCATTGGCTCTTCGCAAACCGACTATTTTGGTACAACCCGATACCGAGATGAACGAAGACATCAGACGGGTCACCGGCACCGCAAATGATTGATGGCTTATCATGCCGTCATCGGAGAAGCCGCCCGGCATATCGGGTAGGTGGATGCGGAAGGATGAATCGTCTTTATTAATAGCAATGGAATACCTCATCTCACTTCCCTGGCAGGAAGTGGGGGAGTATTAATGGGCGAACGTTGCGATATGTTCGGTTCTCCCGGTAGATGTATTTTCCACCTTCTTTTACGCCCACAGTGCAGCGATAGTGTAAAGTCCCATCGGAGCGTTAACATGTTTCTATGGTATAGTACGCCATCTAAGTGTCCTCAGTGGTGCCCTGATAAAGAAAAAATACGACATAAAGACAAAAAATGCCCGAAAATAAACAATCTCCCAACCCGCACCAAACCAGCGTAAACAGTGATATAGCGACAAATTATCCCCCTTATCGCCTATCCATTGCCCCGATGCTCGACTGGACTGATCGGCACTGTCGCTATTTTCTGCGTCTGTTGTCACGGCGGGCGCTGCTGTATACCGAAATGGTAACGACCGGGGCGATCCTGCACGGTAAAGGCGATTATCTGACTTATAACGAAGAGGAACACCCGCTGGCTTTACAGTTGGGCGGTAGCGACCCGGCCGCGCTGGCGCAGTGTGCCAAACAGGCAGAAGCACGTGGTTATGATGAGGTCAATCTCAATGTAGGGTGTCCCTCTGATCGTGTACAGAATGGCATGTTTGGTGCCTGTCTGATGAAAAATGCACAGCATGTGGCCGATTGCGTTAAAGCGATGCGTGATGCGGTGTCGATCCCGGTGACCGTCAAAACCCGTATTGGCGTGGATGATCAGGACAGCTATGCATTTTTAAGTCACTTTATCGATACCGTCTCCGGTCAGGGTGAGTGTGAACACTTTATTATCCATGCCCGTAAAGCCTGGTTATCCGGCTTAAGCCCAAGGGAAAACCGGGAAGTTCCACCGCTTGATTATCCGCGTGTCTACCAGTTAAAACGTGACTTTCCTCATCTGACCTTGTCGGTTAATGGTGGGATTACGTCGTTAGCAGAAGCAAAACAGCATCTTGTTCATATGGATGGCGTGATGATAGGACGCGCGGCCTACCATAACCCCACAATATTGACGGCAGTTGATCGGCAAATTTTTGCCCTGGAAGGGGCCGACAGTGATCCGGTGGCGGTGGTGCGAGCCATGTATCCCTATATTGAACGTGAGTTAAGTCGTGGTACCTGGCCTGGGCATATTACCCGCCATATGCTGGGGCTGTTTCAGGGACAACCTGGCGCTCGTCAATGGCGCCGGCACTTAAGTGAAAATATGCATAAAGCGGGAGCGAATATCCACGTTCTGGAGCAGGCGCTACGCTACGTCACAGAGGCACGCTAACCGTTTAGCGAGCCGGTTTTCTTCGCGCGTCTTATGCGGGTGTCGGGTCGTTGCCGAAATCCTGATATCCTTAGGTATATGCGACGATTTATCCACTCCATCGCTCACCCGGCACCAGCAATAACGCCTGATGGGCCAGGCGCTTATTCTTTTATGGCCTCACTCTGTGGTAATCTTGCTCGTCAGTCACTACTTCTGGAATTCCATGCAATATGGCAGCCAATAAACCTTTCAATAACTCTCAGCATGAATCCCGCGAACGCGATCCCCAGGTTGCCGGGCTGAAAGTGCCACCGCACTCGATTGAAGCGGAACAATCGGTGCTGGGGGGCCTGATGCTGGATAATGAGCGTTGGGATGATGTTGCTGACCGTGTGGTGACAGAGGATTTTTATACCCGTCCCCACCGCCATATCTTTACTGAAATGGCGCGATTGCAGGAAATGGGCAATCCGATTGATCTGATTACCCTGGCTGAATCACTGGAACGGCAAGGGCAACTGGATAGCGTCGGCGGTTTTGCCTACCTGGCGGAGATGGCGAAAAATACCCCCAGTGCGGCGAATATCGGTGCCTATGCTGATATTGTGCGTGAACGTGCCGTTGTGCGTGAAATGATATCGGTGGCGAATGAAATCGCTGCGGCAGGTTTTGACCCACAAGGGCGTAGCAGTGAAGACTTGCTCGATATGGCCGAATCCCGGGTCTTTAAAATCGCAGAAAGCCGTGCGAATAAAGACGAAGGCCCGAAAAATATCGCTGAAATCCTTGATGCAACCGTCGCGCGGATCGAACAGCTGTTCCAGAAACCGCATGATGGTGTTATCGGCGTGGATACTGGCTATGAGGATCTGAATAAAAAAACCGCAGGATTACAGCCATCAGATTTAATTATCGTCGCCGCGCGCCCTTCAATGGGTAAGACAACATTTGCAATGAATCTTGTCGAAAATGCCGCGATGTTACAGGAAAAACCGGTACTGGTCTTCAGTCTTGAGATGCCAGCTGAACAGATCATGATGCGTACCCTGGCCTCGCTATCGCGGGTAGATCAAACCCGTATTCGTACAGGACAACTGAATGATGAGGACTGGGGGCGCATTTCTGGTGCTATGGGTTTGCTGCTGGAAAAGCGTAATATCTATATTGATGACTCCTCCGGCCTGACGCCTGGTGAAGTTCGGTCACGCGCCCGACGTGTTGCCCGTGAACATGGCGGAATTGGCCTGATCATGGTCGACTATCTGCAACTGATGCGTGTACCGTCACTTTCCGAAAACCGGACACTGGAAATTGCCGAAATTTCCCGTTCGTTAAAGGCGCTGGCGAAAGAGCTGGCGGTGCCGGTGGTGGCGTTATCACAGCTTAATCGTTCACTCGAACAACGTGCGGATAAACGCCCGGTCAACTCTGATCTGCGTGAATCCGGCTCTATTGAGCAGGATGCTGATTTAATTATGTTCATTTATCGCGATGAGGTGTATCACGAAGACAGTGACTTAAAAGGTATTGCGGAAATTATTATTGGTAAACAGCGTAACGGGCCTATCGGAACGGTACGCCTGACATTCAATGGCCAGTGGTCACGTTTCGATAATTACGCTGGCCCGCAATATGATGATGAATAATTTCTAAGGAATGTAAATGCAAGCGGCAACCGTTATCATTAACCGCCGCGCTTTGCGACACAATCTGCAACGTCTGCGGCAACTGGCACCTGCCAGCAAGCTGGTTGCAGTAGTGAAAGCGAACGCTTATGGACATGGCCTTCTGGCAACCGCGCATGCGCTTCCTGATGCTGATGCTTTCGGCGTTGCCCGTCTCGAAGAGGCGTTATGTCTGCGGGCTGGCGGGATCACTCAATCGATCCTGTTACTGGAAGGTTTTTTCGATAGTGCTGATTTACCGATCATCTCAGCACAGCAGTTGCATACTGTCGTCCACAACCTCGATCAATTGCTTGCCCTTGAGAAGGCAGTGCTTACTGATCCCGTCACTGTCTGGCTGAAACTCGATACCGGGATGCATCGGTTGGGCGTTTTACCAGAACAGGCAGAGGATTTTTATCAGCGCCTGAGCCGATGTAAAAACGTGCGTCAGCCGGTTAATGTTGTCAGCCATTTTGCCCGGGCAGATGAGCCACAGAGTTCTGCGACGGAAGACCAACTGGCGATCTTTCGCGCATTTACGGCGGGAAAACCCGGTTTGCGTTCTATTGCCGCGTCTGGCGGCATTTTGCTCTGGCCGTTGTCCCATTTTGACTGGGTACGTCCGGGGATTATTCTTTACGGTGTCTCACCGCTGGAGGCTCCTTCTGTTGGCGCTGATTTTGGCTGCCAGCCAGTGATGTCGCTGACATCGGTATTGATTGCTGTACGTGAACATCAGGCCGGTGAGCCGGTGGGTTACGGCGGTACCTGGGTCAGTGAGCGGGACACCCGGCTTGGGGTGGTGGCGATGGGATACGGGGATGGTTATCCGCGCGCCGCGCCATCCGGCACGCCGGTACAGGTGAATGGTCGTGAAGTGCCGATTGTGGGTCGCGTAGCGATGGATATGATTTGTGTCGATCTGGGGCCGGATGCGCAGGATAAGCCCGGTGATCCTGTCATGTTGTGGGGGGAGGGGCTGCCTGTGGAACGTATTGCCGCAATAACAAAGGTAAGTGCTTACGAACTTATTACGCGCCTCACTTCACGGGTGGCAATGAAATATATCGATTAACCATTTTCCCCATCAGCGCTAGTTTGACTGGCGGTTCTGATGCCGGGCTGATGTCATCAGAACAGAGAGGCGATATATCTGCTGTCCACTGTGGCAGTATGCCGTCAGCTATTCGGCTCTTTTTCCGGCTGCATTGCGTGCCCGAAGTGTCTGTTAATCTGCTCGATCTTCTTATTTGTTCGGTTTATTGTGTCTCAAGTGGTTCACAATAAACCTGGAGAAATTCCTCGTGTTTCAGAACGTTGATACCTACGCTGGCGATCCGATTCTCTCTCTGATGGAGCGTTTCAAACAGGACCCGCGTGGTGACAAAATAAATCTGAGTATTGGTTTGTATTATAACGAAGAGGGCATCGTGCCGCAGTTACAGGCGGTGGCGGAAGCACAAGCACGGCTCAACGCGCAAGCGCATGGTGCTTCGCTCTATCTGCCGATGGAGGGGCTGGCTGCTTACCGGCACGCGATTGCACCGCTGTTATTTGGTGATGACAATCCCTTACTGACACAAAATCGCATCGCTACTATTCAGACGCTGGGAGGATCGGGGGCACTGAAGGTCGGCGCTGATTTTCTGCACCGCTACTTTCCGGATGCCAGAGTATGGGTGAGTGATCCCACCTGGGAAAATCACATCGCGATATTTGAAGGCGCTGGATTCGAAGTTAGTACTTACCCCTGGTTTGATTATAACGGCAATGGTGTGTGCTTCGCGGCTCTCCTCGAAACGTTACAGCAATTACCGGAACATGACATCGTGTTACTGCATCCCTGCTGCCATAATCCGACGGGAGCCGATCTGACTCAGGCACAGTGGGATGAGGTGGTAAGTGTACTGAAACGTCGCCAGCTGCTCCCTTTTCTCGATATCGCGTATCAGGGACTGGGTGCCGGGATGGATGATGATGCTTATGCGATCCGGGCGATAGCGCGTGCCGGGCTCCCTATGCTGGTCAGTAACTCTTTCTCGAAAATCTTTTCACTGTACGGTGAACGGGTGGGGGGACTCTCCGTGGTCTGCGAAGATGCTGAGATAGCGAGCCGGGTTCTCGGGCAGTTAAAAGCCGCCGTGCGCCGTATCTATTCCAGCCCCCCCAATGCGGGTGCCCGGATTGTGGCAGAAGTGTTGAATGATAGCCGACTGAAAGCACTCTGGCTGGCAGAGGTCGAAGAGATGCGCCTTCGCATTCTGACGATGCGCCAGGCGCTGGTGGAGGCCCTGCGAACAACGTTGCCTGATGTGAATTTTGATTACCTGTTGCAACAGCGCGGAATGTTCAGCTACACCGGTTTACGCGCCGACCAGGTTGATCATCTGCGTGAAGAGTCGGCTGTTTACCTGATTTCCAGTGGCCGGATGTGTATGGCGGGTCTGAATTCACGTAATGTTCAGCCAGTCGCACAGGCGATTGCCCGCGTTATCTGATTGACGGGATCACGCTGCCTTGCACATTGGCTGGCAAGGCAGCATGTATGCTGCGATTATTGCAGTAACGGTTTCAGGAACCGCGCGGTGTGTGAAGTGGCACATTCTGCAACGGTTTCTGGCGTTCCTGCAACGAGGATTTCACCGCCACCGCTTCCTCCTTCAGGCCCAAGATCAACAATCCAGTCTGCGGTTTTAATCACATCGAGATTGTGTTCAATCACCACGATAGTATTGCCCTGATCACGCAGCTGATGCAGGACATCCAGCAGTTGCTGAATATCGGCAAAGTGCAAGCCGGTTGTTGGTTCGTCGAGAATATACAGGGTCTGTCCGGTGCCGCGTTTAGATAATTCACGTGCCAGCTTGACACGCTGAGCCTCGCCACCCGAAAGCGTCGTCGCTGACTGACCGAGGCGGATATAGGTCAGTCCCACATCGATCAGCGTTTGCAGTTTACGGGCGAGGGCTGGCACGGCGTCGAAAAATTCACGTGCCTCTTCAATCGTCATATCCAGCACTTCATCGATGCTCTTGCCCTTATATTTAATCTCCAGCGTCTCGCGGTTATAGCGTTTACCCTTGCATTGATCACACGGAACATAAATATCGGGCAGGAAGTGCATCTCGACTTTAATGACCCCATCCCCCTGACAGGCTTCACAGCGACCGCCACGGACATTAAAACTAAAACGTCCCGGCGTATAACCACGCGTCCTCGACTCCGGAACACCGGCAAACAGTTCGCGCACCGGCGTAAAGACCCCGGTATAGGTCGCCGGATTGGAACGTGGGGTACGACCGATCGGGCTCTGGTCGATAGCGATCACCTTATCGAAGTGTCCCAGCCCCTGTATATCACGATAGGGTGCCGGTTCCGTGAGCGTCGCACCGTTAAGCTGACGCTGCGCGATGGGATATAACGTATCGTTAATTAACGTCGACTTACCTGAGCCAGAGACGCCGGTAATACAGGTAAACAACCCTACCGGCAGGGTGAGGGTCACATTCTTCAGATTATTACCACGCGCGCCTGTCAGCTTCAGGACTTTTGCCGGATCAGCCGGTACGCGCTGTTCAGGCAGCGCAATTTTACGTGTTCCGCTCATGTACTGGCCGGTCAGAGACTGTGGTACTGCCATAATCTCTTTTAGCGTTCCGGCAGCCACCACCTCACCGCCGTGTACACCGGCTCCTGGGCCAATATCGATGATATGGTCGGCAGCGCGAATGGCGTCTTCGTCATGCTCGACGACAATCACGGTATTTCCCAGATCACGCAGATGGATAAGCGTTTCCAGCAGACGTTCATTATCCCGTTGGTGCAGACCGATGGAGGGTTCGTCAAGCACATACATCACACCCACCAGTCCGGCACCAATCTGGCTGGCCAGACGAATACGCTGTGCTTCGCCGCCGGAAAGGGTTTCCGCTGAACGGGAGAGTGTCAGATAATTCAGTCCGACATTCACCAGAAATTTCAGGCGATCACCTATCTCTTTGAGCACTTTTTCGGCAATTTTTGCTCGCTGACCAGAGAGTTTCAGATTATTGAAGAACGCCATGGCGTGACCAATGCTCATGTCCGAAATGGCGGGCAGAGGTGTATCCGCGACAAACACATGACGCGCCTCGCGGCGCAGGCGTGTGCCGTCACAGCTTGTACAAGGGCGGGTACTGATAAACTTCGCCAGCTCTTCACGTACTGCGCTGGACTCTGTTTCTTTGTAGCGACGCTCCATATTGTGCAACACACCTTCAAACGGATGTCGGCGCACAGAAGTATCACCACGATCATTGATATATTTAAATTCAATACTTTCTTTTCCTGACCCATACAGCACAATGTTTTGTATGCTGCCAGGCAGGGTGCCCCATGGCGCTTCGACATCAAACTGATAGTGCTCAGCCAGTGACTTCAGCATCTGAAAATAGTAGAAATTACGTCGATCCCAGCCACGGATCGCGCCGCCTGTCAGTGACAGCTCGCCATTCTGGATGATCCGATCAGGATCGAAATATTGCTGGACGCCGAGGCCATCACAGGCCGGGCAAGCGCCAGCCGGATTATTAAATGAAAACAGACGTGGCTCCAGCTCACGCATGCTGTAGCCGCATATCGGGCAGGCAAAATTGGCAGAGAAGAGCATCTCTTCTACGTTCGCGTCATCCATCCTGGCAATAATCGCACTGCCCCCAGAGAGTTCGAGGGCAGTTTCAAAGGACTCTGCCAGTCGTTGTTTAAGGTCAGCGCGTACCTTGAAGCGATCGATAACGACTTCAATGGTGTGTTTCTTCTGCAATTCCAGCTTCGGCGGATCGGAAAGATCGCAGACTTCGCCATCGATTCGTGCGCGGATATAGCCCTGGCTGGCGAGATTTTCCAGTATTTTACTGTGTTCGCCTTTACGCGCTTTAATCACCGGTGCCAGCAGCATTAAACGCTCACCCTCTGGCTGGGACAGCACGTTATCCACCATTTGGCTGACCGTTTGTGCCGCCAGCGGAATATCATGGTCCGGACAACGTGGCTCACCCACGCGCGCATAAAGCAGACGCAGGTAGTCATGAATTTCAGTGATGGTACCTACGGTTGAGCGTGGATTATGGGATGTTGATTTCTGTTCGATAGAAATGGCGGGCGATAACCCTTCGATATGATCAACATCGGGTTTCTCCATCAGCGACAGAAACTGGCGTGCATAAGCGGAGAGCGACTCAACATAACGGCGCTGTCCTTCGGCATAGAGTGTGTCGAAAGCCAGTGAGGATTTACCCGATCCTGACAGCCCGGTGACGACAATAAGTTTATCACGCGGAATGTCGAGGTTGATATTTTTGAGATTATGGGTACGGGCGCCCCGAATTTCGATCTTATCCATTTACCTTTCCCGGTAGGTACGCGAACTGCCTGATTTGACTGCATCCGTTATATTTCAGACCCTAAAAGACACAGCACAACACACGGCAACAGTGGTTAATTATGGCACAATCAAACCTGTTTTAATATACAGTACTGGAATCGCCATCGATAACAGTGATGCAAAATGTTCCCTTGTTACGATCTTTTGCTGAATCTCTGTTGCGATTGCCAAAATAGCGCTTTCCGATGTTACACTTATCAGCTTATATTGATAAAAAATTTTACTCAGGAGATTCGAACAATGGCCAGCAGAGGCGTAAACAAGGTGATTCTCATCGGGAATCTGGGCCAGGAGCCAGAAGTACGCTATATGCCGAGTGGCGGTGCTGTCACTAACTTTACTCTGGCAACCTCCGAATCCTGGCGCGATAAGCAGACGGGTGAAATGAAAGAACAGACGGAATGGCACCGTGTCGTGCTGTTCGGTAAGTTAGCTGAAATTGCAGGAGAATACTTACACAAAGGGTCACAGGTCTATATTGAAGGCCAGTTACGTACCCGTAAATGGACAGATCAGTCGGGTGCAGACAAATACACCACCGAAGTTGTGGTGAATGTGGGTGGCACTATGCAGATGCTGGGAAGTCGTCAGGGGGGAGGTACCGCTCCCGCAGCGGGCGGCCCACAGCAAGGGGGTTGGGGTCAGTCTCAGCCGCCACAGGGGGGCAATCAGTTCAGTGGCAGCGCACCTGCGCGTCCACAACAGCCTGCACCGGCAGCGCCATCTAACGAGCCGCCGATGGATTTTGACGACGATATTCCGTTCTGATATTGCGCTGAAATCGTCTGGAACACTGGCGACAGATAGCGTGCGATAGTTTTTATCCCGGCCACTGTAAAACCCCGCCCTTCAGGGCGGGGAACCGTCGGTCTTATCGTCATTCAAAGCCTGTGATATTTTCGCTGATGGTACGATTATAACGATCGTATTCATCAGCTATATGACTATGCTGGAAGATCTTTCAGTTTGAATGGCTCGCTGATACAGCGCGCTGACAATCTCTGTCACAATGGGAAATGGGGGTAGAGATATCGCTTATGGCGAAGCGGGCTTCCGCAGGCTACTGTTCACTATTTTGGTCTGCACTGGGCACCAGATTTCCCTGATTGCGCCAATTATAAAAGATAGCTTCTGATATTCCTGTCATTTGTACAACGGCGGAAACCGCCATGTTGTAAGGAGAGCGTCATTTAGCCAGTATCGCTGCTTTACGTTCAGGGGAAATACGTTTCATTTGTCACTCCATGCCCTCGGACTGATTTTTAAGAGGGGGTGACAACTATCCTGACACTGAGGGCACTCGTTTTAGTTTTAACTGAAGAAGCACCAACAGCTTTCCAAAAACCACTATCAAAAAGTATCTCATTCCCGACCAGCCCCCACGGATCAATCTACGTCACCGGTTCCGGCGCATACTGATACGGGTTCAGTCCACCGGCCAGGCCTATCGGGTCCTGGCTGATAAAACGTCCGCATTCCGGATCGTAGTAACGTAACCATCCGGTAAACTCATATTTTCTTAATTATTTCATCAGGTACTATCAGCCTCTCCTTTAACTGACGAGAGGCGTTTACCAATGAAAAGAAAATGGTGCATTGAACAAAAAAAGCAACATGTCGCTGACTGGCGCGCCAGCGGTCTTACCCGCAGACAATACTGCGAGCTTAACGACATTTCCTTTGCTTCCTTTCGTGACTGACCCCGGGATGTCGCCCGGGCTGAACAACCTGCCAGGGCTCCCGCTGTACTGCCTGTTCATCTCTCCGGCTCATCATCCCCTGTGGCTGGAACCGTGACATTCTTTCTGCATGGCGGAATTCAGCTGCGCTGTCTTCCTTCACAATTAACCGATGTCTTCAGGGCGCTAAAATATGCTGATGCCTGAAAATGTTTTTCTCGCCATGAAGCCCGTTGATATGCGGCGCGGAATAGATTCCCTGACACAGTATGTTCAGGATGAACTCCACTCATCGTGGCACGAAGGTGCCGCGTTCGTTTTCACCAACAAATCCCGCTCGCGCATCAGGGTTCTGCGCTGGGATAAGCATGGCGTCTGGCTGTGCGTTTGCCGTCTGCACAGGGGCCATTTTCGCTGGCCACGGCAGAATGATGTCGTCTGGCATCTGACGCCCGATGAGTTTACCTGGCTTGTCAGCGGCATTGACTGGCAGCAGGTGAAAGGTTATGACCTCGCAAAATGGGTCTTCCGGGATACCGCTGAACAGGCATGAAAAAACAGTATAACTGCATGAGTAATCATTATTATCCATGCAGGGTGTGGTATAATCACCCGCATGGATATCTCCGCACTCTGGCTCTGGCCATGGTGCAAAAAATGGTGTCTGAAAAAGAGAAACTCCGTCAGCGCATTCTGCTGCTGGAGGAAATGCTGAAACTGGCCCGCCAGCAGCGCTTCGGTAAAAAAGGAGAAACGCTGGCAGGTATGCAGCGTTCCCTGTTCGAAGAGGAGCTGGATGCGGATATCGCGGCTGTGGAAGCGCAGCCCGACAACCTGCTTCCCCCCGAAGAAAAAGCTGTCCCGGAACGCCCGGCAAGAAAACCGCTGCCGGCGCATCTTCCGCGGGTAACAAAAATCATCGAACCCGCCTCAGCTGAACGCTGCCCCGACTGCCAGGGTGCCCTGCGTCACATCCGCGATGAAGTGAGTGAAAAGCTGGAATATATTCCGGCACGCATCGTGGTTAACCGTTATGTCCGACCGCAGTATGGCTGCACCTGCTGCCAGCGGGTGGTCAGTGGCGATATGCCTGCCCATATTGCCCCGAAGGGAATAGCCGAGCCGTCGCTCATCGCTCATCTGGTGATAAGTAAATACTGTGATCATATGCCGCTGCATCGTCAGCAGTCAGTGTTCGCCCGCTCTGATATTCAGCTTCCTGTCAGTACGATGGCCGATACAGTCGGCCGTGCGGGCGCGGCGCTGACACCACTGGCAGAGTTACTGCACCAGAAACTGCTGAACTGTGATGTGCTTCATGCCGATGAAACACCGCTGCAGATTCTGGACACGAAAAAAGACGGCAAAACGCACTCCGGCTATCTGTGGGCTTACGTCAGCGGCGAAAAAAGCAGCCTGCCGGTCGTCTGCTTCGACTGTCAGCCCGGGCGGAGCAGCAGATATGCGGCACACTACCTGAAAGGCCGGGCCGGAAGTCTGGTCGTTGACGGCTATCCGGCGTATGAAACCCTGGCCGGACAAAACAAAGGGATAACGCTGACCGGATGCTGGGCGCATGCCCGGAGAAACTTCGCTGATATTTATAAAGCGAACAGGGATCCGCGTGCGGCAACAGCGATCAGGCAGATCGCCGGGTTGTACCGGCTTGAAAGGAAGATCCGGCACCGGCCGGTGGAAAAAATCCGGCAGTGGCGACAGCGTTATGCGCGGCCGGTACTGGAAAAGCTGTGGCACTGGCTGGCGCTGCAGAAGGATGCGTGTGCGGAAAGCTCCGCGCTGGGTGATCAACGTATCAATAAGTGTGAATGGCGAGTTTTGATAGTCTGAGTCTGCGATTCTGTCACAGGTTTATAATAATCACGATGATATTATTATGAGATTAATTATTTTCAGGCTTATTTTGCGATCAGTTTTACATCGGGAGGGGATTGACGATTGCCTGTGAGCAGGCGGCTGTGCCGGAAGCACGGTTGCTGTGAATGAGCTGATATTCAGATGCCATCCCACCAGGCGTTATTAGCGCTGTCGTGTCCAGACTGACTATGCCAGCAACGCCTGGTGGGCCAGTCGCTTACAGCGCCTCTCTTGTTACTGGCAAGTCGTCAGGAAGAGATATGTTGACGATAATCACTGGGTGTGCGATCAAACTTTCGGCGAAAGACACGTGAAAATGTTTGCTGTGAGACATAACCAAGATCCATCGCGATATCAAAAATAGGGCGTTGCGTCTCTCTGAGTGCTTCTGCAGCCAGCGACAGGCGACGCTGACGAATATAATGACCGATTGTCTGGTGCATAACCTGGCGGAAGATACGTTGCAGATACCATTTTGAGTACCCTGATTTTCTGGCAACAATATCAATACTCAGTGGTTGATCAATATGTTCATCAATCCATTCAGTCAGCGCCTGGATAATATCGTGATGGGACATAAAGCGGCCTCCCTTGCTTCATCATTTTATGCTTTTGCCAGTATAATTCCTCAAGTTAACTTGAGGTAAAGCGCTTTATGGAAAAACAACTGCCACAGATCAAAATGTTATTGACGCCAGGCGAAGTCGCAAAACGGACCGGGGTTGCTGTCTCCACGTTACATTTTTATGAAAGTAAAGGACTGATTCATAGTCAGCGCAATGCAGGTAACCAGCGACGCTATCAACGCGACGTTTTGCGGACTGTCGCGATTATTAAGATTGCTCAGCGTATCGGGATCCCGCTGGCAACGATTGGTCAGGCACTGGCGGTGTTACCACAAGGTGCGACACTTAATACGCAAGAGTGGCAACAGCTCTCTTCACAGTGGCGGAAAGCGCTGGATCAGCGAATTGATACGTTAATCGCGCTGCGTGATCAACTGGATAATTGTATTGGCTGTGGCTGCTTATCCCGAGGGGATTGTCCGTTGCGCAATCCGGGTGATAAGCTCGGTCATCAAGGAACCGGTGCGCGGCTACTGGATAAAACAACGGCTGAAGACGAGGGCGATCTGTCTTAGCGCCAGGACTATTAATGCGGAAGCCACGTGGGTTATCTGATACCTGCTGTTGCCGCAAAGCGGCATTTTCGAGGGTGACAGATGTTTCATATTTTTTTCATTATTGTGAAATATAGTGACATTCAGGTATGTTTTTTTCACTGAAATGCTATTTTTCAGCATAAAAAAGATGAAAGTACGTGCCTTTTTTGGGTAAAATATTCTGTGGCAGGTGACATATCCTGGATGCTTTAATATTTAATTAATATTAATTGCACTAATTAAAAAATTTAATTAAGGAAAAGTCTGCTATTAATAGCAATGTTAAATAAATACGATGCGATGTCTACTTCGGTTTATATCAGCTATTCCGCGATTTATCTGGGTGTGGGCAATCTTATTTTAACAGTGCGTTATGAATATATTTACTATTTGTAAATTATTTTGATCAATGATATCCGGTGCAGATAAGGGACATCCTTTTTCTGTTATTCAGAATATTTCCTCAGGAGAGGAACATTATTGCTGATGAATTTGTCTTAGTAGTGTGGATTTCGGTTAATGTTAATTTTTATGTTGTAAGTGAGATTATCTGTAGTATATCGATAACGAGTAAAACTTAGCGTCTGGCCCATTAGGCTATCTCTCTTGCCATTCTGGCTCTGGGCGGTGCCCGAAATCTTTACGCATTACCTGTGCGCAGCGGTTTCTCCGCGCAAACTGGCTGCACCAGGCGTTTAAATCGTTTAGTTATAAATTAGTTAAGGACAGGCCATGATGATTATTCATCGCAGAAATATATTATGTGTTCTTATCAGTGCAACGCTGTTTCTCAGTGGGTGTGTCGATACCGGAAGCTCATTGCTGAATAAAGCTGATACCCGACTGACAAGCGGAGAGCAGGCAAAGTTCTTCAGTTCATCGGGTGCCGAAGGTTGTGGTGTTGGTGCATTGCTAGGCGCGGGAGTGGGGGCTTTAGTCGGAGCACTGGCAGGAGATGATAGCAGCGATGTGGTTACGGGTGCGGTAGTGGGCGGTGCGGCCGGGTGTGCGACAGGGATGGCGACAAACTACTATCTGGATAGCGTACAGAAAAATTATGCGACGACTTCAGACCGCCTGAATGGTATGGAAAGAGGGATCAGAGAAGAAACTGCCGCCGTCAAAAAAACCGCTTCGGTCATGAATCAGGTGATCAGGGATAACCGGGCAACGCTGAGTCGAATCAGCCAGCAAAAAGATAAGGCGGGCTTTAATACTGCCAGCGCCCGAAAAGAACTGGCGAAGATTGATGCCAACATTAAAGTCATGAAAGATAAAATCAGTATGATGAAGGAACAGGATGCTGGCTTTAAAAATGCGTTAAAAAATCAGCGCACAACAACAAAAGCAGAAAAAGAGAAACTGGCCTCCATGAATCAGCAATATAATGATCTCAACAGTCAGATTGCGGCTCTGGAAAATGAGGCAAATGGCTTATTTGCTCAGCGTAAGGCGCTGTCTCTTGGCTAAAACAGCAAGTTGATGGCACTATCAGATTCGGGTTATCGCCATCATTATTTGTATTAATCGCATTCTCCTCTTCGGCTTAGTCGCTTCGGGTCGAAGAGGGGAAGCTGTTATTTCCCGGCGATATTACTGTTCAGGGTATATCGTTGTTTTGATATCGGATATCTTTTTATTACGGTTCATGATGATGAAAAAATACGCGCTTTTCACCGCCCTGTTACTGACGGGCTGTATGAACACTTCACAGGATTGCGACTTACACGCACAAGATCCAGGTTTTCTGACCAAATTAGGTTGTGTTTCCTCCGGGGGGTATAGAGAAAAAATTACTGACCAGGAACGGCAAGTCAGACAAAGCCAGCGTGATAATCAGAATGAGAAACAAAGGCTGGCAGATTTACGGATCAGAGAGCAGGAGTCCAGTCAAAAACTCGCCGATGAGCAAGCCAGGCTGGCAGAGGTTCGCTCCGATTTAAATCAGACGCTAAAACGTCTGCAGACACAAAAACGACAAAGCAAGGCCAGCCAGGCAGAGATCGCGAAACTCCAGGAGCTGCAACAGCAATCTCAATATGCCAGTGGTAGTGATGAAATCGAAGCGATTGAGAAGAAAATTGCTGAGGCGAAAAAGAGAATTGATACTCTGGAGCAAGCCAATATGCTTCATTAACAACCGTTCATGTTGTTAATGGTGAAGTTGAACATCATGGGTTGCTGATCCCGCTGGTCACGATAATCAGCAACATAATGCGCCATATATCGCGTTAAAAAAATAATACTGATTCTATGCAACGTTTAAGTCGTGCCGCACATATTGATGAAGCCACACTGGCAACATATCAGGGGACGCTGGCTATCATCCAGCGCTATCTGCCACCACCGCTAGCATTTCTTTATGCGACGGTTCGTCGTAGTAGCGCAGGGGAGCTGGAATGGTGGACAGCGCGCCAGGGGCTGGCGAGATCGCTGGCGGAGTTAAGCCAGGAGGAACAGGCTGCCTTACAAAATAAACGCCAGCAGTATCAGACCGTCATTGCTGATCTTATCGATAAGCTGGATGGTATCGGTGAGGATAAATCAGCCGCCGCCTTACGTACATTGCTCAATCACTCGCAGGGACTGGATTGTTTTGATGTAGCGGGTGAGCCAGTACTGATTAACTGGAGCCCTTTATCGGAAGAGACGCCTTTTGTCAGACCGGTTAAGCCGACAACTGAACCTGTCACCCCGGCTATTGCCCCTGAAACCGCGATGGCCGCTACCCCAGCGGTTGCGCCGACTTCCCGCTGGAAACGGTGGCTTGCGCTGTTGTTATTATTGTTACTGTTGTTATTGCTGGCGCTGGCGGGATGGCTGTATTACCTGCGTCACAACACACCTGTAGCGGCCGGGCCATCAGAACCTAACATCGATATGCCAGTTATTCCTGCATTGCCGAAAATCGATGTCCCCGAAACGTTACCGCTGGATGAGGCGGGCGTCATACCGCCAGTACCGGAGGTCACAAAGCCGGTGGAGCCTCCTGAACCGGAAGTGGTAGCGCCAGTCGCACCTCCGGAGCCGGTCGCAGAGCCAGCACCTAAACCGGAGCCAAAACCGGAACCCAAACCTAAGCCCTATATTGAGCTAACTAAAGATAACCCTGAGGTGAAAATTGCCAAACGTGACAATTTTGATTTCATCAAGGTTAATCTGAAGTGGAAGCAAGGAAAGAAAAAAGAGGGGGTTGATCTGGATGTTGGTGCCATTGTACGGCTTAAAAACGGGAAAACTACCGAGATTGATGCATTAAGCGGCTGGGGAGACTATTACAGCCCCCCTTATGTTGTTTTGCCACAAGACTTGCGTGATGGGACGAATAGAACTGGCGAGTGGCTGTATGTTAATGGCAGTCACTGGCAGGAAATTGACGAGATCATGGTTCACAGCCTGGTTTATTCAGGATCAGAAAGCTGGAAAGGAACTGGTGCGACAGTCACTATCTATATTCCCGGAGAAAAACCGATCACCACTACGCTGGTGGGGAATAGTAAAGACAGCATCAGTGCCGCGATCGCGAAATTAAAAAATGTCAATGGCAGTCTTGTGGTACAGCGACTTGGGCGTACTTTCCCGGACCGAAGATCGATGTCTGATTATTACGGTTATGGTCTGCCGTGGGTCGCAGCGGAAAAAGATTAATCACTCAGTTGAAATAAAGAAATATAAGGGAAACATCACAGGGTTGAGACCATGCGAAATTCAGTTCAGGGGCCTTTATTGCGTACCGGGCATAACTCTTCATTTAAGGCGCTCGGTGAAACCGGATATCCGGTGTTCAAAATGGCTTTTCAGCTACGGGAAGCCATCCATCGTCTTGATGCCGGACACGATCTGGCGCGCCATCTGGCGGTGCCGCAAAATGATCAGGGGGGTGATCGCACGGACTGGTACAGCAGTTTTCCGGGTGATGTGATCCCGTGGAATAAAGCCAGTGAAAGTGAACAGGCTTCTGCCCGACAGCAGTTCAGTGAATTTCAGACTGCGGTACAGGCATTAAGTGAGCAGATGAGCAGCCGGCAAAATGATGCGGGCGGTGATCGTCAGGTTTTTGCCCGGTTATTAAAGCTGGTCGTCTATTTTCCGGATTATGATTTTGTTTATCTGGTCGATGGTGTGCTGGTGATCACTTTCTGGGGATTTATTCATGCCACCGATCAGCCGCGTAATCCGATGCACTGGCTGGAATCCTCTTCTGTGGTCGCAGAGAGCACCCCTGCACTGACCGAGCCTCCTCCCCAGGTCGAAGCAGAACCGGAACCAGACCCAGTTGTCGCGACACAACCCCGGCGCTGGCGCTGGTTACTATGGCTGCTGCTGGCCCTGTTATTACTGGCGCTATTGCTGCTGTTATTACGTCGCTGTGCCCCCGCGGCATTGCCGACAACCCATGACGATAGCCCCCCCTCGACACAGGTGTTGCCGCAGCCATCTGAGCATGCTGAGCCTGAGACGATAACTGCACCACCGATGGTCAGCGAGGTCAAGCCTGATCCAACGGTCACGGCGCCCGTTGTTGTCGAGCCACGGGACGATTCAGAACGGTTGATTGATCATCAGTTAACCGATCCCCGGACAACAGAGCATGAAATCCCTTCGCTGACTAATAAACCCCTTATCGGTGATGATACGCATCGCCTGGTGACTGACCCGACGGACACAACCACCACCGGGCTAAGAGATCCGGCGCTGGATCCGGCCACTACGACCACTACCGAGCTAAGGGATCCGCGGCTGGAACCGGCCACCACTACCACCGGGGTAAGAGATCCGCGCTTAAATCCTGTCACTCACCCCACCGTGACCGCACCCCGGGGAAAACCGTTGACGCTGCCTGCCACAATGCCTGAGGGCCCGGCAACGTTTCTGAATGGTCAATGGCAGATCAATGGTGGTATTCAGGATAAGCTGACCGGACATCCGTTACAACTTCAGTATGACTTTAAACAGGGTCAGGGCTCGGTCAGTCTGCGTCAATCGAATGGGGTGACCTGTTCGGGGTCAGCGAATGGCAATATTAAGCAAGGGGCGCTGAACATTACCAATGCTGAGAAAATGACCTGTAGCGATGGTTCGAGTTTCATTATACCAGTGATTAAGTGCCAGTCGCCTACGGCGAATCAAACGGATTGCGTCGGTAATAGTGGTGGGGACACGACTTTCCCTATCCAGATGTTGCAACCTACTTCTGAAACCAGGAACGAATGACACTATGTTACCTGAGATAGTCTCTTATGATCGTCAAGTCACGCTAGTGGCTGATACCGGGATCCAGTTTATGGATTTTGGTTTTACACCCGGGCGGCAGCCTGCGGGCGAATTTATCAAATTAGCCAATGGGATGCTGACGCGCCTTATTTATAACGAACAGCGTGATTACTATTTTTATCAGCCTGAAGCTGACAAAATTGAAAAGGCGAAAAGCCTGTATGATGTGCCGCTGGAGCAGAGCCTGAAGTTACTGGATGGCGTCTGGCTGCCTTTACCGCTGTTCCGCTTTATTCCACCACACAGTTATCAGGAAGGGCCGCTGAACTGGGCGCGTTTTCGTCTGATTAAGCTGGCTCAGCCTGATATCGACGGCCATAGTTACCGTATGACGCTGGCCATTGATACCCGTGTCATGGCCAAACAGCATGACACCGCCGATCTTGGCCCCAACCAGGAAGATGTTAATGCGGGGGCGATATTTGCCGTGGCAACGGCGACCTATGCACTCAACTGGTATCTGAGTCAGGAGTGGATAACAGACTGGCTGGTGGAAGTATTTAAAGAGGCGAACAAGGGGCTGGACATTGATGAACGCGAACAACAGCTCGAACAACACTTTCCCCAGGCACATTATCTCAACCTGTTGTCATTAATGGCTGTGCCGGTTGAGGGACTCCAGGCCCAGAGCCGGCCGATGATTGATCTCCCCCAATTCAGGATGATCGCGAACCGGGAAGTGAATGCGATTAAACCGATCGCTGTTGATTTGATTCTTGATGTTGGCAATTCGCGCACCTGCGGTATTCTGATTGAGGATCATGGCCAGTCTGCGGGGCCAGGATTGCAGCATAATTATGTGCTGAAACTGCGTGATCTGAGTGCGCCGGAACAGGTTTACACCGATCCGTTTGAAAGCCGGATCGAGTTTTCGCAAGCTTTTTTTGGTAAAGATCACTGTTCCGTGCGCAGTGGCCGTCACGATGCTTTCCAGTGGCCGACGATCGCCCGTATCGGTCGCGAAGCCAGCCGCTTAGCCGCTCATCGACGTGGCAGTGAAGGCTCTACCGGTCTCTCCAGTCCGAAACGCTATTTATGGGATGAGAAGTTTTATGGTCAGGGCTGGCGTTTTAATGGCAGCTATGTTCAGGACAGCAACCCGTTAGCGACAGCGGCACCTTTTGCCAGCTTAATTGACGAAAGGGGCGAGGCGCTGCATACCATTGAAGACGAGATGGATCGTATTCCGGTATTCACTCCCCGCTATTCACGTAGCTCACTGATGACCTTTATGCTCGCGGAAGTGTTAACCCATGCCATCAGCCAGATAAACAGTCCCGAGCAACGAATTCGTCAGGGTCATGCCGGAATACCACGGCAATTACGGCATATCATTCTGACCGTACCGCCAGGTTTGCCGATGGCAGAACGCTGTATTCTCAATGAAAGAATGCACCAGGCGGTAGGATTGATCTGGAAAGCCTTACGCTGGCATAGTGGTGAGAATGATCCCTATCAGGATCAACAGGACGGCCAGACGGAGACGACGCTCAAAATTCCTCTCCCTGAGATCCGTGTTGAGTGGGATGAAGCGTCCTGTGCCCAGCTCGTCTATTTATATACCGAGATCAACCAGAATTTTGCCGGTCATCCGGAGGTTTTTTTCAACACTCTGGGGCGACCGGATCGCCAGCAACGGCAAACACTGACGATTGCGTCGATCGATATTGGTGGCGGTACCACAGATCTGGTGATTTCTGATTATTGCCTCGACAGTAATGGGGTCGCTGGCGGGGGGACGAATGTACATATCATCCCGCATCAGCGCTTCCGTGACAGCCTGAAGATGGCGGGCGATGATATTTTGCTGGATGTCATTCAATGCTATGTTCTGCCCGCTTTTGAACAGGCGCTGCGTGAAGCAGGTGTCGTGTCGGTGGCGACACTGATGTCGCAACTCTGTGGTTCACAAAATATCAGCGCGGCGGAAGCGGTGTTGCGTCAGCAACTTAACTTACAACTCTTTGTGCCACTGGCGCTCTATATTTTGGGTTGTTACGAGCAATTCGATCCGCAGGATCAGCAGACGCATCTGGTTATCAATCAACACATTGATGAACTATTACCGGCGGGAAGTATCAGTGAAGAGGTCGAAGGGTTTGTTCGTCGTGAAGTCCACAAAGCGGGCGGCGAACAAACATTTAGCCTCGCGTCAATAATGCTCAATTTACCGCTCAGCCGTATCCATCATGATCTCTGTAGCGGAAAATTCAATATCGATAAGGCGCTGACCGCCCTGTGCGAAGTCTTGTCTTATTACGATTGTGATCTGCTGTTGCTGACCGGGCGTCCGTCACAATTGCCGGGGATTCAGGCGATTATTCGCCGCAATCTGCCTTTACCTGCCGGACGGATCTTAGCATTGCATGGTTATCAAACCGGCACCTGGTATCCGTTCCATAAGAATGGTCAGGTTGATGATCCGAAAAGCACCGCCTCGGTGGGGGCTATGCTGCTCCAGCTGTGTGCCAGTCATAGTATCCCTAACTTTCATTTCCACACATCAGCGTTGCGTCCATACTCGACGATTCGCCATATCGGGATCATTGATATGGATAATCTGATCCGTGATGCCGACGTGATCTACCGCAATATCAGCTCGGAAAATGGCCAGATTATCCTGCCGGTGACTGAAGATGAAAGCGGAGAGAAACACACCGATCAGATCATTATGCGTGGTGATCTGCGGCTGGGTTATCGCCAGTTAGATGCTGAACGCTGGTCAGCAGCGCCCTTATATACCTTACGTTTTAGCGAAGAAGGACGGGAAAAATTCTCCCGTGCCACCTCAACAGATAACGGTTCACCCTATCTTAAAGTCAGGCTGATGGTGGATAAAGGGATTCGCGCACGGCAGTTAGGCTTAATCAGTGATCGCCTGGCAGTGGCAGAGGTCAGCAGCAATACGGATAAATCATTTAACAAGCGGGATGTCGAACTGGAACTGAATACCCTGCCTGATACCGGGCTCATTAACAGTCAGCATTGGCTCGATAGCGGGAGTGTTAAAAAATAATGACCAATCAACAACAAGCTCTCATTCAGGGTTGGGCTGCTGTCGCCGAAGGATGTCAGCAGGCGCTTGGCTGGGTGGATACCGTCAGGGTAGGCTCCCGGCGACTGGAAAATGAGGCGGATAAACTCAATCTCAGTCTGCTACGAACCCGTAATCTGGCGACGACCCTGACAGATGTCGCAGGTACGCCGATGACCGTGGGGATCTTCGGTATCTCGCAGGCGGGTAAATCTTACTTGATTTCAGCGTTAGCCGCCGACAGCAGCGGCGGGCTGGAGGCGCTGTATGGTGACCAGCGGATCGATTTTATTCAACAGGTCAACCCGGTCGGTGGCGGGAAAGAAGCCACCGGACTGGTGACCCGTTTTACCGCCCAGGCTCCTGTCGCGCCCGCAGACTATCCTGTGCCGCTACGTCTGTTTAGCGAAATTGATCTGGCAAAAATTCTGGCGAATACCTGGTTTAATGATTTCAACCATGAGCAGTTGAGTTATCAACTGGATCAGAGCCGTATTGACGCCTGCTTACAGCCGTTCCTGCAACGCGCCACTCAGCCCACGGCAAATAATGGCGTCAGTCGTGAAGATGTGGTGGCATTGTGGGATTACCTGAATGCCTCGTTCAAAAAGTCGGTGGAAAAGCTGGAACATGCTTACTGGCCGCAGGTATTAAAAATCGCCCCCGCCCTGACCTCGGGCGAGCGGGCAGAGTTATTCTCTCTGCTCTGGGGAGAGCAACCTGCCTTAACGGAAACCTACCGTACCCTTGCCCGGGTACTGGAAAAACTCAACCATGCCAGTCTGGTTTTTGCGCCGCTGCCCACCCTGATCGATCACAGTCACGGCAGTATCATGAATGTTGACAGCATCAATCGCCTCGGTTCCGGCGAGGATCGGCAGGTTGAGATTGGCTACTGGAAGGAAGATCAGCAACTCGCACGCACCACACTGTTACAAGCGGAACTGACCGCGCTGACGGCGGAACTGATCTTTCCACTGGCAGAAGTGAGTGACGGTAGCGTCATGACGCAGATGGACTTACTCGATTTTCCCGGCTATCGTGGTCGGCTGAAAATAACCGCGCTGGAAGAGGCGGGCAGAGAGGGGCTCAACCCTATCTCACAACTTCTGTTGCGCGGCAAAGTGGCCTATCTGTTTGAACGCTATACCGATAACCAGGAGATGGATGCCCTGGTGGTCTGTGCCAGTTCAGCGAAACAGAGTGATGTGGCGGATGTTGGCCCGGTGTTAAATCGTTGGGTAGAAAAAACCCAGGGTAAAAATGCCCAGCAGCGTGAAGCGCGGCAACCCGGACTGTTCTGGGCGATTACCATGTGTGATATGCGGATCAATAACAGCCTGAAACTCAGCGAAGCGCAGTTAAAAGAGGGCTGGGAAGGCATGTTACATATGACCTTACTGGAGCGTTTTGGCCAGTACGACTGGCTGCAACAGTGGACGCCAGGCAAGCCGTTTAATAACTGCTTCCTGGTGCGTAAACCGGGGCTGGATAACCCATTCCTTACCCTCGAACCTGTCGCCGGTAGTGAAGAAAAACTCCATGAAGTGGCCTTTGCGGAACGCTATCAGGGGGTACTGGACCAGATGGGGGCCACTTTTATCAGTGGTAAAAATGTGCGCTGTCATGTCGCGGAACCGCAGATGGCATGGCAGGCGATGCTGAAGCTTAATGATGGTGGCATATCGCGCCTGACAACAGCATTACAGGGCGTGGCGCACCTCGATTTTAAATTGCAGCATCTGCATGCGCAGCTGCTCCAGTATCGCGAAGAGATAGGCGAACAGAAACTGGGTCGCTGGTATGAACGGGATGGTGATGGTCAGCAAGCCCGAAAACAGGAGATCGCCAAAGTGCTATGGCAGAGCCTGTCGGAAAATACCCATAATATTGGTGAATTGATCTACCGCCTGGCATTACCGGTGCACGAACTGGATAATATTTATCTCAGTATTCGCGATCAGCAGCAGACATCGCCTACCACAGAAGATGCCCCAGCGCAGCCGTTACTGGCGGCCAATCCGTTTGGTGCCAACCCCTTCGCGCAAGAGGCCACCCGCAGCGCGGAAACCGACACCGCCTCTGCGATGGGGGCAACGGTACTGCCACCAGGCAGCAGCCTGGATGATGAATTTGCTCATCAGGTCTTTACCGCATGGATTGCCCATCTGCGCGAGCTGGCGCAACAGGGTGCCTACTGGGCTCCCCCCGGTCTTTCAGCTGAATCGCTGAATTTACTGAGTGAAGAGTTGATTACCGCTGCCAGCCGTCAGGATCTGGAAAACACCCTGAGACAGGTGCTGGCAGGTCAGCAGCAGATCAATACCCGACGTGAACAATTAATGGCTCGTCAGGTGCTGCGCGCACAGCTGACGATCAGTGATTTTATTGCCTGGTTTGGTTATCTCACCCTGCCAGCCGAACAGATCCCCGCCAGTTATCTCGGTGATAAAGAAAAAGTGTTTAGCAAAAAAATGGCGCTGACCAGCGATGGCTTGCCACAGTTGCCGTCTGTCGCCGCCACCCCAGGGATCGCCTACATTGGCGACTGGGTCTCGGCATTGATGACCCAAATCCTTAACAATGCGGGCCACAGTGCGACGCGCGATATCTCCTTCGAACAGAATCGCCAGCTGGGTCAAATCATCAGTCATCTGAAACAAGAGAGCGTGTCATGCTAGCGAAAATCATTGCCTGTCAGCCAGCAATACCGGGAACTGCACAATTGATGATTCGCCTGCGTGGCGATCAAAGTATTCTGCCGGATCTGACATTTACCCTCGGTAATAATGAACAAAACTATCTGCAGCCGGACGGTAGCTGGAGCACCGCCCAGCACTGGTTTAAGATCAGCGGTGGTTATCCACTGGACAAAGGCACCGGTTTTCGTATTGGTGCTGTGGTGCTTGATCCGTTACTGGCGAATACCAGCCAGGTACAGATTCAGGTCGCGCTGCCGAGCGGAGAAACACGCAATACCACAGTGCAACTGGCGCGTGATGAATTGCTGTCATCCGATGCGATCGGTTGTACTGACGACTATGGTAGCAGCGGTGAATTAAAGGTATCTGAGCCGGTGGTGCCGGTGGCGGCAGAACCGGTATTACCGCCTGAGCCTGTCCCACCTGTTGAGCCGATGGTGACAGAACCTGCGCCGTTAATCGTCGAAACCCCAGAGCCGGTTGCCGAAGCAGAACCGGTGGTGGAACAAACAGCGCCACGATCACGTAAACCCCTGATCCTTGTTTTTCTGCTGTTACTGCTACTGTTGCTTGTGGGGGGGGCGTTATGGTGGTTTTGGGGACATCATCCAAAAGAAAGCATCGCCCCTGTGGTCAACACCCCACCCCCCGCAGCCGAGACAGAGCAGCCAGTGGTGACGGAATGCTCCTCTGCGAATCTCGATAAACTCAGCGAAATGGAGTTTGTCCAGCTGTGTGTCCAGCAAAAAATGGACAGTGACAAACTGCTGGCGATCATCAGCGAGGCGAAAAAGGCGAAAAAATGTGGTGTGGCACAACGTCTGTATGCGAACCGTGCCCAGGGGGGAGACAGTCAGGTGGCGCTCGCTTATGCCGGTGAATATGACCCTAAAGATCATCAGCCCAGCGACTGTTTTAACGCGCCGGACGCTGACACTGCGGCGTACTGGTATGAAACGGTATTGCAATTCGATCCTGAAAATCAAAAGGCCAAACAACGTCTTGAGGAGTTACGTAAATGATGAAGAGATCGCGCTGTCTGGCACTGTCTGTATGCGGTCTGTTGTGCGCCAGCTATGCGCTGGCGGCGGATGGCGATAAGCCGCTTCTTCAGGAAGGGAAAAAGACTTTATATCAGCGGGTGTTAACCACTCCGGGTTGCAAGCTGGCGAAAAATGCCGGTGATGAAGAGGGAGAGCTACAACCTGCGTTTAGTCGGTTGTATGTCTATCAAAAAGCCGATGCCAATGGTAAAAGCTGGCTCCAGGTCGGCCCGGACAGTTACGGTAAAATCAGCGGCTGGTTGCCACAGGCGTGCACCGTTGACTGGAAAATGCAGTTAACCCTGGCCTTCACCAATCCGGCGAATCGTGATCGCTTGCTGTTTTTTAAAGAGAAAAAAAGCCTTGATACGATCCTGGCAGCCGCTGATCCGGTATCGATTGTCGCCCCGCTGCGTGCCAGACTCAAACGTGAAGGACTCGTCGAAGGGGTCGTGGCGCAGGAGCCGGAATATTTTGTTGATCTGCAAAAACAGTTTTATCTGTTACCGATTCTGAGTGGTGAGGAGGTGATGACGGAAAATGGTTTCTACACCCGTCTGCTTAACGTCGCCTCCGTGAGCAAGGTGGCGGAACCGGATAAAGATAAAAAAAATGATGATGTTAATCAGCTCAAGGGTTTTAAAGCGTCAGTGGTCTTTGTTATCGATTCGACGATCTCAATGGGACCTTATATTGAACGCACCAAACAAGCGGTTAATAAAATCTACGACAAAATAAAACAAGAGAACCTGCAAAACCAGGTCAAGTTTGGTTTGATCTCTTTCCGCTCTAATACCAAAGCGGTGCCTGGGCTTGAATATACCACCAGAACGTATGTCGATCCGAATAAAGTGAAAGATGGCGCCGATTTTCTCCATCAGGTCGCTGCGCTGAAAGAGGCGAAGGTCTCCAGCTCGCTGTACGATGAAGACGCCTATGCGGGTGTGCTGTCAGCGATTGACACCATCGACTGGAACGCTTTTGGCGCCCGCTACATCGTGCTGATTACCGATGCTGGCGCAATCGAAGGGAGCAATAAACTGTCGTCTACCGGGCTGGATGCGAAGCAACTTCGTCTGGAGGCTGGCAACCGGGGTATCGCTATCTATACGCTGCACCTGAAAACAGCATCCGGTAAAGATGATCATGCTAAAGCGGAAGAGCAGTACCGTGATCTGTCCGTTTTTGACAGCACGCAATCCAGCCTTTATCAGGCGGTGGATGCTGGCGATCTGAACGTTTTTGGTCGGCAAGTGGATACCCTCGCCTCGGCGATTACCGCCCAGGTTAAAGCTGCCTATATGGGAGAAAGTGCGATTGGCAGTGCCATCTATGCCAAAGACGAGGGTAAAAAGCTGACTTCCGAGCAGAAATTATTACAGGATACCGCACTGATTGGTCATGCGATGCAGTTAGCTTATCTGGGGAAACAAAATAATACGCAAGCGCCACAGGTTTTTCAGGCCTGGATCAGCGATCGTGATCTGATTAAACAGAATATTCCGGTGACCGATGTTCGCGTGCTATTAACCAAAGGTCAGTTAAGTGATTTGAGCGATGTGATCAGTCAGATCCTGCAGGCGGCAAATGAAGGCATCATTTCACCGACGAAAATGTTCGATCAACTGCGTGCCGTCGCCGCGACGATGGGCGCTGATCCCAATCAACTGAAACAGAAGGATCAGGCTAAAATCGGTGATCTTGGCGTATTAGGCGAATATCTTGCGGATCTGCCCTACCGCAGTGATGTGCTTAATCTTGATGAGGACACCTGGAAGAGCTGGGATGGTTTATCTCAGGAGAAATTTATCCGTACCCTGTCAACCAAGCTGCGTTACTACCAGAAATATAATGCCGATGTTGACCGTTGGGTGCCACTGGCGAAAGACAGTGACGCCCGTGACCGGGTTTACCCGGTACCACTGGAAATGATGCCCTGATGTTACAGATTAATCAGCTGCACGTTATCCGTGGCAGCGGGCCACAGGCTCACCATGTCTGGCTGCCGCAACTGGAGTTACAGCCCGGTCAGGTGATTGCGGTGACCGGGGAAAGCGGCTGTGGCAAAAGCACACTACTGGAGGCGATAGGATTATTGCTACGCCCGGCGACGGTGGAGCGTTTCCTGTTAGATGACACGCAGCAACAACAGGATGTGGCCGCGCTGATCAGGTCGAATCAACAGGCAGAACTGGCCGCTATTCGGGCGCGCCAGTTGGGTTTTGTCCTGCAAAATGGGGGCTTGCTACCCTATCTGACCGTGCGCGATAACATCCAGTTGCCTGGCCAGTTGCTGAATATGGCCGTGGATAAACAACGGCTCGACAGAGTGATTGAGCGCTTAAAACTGGCGCCTTTGCTGACGCGATATCCGGCACAACTCTCGTTTGGTGAACGGCAACGCACGGCATTTGCCCGTGCTGTTGCTCATCACCCTTGTCTGGTTCTGGCCGATGAGCCGACCGCCGCCCTCGATCCTCACAACGCTCGGCAACTCTTCAGTCTGTTTATCGATCTGGTGAAACAGGAGGGCATGATGGCGCTGGTGGTATGTCATGACTGGCCGCTGGTACAGCGTTTTAATTTACCGTGCCTGACTGCCCGTTTTAACCACGCAGAGTCCACGTCAGGGGGAACTTATTTTGTCCTGTAAACCTATTTTGTTGCCAGCCCGGCTGGCGCTGCAGGATCTCTGGCATGATCGGATTATCTCGTTTTGTATCATCTCCTCGCTGGTGGCGGTCATTGCGCCGCTGTTGTTGCTGTTCGGTCTGCGCTTTGGGATCGTCAGCCAGTTGCAGGAGGCGCTGGCTCGCGATCCGCGTAACCTGGAGATCCGTATGCTCAGTAGCGGGAGCTATCCAGCTGAGTGGATTGAGCAATTACGCCAACGGCCTGATGTCGGATTTGTGATCGGTCAAACCCGCTCCCTGAATACGCTGGCTGACTTACAGAGTGATAGCAGCCATTTTATTGAAAATGTTGAAGTTATCCCGACCGCAGCAGGCGATCCCTTGCTGGAAAAGCTGACTATCGCGCGTCATGATGAGGTGATCCTGACCCAGGAGGCCGCGCGTAAACTGGCGGTCAAAGTAGGCAGTACAATCACCTTGCGGGTCAGCCGCCAGCTAAAAAATCGTCAGGAATGGGGGCGTAAATCGCTGACAGTAAAGGGAATACTGCCTGCCATCTATTTTAACCGTGCCGCTATTTTTACTCAGCCTGACTTACTGATGATGCTGGAACATTTCCGGGATGGTGATATCAGCCCTGAACTTGGTATCACCAGTGGGAATCGTCCGGATGGTAAACCGCCGCGCTACGCACGTGCCCGGCTCTATGCCAGCGATATCGATCAGGTGGCGGCGCTGGAGAATGATTTACGCAGCTGGCATATCGAAACCGCCAGCCGACTGGCCGATATTGAGAATGTAAAAAGTATCAACCGGGTGCTGGGGGTGATCTTTAACATTATTGCTGGCACGGCACTGGTGGGGTGTATTGCCTCGCTGGCCGGGTCATTTATTGCCAATGTGGATCGTAAACGTAAGCATATTGCGGTGCTGCGCCTGCTGGGATTCACCCGCTCGTCGGTTGTCTGGTATGTGCTGTTTCAGGGCGCTATGCTCAGTCTGGTGGCTTATATCGGGGGTTACAGCCTCTATCTTCTCGCCAGTCAGATTTTTAATCATTCACTGGCGACCAGTCAGGCGACAGATCATATGCTATGTAAAATGACCCCTGTACATGGCCTGATGGCGATGGTGTTGACACTGATCATCGCACTGCTGGTCGCCGGTATCGGTGCCTGGCGGGCGATTAATATTGAACCGGCGCAAAGCCTGCGTGAAGTGTAAGCCCGCTGTGGACATGCGGGTTAATTTGTTGATTGACGGAGATTATTTGTGACTATTACTCCCTCTTTATTATCTTGCGGGTTAATTGTCAGCCTGCTGGCTGGCCTGTCATCCGTGCAGGCTGCATCCTGGGATGTAAAAACCTGGAATCCTAAACCTGCGGATGACGATATCATCCTGCCCATGCCTTGCGAAGGGGCGATGGCCTTTCGTCAGGTTGTCATTCCCGCCTCAGATCCGCTGGATGATCTGCCGGTTAAATTAGGCCAGGACGGTGGCGACTGGGGGGTTGTTGAACACAGCTACCCGGCTTTTATCGCAGGCAGTTTCAGCCAGCAGAAAGGAAAAGGGCGTTACTATCTGATAGGTAAATATGCGCTGACCACGCTGCAATATCAGGCACTGATGGCTGGGGAGTGTCCCACACCATCGCGTCAGCTCAGTACGCCAGCAACCGGCATGAGCTGGTTTGATGCGATCAATGCCACAGATAAATATAACCAGTGGTTACGTACCCATGCGCTGGATAAGCTGCCAAAAGAGGATGGCAATCCTGGTTTTGTCCGCCTGCCGACCGAAGCTGAATGGGAATTTGCCGCTCGTGGTGGCTTGAAAGTGAACAGTGCGGAGTTTCGCGATATCCATTACCCTATGGATGAAATGACCAACTATGAATGGTTTGCTGGCGCGCAATCTTCCAATGGCAAGCTACAGCTTATTGGCCTGCTTAAGCCAAATCCGCTCGGTCTGTATGATATGCTAGGAAATGTCTCCGAGATGATGTTTACCCCTTTTTATCTCAATAAACTCAATCGGCTACATGGCCAGGCCGGGGGATTTGTGGTTCGTGGTGGTAATTTTCAGTCGCAACAGGCGGGGATCCGTAGCGCGGCGCGTGAAGAGATTAATTACTATCATGAGGCGACCCCGACAAGCAGTAAAACAACCGGTTTACGCTTAGTGCTGGTCGCGCCGACGATTACGTCGGCAAACAGGGCAAAACAGCTGGAAAAGAGCTGGCAACAGCTGGGAAATGACAGTCAGAAAGAGACACAAAAGGGCGATGAAACGGAAAATAACACCGTGAAAGCGCTGGGTGATCTGGCTTCTGATGTTGGGGATGAAGCACTGAAGCAAAAACTGAAAGATCTGGAAAATCAGTTGCGCGCCAGTAACCAGAGCCAGCAGGAAGAACGGGCACAATCAATCCGTGCCAGCCTCAATCTTGGTTCTTTTCTCTGTACCAAACTGCAGGACGATGGCCGCTTCCTCGATTTTTTACAGCAAAATTATGCTGCACTGTGTAAGGATAAAGAGGCCAGTGATGCGAACTGCATCAGCCGCAAAGCAAAACTGGGGGAGAGTGCTGACCGGCTCCAGCAACTGACCAGCTACTATGCCAGCAGCCTGGTTGATGCCGCCACGCTGTATGGCCAGGAAGGACTGCAGCATGAAGTCAGTGTATTTGATCAAATGCTGACGCTGAATAAGCGGCTGACTGCGCTGAAGCCCTTCCTTGTGGCTCACTGGCAGAATCAGCAAAAATATATGCAAAATGGTAAAATTGATATGCCAGCCTGGCTGGAAAACTGCAAGCAGGTATCAGAGAGTCACTAATTAATGCTGGTGGCACGCTGTTGCCTGACAAACAGCCGCGTGCCGGGAATCTAATGGGTATCCATTTTTCCCGTTAAACGGTATATCCTTTCTGGCCTGCCGACTGCGCCATAAACAATATGTGCCTCCAGCATTCTTATTTGTTTACAATATTCGAGATACCGCCGGGCAGTAGATTTACTGATCCCTATACATTTACCCAGACTTCCAGCACTATGTTCAGTCTGCTGACCATGAAACGCAGCACAAACCTGTAGTAAGGTTAATTTATCAATACCTTTCGGGTAGGATAAGCCATTTTCATGATAATGATTTAAATTAGCATGAAATAATTTATCAATATCCTGCTGCTGCCACTGGTGATGATTATATTGATGGCTGTAAATCAGGTAATTAGTCAGTGATTCATTGAGCCGATCGATCATGAAAGGTTTGATCAGATAATCAAAAACACCGTGACGGAATGCTATTTTAATCGTATCAATATCATTAGCGGCAGTAATCAATATAACATCGATTGAGGGATGAGATATTCGTAAATATTTCAGTAGATCGATACCTTTACCATCCGGTAAAAAATTATCAAGAAACAGCAAATCGGGTTTTAATGCGGCAATGATCACTTTCGCTTGCTGAATGGTATTGGCATTGCCCAGTAAGCGATATGAATGATTATGCTTAATAAAATTTTCAATGAAAAACAACATGTTAGCATCATCTTCCACTACAATGGCATTAATTAGATTCTTCATTTTTAATCCTTTTTTCCATGTGCAGGCTATTTACTGGATTGCTGATGAGGATGTAAATGGAGAAAACAGTGCCTGAATTATTTGCCACAGGCGCAATAATACCCGTACCATTCACACGTGTTAAAAGAGAATGAACAAAATAATATTTTTTTTCGTAGATTGCTTTTTTTACCGCATTATCTTCTGAGCAGATAATAAGAGAGTAAATAACAATACAGTATTGACAGAAAGTTTGCGCCTTTGTGGTATTAGTCCATGTGACCAGCATAGTGTTTGTCATTCATAATGATTGTCTCCACCAATATTACATATCATTGATTAATGTTCTCATCTATCAGAATTGCTTCAGAACTCGACAGGCGTAGCCAGGTACTTTATCTGCTTGCGCACATTGCGGTTTCTCCGCGCAGTCGGTGCCTGGTATGCCGACGGGACAGGCTTTTATCTGGCAGTATCAGGAGAAATACAGATAGTGACGACTCAAGTACCCATTGCACAAGACTTCGACAGCTTATCACAGGTATCATGGTGATAACATCTGAATTTAGAACCTGGCCCATCAGGCTATTTTACTTGCCATTTTGGCCCTGGGCAGTGCTCGAAATCCTCACGTTACCTGTACGCTGCGGTTTCTCCGCGCTGTTCGTGTCCAAACTGGCTGCGCCAATAACGCCTGCTGGGCCAGGCTCTTAATCATGACAAAATAGATGAATACTGTCCAGAATGGACAGTATTCATATTAGCGATGAGGACGTTGTTTTAGCGGAATAATGACAGGATACCATTTAATGTATTGCCTAACAGGGTAAAATCTGTTGTCGAATACACGGTGGGTGAATCCACTCCGGCATCCTGTAGCGGCTGAAAGAGCAAAGCAGAACCGGCTGTTGAAATAATGCCACAGATAACCGAGCCGATTATTGCGCCTCGTATTCCGCCTGTCGCATTACCGATAATCGCCGAACCCCCTCCGCTGGCAAACGTAAACAACAGACTAGGAATGATGACCGGATACCCGAGGAAAGGTAAGGCGATCATGGTCAGAAAACCGCTCAGCGTACAGCATACAAAGCCGATAAAAACCGCATTAGAGGAGTAGGGAAACAAGGAAAAAATCTCAACCGCCGGAATAGAGTTCTTGACGATCTTATTGCTGATCCCTTTGAATGCGGGCATTAATTGTTCAATAAACATACTTACACCACGTGTCAGGACGTAGACACCGGCAGCGAACATCCCCGCCTGTTTGAACAGATAAATGACAATGTTGAAATTATGTCCACGATTTGCGACGCTTCCCTGAATATTTTCTGTTCCAGCAATGAGGGTAGAAATAACAAAAAATAACAGCATTAATAAAAAGGTTGAAACTTGTTTATCTTTCAGGAAACCAATGCTGTTTGGAATAGAGATGGATTCAATATCATTTTTCTTATTACCAAACATTTTCCCCAGCAAGCCCGCCAGGAAATAGCTGATTGAGCCGAACTGACCGATAGAAAAATCACCTGATTTTCGTAGCTCATCACATTTTTTTATCTCTCGACAATATTTCATTAACATTGCGGGTGAAATCACACACCAGCACCCAGTGATAACTGTCGCGATAAAGGCCGAGGTGTAAATTGAATATTGATGTAGCATACAAATAATCGTCAGGCAGCTGACCATGAAAAAGATATGGTGGCCTGAGAGGACAATAAATTTTAATGGTGTAAGGCGCGCCAGAAGAATATTTAATAACATCGCGCCAATCAACCCAATGGCAATTGCTGAGGTATATACATGCCCCAGCTTTTGCATTGCTTCAACCACCACCACTTCATTACTCGGAATAACGCCATTGATGCTGAATGCCGAGACAAATATTTTTGAAAAGCTCTTCAGCGCGGGTGAGATCATCAGGCTTGCGCCAGCAAACAGTAATGTAAATCCTAAATAAGTTTTTACTGCGGAAACAATGATATCGTTAAAACTTTTCTTTAATGCAATATTACCGACGATAGTAAAGATACTGACCAGAATGGAAGCATCCTGTAATAAACCAACGATGAATTGCAACACAATGATTACTCCCTCTGAAAATAATAAGCTGATAACCATGAATACTGTATGGTAAAAGAATACCCATCCGTATGATGTAATTCACATAATCAGATAAATTTAAAGATTTTAATTATTTTAAAAATCTTAATTAACAAACGCTTGCCAACATAGGGAGCAATATCTATTTTATTTCCATTTAAATTGTAGTGATAATGTTATCATCCTGTCTGATAACCCGATGTGAAGATAGCAAGTTATTTTCTGAAAAACAAATGTTGCAACAGAATCACGATGCATGTTGACGGAATGACTATGTAACTGGCATGAATTGATTCTGTTACTAATGATGGGTTTTATCAGCAAAAAATATGATAAAGAAGGTGCGGGTCGGGAGTGTGTTCAACGCTTGTTTTAATCATTAAAAAAGGAGAAGACAACAATGTTGAAGCAATATCGTCAGCAGATGGCTGAGCGTGCCGCAATGGGGATTGTGGCCAGGCCGCTGGATGCCAGTCAGATGACCGGGCTGGTTGAGCTGTTAAAACAACCGCCCGTGGGCGAAGAAGCACTCCTGTTAGATTTATTAATCAACCGTGTGCCCGCCGGTGTCGATGAGGCTGCTCAGGTGAAGGCCCATTTCCTTGCGGCGATCGCCAGCAGTGATGTCGTCTCACCTCTGGTCACGCCGGAAAAAGCCATTGAAATATTGGGTACTATGCAGGGAGGTTATAATATTCAGCCACTGATTGCCGCGCTGGATGACAGACATCTGGCACCGATTGCGGCAAAGGCACTTTGCCACACACTGCTGATGTTTGATAACTTTGGCGATGTAGAAGCAAAAATGCAGGCAGGTAATCAATACGCCAGACAGGTTATGCAATCCTGGGCTGATGCGGAGTGGTTTCTGAGTCGCCCCCCGCTGGCGGAAAAAATCACCATGACCATCTTTAAGGTATCGGGTGAAACCAATACCGATGATCTCTCACCGGCCCCTGATGCCTGGTCACGCCCGGATATCCCTTTGCATGCGCTGGCGATGCTGAAAAACGCCCGAGAAGGTATTGAGCCGGACGAGCCTGGGGTGATCGGGCCAGTCAGACAAATTGAGGCACTGAAGCAAAAAGGCTTCCCGCTGGTTTATGTCGGCGATGTGGTGGGAACCGGATCGTCGCGTAAATCTGCCACCAATTCTGTATTGTGGTTTATGGGCAATGATATTGCCTGCGTACCGAATAAGCGCAGTGGCGGTGTGGTACTGGGAGGCAAAATCGCGCCCATTTTCTTCAATACCCTCGAGGATGCTGGCACGTTACCGATCGAGGTGGATGTCAGTGCGCTGAACATGGGAGATGTTATTGATATTTATCCCTATAAAGGCGAAATACGTGATCATGATAGCGATACGCAACTGGCAACATTCAGATTGAAAACCGATGTGCTGCTCGATGAGGTACGTGCCGGAGGGCGTATTCCGCTGATTATCGGTCGCGGGCTGACCGCGAAAGCGCGTACCGCTTTGGGGCTCACCGCCAGTGAGGTATTCCGTCAGGCAAACGCGGTCGCGGAAAGTGACAAGGGTTATACACTGGCGCAGAAAATAGTAGGGCGTGCCTGCGGTGTCGCCGGTATCCGTCCCGGCATGTATTGTGAACCGAAAATGACGTCTGTAGGTTCACAGGATACGACAGGCCCGATGACCCGTGATGAACTGAAAGACCTGGCTTGCCTCGGCTTTTCGGCTGATCTGGTCATGCAATCCTTTTGCCACACCGCGGCTTATCCCAAGCCGGTTGATGTCACCACGCATCATACCTTGCCTGATTTTTTTATGCATCGTGGTGGTATTGCGCTGCGTCCGGGCGATGGCGTGATCCACTCCTGGCTTAACCGGATGCTGTTGCCGGATACCCTCGGTACCGGGGGAGATTCACACACCCGCTTTCCGATCGGCCTCTCTTTCCCGGCAGGATCTGGCCTGGTGGCCTTTGCGGCAGCGACTGGCGTCATGCCACTGGATATGCCGGAATCGGTACTGGTACGCTTCAAAGGCCAGATGCAGCCTGGGATAACGCTACGTGACCTGGTACACGCCATTCCGCTCTATGCCATCAGACAGGGGTTGCTGACGGTTGAAAAGAAGGGGAAAAAGAATATCTTTTCTGGCCGTATCCTGGAAATTGAGGGCTTGCCTGAGCTGAAAGTAGAACAGGCGTTTGAACTGACAGATGCTTCCGCTGAACGCTCTGCGGCGGGCTGCACAATCAGGTTAAATCAGGCATCCATCACGGAATATCTCAGCTCAAATCGGGTACTACTGAAGTGGATGATTGCAGAAGGGTATGGTGATCGCCACGCCCTGGAGCGCCGGATCACAGCGATGGAAAAATGGCTGGCAGATCCGCAATTGCTGCAAGCGGATGCGGATGCACAATATGCTGCGGTCATTGATATTGATCTGACGGAGATCAAAGAGCCATTTCTCTGTGCGCCCAACGATCCCGACGACGTCCGTCCACTCTCTGAGATCGAGGGCACGAAGATTGATGAAGTTTTTATCGGCTCCTGCATGACCCATATCGGCCATTTCCGTGTTGCAGGTAAACTGCTGGATAACCATCAGGGTGCGCTACCGGTCAGGCTCTGGCTGGCACCCCCCACCCGTATGGATGCGGCGCAACTTACTGAAGAAGGGTATTATCGTATCTTTGGTCAGCGTGGTGCCCGGGTTGAAATTCCCGGCTGTTCGTTGTGTATGGGGAATCAGGCTCGGGTTGCTGATGGGGCAACGGTGGTGTCTACCTCTACCCGTAATTTTCCTGATCGTTTAGGTACTAACGCCAGGGTTTATCTGGCTTCGGCGGAACTGGCAGCGGTTGCTGCGTTGCTGGGGAGATTGCCGACACTGGCAGAATATCATGCGGTTATCTCTGCAGCAGGCAACACCGGACAACAGACGGGTCAATATCTGAATTTCGATAAGCTTAATCAGTATACGGAAAAAGCCGATCGCGTGATTTTCCATACGGCAGTATCCGGTTAAGCGGTGTTATCATTTCGTCGCAGGATAGCGGGCTGGGCTGATATTAGCCGTGGGACGAGGCGGTAATCGTTGGGTGCAAAGGGTTTAATAACTGGCTGGCATCCAACGTAAAATTATGCTGTTAATGCCAATTAGCACAATTTTTCGCGATATTCCTCCCACAGACATCGTCATTTTGCCCTAAGATTAGTAATGAAAACAGCGACCATCGCCTCACACCCAAAATGAGATAATATCATGCAATTAAAGGATTATTATGCCATTCTCGGGGTCAAACCGACAGACGATTTAAAAACCATCAAGACAGCTTATCGTCGTCTGGCGCGTAAATATCACCCCGATGTCAGCACTGAAGCCAATGCTGAAGCGCAATTTAAAGATATCGCTGAAGCCTGGGAAGTATTAAAAGATGACCAGCGACGTGCAGAATATGACCAGCTCTGGGCTCACCGTAACGATCCGCACTTTGGCCATCAGCAGCAATCTCAATCCTATGAACACAGTTATAATCAGCAGGATTTTGACGATATCTTCTCATCAATGTTTGGCCAGCAGGCACACCATACCAGACGTCAGCGTGCTGTACGTGGCCATGATGTGGAAATTGAAGTGGGCGTATTCCTCGAAGAAACCCTCGCCACCCAGACCCGTACTATCAGTTATAACCTGCCGGTGTATAACGCTTTCGGCATGGTCGAGAAAGAAATACCCAAAACGCTGAATGTGAAAATTCCGGCCGGTGTCACGGATGGCCAGCGTATTCGTCTGAAAGGCCAGGGTACGCCGGGAGAAAATGGTGGCCCGAATGGCGACTTGTGGCTGATTATCCATATCGCGCCTCACCCGTTATTTGATGTTGTGGGTCATAATCTGGAAATTGTCCTGCCACTGGCACCGTGGGAAGCTGCATTGGGTACGAAGGTGACAGTACCAACACTGAAAGAGAGTATTCGGCTGACCATTCCGGCAGGGAGCCAGGCGGGGCAGCGTCTACGAATCAAAGGAAAAGGGCTGGTAAATAAAAACACCACCGGTGATTTATATGCGGTTATCCGGATTGTGATGCCGCCTAAGCCCAATGAAAAAGCCAGCGAACTCTGGCGACAGCTAGCTGATGTGGAGTCGGGTTTCGAGCCACGTAAAGAATGGGGAAAGCGTAATGACTAGCATGACCGTGACATTAACGATACCGGAGTTTTGTTTACATACCGGCGTTTCTGAAGAAGATTTGCAGGAGATCGTTGGTCTGGGGGTCGTTGAGCCGACGCCACCGCAGGGTGAAATCTGGTTATTTGACGATCACGCGGTGATCGTGGTGACACGTGCGGTTCGTCTGCGCCGGGAACTGGAACTGGACTGGCCCGGTATTGCTGTCGCCCTGACGCTACTTGATGAAAATGCGCGTCTCCATCGTGAGAATCGGCTATTACAGCAGCAACTGGCTCGCTTTCTGACCCATAATTAACTCATTATCCACTGCCAGCGTATCACTGGCAGTGGATAACCCTGAAACACTATCCTCCGTTAGTCCGCTTTGCCCAGCACTTCACGCTCATAAGCCAGCGCTTTTTTATGGTCAAACTTATGTTCCCAGCGCGCGATAATCAGCGCCGCCAGTGCATTACCGACAACATTCAACGCGGTACGCGCCATATCGAGGATACGATCAACACCGGCAATAAATGCCAGACCTTCCAGCGGAATACCCACACTGCCTAGTGTTGCTAACAGCACCACAAAAGAGACGCCGGGGACTCCGGCGATGCCTTTCGACGTCACCATCAGGGTCAGTACCAGCGTAATTTCCTGCCACAGTGACAGATCAATACCATATAACTGGGCGATAAAGATCGCCGCAATACTCTGGTATAGCGTCGAACCATCAAGATTAAAGGAGTAACCCGTTGGTACGACAAAGCTGGTAATCGATGCCGGTGCGCCGTAAGCCTCCATCTTCTCAATAATACGTGGCAAGACGCTTTCAGAACTGGCGGTGGTGTAGGCGAGGATCAACTCTTCTTTCAGAATACGGATTAGTGTCCAGATATTCAGCCCCCCTATCCGTGCCACGATCCCCAGTACCACCAGCGCGAACAGTAAAATGGCGAAATAGACCAGTATCACCAGTTTAGCCAGCGGCAGCAAAGAGGTAAAACCAAAGGTCGCTACGGTAGTTGCGATTAATGCAAATACGCCGATTGGCGCGTAGCGCATCACCATATGAGTGACTTTAAACATGGTTTCAGAAATGGAACGGAAAACAGTAACCAGCGGCTCACGATGCGTAGCGGGTAATGAAGATAACCCCAGGCCGAACAGCACCGAGAAAAAGATAATGGGCAGCATATCGCCTTTTGCCATCGAGGCGACAATATTGGTAGGCACCAGTGACAGAATTGTTCCTACCAGACCATGACTATGACTGGCCACTTCTGCGGTGGTGCTTTGATATTTTGAAATATCGACTACCGCCAGTTGCGTCATATCGATACCGCTTCCTGGCTGAAAGAGATTAGCCAGCGTGATCCCGAGAATAATCGCCACTGTGGTGATCACTTCAAAATAGATAATCGTTTTGGCACCGATGCGCCCTAACTGTTTGGCATCGCCGACGCCCGCTATCCCAACCACCAGCGTAGAAATGACAATAGGGACGACGATCATTTTGATCAAATGAATAAAAATATCACCTGCTGGTGTCAGTAAACTGGTCACCAGCCAGTCACGATTTTCGGCATGATAGTGCAGGTAACTTCCCAGAATAATACCCAATACCAAAGCCAGCAATATTTGCCAGCCCAGGCTGACGGTTGTTTTTTTTGTCACGACAAACTTCCTTCATAAAAGGCGCCCTTGTTGTGAGTGATACAGTTCATCACAAGGGTTATGAATTGTATTGCGTCTCTTTATGGGGTTTTTAAACGCCCGGTATCATTATCAGTATCATTGGCATAGCATACTATGCAAGTCTTAAGGAAAAGTGCTTTCTTTTATTTTTTCCTGTAAATAGATCAAATTTGCCAGATTTCACTTAATAACTATTTGTTATACATCAATTTTATAAATTTTATTTCTATTGATTAACAACGGTGATTATTGTATTGCGATACAATTATTTGGTTATTTTTTAAACATAAAGTGATTGAGCAGACAAGTAATTGGGAATTAATCAGGCGTTATAGTTTCTATAAAAAACAGCGAATTGATATATTTTTGTTAAAAAATTTTAACAAAAAT
Source organism: Enterobacteriaceae bacterium ESL0689 (assembly GCA_029433525.1). Classification (NCBI taxonomy): domain Bacteria; kingdom Pseudomonadati; phylum Pseudomonadota; class Gammaproteobacteria; order Enterobacterales; family Enterobacteriaceae; species Enterobacteriaceae bacterium ESL0689. The sequence continues at coordinate 234,348 of JAQTIF010000001.1, read as the reverse complement.
AGAGATCAATGTCATTTTTCCATTAAAAATGATGAGAAAATTCGAACTCTGCACAGACGCCCCGATCAGCAGAGACTGATCGGGGAAGGGCAAGAAATTAGCGGTTTTCTATTAATAGTGTTTCCATCAAATCAAGGTCGTACAGCAATTTTTGCAATGTTTCATTGCTGATTTGCCTGGTCGCACGCAGATGATACAACTCACCCCGTTCTGAACGTAACGCGGTCAGAAGAAACCGACGCTCAAGTTGTTCTTTAACCATCGATGTTTCGATATCGTCACGCCCTTCAATCCGACGGCTCAACGTACCGATGACCTGAGAACTGACTTCAGTAAGTAACTGATTATCAATATTCTCTTCACTGTTTGTCGTCAGTCGTTCCACCATTTTCTGGACAGCGACAATCGCAACATTGGCGGTTGCTACACGTGCCAGCCGCTCTTCATTGACTTGCTGCACATGATCACCCGATTTGATATTCTGCAACAGCAACGGCAGGATAATCACCCCAACCAGCAGGGAAAATATAATCACGCCCGTGGCAAGGAAGATGAGCTCGTAACGTGCCGGAAAGTCATCACCATTTTTTAATAACAATGGAATTGATAAAACACCTGCGAGTGTGATGGCACCACGTACCCCGGCGAAAGTGGCGATCAGCATCTCACGGATAGACCAGGAGCCAAACTCCATCGGTCTTTTCTTCATGACACGCTGACTTAATTTACGCATCGTCCACAGCCAGATAAAACGTACCACCATCAGAGCGATATAGATCATGACGATATCGCTAAACAGTACCCAGGTTTCGACGTTAGGATCTTCCTGCGCCTTGAGCAGTGAATCGGATAAAATGCTCGGCAATTGTAAACCTAGCAGCAAAAAGACCATGCCGTTAAAGACAAACTCCAGCATCGACCAGGTACTGTTGGCACGCAAACGCATCGCCAGTGGCGCGGTACGCATACAGCCAGAACGGGTAATCGTCATTCCCGCTACCGCCACCGCCAGGATGCCGGAAACGCCGATATGTTCCGCAACCAGATAGGACGCGAAGGGGAGCAGGAACAGCAGGACAATTTGCGTGGCAGGCTCATCGCCTCCCCAGCGGCTGAGAATACGCATGGAACGGCCATATAACCAGCTGCCGATAAACCCGGCAAGGATCCCGCCAATCGCGACTTTCAGGAACTCTATCGTCACGCCGCTCACCGTGAACACCATCGTGCCCATCGTCATAGCAACGGCAAACTTGAGGGAAACCAGACCAGAAGCATCATTCATCAATGCCTCACCCTGTAAAATCCCCATGATTTTTTTCGGGATACGCCCCTCGCCGACGATCCCTGACAGTGCGACGGCATCGGTTGGCGATAGCACCGCAGCCAGTGCGAAGGCCGGAATCAGTGGGATACCCGGAACCGCCAGGTAGATCAGGAAACCGATACCAACGACAGTGACCAGCACCAGGGCGAGAGCGAGGCCAAATATTTCCCGTCCGTGTTCAATAAATTCCCGGGTAGGTGTTTTCCAGCCATCCGCGAAAAGCAGTGGCGGAATAAACAGTAACAGAAACAGCTCCGGGTCAAACTCGACATGTAAACCAAAGGTCGGCCATGCGAGCAGCGCACCAATGGCAATTTGCATCAGCGGGAGCGGCACCTGAAAAGGCAGTACCCGGGTCGCGACCCCGGAGAGGGAGACGACGAGAGTCATGATGAGTATTGTGAAGAATATTTCCATATGTTCCTTGTTTGCAGCGTTTATTAGAGTCGGCCTGTAGGGACGCTATCACGTGCTACTTCTGTTCGTGGTCAGTGCCCGAAATCCTCAGCTACTTCATGTATACTGGGGTTTTCCGTGCTGCCCATGTTCATCGTATGCGCGTGAATAACATCTGGTGGGTCAGGCTCTGATTTTGTGTTTGAGGCGTCATGCTCTCCTGCTATATGTTACCCAACTTCACACGAAAAAAACCACGGTATTTATGAAAAATAAAATGGACAGACTGGAGCTGCCCATTTTTGCAAAAAAGCTTAAATTGCCCAGCCACCGACATAGAAGATAACCAGTGCTACCGCAATAATCACCGTACCTGGATTGAGTTTACGCCATTCGCCAGCCACCAGGCGACCAATGACCAGGGTCGCGAAGCCAATCATAATACCGGTAACGATATTGCCGGTCAGAACAATCAGCACTGCGGTAATCAATCCAGTCATCGCATCAACGAAATCAGCAAAGTCAATTTTTGCCACATTACTTAGCATCAACAAACCGACATACATCAATGCGGGTGCGGTGGCGTAGGCAGGAACCAGTCCGGCGAGGGGAGAGAGGAATAAAATCAATAAAAACAGCACACCCACCGTGACCGCCGTCAGGCCCGTTTTACCGCCTGCGGCTGTCCCCGCAGCCGATTCGATATACACCGCCGCAGGTGATGCACCGACAATACCAGAGAAGATGCTACTGAGCGAATCTGTCGTTAACGCTTTACCGCCATTGATGATTTGGCCGTCTTTATCCAGCAAATTCGCCTGACCTGCAACCGCGCGAATGGTTCCGGTGGCATCAAAGGTTGCCGTCATCACCAGCGCCAGCACCGCAGGCAATACCGCTGGATTCAGGGCACCAGCAATGCTAAGGCTACCAATCAAGGAGTGGCCCTGATTGTCACTCAATGAAGGTAACGCAAAAATGCCGGAAAAATGGACGCCTGGATCGAAAATCAGGCCAATAACAGAAATGGCGATAATCGTCAGCAGGATCCCGCCCGGCACTTTCATTTTTTCAAGGCCGATAATCGCTGCTAATCCAGCCAGTGACATCATGGCCGGGAAACTGACAAAATCTCCCAGTGCAACGGGTAAACCATCGATCGGGTTTTTAATCACCAGGCCGACACCATTGGCAGCGATCAGCAATAAAAATAAGCCAATCCCAATTCCTGTGCCTTGCGCAATCCCCTGTGGCAGATTACGCAGGATCCAGCTACGGATCCCGGTAGCGGAGATGATCGTAAACAGCACCCCCATCAGGAACACGGCGCCGAGAACCACCGGGATAGCAATATGTTGCCCCAGTACCAGGCTAAATGCGGTAAATGCAGTCAGTGAGATAGCGCAGCCAATCGCGAGCGGCAGATTAGCCCACATCCCCATAACCAGAGAACCGATACTGGCAACCAGGCAGGTCGAAACAAACACCGCGGCTGGCGGAAAACCGGCTTTCCCCAGCATACCCGGAACCACGATAACCGAATAAACCATCGCCAGAAAGGTCGTCAGCCCGGCAATGATCTCCTGGCGAACAGAGCTACCACGTTCTGAAATTTTAAACCAGGTGTCTAGCACACCACCGGTACGCACTGAGGGCGTCGTCATAGGAAATTTCCCCTGAAAATTTAATTTTCCGTCGGACTGCGCAGCGTTCGCTCCTTGCCCGTGAAATGCGACTTCCTTATGCGCCTTCATCGTATTGATACGATAAAAGCCAGTACAGAACACCACTCATACCTTACGGTGTTAAAGTGAATCGACCCAGTGACCTGAAAAGGGTGGATAAAACAGAAACGCAAACGATTATCCAGCCTTTGGATAGACCTTTTCAACAGAACTTTATGCCTGTGCGTAAAATTTAACCTGGCTTCTACATGTGCTTCTCATGTCATACGCAAACGTTATCGTAGTGGTACAATTTAGTAATATTTTTATAAAAATGACAAGCTGTTTCTTACGTGAACAGCGGATGTGTCGATATAAATGGCTAAGAAGTATCTGATGTACGATGTTTACTGCTATTGATGAGACCGGATCAAAATCATGTTGCGTGTGAATATGTGTGCCGGAGGAGGTCGCTGAAAAGCCAAAACCGGGCTGTCAGCCCCTCAGGGAAAACATGACGCTGCTTTTTTAGACACTTAATACAACTTCTTCTTCCGGCCACTTGCATGGCAGCCAGCGACAGGTATAATCCACAGCGTTTCCGTACCCCTTCTGTGCCGAAGTGGCGAAATCGGTAGACGCAGTTGATTCAAAATCAACCGTAGCAATACGTGCCGGTTCGAGTCCGGCCTTCGGCACCATAAGTATGTAAATGGATCTCAATTGAGGTCTTTTTTTATGTCTAAAATCCGCGCCACACAAGGCTTTCCACGATTTTCTCCTCAACTGAAGTCAACCTAACTCAACCCACATCAACAAGCTTGTGAGTATACTAATGAGTATATTTGTCGATTCGATATTGCTTGTATACTCACGATGTACCAATGGAAGGAGAACCATTATGGCTCTAACGGATACTAAAGTTCGTTCTGCGAAACCTGAGGAGAAAGAGTATTCACTTGTTGACGGCGACGGCATGCTCTTGCTTGTAAAACCTAACGGCTCCAAGTATTGGCGATTTCGTTTCCGTTTTGGTGGTAAACAACATTTAATGGCGTTCGGCGTTTACCCAGATGTTTCGCTGGCTGATGCCAGGAAGAAAAGGGAAGAGGCCAGAAAGTTGGTAGCTGCTGGTATCGATCCTCGTGAGCATAAACGAGCTGTGAAAGAAGAGCAGGCGAAAGAGATTATTACTTTCGAGAAGGTTGCCAGAGAGTGGCTCACTACCAATCAGAAATGGTCTGAAGACCATGCGAAGCGTGTGCAGAAAAGCCTGGAGGACAATATTTTTCCAACGATTGGCGCACGTAATATTGCAGAGCTGGGTACCCGCGATCTGTTAATTCCTATTAAAGCCGTGGAGATGTCTGGACGTCTTGAGGTGGCTTCACGCCTTCAACAGCGCACCACTGCTATCATGCGTTATGCAGTGCAAAGCGGTCTAATAGAATACAATCCGGCGCAAGAGATGGCGGGGGCGGTAGCTTCCAGTAATCGGAAGCATCGTCCGGCGCTGGAGTTAAAGCGCATCCCTGAATTACTTCAAAAAATAGATGACTACACCGGTAGGCCGCTAACCCGTTGGGCAACCGAACTCACTCTACTTATCTTTATTCGATCCAGTGAAATGCGTTTTGCTCGCTGGTCAGAGATCGATTTTAAAACGTCAATGTGGACCATTCCGCCTGTGCGAGAACCTATTCCTGGAGTGAAACATTCTCAGCGAGGATCAAAGATGCGTACACCTCATCTGGTGCCGCTTTCAAAGCAGGCGCTGGCGATCCTGAAGCAGATAAAACAGTTCTGCGGAGAACACGAGCTGATTTTTATTGGCGATCACGATCCGCGTAAACCCATGAGTGAGAACACGGTGAATAGTGCGCTGCGGGTGATGGGCTATGACACTAAAGTTGAGGTTTGTGGTCACGGTTTTCGTACGATGGCTTGTAGTTCATTAATTGAGTCAGGCCTATGGTCGAAGGATGCGGTAGAACGGCAGATGAGTCATATGGAACGCAATTCGGTGAGGGCGGCGTATATCCATAAAGCGGAACATCTGGATGAGCGCAAGTTGATGCTGCAATGGTGGGCTGACTTTCTTGATGCTAACCGAGAGGAAACAATTAGCCCGTTTGATTATGCAAAAATCAATAACCCGATAATTGATTGAATGCCAGCAAGCAGCCTCAGTATATAGCCAACGTTAATTTCATCGCGATGAATCAACGAGATTTAGAACTCCATGTATTAAAGAATATAGACTTTCTCTTTTCTGAAGTGCTTTTTACCTTGTCTTGGATATCAAGGTATTTACTCGTAAAGTCTGCCTGCGTCTGGTTCGACAATGTTTTAGCCGCATCGTTAAAATAGGAAAAGCTTTCGAGGACATTTTTCAAAAGCATCACATCGCGGAATGCCGTTACAACCGCCAGTTGTGCCTCTTCATCCGGTAAACCGTCCACGCTTTCTACTGTTGGGGTCAGCGTTAACAGGCGATGATAATCATTGAAGTACTTGGTGCGTGAAGATTATAAATTTGAAATTTATTTCGGATATCTATCGTAAGAACAATTTAGGAATGAATCTAATGAACCCAGTATAAGGTAAGAATGTAAGGGTAGGCTATGAAGCCTACCCTGTATGGTTATTTTTTATTTATTTTTTCTAAAAGATGTACAACGGATTTACCAACGGCAAATGATAGATTAACAGGAACAGCATTCCCTATTTGCTTATATTTCGCTGACATTGGACCTTCAAATACCCAGTCATCGGGGAAGGTCTGTATTCTTGCGTACTCACGCACTGTTAATGGTCGTGTTTCTTCCGGGTGACAACGCTCTGTTTGTTTCTGTGCTGGGGCACATGTTAAAGTGAGGCTTGGTTCATCCCAAGACAAGCGACGAGCCATACCAGTTTTACCACCGCCTAAATAAAAACTCTTGAGCATGTATTCTTTTTGGATATCTTCTGGAAGGTCTCTCCAGTACCCACCCGGAGGAACCATGCTTAGAATCTCGGCTTTTCTTTTAGGGTATTTTTGCCCCTCAGATTCTGGCACATCGGTATCGTACAGCTCTCCCTTTTTTAAGGCATCTTTAAGAGTTAAGATTTTATTGTAAGATGAAGGCCACTCATAATCTATGTCATTAGCAAGATCATTTCTTACAGCCACTATAATCAAACGCTCGCGTTTTTGTGGCACTTTATAGAAAATAGCCTTAAGTACCCTTGGCTCAAATAAAGTGTAGCCCAAGTCTGTGATAATATTTTTTATAGTATCTAAAGTTCGCCCATCATCATGATTTAGCAATCCACGTACATTCTCTGCTAAAAGAACTTTCGGATTGATTTCTTTCACGGCTCTGGCGAACTCAAAGAAAAGGGTACCTCGTGTATCTTCAAAACCAAGTTTTTTGCCTGCATAAGAGAATGCTTGGCAAGGGAAACCGCCAGCCAGTACGTCAACGGTATCCCTATAAGGGGTGAAATCTACTTGACTCACATCACCTTCAACCACATTCCATTCAGGTCTATTTTTCCGTAGCGTCTTACAAGCATGGGAATCAATTTCATTTAGTAAAACAGATTTTAAACCTGCTTTTTCCAAACCTAAAGCCATACCTCCTGCGCCAGCAAATAATTCTAATATAGTATAATTATTATTGCAGGTTTTAGGCTCATCAGACCACTGACTTTTAAATAAAAACTGAGCTTGCTCAAAATGTTTAAGTTGATCTTTTCTATAAAAACGATAGTTGTTCTCGTCATTTCGTTGAGAAATTAATTTTCCAGCAGTGTCCCAACGCCTTAAAGTTTCTTTTGACACACCCAAAATGTCTGCAACTTCTGAAAGTGAAAACTCTTCCTTTAACATACTTAGTAACCATGCCAACATTAGTCATGGTTACTACTGTATGGATTTACACTGGCGTTGTCAAACGTTGATCATGGTTATCAGCCGTAAGCGAGACCAAAATACTTAATAAAAGAATCTTTATCAGTGATGGAGAAGCCTTTCTGCCCGAGACGTTCGTTCAAAACATACTCAATTGCGTGAGGAAGAGCATTATAAAGTTCTTGCAGAGCATCCGGTCTGCCCGTTACGAGCTCATAGAAGCTCGCGCCATCAATGATTCGAATGTTAGGATTCGAAGGGCATAGAGTACCGCTGCCTTTATTGGAGGGGGTAAAAGGGATGTTAGACCTGACAGGTTTGCGAGGGATTATATTAACAAAGTAAGCGCAGTAATCCTTAAAACGGCTATGTTTAGGTGATACCAGTTCATCTAAGCCTTTATACTTGTCAGCTAAGTCCCCGCCAGTAACCGTTGAGTATTTATTCTTCACCTCGGCAATGATTCTTCTCTCTTCGTTGAGGAGATCAACGATGCCCCCAATTCCCATGTCCTGCCATCCATCAACATGGCCGAGGATTTTTTGGTGAAACGTACCAACATGATTCTGAATGGTTTTCTGACGTTGCCGTGCAAGTTCGGAGTTTCGCCACTCTTCATGGGATGAGAAACCCGGAGCTTCAAAAAGCGCGCCAAAAGGGTCAATCACATTGCTGTTAAAAGTCTTCTCAGCAGCGTCTTTTTTCTTTTTAGCTTTAGTTAATAAGGTTTCAACTTCGCTAAAAAGATCTTCATCACTGATATATTCAAGTAATTCCATGGCTTTCTCTCCATCATTCTTTATAATTCAATGACCTGTTTGTGTAGTAACCTTTGGAAACTATTGCTGTTACGGCTAATTACGCAGCAGCTCTCAAAAACATCATTGGAGCAAGTCTTCCCATCATAACGATTGCGGACATAGATGAGAACGATCAATAGGCATTTAAATGATAGAAAGGGCGGATGTTTGCTGCGGCGGGCTCTGAATGGCTTGTGCTAAGGATTCTAACAATATCAACTTGTTACAAGAATAGAGGTTTTACCCGACTGCCCACAGTATTAGATACAACCTCAGTTATTAATGTCGGTTTGAGACCCTGACCCCAAATATGCTCCAGTCATAATCAGGAATTACCGGCTTCAGTCTGGCTGCGTATTCTGGCAACCGGCAGATTTCTTGGCAAATTCGGACGGGGTCATCCATCCCAGTGCAGAAGTGGGACGCTCCTGATTGTAGTGCATGTGCCAGGCTTCGATTTTGCACCGTGCACCCTCCAGGGACATAAACCAGTTCTCGTTCAGACATTCCTGCCGTAGCCTGTCGTTGAACGACTTCACCGTGGCATTGTTCGTAGGTGTTCCCGGTCGTGAGAAGTTTATACGGATCCTTCGTTCATACACCCACTTGTCCAGCATATTTCCTGCAAATTTAGATCCATTATCGGTTTTCAGCAATTGGGGTAAAGGAAGTTATGAGCGCAATGGTGTTCAGCATCTCTGCAACCTTCGTTGAGCGCAGATTCTGGCTCACGCAGATCCCCAGACATTCCCATGTGTAGAGATCAATGATCGTCAGTAGACGTAACCGACGCCCGTCAAATAAGGCGTAAGAGACACAGTCCATGCCAAGACATGATTCGGATATCGGCGATGCGTTGCTGCCAGAAACGGGCGTATGTATAACTCATTAAAATGGACCCCGATGGGTTATCGTTCATAACCACTACCGGTGCCGTTAAAAAACTTTCGTAAAGCCTGTCGTTGCAATGCCATACCAGATTGCCTGGTATCGAACGAAAACCACGGCTCCCTGCGATATTAGCCAATGAGTTCCGAAGATAAATCAAACCATCATCAATAAAAATATTCACCTGCCCGGTAAAATAGCAGTTAGTTCAACTGAGCGGTTCCATCAAAAGGGAAAAGACATGCGACTGAAAAGTATGGCAGTTAAAAATTTTCGCTGTTATGCAAACGAAGTAAGCGTTGAGTTTGATGACCTGACTACCTTTGTCGGACGTAACGACATTGGCAAATCGACAATTCTTGAAGCGCTGGAGATCTTCTTCAACAACAGATTGGTATCTATCGAAAAAGGCGATGCATGTATTCACAGCGGGCAGGACAATGTGGAGATCACCTGCGAATTTATCGAACTTCCGCCTTCCCTCACGCTTGATTCTGGCGCGGAAACTGCCCTCCAGGAAGAGTTTCTGCTGACGGGAAACGGCTCACTGAAAATCCGTAAGATCTTTAACTGCTGTAACAAAAAGCCGACTGCCGAGATTTTTGTCATTGCAAACCATCCCACGGCCGCTGGTTTTGAGAACCTTCTGGAACTGAAGGAAAAAGAACTTCAGGCCATGGTGAAAGAGCTTGACCTCGATGTTTCGCTTAAGGGGAATCCCGGAATGCGAAAAGCCATATGGGCGGTCTCAACAGATCTGCAATTGATGGAAACGCTACTTCCCGTCAGCAAAGCCAAAGAGGACACAAAGCGTATCTGGGAGCAAATCGAGAGCTGGTTACCCATGTTTGCACTTTTCCAGAGCGACAGAAGCAGCCGGGATTCCGACGATGAAGTACAAAGCCCGATGAAAGCCGCCATTACGGCTGCACTGGCGGAAGTCCAGGACGACATCGCCAGGATCCAGTTGAAGGTTCAGCAAAAGGCAGAAGAGATTGCCCTAAACACACATGAAGCGCTGAAGAGCATTGAGCCAGGCCTGGCAAGCGAGCTAACCCCTGAATTTACCCCTCCCACACCGGCAAAATGGCAGGGACTGTTCTCTGTTGGTCTGAACACTGACGGAGGAATCCCGCTGAATAAGCGTGGCAGTGGTGTCCGTCGTCTGGTGCTGGTGAGCTTTTTTAAAGCCGAAGCGGAACGACGTCTGAAATCCAGTAATCGTCGCAGTATCATCTACGCCATTGAAGAGCCCGAAACCTCGCAGCACCCTAATTACCAGCGGATCCTGATTGAGTCATTTAAATCGCTGTCCCTCGAAACCGGCTGCCAGGTTATCCTTACCACGCACAGTCCTGGATTTGCTGCAGAGCTGCCGGGTGAAAGCATTCGCTTTGTCTCCCGTGATGCCGCTACCGGGCAACCGACCATTCAGGCTGGTGCTGATGTTTTCGGCATCGTCACGGATACGCTGGGCGTCACACCAGACAACCGGGTCAGACTGCTGTTCTGTGTCGAAGGACCAACCGATGTCGCCGCCTTTAAGGCTCTCAGTAAAGCGTTGCACGCAGAAGACAACACGCTTCCCGATCTGGAGAATGATGAACGTGTGGCGTTTATCGTACTGGGTGGCGGAACGCTCAAGCACTGGGTCAATGAAAATTATCTACGCGCCCTGAATCGCAGGGAAATTCATATCTACGATCGTGATGTTCCTGCTTATGCCGAAGCAGTCAATGCCGTTAATGCACGTGCCAACGGATGCTGGGCAGCACAGACGCTGAAACATGAAGTCGAAAGTTATCTTCATCCCGAAGCCATTCACGAAGCGTTTGGGGTGATGATCGCTGTCACCGACCATCCTGTCGGTGGTAAAGCTACCCCTAAAGTGTTTGCAGAAGCCTATTCGCTGGCTCAGGGCTTTGATGGTGTGATGAAAGATAACCTTGCCAAGGCACGTCTGGCAGAACGGGCGTTTCCTTTGATGACTGCCGCCCATATACACGAACGCGATCCTGAGGGAGAAGTTGTCGGATGGATGCGGAGGATACGTGACATGCTTCAGTGATGCCGAGACACCCAGATAGCGCTTTCTGTTCTACGATTGGCTGCATCCAGCGATAACCCGGATAGCACACTGCACCACCCCGATCCTTTCCCGGGACAAACGGTGTGCCTCCCAACATGGAGAATGATTAACTGGTAACGTCTTCATCCATTTGATTAAATGTCTCCATTCAGTGTAGAACTGGTTCACCTGACACTTCCCCCGAATGAACGTTCTTCCTTGCTGTAAACTTTGGTACGCTCTTTGGCAAAGTATTCCAGGTGGCTCCGTAAATTCAGAAACTGTTGCCCATAGCGATCCACACGAAGACGCTCCAGATAATGTGGCTTATTGATGAAGGAAACCAGCGTCCTGTACTCAGGAAATTCGAGCAGCCCCAGAGCACTTAGCCATGCCTCGCAGATGTAACTCCCGAGGTTATGGTCTTCTTTCGAATAATTCCCTAATCCATTAAACGTATCTTTGTTGACGAATATCGCCATGTGGTAATGGGATTTGCCGCTGGTTCCCACCTCACGTACCCAGACGTGTCTTAGGTCAGTTGGGCAAACCTGATGGCCTTCCCGCTTGCGTCGTTTCTGATGGGCTGTGATACGGGCTCTCAGCGACCCAGTTACTCGTTCCATCAATCCTGAACTCAGATCAGGGGCACTAGCAATACTGTCGCTTGTATCACGATGCTCAGGCAGTCTGAGTACGAAGGTGAATACGGATGTCCTGGCATGGGCTGTTATAGCGAAGTTGATAATATCCGTAATACGATTCATATAGCCCGGATTGATTTCCCCAAATTTAAGGTTAGTCATAAGTATTACTCCTTTTGCGTTTTTCTCAGGCGAGCGAAGCCTCTGCCAGAGCGAATGGCAGTAATGAATACGTTGGTTTTTTGATATTTATGCCTTTCCTAGGTAGGGGGTGTTATTTTTCCGTTATTATCCCATGGCGGTTATAACTGATGGTGCACAGCAATGGTTTCTATTTTTGAAGTGTGTCTTTCATTTTTTTTGATATTTAAATATTTTTTTTGAGAGTATTTTAATATATCAAAGTTGAATTAATGTATGTATCTAAAATAAATAAAGTCCTTACATTAATTCAGTTGCTTTACGCTAAATTAGTCATGGCTACATATTTAACGCTAAAATAAAATGCACTCTCTAAAATACATTGTCAATCACTTTTTATATCCGCCCACATATCTACCTGCATATGCCATTAGCTTGCTTGACTATGATTTAATATATTAAATCCCCTTATGTATGAATCTCTTTGTATATATTAATCACTTTATATGTTAATTCCTTTGTATATATAATATATATACTGTGCAATGGGTGGTGATTGATATATACCAAAGCCTTTTCTTATGCGGGGTTTTATATTACAGGTGTTCAGAATTTACTCCAGGATTAGCAATTCAGAACATAAATGAGAATCTGATAATCAGGACATTCGGAAGTGCTCATGGACAACGTCTTTTTTATCCATTTTTGCTTCTGCCAGGCCACCAGGAGCTAAGCCTTGCTTCCATTCTTTTACAACCATGCTCAGTTACCCCGGGAGTCTGCTATGCGCTGCTGCACCCAGGCTTCCACTTCGCTCTTTAGCCAGCGAGAGCTGCGACCCAGTTTGATTGGCTTAGGGAACAGACCTTCACTGATGAGTTTGTAGAACCATTTGTCTGTCATTTCGGTATAGGTGGTGATGAATGCCATATCGACAAGCTGGTCGTTCAGCAGAGCTGGTGATGTATTCATGTGGATATCTCCTTTACGTTGAATGTGAAAAGGAGGAATGACTGGTTTTCATTGTTGTGTGGCAGCCTTCCTCAGGGGATGGAAGGCCGTGTAAAAAATTAATGAAGCTGGTTGTTACCCACTTTCCTCCGTCGCGTAAGAGATGGATAAAACGTCACTTCTTTGACCCGGAGCAGATGACATGCCATAGCGATCCATTGGGTATGGCAGGCAGCGTCTGAGAAGATTGTTGTCGCAGTAATTTTTAACTAACTTCCGGTTCCGTGAGATTCTCAAGGTAAAAAGTACCTTCTGACTAGAGGGGGACTGGTAGATTTCTGAAACGACCGCATTTTAGTTAGCGCTATGAATTTTAACGTTAAAACAAAAAGTAACCTACTTTTATAAGTCACTTTTAAATTTAAGCAAATGCGATAAATGCCCTAAAATTATTAAATTTAGGGTACTTCTAATTTTTTAATTATTATCAAATTAAGGTAAATTAGTTGTGCGATGGTGATGGGGGAACTTCCGGAGCAGGAAGGTAAACCAAAAGGCAAATGCAGAGAAATCAGGAACAGCCTGGGGGATGTATGGCGTATAAATACAAAGCAACGATGTACTATTCTGATGAGGAGACTGAAGCGTTTCTTCGTGACAAAGCTGTGAAGTCGAATGGGAAAAAAAGTACGTCTCATTATCTTTACTCTCTGGTCACAAAAGAGAGAGAAAATCTGATGGCTAATAATGACATCAAAAATAAACCCGTTCCGGTTCGGCTTTTTCCCGAACATGTTAATTCAAAAGAATTTAGTGTGAATGGTTCGGTTGAGTTTTTCGGGCTGTCTGATGTATTTCACCCTCATAAAGGAGAAAGTTCTCTGATACGGAAAAACCAAAAAGCTTTGATGGAAACAATTGACGATAAAATTCTTGAACACGTTGCTAATCATTTTAGCAACCATGGTCACGAAGTTAACGATAAGTCGTTTCGGATTGTGCTGAAGACATATGTGGCGTGTTATTACTGTAATATTAACATTGTACCCGGATTGTACTCCGGAACGTTTACTGCTACGTGCAGGATGATCACTGTCAGCAGGAATGAATGGGACAAATATGGCGGGGTGCTGGATTTTGAAAACGTACGCTATATAAAATACGAAGCTGTAGCTAAAGCAGAGCGAAGAATACCCAGAGGCCTCTGTAAGATCGCTGAATCACTCAGGACGGATACAACCGGGGCTTTTTTTATACCGGTGCTAACTTTACAAAAAAACTTTCCTGGGGAGACGTTAGCTGAACCTGTGATGATCAAAGGTGTTGATCTTTCTTTTGGTAAAGAACGTCTGAAGTTTAAAACCATGAATGAAAGTCAGAAGAAAAGGCATCTGATGAAACCTCAATACAATTGATTGAGTTGTAAATTATTTCAGGCCTATATTACTCCTGTGATATTGAAAAAAATTCTTTTATCACAGGTGAAATATGAACAATGAATCCTCTAAAATAATGCCACTACAGCAACTCCTTTCGCAGTTGCCTGCTGATGCGACAGAAAAGATATGCCGTCAACTCAGCCGTATCATAAGTTATGAACCCTGTATCGGACTGATGGGAAAAAGTGGCGCAGGGAAATCCAGCCTCTGCAATACACTGTTCAGTCCACCTCCCGCCAGGGTTGATGCCATCAGCAGCTGCACCCGCACCGTTCAGCGCTATAGGGTCACTCACGGCACACATACGCTGACCCTGGTAGATTTTCCTGGTATTGGCGAAACTCCTGAGCTGGACAGTCTTTACCGTCGCCTGTATCAGGCATGGTCCGGCAGACTGGACCTGATTGTCTGGGTACTCAAAGCCGATGAGCGGGCCTGGAACGAGGATATACGCTGTTACCGCGAGTTACTCCGCAGCGGAGCAGTACCGGAGCGCTTTATGTTTGTACTCAGCCAGGCGGACAAAATGGAGCCCTGCCGGGAATGGGATGGGCAGAATCACCGGCCCTCGCAGCAGCAGCAACATAACCTGCAGGCCAAAACCCGACTAGCCGAAACCCTTTTCGTTACTGCCCACCCGGTCGTTGCCGTCTCTGCTGCAGAGCACTACAACCTGCATCACTGGGTGGAGGCCCTGATACTGGCGTTACCGGTACACAGCGGCAGCGCTGTTTCCCGACATCTTCACCCCGAACTTCGGACCGACACGGTTAGGGAGACAGCGCGTGAGGGATTTGTCCGCGTGACCGGGGAGATATTTGATGAAGCTGTGAACACCCTGAAGACTTCCGGGATGCTGGTTCGCTATCTCCACCAGCTCCGCCACCGGTTGCTGACTATTGCCCGCGCCGTCTGGCATCTCCTGTTCTGATTTTATCGTGTCTTTTATCGGCACATGTTCGATCTGTTTCGACGATCGAAATGAAAGCCAGTAATAGATATTGGCTATCAAATAAACTTTATTGATCGTCGTATTCGATATAAAATAACGATCGGTAATCAATTATCGATCTGAATTAACGATTATCACGCCAGAAAGTTAGGCAGTACGATCTGCGCTGAAAATAACTCGCAGCCTCTTCCTTAACCATTCCAGTAAGTTGTTTATAAAGGAGTCTTTCCATGTTTTTGTTCGTCACTGTCTTCAATGAGGAAATAACATTCCGGGGGGAAATGGGATGAAATCCTATCCGTTGCTTCGTGCAGACCTGTTCGCTTGGTGCCTGGCGGTTGTTCTCCCGATCCTCTGGTTTGTCCTGGTTCTGAATTTTCCGCAGGCTCTCGCGCTTGTCATTTATTTGGTCATTGCCTTGGTCTGGGTGTTGCTGGACCGTACTAACCTGGTGAAACAGGGCATTTCGCCGCCATCCTTTATCTGGTTCTGGTTCCCGGTGGTGTATCTCCGTCAGCGTGACCAGATGCAGGATAAACCCTGGCGACTGATGCAGGTCTGGTTGTTATGTACTGCCCTGTCGTTTGCGGGATTAGATCTCCTTAACCGGCAGTCAGGTACGGAAAATCTGGCGCAGAATGCCTGTGCCGTCGTGACGAAAATCCTGCATAAAGAGGGGAGTGATGAGCGCTGTATCCGCGTGACGGATATGCATGAAGAGGTCAGCGGTCGTTTCTGGCAGGCGCAGGCATTGCTGAATACCGGTGTAAAGGAGCCCGTGACCATTGAGGTCAGGGGCCGGGATATTTATGTCGTTTTACCCGAAGCGGGGGAGTAAAAGATGGAACGTGTCAAAAGTATTACTTGTAATTTGCTGTTAAACATAGTGATTTTATTTGCGGTCACGTCAGAAGTGTCTGCCGCCACATCGGACAAGTTGCGTCAGGCGCATTATCAGCGCTGTGCCAAACCGGTGTTTTACGCGCAGACCACAAACCACAAAAAGGAGGTGGAGATTTGTATTGTCACCCCGTCGGTTTCATATTCGTTCGGTAAGGTGGGGGCAAAAAGCAAAGAGATGGATATCACCGTCCCGGCGCAGGCAACCACTTACGCGTACCAGAGCAATCATGTCATCAGTATTCAGGATTTTACGGTCAGAAATGGGGATACAACCTATCAGGTTTCAGCGGGTTCGAATGATTCAGGGGAGCCTTTTGCATCGCTTTACGTATATAAAGGCACTCCGGAGACTGGAAAGCTGCTGGCCGAAATCAAACTCGACCCGAATACGGTAGCCAACAATATCAGCCATTCTCTGGCGAATGATGGGGTCGTTCAGGCAGACAGCCTGTGATAATCCGGACCTCTCTGGACAGTTATTCCTAGCTCGTCCGGTTACAAAGGAATGATCCCGAACCCAGGCTCACATAACCGACGCCTCTCTCTTCATCGTCATTTACCCCACTCAACACTGACCGATTTTAGCCTCACCCTTAACGAGAACAACCCCATGAAAACTTTACCTGCATCAACTCTGCGGGCGGCTAAGCCATGCCCGACGCCCGTAGTTGTCTGGCAAACGCTACTTACGCGCCTGCTGGAGCAACACTATGGCCTGACGCTGAACGACACGCCGTTCAGTGATGAGAACGTTATTCAGGAGCATATCAACGCCGGTATTACGCTGGCTGATGCCGTTAACTTTCTGGTGGAAAAGTACGAACTGGTTCGTATCGATCGCAGAGGATTTAGCAGGCAGGAACAATCGCCTTATCTGCGGGCTGTAGACATTTTGCGGGCGCGACAGGCAACGGGTCTGTTGCGGCGAAGTCATCATCCTTCGACGCGCTGAATCTTGCGAGCCTCCTTCCCGAATTACATTCCCGATCTGTCTTCCTTATTTACTCATTGCATAATGCGCCCGCCACTCCCGGCAGGCGCGTTTGCTTTTATACGGACAAAAATCATGCAAACAGAAGCTGAAGTTTTAACCGACCATAATGAGCTGATTTGTTCAACCAGTATTGAACGCATTGTTACAGGACGTGATGCTGCGCTGAGCCTGATAGAAATCCTGATCCAGGAGCTTGATGATATCTCACGGCTAACCTCCAGCATCGGTGGTGATGTGGCGGAGCATTGGGCGATGCGACAGGGCCATTCCTTTGACTGCTGGCTGATGCAACCAGTAGATAAAGCGATGCCGGTGATTACCCACAATATCGATCGCAGTATCTGGCGCGATCTCATGCTGAAGTCCGGGATGTTGACCTTGATGGATGCCGAAGCCCGCAGCCAGTGGGCTAAAAACCTCGAAGAGGGCGATCTTCCGGCCATCAGTGAAGCCAACATCCTGAGTACCTTTGAACAACTCCACCACAATAAACAGGATGTTTTCGAACGTGGGATTATCAACGTATTCAAAGGACTAAGCTGGGACTATAAAACCAACAATCCCTGTTGTTTCGGTAAGAAGATCATCATCAACAATCTGGTGAAGCACGACCGATGGGGCTACAGCCTGAATTGGGGTTGGCGGCGCGATCAGTTAGCCGATCTGGAACGGATGCTCTACTTGCTGGATGGTAAAACCATTCCTGATAACCGGCATGATGTCTCCATTCGGTTTATGGACTTTGTGCGCGATAATCCGCATCAGCAGGTTTTCGAAGACGATTTTTTCACCATTCGCTACTTTCAGAAGGGCAGTGGGCATATCACTTTTAAACGCCGGGATCTGGTGGAGAAGATGAATGATATCGTGGCGAAGCACTTTCCGGGGATGTTGCCTGCGAAATGAGATGTGATGTTTTTATAGGCACCTCTATGCTAATCTTAATAGGAGTTATTAAATGTTATTAACGGAGATAATCCCTATGGGTTCGCTTACTAAACAAACCATCAGCGCACAGATACCCGTTGAATTGGCTGCTGCTGTTGAGAATCTAGCAATTGAGTTAGATCGTTCTAAAAGCTGGATTATTAAGGAAGCGTTGACCAGTATGCTGGCCGAAAGAGAACGGCGTCACCAGAGCATCCAGGCCGGTCTTGCCGATGTGGATGCCGGGCGCGTGGTGAGCCACTCGGACATGGTGGATTTTGCTAATCGCTTAAAGAAATCCTGATAAATGGAAATTTACTGGACGCTTAAAGCTCAGGATGACCTGGAGCGTATCTACCGTTTCGCCCTTCAGTATAGCCGCCAGCACGCCGATGACGTTTTGGATCGTCTGATTACTGGTTGTGCTGGTCTTACAGCGCATCCGGCAATTGGCGTACAGCAGACTCGGTATGAACCTCGGGAAGTCCGAAAAGTATTATTCGATGATTACGAGGTTCACTACGAAATTCGTGACAATGACATATATATCGTGGATCTATGGCATACCAGAGAAGAACGATGAAAAGATGCTCTTCACATTAGCGAGTATTTGCCACTGACTAAAAACTCATTTTTGTGTTTTTTACTCTTTATTGTGTTTTAATGATATCCATTACTTCTTGGTAAGTGGGGAGGGCATCATGCAAAACAAAATCAAAGAACTTCGTACTCAACTATCAATCACTCAGCGTGAATTGGCGGATATGGTTGGTACCAGCCAACAGCAGATCCAGCGTATAGAGACAGGGAAAGTTGCGGCCAAGTTAGGACTGGCGCAGGCGATAAGCGCTGTTTTAAAGAAACCATTGAATGCAGTTTTTCCTGGTAACGATACTTTATTGCAAAAAGTGCGTAATCAAAGTAGCCGTAGTGATGATGATCTGGAAAGCATCGCCGCTAGTGGTATTGAAATGGATGGCTGCATTTGGACGGTGAAACTCTGGTTACGAGGGCAGCAAGATTATTTGCTGTTACCCATTTCCCCGGCTGATAAGCGTCGTTTTTACTCATACTTTCAGGAAAAAGCAGCGCCTGATTATGAGCATTTCTTTGTTTTCGACTCTGAACAGCATCGTTATGCCTTAAATGCCCGAGAGGTGATTTTCCACCAATTCTTGTTTGATGGTTTTCCACCTATCCCTGATGAAGAGGCAAATGAAGAAAGATATGGGAATGTCCATATCACCATGGTGAATGGTGGTCCGGTTATTGAGCTTTACTGTGAGCCAGATGAGTCTGAGGACGAAAGTGATGGCGATATCGGTCAGTTGAATGCATTTTTTGACATTCTTGAATCAGAGCCGGAATCAACCGAGCGGTATCAGTTAACCGACATAGATGGGGAAGATGCTTTTATCCGTATTGGTTCTATTGCTATGGTGCGAGTCGCGCTTGACGCGTTAGAACCTGTGGAAGATGATGAGGAGTAATTTTAAGGTACACGAACTTTCAGAGAATCGCGTTGAGTATACATGTGAGTATATATGGCGGTTCTCTTATTTTTTAATTTCAATTATTTCAGTTGGTTACGTCGAGAATCGCGGTGCGGCCTTCGCACCATAAGTAAGTAGATAGACGTCCAGTGACGTCTTTTTTTATGTCTTAAATCCAGTCCCTACAAGGATTTGCGGTGTATTGAGGTGTTTTAACGTCCATTGCAATCCTCACCCACAAGGGGGCATAATCGGGGGCACGTCACTTCGATTAGGATTTGTGCCCCCAAAATGAAACTCAATGCCCGCCAGATAGAGACTGCAAAACCAAAGGATAAAGCCTATAAGATGGCTGATGGTATGGGGCTGTATTCTCGCTATCCCCAAAGGTCGTCGTACCGGCATTACATTTGCCTGGGGGCTGAACTCCACCCTGATTGCTGGCGCACAGAAAACAGCAGGCGGCGACAATGTCTACTATATCGGCGATACCAAAGAGAAAGGGTTGGAATTTATTGGTTATGTGGCTAAATTCGCCAGAGTTATTGCTGAGCAGCAGGCACAGGAAGTCTCTGCAATTGAAGAGTTTTTATTTGAAGATCAGGATGAAAAGGGAAACACCCGACAAATAACCTCTTACCGTGTGCGTTTTGCCAGTGGATTCCAGGTTGTTGCACTGTCGTCCCGTCCGGCCAATATTCGTGGTCTGCAGGGCGTGGTCATTATTGATGAGGCGGCGTTTCATCAGGACGTGCAGGGCGTACTGGACGCCGCAACAGCGCTGCTGATCTGGGGTGGGCGGATTGTGGTAATCAGCTCTGAAAACGGTAAAAATAACCCATTTCATCAGTTTTGCAACGATATTGAGGCTGGTCGTTACGGTAACGACGCGGTGGTGTTGCGGATCACTTTTGATGATGCAGTAACAAATGGCCTGTATGAGCGGGTCTGCGCCATGAAAGGTGAGCCAGCGACAATTGCAGGTAAAGAGGCCTGGTATAACCGAATCCGTAACGCCTACGGCCCCCGTAAAGCAGCAATGCGTGAGGAGCTGGACGCCATTCCCCGTGACGGTAACGGGATCTGTATTCCTGGTGTCTGGATCGAGCGGGCTATGCCCGAATCCCGCCCGGTCATTCGCCTCGCTCTCGAAGACGACTTTATTAATCTGACAGAAGCAGAACGAGCAGCGTGGGGCAGTGACTGGATTGAGCGTGAACTGCAACCGGTCATGATACAGACACTCAATCCGACATTGCGGCATGTTTTCGGCATGGATTTCGCTCGTCATCGCCACTTTTCGGCAGTTGTTCCTGTAGCGCTTACACAAAACCTTGCCCGCGATGTGCCATTTATTCTGGAGCTGAACAATGTCCCGTCA
Source organism: Enterobacteriaceae bacterium ESL0689 (assembly GCA_029433525.1). Classification (NCBI taxonomy): domain Bacteria; kingdom Pseudomonadati; phylum Pseudomonadota; class Gammaproteobacteria; order Enterobacterales; family Enterobacteriaceae; species Enterobacteriaceae bacterium ESL0689. The sequence continues at coordinate 213,482 of JAQTIF010000001.1, read as the reverse complement.
GCACTCCAGCAGCAGATCCTGTTCTGGCTCATTGACCACCTCCCTCGTCAGTCGGGTGGTGCAATAGATGCAACAGGTCCTGGAATGGTACTGGCAGAATATGTCGCTGATCGTTACGGTCGCCCACGTATTGCAGAAATTACACTGAATCGCCAGTGGTATGGCGTCTGGATGCCGAAATTTACCGGTCTGTTTGAGGATGGACTGATTACATTGCCACGAGATGAAAATGTGGCGCAGGATCTGCGGGTAGTGGAAATGATTGACGGTGTTCCTATGGTCGCCAGGCTGGAGAAAAAAGATCTGAAAGACCCGGAACTGGTACGCCACGGTGATACTGCAATTGCGGGTTGTCTGGCAAATTATGCCGCCCTCAATCTAGCCTGCGAGATAGCATTTCAGTCCACTGGCAAACGTGACATTTTCCGCGTACTGACTGGTTTTGACAGTACCAGCAGTGCTGGCGAACTGACTAACACCGGGTTTGGCACGGTACGGGGTATAAACGATTTTGGAGGCTATCTGTGAGCATTCTGGGGACACTCAAATCAGCACTGAACCGTAAACTCCCCCGGCCACAGCTCGGCCGGGAGCTGGCCAGTACCGGTGACGATCGTGATATCACCCGCCCGTGGACGCCAGTCACTCAGTTTGGCACGGCCTCTTTTGCTGAAGCAGCACCGAAGACTGACACCGATCCGGTGGCACAAATGTTGGAACGTCTGAACAACGAATTACAGCCAGCAACCGACAGCTGGATAGAGCAAATCCATAACCTGGTTAATCGGGTGCAGTCCCTGGAACAACTGCGTGATGAACTGATCACGCTGCTGCCGGAAATGACGCTGGATGATTATGCGGCAGCGCTGGCACAGGCCCTGTCTGCTGCACAGCTGGCCGGGCGTACTGATATCACCGGGGAGGCGGCACGTGACCACCGCTGATCTGAACTATGGCTCTCTGCCGTTCTCCGAACAGATCGAATTTTTCCGCCGCAAACTGGCACTGCCCACTACCGGCTGGACGGATATCTACAACGCCGAACATGACTGGGCGTTTGTGGTGGCCGGTGCTAACCGTAATGACTTGGTCACCGATTTGCAGCAGGCGGTAGATAATTTTATTGCTGAGGGACGTACTCTGGAGGAGTTCCGACAGCAGTTTTCTACTATCGTGGATAAATATGGCTGGAGCTATAACGGTGGGTTTGGCTGGCGTACTCGTGTGATTTATGACACCAATTTACGCAGTAGCTATCAGGCTGGTCGTTACGCGCAGCTGCTGGTATCCCGTGACACGTTGCCCTACTGGGAATATATCCACAGTGATGCTGTCGAACATCCGCGCGAACTACATCTGTTCTGGGATGGCCTGCTGCTGCGCTGGAATAATCCGTGGTGGGAAGCACATTTTCCGCCTAATGCGTGGGGCTGCCAGTGTACTGTTCGCGGTCGCTCAGAGGCGTGGCTGAAACGTCATAATCGTAAAATTGATACCGCTCCGGAAACCGTACTGGAAGAGCGAACTATCGGTCAGCGTAGCGTTAACGGCCCCCGCAGTGTACAGGTGCCGGAGGGGATTGACCCCTCATTTGAGCACGCGCCTGGGCGCTCAAGACTAAACAGTCAGGTTCCAGCGCCCCGTGGTGCTGAGCCGCTCAGTGGTAATCTGTCCAGCCTGAGCAGTACTGGCGTGCCGGGAGTTCCTTATCAGCTACCCGTTGATGCATTGCCCCCGCCACGCACAGCCAGCGCAGATCGCCTGTTGCCAACCGGATTAACCGACCGGGAATACGCTACCCGGTTTTTGTCAGAGTTCGGGGCGACACTGGATCAGCCGGTGGTTTACCGGGATGTGGTGGGTGAGCCGCTGGTTATTGGCTCGGAGCTGTTCACAGCCCGTAAAACAGGCCAGCTTAAAATCAGTAAACGCGGGCGCGAGCGATTTCTGGCACTGCTGGCCGACACCATCCGTCAGCCTGACGAAATCTGGACGCGGCTGGAATGGAATATGGTACTTAAAAAGGCGATTATCCGCCGCCGCTATATCGCCCGGTTTGATGTTGAGGGAAAAAGCACACCGGCACTGGCTGTGTTTGAATCAGGTACAGATGGCTGGTCAGGTGTTACTACCTTTGCCCCTGACAGGAAGGATACCTGGAGTCGTTACGGATGGGTATCCGGGTTTACCGGCGATCAGCTGAGAAATAACCCCGACCGCCGCCACAGCCGGGATACGTTGCGCGTGGGAGTGGAGGTCCTGGCGGAGACTGCCCGCGCAATCCGTTTAACCTGATAATAGGACAAAAAATGAGTGGAGTCACGATAACCGTGGCGTTCAGTGCCCAGGCCGCACTGGACAGCCTGGCAAAAATGGCTCGTCAGTTATCCAGTCCCACGGTACTACTGAGTGAACTGGGTGAGGAGTTACTGGATATCCACGCCGAACGTTTTCGCAATCAAACCGCGCCGGATGGTACGCCGTGGGCAGCACTGCAACCCTGGTATAAAGAACAGAAATCACGTAATCAGGAAAAAATCCTGACGCTGGACGGTTATCTGAGTAGCACGCTGCGCTGGCAAATCAACACAGGTACGCTGTTGTTTGGCACAGATCGCCCTTACGGTGCTATTCACCAGTTTGGCGGAACTATCAAGCCGAAAACCGCTGGTGCGCTTAACGTAGGGGGACGTCTGGTGAAACAGGTAACTATCCCGGCACGCCCCTGGCTAGGAGTCACTGGCCGGGATGAAAAACGTTTGCTGGATATTGCCCGTGACTGGCTGAGTACAGAAAAATAATAAACCGCCTGCAGGCCATTCTGTGCGTTTTCGCCAGGTAAAAGCAGTAAACTGTCGCTACTGGGGACCGCAGGGCTATTATAATAGTTTTTAATACGCTTCCCGGCGCTGTTTCGATCCTTTCCCGCTTCACAATTGCGTTTTATTATCTGCCCGTGGGCAGATTACCCTCAGACCACTCATCCGCATAATGAGCATTATTGATCAACCAGAAATAATGCTCGCTATGACTATGCATACCCCAGCAGCCACACTCCCGGTTTTTGCGCCTGGTACTCACACTGCAATGGATGGCAGGACAATTACGTTCAGCGCTGAAAACTGTATCGACCTGGCTGCCAGCTACGATCCGGCTCTGGCTGAAGCGCCATTCGTTATCGGTCATCCACAGTTGACCGCGCCAGCCTGGGGCTGGGCCGCGCGTTTCGAGTTTCGCGATGGCCTCCTCTGGGCTGCGCCAAAACAGGTCAATCCGGCATTTGCCGAGGCGTTTAATGCTGGCAGCTATAAAAAACGCTCGTTGTCATTTTATCTGCCGGATTCCCCTGGTAACCCCAAACCCGGTCACTACTATCCCCGTCATGTTGGTTTTCTCGGTGCGGTACCACCGGGCGTAAAAGGACTGCCTGATGTGCAGTTTGCTGAAGCAGGCGGCGAGAACGGCCCGCTGGAATTTGCCCTGCCGTGGGAGAGTGACAATCTGGCCAGCCTGTTCCAGGCACTGCGTGACTGGCTGATTCAGGAAAAAAATATCGAGCAGGCTGACAAAATTATTCCCCGCTGGCGTATCCAGTCGATCCTCGACTCTGTCACCGGGAGCAACTCATTAAAAGAGCGGCTGATCGCGTGGCGGCAAGGGCTACAGATAGCGTCAAAGGCTCCGTAGCTATCCGCGCAGTCAGGATTGTTGATATAAAATACAACACGGTATTTCAGCGTCATAACCCAGATATTTTTTCCATCAGATTATTTTCTCTGTTAAACAAGTTACCGTAGAATCGTCGGTTTATGCATCCCCATAAAGGAAGCCATTTTCCGTGGATATTCGATTTATTCAGGCACACAAAGAAGCGCGTTGGGCGCTATGGCTAACACTGCTTTATCTCGCCGCCTGGCTGGTGGCGGCTTATCTTCCCGATAATCAACCGGGTATCACCGGCCTGCCTCACTGGTTTGAGCTGGCTTGTTTGCTGATACCGCTGCTATTTATCCTGTTGTGCTGGACGATGGTGCGTTTTTTCTTTCGCGATATCTCGCTGGAGGAGAATGATGCAGCTTGAAATTATCGCCGTGCTAATCGCCTATCTCTGCGCGGTTTTCGGCCTGTCGGTTTATGCCATGCGTCAACGTACCCACGGGCATTTCCTGAGTGAATATTTCCTCGGCAGTCGCTCCATGGGTGGGATCGTACTGGCGATGACGCTCACCACTACTTATATCAGTGCCAGTTCGTTTATCGGTGGGCCAGGGGCGGCCTATAAATATGGACTGGGCTGGGTGCTGCTGGCCATGATCCAGTTGCCGACTATCTGGCTGTCTTTAGGGGTGTTGGGGAAAAAATTCGCCATTCTTTCCCGTCGCTATAACGCCATTACGCTCAATGATATGCTTCAGGCACGCTATCAGAATCGGGCAGTGGTCTGGGTAGCCAGCATCAGTTTGCTGATCGCTTTCATCGGCGCTATTGCGGTTCAGTTTATCGGCGGTGCCCGCTTGCTGGAGACAGCGGCAGGTATTCGGTATGAGAACGGATTGTTGATCTTCGGCATCACTATCGCGCTGTATACCGCCTTTGGCGGTTTCCGTGCCAGCGTGCTAAATGACACCATGCAGGGCGTGGTGATGTTGATTGGCACGGTGGTTCTCCTTGCGGGTATCGTACATGCGGCTGGTGGCCTGTCTCATGCCGTAGAGACGCTACAGCAAATCAATCCACAACTGGTATCACCACAAGGCGCTGATGGCCTCCTTACTCCCACCTTTATGACCTCCTTCTGGGTTCTGGTGTGCTTCGGCGTTATTGGTTTACCCCATACTGCAGTACGTTGTATTTCCTATAAAGACAGTAAAGCTGTTCATCGCGGGATCATCATCGGCACTATCGTGGTGGGGTTGTTAATGTTCGGTATGCATCTGGCGGGTGCCCTGGGGCGGGCGGTTGTGCCTGATCTAACGATCCCCGATCAGGTGATCCCAACGTTAATGATACGTGTTCTGCCCCCCTGGGCTGCAGGTCTGTTTCTGGCAGCGCCGATGGCAGCCATTATGTCGAATGTAAACGCCCATTTATTACAGGCATCGGCAACGATCATTAAAGATCTCTGGCTGAATATCCAGCCGGAGCAAAAAAATAATGAGCAGAAACTAAAGTGGATTTCAACCATCACGACACTGTTACTGGGGATCTTGATGATGCTCGCGGCATGGCGGCCACCAGAAATGATCATCTGGCTCAATTTACTGGCTTTCGGTGGCCTGGAAGCGGTATTTTTATGGCCACTGGTATTAGGTTTATACTGGGAGCGTGCCAATGCCGCTGGCGCACTCAGCGCGATGTTAACCGGCGGTGTGTTATATACCGTGCTGGCGACGTTTAATATTCAGTATCTGGGTTTTCATCCGATCATTCCTGCCCTGTTACTCAGTCTGCTGGCGTTTGTTGCAGGTAACCGTTTTGGTCATTCTGCTGCGCCATCTTCCATACTGACGACGAATAAATAGAGAATTTTGCTATGCCGTGGATCCAACTCAAACTCAATACCACCCGTGAATATGCGGATAATCTTAGCGATGCATTAATGGAGGCAGGTGCTGTTGCTATCACTTTTCAGGATAGTCAGGATACGCCGGTCTTCGAACCGCTACCAGGCGAAACACGCCTGTGGGGAGAAACGACGGTGATTGGCCTGTTCGATGCGGAAAGCGATATGCATGACGTTATCGCCATGCTGGAACAACATCCGTTACTGGAGCGTGATTTCGCCTGTAAAATTGAGCAGTTAGAAGATAAAGACTGGGAACGTGAATGGATGGATAATTTTCATCCCATGCGTTTTGGCGCACGACTGTGGGTTTGCCCGGGCTGGTGCGAGGTTCCCGATAAAAACGCCGTCAATGTCATGCTTGATCCTGGACTGGCGTTTGGCACCGGGACACATCCGACAACTTCACTCTGCCTGCAATGGCTGGATAGTCTGGACTTGACCGGCAAGACGATTATCGATTTTGGTTGTGGTTCTGGCATTCTGGCGATTGCCGCCCTGAAACTGGGGGCGGCGCGGGCGATTGGTATCGATATCGACCCCCAGGCCATTCAGGCAAGTCGCGATAACGCTGATCGCAATGGTGTTTCGGATCGTCTGACGCTCTATTTATCCCCTGACCAGCCTGACACGCTCAGCGCCGATATCGTGGTCGCCAATATTCTTGCTGGCCCATTACGTGAGTTAGCCCCGTTAATCAGCGTATTGCCTGTTTCCGGTGGCCTGCTGGGCCTGTCTGGGATTCTCGCCACGCAGGCAGAAAATGTCTGTGCCGCTTATGCCGATCACTTTATCCTTGACCCGATCGTGGAAAAAGAAGAGTGGTGCCGGATCACCGGTCAAAGGCGATAATCATCACATGCGGCGCTAAGCCGCATGTGACTTTCATCATGTCTGAAAACAGAAAAGAGGGTGCAGAATGTACTTATTTTTCACGCTAAAACCAGCATATTATATCGTATTGACCCCTTTTCATCTCAGATAAAATCGAAAAAGTGGACGATTTTATCGATAAATTCAGAATAAATTAAAAACAATAACACATTGATTAATATGTTTATTTTATCAATAACGCCGCTGAATTTTCCAAATTTATCACTCATAACAGAAGATTGTTCAAAGTTTGTCCTTTCATCTCGGATAAAAAATGCGTAATATACGCCGCCTTGCAGTCACAGTATGGTCATTTCTTAATTCATGCATATTGGACACTATCAGCTTAGAAATTGCCTGCTGGCAGCCCCTATGGCGGGGATTACTGACAGGCCATTCCGCACCCTGTGTTATAAGATGGGCGCGGCGTTGACTGTTTCTGAGATGCTGTCGGCTAACCCGCAACTTCGGGAAAGCGATAAGTCTCGTTTGCGGATGGTGCATGTCGATGAGCCCGGTATTCGTACCGTTCAAATTGCCGGTAGCATACCGGAAGAGATGGCCGCAGTCGCCCGCATTAATGTGGAAAGTGGTGCCCAGATTATTGATATTAATATGGGATGCCCGGCGAAAAAGGTGAATCGTAAGCTCGCGGGTTCAGCGCTCTTGCAATACCCCGAACAGGTGAAATTAATCCTGACGGCGGTCGTCAAGGCGGTGAATGTTCCGGTGACGCTCAAGATTCGCACCGGCTGGGAGCCGGCGCACCGTAACTGTGTAGAAATTGCCCAGCTGGCCGAAGCGTGTGGTATTCAGGCGTTGACGGTTCACGGACGCACCCGCGCCTGTTTGTTCAACGGAGACGCTGAATATGACAGCATTCGGGCAGTTAAGCAGAAAGTTTCCATTCCGGTTATCGCGAATGGTGACATTACTGACCCGCTAAAAGCCAGAGCTGTACTAGACTATACAGGGGCTGATGCCTTGATGATAGGCCGTGCAGCTCAGGGAAGACCCTGGATCTTTCGGGAAATCCAGCATTATCTGGACACTGGGGAGCGACTTCCTCCGCTGCCGCTGGCAGAGGTGAAGCGCTTGCTTTGTGCACACATTCGGGAATTGCATGACTTTTATGGCCAGGCAAAAGGATACCGGATTGCCCGCAAACACGTCGCCTGGTATCTCCAGGAGCACGCCCCCGATGACCAGTTTCGGCGCTCATTCAACGCTATAGAAAATGCCAGCGAACAGCTGGAGGCGTTGGAAGCATACTTCGAAAATCTTACGTAAAGAAATAAAGAGCTGACAGAACTATGTTCGAACAACGCGTAAATTCTGACGTACTGACCGTTTCTACCGTTAACTCTCAGGACCAGGTAACTCAAAAACCCCTACGTGACTCGGTTAAACAGGCACTGAAGAACTATTTTGCTCAATTAAATGGTCAGGATGTGAATGATCTTTATGAGCTGGTACTGGCTGAAGTTGAACAGCCCCTGTTGGACATGGTGATGCAATACACCCGTGGCAACCAGACCCGTGCTGCCCTGATGATGGGTATCAACCGTGGCACACTGCGTAAAAAACTGAAAAAATATGGCATGAACTGATCGTTATCAGTTAACCATTGAGGATCAATGCGCTTTTTCTGTAAAAAGCGCATTTTTTGTTCATTCATATCCCCACGACCTGATCCACCAAAAATCTGCCAGCATTCGCGTAATGACAGCAGGCGGTTAGTGATATAATGTTACGCTTTAACCATGTCCACAATGCCTGGCTGAGACCACAGATCATCATGAGCAATTCCCTACACCCAATACTTTCTGTATTCGATTTCGACGGCACGCTCACCCGACATGACAGTTTTATTCCCTTCCTCTATTTTGCCTTTGGCAAGCGTATCTTTGTACGCCGTATGATGACGATGGTCTACCCGACATGGCATTGCATGCGCCACAAGATGACGCGGGATGAGTTAAAAGAGAGACTAATTACCACTTTTTTGCGTGATGTTGAAGAGCAGTGGGTGGCCGAAAAAGCGCGCCTGTTTTGTCAGTCGCACTGGCAGCAGTTAATGCGTCCTTCTGGCCTGGTGGCGGTGGCAAATGAAATCACATCGGGGGCGGAGGTCACTTTATGTTCTGCATCACCGGAAATTGTGCTCAAACCCTTTGCCGACAAACTGGCGATCAATCTGCTTGGCACGCGGCTGGAAACGATCGAAGGAAGACTTACCGGCCGTATCAGTGGCGAGAATTGCCGCTGCCAGCAGAAAATTAACCGGCTGGAAAAAAAGTATGGCTCACTCAGTGATTATCATCTACGGGCATGGGGAGATACGCGGGGTGATTATGAACTCCTGGCGGCAGCGGCTGAACCACACTGGCGACATTTTCACGCAGGCTGGCAACGGGGAAAATGTCCACCGGAACTGAGTCGATAAGCTGAGGGGAAGCCCATTCCCGCGCCTGAGCCGTAAAACCGGGGATGGTAATAAATACGTCACGCGTCCGGCCAGCGCGCTCGGTAACTCCTGAAAAACCTGATCAAGGCGATCATCCGGGCCAGTATTTGATGATCAGCCGATAAAAAAACGCCGGATTTTAAAAAATCCGGCGTTAAGTTATTTTACTATTCTGATGTCAGCGCGATCGCCTGTGTGATAGCAATCACTTCTCCTGCATACCGAGTTTTTTCTCCAGATAGTGAATATTGGTGCCACCATGCTGGAAGTTTTCGTCGTTCATGATGCGGATCTGAAGATCAATGTTGGTACTGATGCCATCAATAATAAGTTCCTGAAGCGCATTTTTCATCCGTGCTATCGCGACGTCACGGTTTTCACCATAACAAATCAGTTTACCAATCATGGAGTCATAGTAAGGCGGAACCGTGTAGCCCACGTAAATATGGGACTCCCAGCGTACACCAAACCCTCCTGGTGCATGAAAGCGGGTAATTTTGCCGGGACTTGGCAGGAAAGTATGGGGATCTTCGGCGTTGATACGGCATTCTACCGCGTGCCCATGTACCTGAATATCTTCTTGCTTAATCGACAGCGGCTGGCCTGCGGCAATGCGCAATTGCTCTTTGATCAGATCAACGCCGGTGATCATTTCGGTGATCGGGTGCTCTACCTGAATACGGGTATTCATTTCAATGAAATAGAATTCACCGTTTTCAAACAGAAACTCAAATGTCCCCGCACCACGATAACCAATATCGACGCAAGCCTTAGCGCAGCGCTCGCCAATGTAGCGGCGCATTTCTGGTGTAATGCCCGGCGCGGGTGCCTCTTCGACGACTTTTTGATGGCGGCGCTGCATGGAGCAATCACGTTCTGCCAGATAGATAGCGTTACCCTGACCGTCTGCCAGCACCTGGACCTCAATATGGCGCGGATTTTCGAGGTATTTTTCCATGTAAACCATATCATTGCCGAAAGCCGCTTTCGCTTCGGCCTGGGTCATTGATATGGCTTGTTCCAGTTCGGCATCGCTACGCACGACACGCATCCCGCGGCCACCACCGCCCCCAGACGCCTTGATAATAACCGGGTAACCGATGCGTTTCGCATGGGCGCGGTTAATGTCCATATCGTCACCTAATGGGCCATCCGAACCCGGTACACAAGGCACCCCGGCTTTTTTCATCGCGTTAATAGCTGAAACTTTATCGCCCATCAGATGGATGGTCTCGGCTTTCGGGCCGATAAAGATAAAACCTGAACGCTCGACCTGTTCAGCAAAATTGGCATTCTCCGAGAGAAAACCGTATCCCGGGTGAATAGCGGCCGCGCCCGTGATTTCAGCGGCGCTGATGAGGGCGGGAATGTTCAGGTAACTTTTCGCCGAGGGTGGCGGGCCAATACAGACCGTCTCGTCCGCCAGCAATACGTGTTTTAAATCGCGATCCGCCGTAGAGTGCACAGCAACGGTTTTGATGCCCAGTTCTTTACAGGCACGCAGGATGCGCAGTGCAATCTCGCCACGGTTAGCGATAACAATTTTATCCAGCATGTTTGCCTCGTTATTCGATGACGACCAGAGGTTCATCAAACTCTACGGGTTGGCCATTTTCGATCAGGATAGCTTTCACCACACCGGCTTTGTCAGTTTCGATTTGGTTCATCATTTTCATCGCTTCAACGATACATAACGTATCACCGACTTCCACTTTCTGGCCGACTTCAACAAACGCTTTCGCGTCCGGACTCGGCGTGCGATAGAACGTACCAACCATCGGGGAACGTACCATATGACCACTGATTTCTGCTTTTTCTGCCTCTGCTGCCGGAGTGGCGGGTGCCGCTGCTGCCGGTGTCTGAACTGGGGCAACAGGTGCCGCATAAGCTTGTTGCATGACCGGATAGCTCGCAACGGGGGCAGTACGGCTGATGCGTACAGACTCTTCTCCTTCAGAAATTTCCAGTTCGGAGATGCCTGATTCTTCAACCAGCTCGATCAGTTTTTTTATCTTACGAATATCCATGAGTGGGTTCCGTACTCTTTTGTTTAATATAATTGTGACAGACGTTGTACTGCTGTCTGTAAAGCGTATGAATAACCGTCCGCTCCCAATCCGCAGATGACGCCTGAGGCGATATCCGACAGATAAGAGTGGTGGCGGAAGGGTTCGCGTGCGTGGATGTTACTTAAGTGGATCTCAATAAATGGAATACTCACAGCCAGTAACGCATCACGGATGGCGACGCTGGTGTGTGTCAATCCGCCCGGATTAATCAGGATATAGTCTATGGTATCTTTAGCCTGATGAATTCGGTCGATAAGTGCAAACTCCGCGTTAGATTGCAGGTGATCCAGCATGACGTTAAGCGCCGTCGCTTCTTGATTCAGGCGATCAATAATCTCAGCGAGGGTCAGGGAACCATACTTTTCAGGTTCGCGCGTCCCCAGCATGTTAAGATTAGGGCCGTTTAAAAGCAAAATGCGAAACTTATCAGCCATTGTGTAGCTATCTCCTGCCATTATCAGGTAAAAAAATAAAATATACCTTTGGGGCACGCTTGTCACCTCTCCTGAAACAGAAAAGCCGATCCAGGAAATTCAGCGGCGCACATTATAACGATTTCGTAGCAATTGGCAGCTAAATAGTCATTTTATTCTGAAAGATTGTTCACTACTACTGCGAAAAGTGCGATACCGGATAAATCCGCAGGCAACGGATACCGCGGGAACCTCTGATCGCAGCGATAAATTATTCTGGAACTTATCACGGTAAACCTTTGTCATTTTATCGGTGGCCCGACAATCTGGCGTCAATAACGCCTGCTGAGCCAGGCGCTAAGTCAGGGGCAGATGCTGTCATCATGTCGTGACCTTAAAGCGTGAATTAACACAAGGTGAAAAAATATTTGCAAAGATATGTGGTTTAATCTGCCGTTTAGCGTTATTTCACGTAGAATAACAGAGAAAATCGTGGATGACAGGCGGGTTGGGCTGCCTGTCGGATGATCACCATGTAAACGCCAGTGAATGACCTTTGATGGGTTATCAATACAAATTCGGAGTGCTCTTAATGATTCCGCTACTGAATAGCCCAATAAAGTTTGTAGCGAAGGAAATGAGCTGCACTAATTTTCACCGTGGCAGATGATTTTTGCGCCTTGTTGCTGCTGCGTGTGGTTGGTAAAGTAAGCGGACTTTTTATTTCCGCCCCAGCTTTCAGGATTATCCCTTAGTATGTTAAAAAAATTTCGTGGCATGTTTTCCAATGACCTGTCTATTGACCTGGGTACTGCGAATACCCTTATTTATGTAAAAGGGCAAGGCATCGTATTGAATGAACCTTCTGTGGTTGCTATCCGTCAGGATCGTGCGGGTTCGCCGAAAAGCGTTGCTGCTGTGGGCCATGAAGCAAAACAGATGCTTGGACGTACACCAGGCAATATCGCGGCGATCCGTCCGATGAAAGACGGTGTGATTGCTGACTTTTTTGTGACCGAAAAAATGCTTCAGCACTTTATCAAGCAGGTGCATAGCAATAGTTTTATGCGTCCAAGTCCCCGTGTCCTTGTGTGTGTGCCGGTGGGTGCCACTCAGGTTGAGCGTCGCGCGATCCGTGAATCAGCGCAAGGGGCAGGGGCGCGGGACGTTTTTCTGATTGAAGAGCCGATGGCGGCTGCAATTGGTGCGGGACTGCCGGTTTCTGAAGCCACCGGGTCTATGGTGGTCGATATCGGTGGCGGCACCACGGAAGTGGCGGTGATCTCCCTGAATGGTGTGGTCTACTCCTCTTCGGTACGTATCGGTGGTGACCGTTTTGACGAAGCGGTGATTAATTACGTCCGTCGTAATTATGGCTCACTTATCGGTGAAGCAACGGCGGAACGTATCAAACATGAGATTGGCTCTGCCTATCCGGGTGATGAAGTCTTTGAGATCGAAGTGCGCGGGCGCAACCTGGCTGAAGGGGTTCCTCGCGGTTTTACACTGAACTCGAACGAAATTCTGGAAGCACTGCAGGAACCGCTGACCGGTATTGTGAGTGCGGTGATGGTTGCGCTAGAGCAGTGCCCGCCAGAACTGGCTTCTGATATTTCTGAACGCGGTATGGTTCTCACTGGCGGTGGGGCGCTGTTGCGTAATCTTGATCGCCTGTTGATGGAAGAGACGGGTATTCCTGTTGTCGTGGCAGATGACCCACTGACCTGTGTTGCGCGTGGTGGTGGTAAGGCGCTGGAAATGATCGATATGCATGGCGGCGATTTATTTAGCGAAGAGTAGTCAGTCAAAGATGAAGGGTAGCCCTAAAAGCTACCCGTAATTTTCACTGACACGAGAATACGCATAACTTATGAAGCCCATTTTTAGCCGTGGTCCATCACTACAGATCCGCCTTATTCTGGCGATTATAGTGGCGATTGCTGTGATTATTGCTGACAGCCGTCTGGGAATGTTCAGCCAAATCCGCACGTATATGGATACTGCTGTTAGTCCTTTTTATTTTCTCGCCAATGGCCCTCGTGAGCTACTCGATAAAGCCTCGCAAACGCTGGCATCGCATGAACAACTGGAACGTGAAAATCGTGCCTTGCATAAAGAATTGCTGCTGAAAAATAGTGAATTACTGATGTCAGAGCAGTACAAGCAAGAGAACGTGCGATTACGCGAACTGCTGGGCTCGCCACTGCGTCAGGATGAGCAGAAAATGGTCACCCAGGTGATTTCACGGGCGAACGATCCCTATAGTAATCAGGTGGTCATTGATAAAGGCAGCATCAACGGTGTGTATGAAGGCCAGCCTGTCATTAGTGATAAAGGTGTTGTCGGGCAGGTGGTAGCTGTTGCGAAAATGACCAGTCGCGTCCTGCTTATCTGCGACACCACACATGCGTTGCCGATTCAGGTATTGCGTAATGATATTCGTGTTATCGCTGCGGGAAGTGGCTGTAGCGATGATTTGCTACTGGAGCACCTGCCTGCTAACACCGATATTCGGGTCGGCGATGTGCTGGTGACTTCCGGGCTCGGTGGTCGTTTTCCGGAGGGGTATCCTGTCGCAGTCGTGTCTGCGGTGAAACTGGATGCCCAGCGTGCCTATACAGTTATTCAGGCGCGCCCAATGGCCGGTTTACAGCGTTTACGTTATTTGCTGTTACTGTGGAGTGTTGATCGTAACGGTGCCAGGCCGATGGCACCCGCAGACGTTCATAGGGTTGCTAATGAGCGCCTGATGCAGATGATGCCACAAGTGCTGCCAGCGCCTGATGAAACAGGGCCGCACATGCCAGCATCTGAAACCAATATGATACCCTCTACTTCTGCCGGAGGGGCACCCTAATGGCAAGTTATCGTAGCCAGGGAGGCTGGCTTATCTGGCTTTCATTTATTATTGCATTCGTACTGCAGGTGATGCCCTGGCCAGCTGATTTCACGGTTTTTCGACCTGACTGGGTATTTCTGATCCTGCTTTACTGGATCCTCGCTTTACCGCACCGAATTAATGTCGGAATGGGCTTTTTCATGGGCGCTATTCTCGATCTGATCAGCGGTTCGACCCTTGGGGTGCGTGCCTTGTCATTCAGTATCGTTGCCTATCTGGTTGCCCTGAAGCATCAGTTGTTCCGCAATCTGGCACTCTGGCAGCAGGCACTGGTGGTCATGATGTTATCGTTGATCATGAATCTGGTTATTTTCTGGGCGGGATTTTTAGTGGCGAATGCGACGTTTCGTCCGGAAGTGTTCTGGAGTAGTGTCATCAACGGTGTGCTCTGGCCGTGGTTATTTTTACTGATGCATAAGATTTGTCAGAAAATTACGGTGCAATAAAATTGATGATGATCACGCTCTACCTCGCTTCTGGCTCGCCTCGTCGGCGGGAGTTACTGACTCAGTTAGGGTGTTGTTTTGAGCGCCTGGTGATTGATGTTAAAGAGCAGCGTCAGCCGCTGGAGCCAGCGAGGGATTATGTCGTGCGTCTGGCGCGTGAAAAAGCACAGACGGGGGTGATGCTGGCCGAACGTGACTTACCCGTACTGGGTGCCGATACCATTGTGGTGATTGAGGGTGATGTGCTGGAAAAGCCGGGTGATGCGGCGCGGGCGGCAGAAATGTTACGTCGGCTTTCCGGCAAGACACATCAGGTAATGACGGCGGTCGCTCTGGCAGATAGACAGCAGATGCTGGATTGTCTGGTGGTCACTGAGGTGACGTTTCGCTCGCTGACTGAACAGGAGATCGCTGAATATATCGCCACGGGCGAACCCATGGATAAAGCCGGAAGCTATGGTATCCAGGGAGCAGGTGGCCGTTTCGTCAGTAAGATTGATGGTAGTTATCACGCAGTCGTTGGCTTGCCACTGGCAGAGACAGAAGCGTTATTGCGCCAGTTTCATTCATTGCGTGCAGAAAAGGGATAATGATGACGGCTGAATTATTAGTGAATGTAACCCCATCAGAGACGCGCGTGGCCTATATTTATGGCGGTATTCTGCAGGAAATTCATATTGAGCGCGAATCACGCCGGGGGCTGGTAGGCAATATCTACAAAGGCCGGGTCAGCCGTGTCCTGCCGGGAATGCAGGCGGCTTTTGTCGATATTGGTCTCGATAAGGCGGCGTTTCTGCATGCGTCCGATATTATGCCGCATACGGAGTGTGTTGCCGGAGAAGAGCGCAAGCAGTTTGTGGTGCGCAATATTTCTGAGCTGGTTCGTCAGGGGCAGGATCTGGTGGTACAGGTAGTAAAAGATCCGCTCGGCACGAAAGGGGCGCGTCTGACAACGGATATTACCTTACCTTCCCGCTATCTGGTATTTATGCCCGGAGCCTCTCATGTTGGCGTATCACAACGAATTGAAAGTGAAGCGGAACGTCAACGGCTGAAAAAAGTGGTGGCAGATTATTGTGATGAACAGGGCGGGTTTATCATCCGTACTGCCGCTGAGGGTGTCCATGAGCGGGAACTGGCTTCTGATACGGCTTATCTGAAGCGTGTCTGGACAAAAGTGATGGAGCGTAAACGACGCCATAAGACCCGCTGTCAGCTTTATGGCGAACTGGCGTTAGCGCAGCGGGTATTGCGTGATTTTTCTGATGCCCATTTTGATCGCATTCGTATCGATTCACGTCTGACCTACGAAGCATTGATTGAGTTTACCGCTGAATATATGCCGGAAGTGACCAGTAAGCTGGAGTATCACAATGGACATCAGCCCATTTTTGATCTCTATGATATTGAAAATGAAATTCAGCGCGCTCTGGAACGAAAAGTTGAGCTAAAGTCGGGGGGGTATCTGGTTATCGATCAAACGGAGGCCATGACGACCATCGATATCAATACCGGGGCGTTTGTCGGACACCGTAATCTCGATGATACTATTTTTAATACCAATATTGAGGCTACTCAGGCGATAGCCCGTCAGTTACGACTGCGTAATCTGGGGGGAATTATTATTATTGATTTTATCGATATGAATAATGAAGATCATCGCCGTCGGGTATTACATTCCCTCGAACAGGCACTGAGCAAAGATCGGGTAAAAACCAGTATTAATGGTTTTTCTCAGCTTGGTCTGGTGGAGATGACCCGTAAACGTACCCGTGAAAGCGTAGAACATGTACTCTGTAACGAGTGCCCTGTTTGCCACGGCAGGGGAACGGTGAAGTCCGTTGAAACGGTGTGCTATGAAATTATGCGCGAAATTGTGCGTGTCCATCATGCTTATGACTCGGATCACTTTCTGGTCTATGCTTCTCCTGCTGTTGCTGAAACCCTGAAGGGGGAAGAGTCGCATGCCCTGGCAGAGGTGGAAATTTTTGTCGGTAAACAGGTTAAGGTGCAAATTGCCCCCCTGTATAATCAAGAGCAATTTGATGTCGTTATGATGTAGTCATCATGTCGTTGCTCTGGTATTGGGTCACATAGCAGCGTTGTCTCTGGCATAAAGGCGACAAGAGGCAATCTGGCGAGGCAAGGAGAGAAGCGTGAGGCGACTGGGCAGAATATTATTACTGGCCACAGTAACGTTAACCGTGATTGTTGCACTGCTGATGAGTGCTCTGCACCTCATATTGCCGCAGCTGGACACATGGCGTCCACAACTGCTGGCAACGATCTCCGGACGTTCGGGGATGCCTGTCAACGCATCACAGCTGAAGGCCCACTGGGAAAACGCGGGCCCTGTCCTTGATGTTCACGATGTGACAGTTGGCCTGGAAGAAGGGGGGCAGCTTTCGGCTAAACGGGTCACTCTGGCACTGGATATCTGGCAAAGCTTGCTACATATGCGCTGGCAATTTCGTGACCTCACCTTCTGGCAGCTTAATGCTCATATTAATACCCCCATGCAGGTCAGTGATAGCAATAATGATCTGGAAACGGATCAGATCAGTGATCTTTTTCTACGTCAGTTTCATCGTTTTACCTTGCGTGATAGCCAGTTGAGTTTTCTGACACTCTCCGGTCAACGTGCGGAGTTAACCGTGCCACAGCTGCGGTGGCTGAATGGTGACAAACGTCATCGTGCAGAAGGTGAGCTAAGCCTTACCAGCTTCAATGGTCAGCATGGCACCATGCAGGTGCGGATGGATCTGCGTGACGAAAATGGGCTGTTGAACGAGGGAAACATCTGGCTACAGGCGAACGATATTGATGTTAAGCCATGGCTGAACCGCTGGACTCAGGATCATATCGCGTTACAGAACGCACGCTTTAGCCTTGAAGGCTGGCTGACGATCGACAAAGGAGATATTGCCAGTGGTGACCTTCTGCTGAAACAAGGCGGCGCCAGCTGGCGGGGAGACCATCAGATTCATCAGTTATCGGTCGATAATCTGATAGCCCATATTTTTCGCGCCGGTCAGGGCTGGGGCGTACGAATCCCCGATACCCGAATTACGCTGGATGGTGATGGCTGGCCGCAGGGGGCATTAGTGATCGCATGGCTCCCTTCCGGGGAGAGCGGCACGGCGGTTTCTCATGATGAGTTACGGGTTCGTGCCAGCCATCTTGAACTGAACCGACTGAGCAGTTTGCAACCGATTGCCGATAAGCTGCTGCCTGAGTTGAGTCAGATCTGGCGTACCACGCAGCCGGGAGGAAAAATAGATCTGCTGGCGATGGATATTCCCCTGCAGGCACCGCAGGCGCTCCGTTTTCAGGGACGCTGGCATGATTTCTCCTGGCAGCAATGGAAGCTGTTACCTGGCGCTGAACATGTTTCAGGAGAGATTGCCGGAAGCCTGGAAAGCGGCACTCTGCATGTCAGCATGAGTGATGCGAAAATGCCTTATGCCACGGTTTTCCGTGCGCCACTGGAAATTGCCAGCGGTGATGCCACGCTGAACTGGGTGAAAAATGAACATGGCTTTATGCTTGATGGACGCAATATCGATATTCAGGCGACGGGCGTGCGAACCCATGGTGGATTCCGTTATTTACAACCGGTGGGGGATGCGCCGTGGCTGAGCATTCTGGCCGGTATTAGCACCAATGATGGCGGTCAGGCATGGCGTTATTTTCCGGAAAATTTAATGGGCAAAGAGCTGGTTGATTATCTCAGTAGCGCGATCAAAGGCGGCCAGTCTACCGATGCTACCCTGGTTTACGGTGGCAACCCGCAGCAGTTTCCCTATCTGCATAATGAAGGCCAGTTTGAAGTCGCTGTGCCCTTATCAAATGGGACTTTTGCTTTTCAGCCGGACTGGCCAGCATTAACTGATCTGAATATCAATCTGGATTTCGTTAACAACGGCATGTGGATAAAAGCGGATAAGGTGATGCTGGGCAATGTCAGTGCCCATCATCTTAATCTGGCGCTTCCGGATTATGCGCAAGGAAAACTGTTTATTGATGCCGATATACAGGGAGCCGGAAAGGATGTGGGCTCTTACTTTCAGCAGACACCGCTGAAAACTTCACTCGGCGCGGCGCTTAATGAACTGCAGCTGGATGGCGATGTGAATGCTCGCTTACATCTTGATATTCCAACCAATGGTCAGTTGACGACCGCGACAGGTGATGTCGACCTGCAAAATAACACGTTGTTTATCAAACCGGTTGATATCACGCTGAAAAACCTCAGCGGTAAATTTCGTTTTACCAATGGTGAGCTACAAAGTGAAACGATGAGCGCCAGCTGGTTTAATCAACCGCTGCAGCTTGATTTTTCTACCACCGAAGGTGAGAAATCCTATCAGGTTAATGTCGCCATGAATGCTGACTGGCAACCATCGCATACCGGTCTGTTACCCAAAGAGATCAATCATACGGTCAACGGTCATCTCTTATGGGATGGTAACGTGGCGATTGCGCTACCGTATCACGGTGATATGAGCTACGTGATCGATATTAATGGTGATCTGAAAAATGTAAGCAGTCACTTACCTTCTCCGTTGAATAAACGGGCAGGCCAGCCTTTGCCGATCAAAATCAATGTTACCGGCGGGGAGAAAAAGTTTAATTTAACTGCAACGATGGGGAGCGAAACGCACATTAACAGCCGCTGGTTGCTGAAGCACAGGCTGATGCTGGAAAGGGCGATTGTCACCGCAGGGAGTAAAAAGCAAGCGCCATTACCGGCGGCGGGTATTGAAATCAATATGCCGCCAATCGACGGTATGGCATGGCTGCCACTATTGCAGCAGAGTGCGGCCAGTAACACTGACAGCAAAGTTATCTTTCCGCAACGTATCACTTTCCATACCCCGTTACTGACACTTGGCGGACAACACTGGAATAATCTGCGACTGGTGAGTCAGGAAGAGAACAGCGACCTGCGCATTACTGCCCGTGCGCAGGAGATGAATGCGGAGCTGACAATACGTCAACATGCCCCCTGGCTGGCGGTGATTCACTATCTGTATTATAACCCGACGTCATTACAAGACAGTGATAAGAACACGGATCATACTGCGGAAAGCCACATCAGTTTTCATGGCTGGCCGGATCTACAACTCCGCTGCGCCGAATGCTGGCTATGGGGACAAAAATATGGGCGCATCGAGGGCGATTTTTCGATTAAAGGCGATACCCTGGCGTTGAGCAATGGGCTGATAGATACCGGATTTGGCCGCCTGAGTGCCGAGGGGGAATGGTCTAATGTGCCGGGTCATCAGCGTACCGCTTTGAAAGGAAAACTCTATGGCAGTAAAACGGATACGCTGGCGAGCTTCTTCGCGATATCTGCACCGGTAAAAGGTGCCCCATTCGATATCCGTTATGATTTAAGCTGGCGTGCGCCGCCGTGGCAACCGGATATCCGATCGCTCAATGGGATACTACAAAGCCATCTTGGCAAAGGGGAGTTTACTGACTTCAGCAGTGGGCATGCCGGGCAGCTACTGCGTTTGTTAAGTGCCGACGCCCTGTTGCGCAAACTGCGTTTCGATTTTAATGATACCTTTAGCGAAGGTTTCTATTTCGATTCGATTCACAGTACCGCCCACCTGAAAGAAGGTGTGATGAATACCGATGACACGCTGGTGGACGGCCTGGAGGCCGATATTGCCATTAAAGGCACGATTGATCTTGCGCGCAGTCAGCTTGACTTACAGGCGGTGGTCGCGCCAGAGATCTCAGCGACTGTCGGGGTGGCAACGGCTTTTGTTATTAATCCAATAGCAGGGGCGGCCGTTTTTGCTGCCAGCAAGGTACTGGGGCCATTGTGGCATAAAGTTTCTATCTTGCGCTATCACATTACCGGGCCGCTTGATCAGCCACGGATTAATGAGCTGCCGCCTCAGTCGAATGGTGCTTGACGGGGGCTGCAAACCCGGTATATCTGTTATTCTCCAGACGGCTGGGGTGCAGAAATACCGTTGACAGGTCAGCGGCGATGTTATCATGTGCTGCCGTGATGCAACCTGAATAATTCTAACCTTTTCCTTTCCGCTGGATAAGCGGTCATTAATGAGTAGCATAACAATGAGTCTGAAGCGGGTAAGCGAACAATTACTGGCGGTAAATGGCCTGAATCATCAGGATCTGTTTGCCATTCTTGGGCAACTGACCGAGCGTCGTGTGGATTATGGCGATCTCTATTTCCAGTCGCGATATCACGAATCCTGGGGGCTGGAAGACAGCATCATTAAAGAAGGTTCGTACAACATTGATCAGGGTGTTGGGGTACGTGCTGTCAGCGGAGAGAAAACCGGTTTTGCTTACGCGGATCAAATCAGCCTCCAGGCGCTCGAACAGAGTGCTCAGGCGGCACGCACGATTGTCCGGGATAAGGGTGAGGGACTGGTACACGCCCTGGGCCCGGTAGAACATAACCTGTTGTATAGCCATAGCGATCCCTTATCCAGCATGAGTCGTGAAGAAAAACTGGATATCTTACGCCGTGTGGATAAGGTCGCTCGCGCCGCTGATCAGCGCGTCCAGCGTGTTTCTGCCAGTCTGAGTGGCATTTATGAGTTAATACTGGTGGCGGCAACAGATGGCACCCTGGCGGCTGATATTCGGCCACTGGTACGCTTGTCTATCAGTGTGCTGGTGGAAGAGAAAGGTAAGCGTGAACACGGTTCCAGTGGGGGAGGCGGTCGCTTTGGTTATGATTATTTCCTTATGCCTGAAAATGGAGAGGTTCGTGCCGATGCCTGGGCGAAAGAAGCCGTGCGTATCGCGCTGGTCAATTTGTCTGCTGTAGCCGCACCCGCAGGTACGCTGCCAGTGGTGCTCGGTGCTGGCTGGCCAGGGGTATTACTGCATGAAGCGGTTGGTCACGGCCTCGAAGGTGATTTCAACCGTCGTGGCACATCCGTATTCAGTGGTCATATGGGTGAGCAGGTGACCTCTGCGCTGTGTACCATCGTCGATGATGGTACGATAGCGGATCGTCGTGGCTCGCTGGCCATTGATGATGAAGGCACACCGGGACAATATAACGTATTGATTGAAAATGGCATTCTCAAAGGTTATATGCAGGATAAGCTCAATGCGCGTTTAATGGGTGTCGCGCCAACAGGGAATGGCCGCCGTGAGTCTTATGCCCATTTACCGATGCCACGAATGACAAATACCTATATGCTGGGCGGGAAATCTACGCCGCAGGAGATTATTGAATCGGTGGATTATGGCATCTATGCGCCCAACTTTGCCGGTGGTCAGGTCGATATTACCTCCGGGAAGTTTGTATTCTCGACCGCAGAAGCCTATCTGATCGAAAAAGGCCGCATCACGACGGCGGTAAAAGGCGCGACACTGATTGGCTCCGGCATTGAAACCATGCAACAGGTTTCGATGGTGGGTAATGATCTGATGCTGGATAAAGGGGTCGGGATGTGCGGCAAAGAGGGACAGAGTGTCCCGGTGGGCGTGGGTCAGCCGACACTGAAGGTAGATAAGCTTACGATTGGCGGAACAGCCTGACCCAGCGATCCATTTTGCTTCCCGCCGCCATTTTCTGAATCAAAAGCTGCGCCCTCTGGTGGTCACCAGAGGGCGAGGCATTCAGAGCTCCTGATCAAACAGGACAAGGATCGTGTCGTACAGATCTTTGACAGTATAATCCTGAGTGGGTGTGGTAAAGATGGTATCATCGCCAGCAATGCTGCCAAGAATACCTTCGGCTTTACCCAGCGAGTCAAGAAGACGCGCAATGAGCTGGGCAGCGCCTGGGCTGGTATGGATCACCACCACCGCATGGTTATAGTCGATATCCAGCACCAGATTTCGCAGCGGACTTGATGTCGTCGGGACACCGGGTTCAGCCGGCAGGCAATAGACCATTTCCATTTTGGCATTACGGGTACGTACTGCGCCCGATTTGGTGAGCATACGAGATATCTTGGATTGATTGATATTATCGAACCCTTGTTCCTGCAATGCCTGAACGATCTCGCTTTGGGAGCTGAATTTTTCTTCTTTAAGCAGTAGTTTAAATGCTTTAACCAGCTTTTCTTGCTTTGTCGAACTGCGCATAGGTTATCCGGATAATAAGAATAAAAACATTATCATAATGCATAAAAATGAATTTTTATGCAATGCCTGCTGACAGGCTCGTGGTTTATAATATTGTTAATTAAGTTTTTTTAGATAATTATTCTGATACGAACCCTGTGCTTATCACAGTATATAAAAAATGCTAAGGGTAAATTAAGTGCCATTATAGGGTATTGTTTGGTGGAATGAACCGGTTGCCCTGGAACGAATAATAGGGGTTGATACTCCGTTTTATTGGGCGATTAATTGCAGGGGAAACAGGTTGCTGAGATCTTGACCTCCCTGATCCTGTTGTTCGGACATATACGCTAAGATTTTGCCCCGGGGGAGTAAACGACAATATTACTCATAATAAGGAGCTTAGAATGAAAGTTGCAGTCCTTGGCGCGGCTGGCGGGATTGGTCAGGCACTTGCCCTGTTACTTAAGACCCAATTACCTTCAGGCTCAGAACTTTCGCTATACGATATCGCACCGATCACGCCAGGCATCGCGGTGGATCTTAGCCATATTCCTGGTGATGTAAAAATCAGGGGGTTTTGCGGTGAAGATGCCACTCCGGCACTGGCAGGCGCTGATGTGGTATTGATTTCTGCGGGTATCGCCCGCAAGCCGGGTATGGATCGTGCTGATCTCTTTAATATCAACGCTGGGATCGTTAAGAATCTGATACAACAGATTGCAAAAACCTGTCCACAAGCCTGTATTGCTGTCATTACCAACCCAGTGAATACGATGGTAGCTATTGCCGCAGAGGTGTTGAAGAAAGCGGGGGTTTACAACAAAAATAAACTGTTTGGTGTCACGACATTAGACGTGATTCGTGCGCAAACATTTGTTGCTGAGCTGAAAGGACGACCAGCTAATAGTATCTCTGTGCCCGTGATTGGCGGCCATTCCGGGGTGACGATTCTGCCATTATTATCCCAGGTGGCCGGAGTGAGTTTCAGTGAACAGGAAGTGGCTGATTTGACGAAGCGGATTCAGAATGCCGGTACTGAGGTGGTGGAGGCCAAAGCAGGAGGGGGATCGGCAACATTGTCGATGGCACAGGCGGCAGCTCACTTTACTTTATCTTTAGTACAGGCACTGCAGGGGAAGAAAGGCGTTATCGAGTATGCCTATGTGGAAGGTGATGGGCGCTACGCACGTTTCTTCTCACAACCCTTATTGTTAGGGAAAAAGGGGATAGAAGAGCGCCGACCGATTGGCAAACTTAGCGCCTTTGAGCAACAGGCGCTGGAAAATATGCAGGATACCCTGCAAAAAGACATCGCGATGGGTGAAAAATTTATTGACCAATAAGGTGTATTCAATCAACAACCGGCGTTTTTCTTCGGTTGTTGATTGAGTTAATTGGTCATCGGGTACTCCTGAACCGTGACATGGAGCAGGATTTTTTTGTCGTTGCGAATGATGACTATCGGAATTTCTGAACCAGGACGAATTTCTGCCACCTGATCCATCGTTTCGAGGGCAGAAACGGCGGGCTTGTTATTGACTGAAATAATCACATCGCTGGCGCGGATACCGGCGTGAGCCGCGGGCCCATCGGGGGTGACATCATTGACGACAATCCCCTGCAATGGGTTAATGCCACTGTTTCCCTGTATATGCTGCGGTATCATCTCGCGTCCACTGATACCGATATAGCCACGAATAACCCGCCCGTCGCGAATTAGTTTGTTCATGATTTTGGTCGCCAGCTGGAAGGGAATAGCAAAGCCGATACCTTCTGGTGTTTCGCCGTCATTGCTTTTATCAAAGGAGAGCGTGTTGATTCCCATCAGTTCACCGAGTGAATTGATCAATGCACCGCCGGAATTACCGTGGTTAATTGAGGCATCTGTTTGCAGGAAATTTTGTCGCCCGGTGGTGTTCAGACCGGAACGACCCGTGGCGCTGATGATCCCCTGAGTGATTGTCTGTCCGAGATTATAGGGATTACCAATCGCCAGGACGACATCGCCAATACGAGGTATTCGCGCCGGATTAATCGGAATAACGGGTAAACTGGTATTCGCGTTAATTTTTAATACCGCCAGATCAGTCAGGGTATCTGAACCGACCAGCAGCGCTTCAAAGATATGACCGTCTTGCAGGGCAACGATAATTTGATCTGCATCGTTAATCACATGTTTATTGGTCAGAATGTATCCACGCTGATCCATAATCACACCTGAACCGAGCGTCAATTGATTGTGACTGGTGCCGGAAAGCGCCCGGTTATAAACGTTGACGACCGCAGGTGCTGCGCGATGAACGGCTGTGTTATAGCTTACGGGAGACTCATGGGTACTATCATAGCTGACGGGCTGTGACGAACCTGATTGATACAATGAGGGGATCGCCGCCAGAAGCACCATGCCAGCAAGCAAACCGATGAGCGCAGAACGTAAAAGCTTTCCAGGCATGATCGAGATATCGTTGATGAATAAATGCCAGACAGCATAACATGAGTTACGCTGTCATCGTACTGCCAGCGCGCTCTGATCGTATCACGGGCGCAGCCTTGCGCCCGAATGACAGGTGGGCAGATCGTGAATGATCAGTCGCGTTTGGCATCGCCACGTAACAAGCCTGATGCGCCTTCAGAATAGTCGCGAGGCATCTGTACCGGGGCTTGATCGTTCCCTGCTTCTGAGTCTGCCAGATGGTGACGGAATGGATTGGCATCCGCCATTGTCTCAGGTAATAAATTACTGGAGCTTTTTGCCATATGTTGATACAGCTGGCGATAGTCATCGGCCATATTATCCAGCAGTTCTGCGCTACGGGCAAAATGACTGATCAACTCTTTACGATAACCTTCAAGCTCGTTTTTGTTCTTTTCCAGTTCACACTGTAGCGCCTGTTGCTGGCGTAGTTTTCGATTACCGAAACGCATAGCGACGGCACCGATAATGATACCGACAACTAACCCGGCTAGCGCATATTCCCAGGTCATGTCATTCTCCTGTTGTTTTGTGGTTTTGTAGGGTGCGGCTGTAAACTGTTGGCCAGCGTTGATAGTGTCACTATACCCTAAATCATTCAAGTTGCGTCGGGTAAAATGCGGCTCACACCGGTGTTGTCACGATATCCTGATTACAGGGCGGCTGTCACAATCAGCCGAAAAAGTCGGTCTTTGTGATGATTATAGTGAGATACACATATTGCATAAAGATGTCGATCTTTATCCCTGACTTCTCTATAATCTTGCGACCCCGCGTTACGAGAAGGTTTTTTCCCAAACTTTCTATGTGTCGGCATTGGCTATTCGAAGGGGTAGGTTTGCCGGACTCTGTCGTGTGAACCTCAATTGACTCAGCGTTTGGGTGTTCACCAACGTGTAACTTATTATTTGGGTAAGCTTTTAATGAAAACTTTTACAGCTAAACCAGAAACCGTAAAACGCGACTGGTATGTTGTTGACGCGACTGGTAAAACACTAGGGCGTCTTGCCACTGAACTGGCTCGTCGTCTGCGTGGCAAACATAAAGCAGAATATACGCCGCATGTTGATACCGGCGATTATATTATTGTATTAAATGCGGAAAAGATCGCGGTTACCGGCAACAAGCGTGAAGATAAGATGTATTATCACCACACTGGCCATATCGGTGGTATCAAAGAAGCGACTTTTGCAGAGATGATTGCCCGCCGTCCTGAGCGTGTGATTGAAATCGCGGTTAAAGGCATGTTGCCAAAAGGGCCCCTGGGTCGTGCTATGTATCGTAAACTGAAAGTTTACGCAGGTAATGAGCACAACCATGCGGCACAGCAACCGCAAGTTCTTGACATCTAATCGGGATTACAGGCAATGGCTGAAAATCAATACTACGGCACTGGTCGCCGCAAAAGTTCTACCGCTCGTGTGTTTATTAAACCGGGCAATGGTAAAATCGTTATTAACCAGCGTTCGCTGGAGCAGTACTTTGGTCGTGAAACGGCGCGTATGGTCGTTCGTCAGCCACTGGAACTGATCGAAATGGTCGAAAAGCTGGATTTGTACATCACGGTAAAAGGTGGTGGTATCTCTGGTCAGGCAGGGGCGATTCGTCACGGAATTACTCGCGCTTTGATGGCATATGATGAGTCTCTGCGTAGCGAACTGCGCAAAGCGGGCTTTGTTACTCGTGATGCTCGTCAGGTTGAACGTAAGAAAGTCGGTCTGCGTAAAGCTCGCCGTCGTCCACAGTTCTCCAAACGTTAATTTTTTTATCTCGATAAAATGGTTAGCGAAAAAACCCGCTCTGGCGGGTTTTTTTATGGGTGAATCACTGTTATTTATAATAAAACTGTCTGTTATTACTACATTTTTAGTATTTCCGTCATCCCTTCACCACAATGCTGCCCGGATCTGGTAAACTAACCGCTAATTTTATTGATGCTCAATGGCGGATGATCGTTTTTTTTGGTCGCAAGCAGAGTGATCTTCCGTGAATGGGTTTTTTTATATCTGATCAGCCACCTGTGTGGCGGGTAACGGTACAAAATTTTAAATATACCTGGAGGTTTTCATGGCTGTCGCTGCCAACAAACGTTCGGTAATGACGCTATTTTCTGGTCCGGTTGATATCTATAGTCATCAGGTTCGTATCGTGCTGGCAGAAAAAGGTGTTAGTTTTGAGATAGAACATGTGGAGAAGGGAAACCTGCCGCAGGATCTGATTGACCTCAATCCGAATCAAAGCGTGCCAACTCTGGTGGATCGCGAGCTCACGTTATGGGAGTCCCGTATCATCATGGAGTATCTGGATGAGCGTTTCCCGCATCCCCCTCTGATGCCTGTTTATCCTGTGGCACGCGGAGAAAGC
The DNA here is from genome assembly GCA_029433525.1 of Enterobacteriaceae bacterium ESL0689. NCBI lineage: Bacteria > Pseudomonadati > Pseudomonadota > Gammaproteobacteria > Enterobacterales > Enterobacteriaceae > Enterobacteriaceae bacterium ESL0689. The sequence continues at coordinate 185,839 of JAQTIF010000001.1, read as the reverse complement.
CGACTGTATATGCAGCGTATCGAAAAAGACTGGTATTCGCTGATGAGTGTCATTGAGAATGGAACCTCCGCACAGGCCGATGCGGCACGTAAACAGTTACGTGAAGAGCTGCAGGCGATTGCGCCTATTTTTACCCAGAAACCCTATTTCCTGAGTGATGAATTTAGTCTGGTTGATTGCTATCTTGCACCATTACTGTGGCGTTTGCCGGTTCTCGGCATTGAAATAACGGGCGCTGGCGTGAAAGAGCTGAAAGGTTATATGACTCGCGTATTTGAACGTGAGGCTTTCCTTGCTTCTTTAACTGAAGCCGAGCGAGAAATGCGTCTTGGCAGGGGTTAATGAATGGATGCACAGTTAATACCGCGTCGTCCCTATTTACTCAGGGCGTTCTATGAATGGTTGATGGATAACCGGCTCACGCCACACCTGGTTGTGGATGTGACACAGCCCAATGTGCAGGTTCCGATGGAATATGCGAGCAATGGGCAAATTGTACTCAATATTGCGCCGGGTGCAGTGGCCAACCTGAAGCTGATGAATGAGCTGGTGTGTTTCGATACCCGTTTTGGCGGCATTCCGCGTAGTGTCTATGTTCCTATGGCCGCGGTGCTGGCGATTTATGCCCGTGAAAACGGTGCCGGGATGATGTTTGAGCCGGAAGCGGCCTATGATGAGGCGCTCGCTTCATTCGAGGATGATAGCTCACCGTCAGAGGGAGAAAGCGAAACCGTAATCTCGGTGATTGAAGGCGATAAGCCCGATGATCCTGATGATACACCGCCACCACGTGGTGGACGCCCCTCACTGCGTGTCGTGAAGTAAAAACGATCGTGGTGTCTTTTTCTGGCCCGGATAACGTGTTATCCGGGCCAATGTTTTATATTTCCAGGTAGTTCAGGATGCCGTGAGCCGCTTTGCGTCCTTCGGCAATCGCGGTGACGACCAAATCGGAACCACGCACGATATCACCGCCAGCAAATATTTGCCGGTTGCTGGTCTGGAAGGGGTTTTCGCTGTTTTCTGGTGCGATAATATGTCCCTGTTGATCCAGATCCACATGGTATTCGTCCAGCCACGCCATATTGTGCGGCCGGAAGCCAAATGCCATGACAATGGCATCGGCTGGGATCACATGTTCAGAACCCGCAATGATTTCTGCACGCCGACGACCTTTTGCATCAGGTAAGCCCAGTTCAGTCCGTGCCATTTTTATGCCGCATACGTGGCCGCTGGCATTGATTTCAACCGCCAGTGGCTGAACATTAAACTGAAACTCGGCTCCTTCATCGCGGGCATTTTTGACTTCCCGTTTAGAACCTGGCATGTTTTCTTCATCACGGCGATAGGCGCAAATAACCCGCGATGCCCCCTGACGTATTGAGGTACGAACGCAATCCATTGCCGTATCCCCGCCACCAAGCACCACCACCTGCTTACCTGCCATATTGATATAGGGTTGATCGGCTGTTTCACTGAATCCCATCAGTTGTCGGGTGTTGGCGATTAAAAACGGTAAAGCATCAAAAACACCGCTGGCGTCTTCATTAGTCAGTCCGCCGTGCATAGACTGATAGGTTCCGACGCCAAGAAAGAGTGCGTCGTACTCTTTTAGCAGCGCATCAGGCAAAATATCACGACCCACTTCGCAATTGAGTCTGAACTCAATCCCCATGCTGGTGAAAATCTCGCGGCGGCGAGTCATGATATTTTTTTCCAGCTTGAACGCCGGAATACCGAAAGTCAGCAAACCGCCTATTTCCGGATGACGATCGAAGACAACCGTTTTAACCCCATTACGGGTCAGTACATCAGCACAGGCTAACCCCGCCGGGCCTGCGCCGATAATAGCGACTTTTTTACCCGTTGCTGTCACACCAGCAAGGTTGGGACGCCAGCCCATTTCGAATGCTTTGTCATTGATATAACGTTCAATATTGCCAATCGTGACAGCGCCAAACTCGTCGCTCAGCGTGCAGGAACCTTCACACAGCCGATCCTGTGGACAAACACGTCCGCAAATTTCCGGCAATGTATTGGTCTGATGTGACAGCTCGGCAGCCTCAAAAATACGTCCTTCATTGGCCAGCTTCAGCCAGCCGGGGATGTAGTTATGAACCGGGCATTTCCATTCACAATAGGGGTTGCCACAGGAGAGACAACGATCGGCCTGGGCTTTGGCCTGGCCTTCTGAGAATGATTCATAAATTTCTGTAAATTCTACTTTTCTGCTCTTCAGCGGTTTTTTGGGCGGATCAACACGCTGTAAGTCGATAAATTGATATACGTTCTGGCTCATCTGAGTTCCTTACTGCGCCTGTATACGCAGCTCTGCAGAGCTACGACTACGATGACCTAATAGCGCTTTGACATCGCTGGATTTGGGTTTGATCAGGGCGAATTTTGTGGAAAAATCCGGCCAGTTAGCGAGGATCTCTTCACCACGGGACGAACCCGTAAGCTGTACGTGTTCTGTGATCAGCCCCCGCAGATGCTCTTCATGGATCGCGAGCGTGGCAATATCCAGAACCTCGACTAATTCAGGATTGACCCGTTTGCGGAAATCACCATCTTCATTCAGCACATAGGCAAATCCACCCGTCATTCCGGCACCAAAATTAACACCGGTTTTACCGAGAACACAGACAATGCCTCCTGTCATATATTCACAGCCGTTATCACCAATGCCTTCTACCACCGTGATGGCACCGGAATTACGTACGGCAAAACGTTCACCTGCCCGACCGGCGGCATATAAGCGGCCACCCGTTGCGCCATACAGGCAGGTGTTACCAATAATGCTGGCCTCATGGCTGCAGAAGGAGGAACCCACCGGCGGACGAATGGCGATCAGGCCACCCGTCATGCCTTTACCGACGTAGTCATTGGCGTCGCCGATCAGATGTAATTCTACACCGCCAGCATTCCACACCCCGAAGCTTTGCCCGGCAGTACCGGTAAAATGCACGATAACAGGATCTGCCGCCAGCCCCTGATCACCGTGGGTGCGGGCGATATAGCCAGAAAGTGATGCCCCTACTGAACGGTCAGTATTGCGGATATCGAACCAGAATGTTTTGCTCTGTCGGCGATCAACGAAGGGTTTCGCTTGCTGCAAAAGTTGTGCATTCAGTTCGCCTTTATCAAACGGCGGATTGCTTTCTGTACAGTACAAGGTCTGGCCGGGTTCAGGCGCCACCGTTTCCAGCAGTGGGCTGAGATCCAGCTTTTGCTGTTTCGCGGTGAAACCGTCCAGTGTTTTGAGCAAGTCAGTGCGACCAATCAGATCCACCAGACGTGTCACTCCCAGTTGCGCCATGATTTCACGAGTTTCGCGGGCGAGAAATTCAAAGTAATGGCTGACTTTAAATGGCAAACCGTGATAGTGCTCATTGCGCAGCTTTTCATCCTGGGTTGCGACACCGGTAGCGCAGTTATTGAGATGACAAATTCGCAGATACTTGCAACCGAGCGCAATCATCGGGCCAGTGCCAAAGCCAAAACTTTCTGCCCCCAGGATCGCCGCTTTAATGATATCAAGACCGGTTTTCAGGCCACCATCCACTTGCAGGCGTACTTTATGCCGCAGCCCATTGGCGACCAGTGCTTGTTGTGTTTCAACAAGTCCCAGCTCCCACGGACATCCTGCGTACTTCACTGAGGTCAGCGGGCTGGCACCAGTGCCACCGTCATAGCCAGAGATAGTGATAAGATCAGCATACGCTTTGGCGACACCGGTCGCGATTGTCCCGACTCCGGGTTCGGAAACCAGCTTGACAGAGATCATGGCGGCTGGGTTGACCTGCTTGAGATCAAAAATAAGTTGTGCCAGATCCTCGATAGAGTAAATATCGTGGTGCGGTGGCGGGGAAATCAAGGTCACTCCAGGCACGGAATAGCGGAGTTTAGCGATATAAGGCGTCACTTTATCGCCCGGTAATTGCCCACCTTCGCCCGGCTTGGCACCCTGCGCGACTTTGATTTGAATAACATCGGCGTTCACCAGGAAAGCGGGCGTGACACCGAATCGACCCGAAGCAACCTGTTTTATCCGCGATACTTTTTTGGTGCCATAGCGCGCCGGATCTTCACCGCCCTCACCGGAGTTAGAAAATCCCCCGAGACTATTCATAGCCTCGGCCAGTGATTCATGTGCTTCCGGACTTAATGCACCAATCGACATCGCGGCGGTATCAAAACGTTTGAATAATTCCTGCGCTGACTCCACCTGGTCGATATCGATCGCCTCATCGCCGGGGTTCAGCACCAGTAAATCGCGTAACATGGCGGGTAAGCGCTCATTAACGTGTTGCGCGTAGCGCTGATAGTCCTGGTACTCACCGCTTTGCACGGCTTTTTGCAGAGTACGTACAATATCCGGGTTGTAGGCGTGATACTCACCACCGTACACATATTTTAATAACCCTCCCTGCGACAAAGGGTGGCGTACCCGCCAGGCGCGTCGGGAGAGATTAAGCAGATCCTGCTGAAAATCCTCAAATCCAGCGCCGCCAATACGGCTGACGACGCCCTGAAAGCACAAATCGGAAACTTCACGATGCAAACCGACCGCTTCGAACAGCTTAGAGCAACGATAGGAGGAAATCGTCGATATGCCCATTTTGGACATGATCTTATACAGACCTTTGTTGATACCGTTGCGGTAATTCAGCATCACGGTACGATAATCTTTATTAATCGCCTTGCTATCGACCAGTTTCGCCAGTGTCTCATAAGCCAGGTAAGGGTAGATGGCTGTCGCACCAAAACCCAATAACACGGCGAAGTGGTGTGGATCGCGGGCACTGGCGGTTTCGACAATGATATTGGCGTCACAACGCAGGTTTTTATCGACCAGCCGCGTCTGAATAGCGCCGACCGCCATCGGAGCCGGAACCGGCAGCCGATCGCTGGAGATGTTACGATCAGACAGCACCAGCAGAACCGTGCCGTTACGCACCATTTCTTCGGCCGTATCACACAGTGCTTTTACGGTTTCGGCGAGGGTGGTCTCGCTGGCGTCAAAGGTAATATCCAGGCGATCAGCACGGTAATAGACCTCTTCGATAGTGGTCAATTGCTTGAAATCGGAATACAGCAAAACCGGTGATTTGAAGCTCAGACGATGCGCCTGGCCCTCTGCTTCACAGAACACATTCATTTCCCGGCCGATACTGGTAGCCAGTGACATCACATGGGCCTCACGCAGCGGATCGATCGGCGGGTTGGTTACCTGAGCAAACTGCTGACGGAAGTAATCATAAATGATCCGTGGTTGACTGGAGAGCACCGCAAAAGGGGTGTCATCTCCCATGGAACCTACCGCTTCCTGACCGTTTTCGCCCAGCACACGCAGTACCGAATCCAGCTCTTCCGTGCTGTAGTTAAATTGTTTCTGGTAACTGGCGAGGGTATCGTCATCCAGCTGGCGATGACCGATCTCTTCATCTGGCAGATCTTCGAGTGGTATCAGGCGACGAACATTCTTCTCCATCCACTCTTTATAAGGATGGCGGCTTTTCAGGTCGTCATCGGTTTCTGTGGAGTGCAAAATGCGGCCAACACGGGTGTCGATGACCATCAGTTCTCCTGGCCCGACACGACCTTTCTCAATCACTTCATCAGGCTGATAATCCCAGATACCAATTTCAGAGGCACAGGTGATCAGTTTATCTTTGGTGATGACATAACGCGCTGGCCGTAATCCATTACGGTCAAGATTACAGGCAGCAAAGCGACCATCGGACATCACGATCCCTGCCGGGCCATCCCACGGCTCCATATGCATGGAGTTAAAATCAAAGAAAGCACGTAGTTCCGGGTCCATATCAGGGTTATTCTGCCAGGCAGGAGGAACCAGCAAGCGCATGGCTCGTATAATATCCATACCGCCTGCCAGAAGAAGATCCAGCATGTTATCCATTGAGCTGGAATCCGAACCGGTTTCATTGATAAATGGCGCGGCATCATGCAGATCCGGAATTAACGGCGTCTGGAATTTATAGGTTCGTGCGCGTGCCCACTGTCGGTTACCGGTGATGGTGTTAATTTCGCCGTTATGTGCCAGATAACGGAAGGGCTGAGCCAGGGGCCAGCGTGGTACGGTATTAGTAGAAAAACGCTGGTGAAACAGGCAGATCGCAGACTCCAGACGCAGATCAGCCAGATCGAGATAAAAACGTGGTAAGTCGGCGGGCATACACAGGCCCTTATAGACATTAACCAGGTTTGACAGACTGCATACATAGAAATCTTTATCGTCCAGCAGGCGTTTTTCTATTCGGCGGCGAGCAACAAATAAACGGCGCTCCATATCACGTGGTCGCCAGCCTGCCGGGGCGTTAATAAAAATTTGCTCAATCTGTGGCTGTGAGGAGAGGGCGATTTCACCCAGCACATCGGCGTTGATCGGGACTTCACGCCAGCCAACGATAGACAGGGTTTCTCGTTGCAATTCTTCTTCAATAATACGGCGAGCGGTGGCTGCCAGTTCAGGATCTTTATTCAGAAACAGCATCCCGACAGCGTAATTTTTGGCTAAGCGCCAGCCATGATCTTGCGCGATGAGATGGAAGAAACGATCAGGTTTCTGCAACAGCAAGCCACAACCATCGCCGGTTTTACCATCTGCCAGGATCGCACCACGGTGTTGCATACGAGACAGCGCGTGTATTGCAGTGCGAACGACTTTATGACTGGGTTCGCCTTCTATGTGGGCGATCAGGCCGAAACCACAGTTATCTCTCTCAAGAGATTTATCATACAGCATATTCGTAGACCTCCCCAGGTTTCGATAGGCTTCCTCTTTGACAGTGATTGTATCCGGGCGCAGAAAGAACGTAGCGACAGGCTGAGCTGTGCATTCATCTCTCTGGCATCCTTTTTTATATCAATCAGCAAGTTTAATAGCTTGCTGTCAGAGGAAATTTTAATAACGGCATAAAATAATGAGCAGAGTACCCATTGAGAAAGCTTCCAGTACAGAGTCAAGTTATCGGGAATCCATACTGACGTCAAATGGTCGCTTTATTGATAAAAACCGGACAATCATGAATTTAACCGGAAATGTGGGAGGAGGGTGGAGTGGTGGTACGGTGTGGATAGCAAATCATTACATATAAATACTGATTATATCAATTTTATTAGGTTATTTATCTAAAAAATAAATTAATTATGGAATATAAAACCAGTGATTATTTTAAACAATATAAAAGCACTTCCCAGGTGAGATATAAGAAAAAGTCATCACAATCTTTGTTAGTAAAGACGGGTTTATTTTTGATGACGATCAGTCAGTCCATCAGCCGGTTAATTTAGCGCCTGGTGGGCCAGGCGCTTATTCAGCTTATGGTGAGCGGCGTCTAAAATAAATCAATATATTAGCGGCAGATTTGGCAGCAGCAGAGTAAAAAGATGTATAAACTGACGTTACATTGAGATGTCGTGAGTGGTGTTCACTGCCAGTGAGATTCAAATCCATGCCTGTTTTTTGTGCAGTTTACCATCTGTGGCGCAATAAGAATCATGGCGTGACACTACGGGCGTAAAGGAATCCTTTATGAAGCAAGTCAGATTGTTGGCACAGTACTATGTTGATCTGATGACAAAGCTTGGGCTGGTGCGTTTTTCTATGTTACTGGCGCTGGCGCTGGTGGTACTGGCCATTATTGTCCAGATGGCAGTGACGATGGTGCTGCATGGCAAGGTTGATAGTATCGATATGATTCGTTCTATTTTCTTTGGCTTATTGATCACGCCCTGGGTCATTTACTTTTTATCGGTGGTAGTTGAGCAACTGGAGGAGGCTCGACAGCATCTTGCCCGGGTGGTGGAAAAACTGGAAGAGATGCGTAAGCGCGATAACCAGCTCAATGTTCAGCTTAAATATAATATCGCACAGCTTAATCAGGAGATGAGTGATCGTGAAAAAGCGGAGGCTGAAAGAGAAGCCACGCTGAATCAACTGCAGAGTGAGATCAAAGAGCGTGAAAAAACACAAATTAAGCTGGAGCAACAATCTTCCTTTCTGCGTTCTTTTCTCGATGCGTCTCCCGATTTGGTTTTCTACCGTAATGAATTAAGTGAATTTTCTGGCTGTAATCGAGCCGTCGAACGGTTAACCGGAAAAAGCCGGAAGCAGCTTATGCACCTTAAGCCAGAGGATATTTACAGCCAGGAGGTGGCGGAGAAAGTGCTGGAAACTGACCAGAAAGTTTTTCGCTATAACATATCGCTCACTTATGAACAGTGGATAGAGGGCCCGAAGGGATCGAAGAGCTGCTTTGAAATCCGCAAAATTCCATACTATGACTGGATTGGTGAGTGTCGTGGTTTGATGGGGTTTGGTCGTGATATCACCGAACGTAAGCGTTATCATGAGGCGCTGGAACGCGCCAGTCGCGATAAGACCACTTTCATCTCGACGATTAGCCATGAACTGCGTACCCCACTGAATGGTATCGTCGGGCTAAGCCGCATTTTGCTGGATACTGAACTCAGTAGTGAGCAAAAGAAATACCTCCAGACCATTCATATATCAGCGGTCACTCTTGGTAATATCTTCAATGATATCATTGATATGGATAAGCTTGAACGACGTAAAGTGCAACTGGATAACCAGCCGGTTAACTTTACCGATTTTCTTACCGATCTGGAAAATCTTGCGGGTCTGCAGGCACAGCAAAAAAGGTTGTCTTTTGTGATGCAACCCATACAGCCCTTACCACATAAAGTGATGACCGATGCCACCCGTCTGCGGCAAATCTTATGGAACCTGATCGGTAATGCGGTGAAATTTACGCCGCAAGGCGGAAAAGTGACGGTCAGCGTTAGCTATGATAACCAACATGGTCAATTACATTTCGTGATTGAAGATTCTGGCATCGGCATTCCAGTCGATGAACAGGAAAAGATATTCTCGATGTATTATCAGGTAAAAGACAGCGAGGGGAGAAAATCCGCGACCGGAACCGGCATCGGCCTGGCGGTATCGCGACGGCTGGCTCGTAATATGGGCGGCGATATTGATGTGAGCAGCCAGCCCGGTCATGGATCGACATTTATCCTGACGGTTGATGCGCCAGCGGTGGTAGAGGAAGTCGAGACAGTGCCAGAGGACGAGGTTACTCCTCTCCCCGCGCTGCATGTATTATTGGTTGAAGATATTGAGCTTAATGTCCTGGTTGCGTGTTCAGTGCTGGAGAAACTAGGGAACAGCGTGGATGTCGCCATGAGCGGTAAGGAAGCGCTGAAGATGTTCAGACCAGGTGAATATGATCTGGTGTTACTGGATATTCAGCTACCGGATATGACAGGGCTGGATATTGCTCGCTATCTGAAACAACACTTTGCCGCTGATAAGTTACCGCCACTGGTCGCGCTGACCGCTAATGTACCGAAGGATAAAAAAGAGTATCTCGATGCCGGGATGAGTGATGTATTGAATAAACCGCTCTCGGTGTCCGCGTTAACGACAATTATCAAAAAATTCTGGGATGTGGCTGACACCCCCGCCGGGTTAAAGGATAACACCTCCGGTATAACAGCCAGTCAGTCGGCGGCGGCACTGAATATTCCGATGCTTGAGCAGTATATCGATCTGGTCGGGCCAAAACTTATCCATGATGGCCTGGTGGTGTTTGAGAAGATGATGCCTGATTATCTGTCGGTACTGGAATCCCATCTGGTGGCACATGATGATAAAGGTATTGCTGATAGCGGACATAAAATTAAAGGTGCCGCAGGCTCTATCGGCCTGAGTCATATTCAGCAACTGGGGCAACTGATCCAGAATGCTGACCTGCCAGCGTGGGCAGATAAAGTACCTCAATGGGTTGAAGAGATAAAATCGACGTGGCAGCAGGATGTGGCGACATTAAAGAGGTGGGTTGCTACCGCAGAGAAAAAATGACCCCGGATAAACCGGGGTGCGCGAATACAGCGCCAACACCAGGGAATATATTTTTGCCACATTTTATGGCGATGTTGTACTGTGAGCCTGACAACTAAAAGACGGTAAGTCTTGTTCCATGAGAGCGGTTTTACTTGCCTTTTGCCCCTGAACAAAACCCAGGATCTTTGCGTAGCGTATTGCATATATACTGCGATTTCTCCGCACTATCAGTGTTCAAACACAGACGGAGGACGCTTTATGAAGCACGCTGTTAGCTAGCTATACATTAATATAGCAAATATTAAATTATTTGTTATGTGAATTAGTAAAAATATGAAGAAATATGTGGAAATTTCTTGTTTGGCTCGGCAGAACAGGATGGTAATACGCTAATCTTCACCAAAACCGGTATGAAATAGCGTAATAACGGCAGCCAGTGCTTCGGTTTCCTGTCGGCCACTGGCCTCGATTTCTATCTGTTGCCCTTTGGCAGAATCGAGCATCAGCAAGGCAATGATGCTATCCGTTTCGGCTTGTATGCCTGCCTGGTTGCGTAATAAAACGCTGGCATCATAATTTTGCATAATATCGAACAACTTCATCGCCGCGCGGGCATGGAAACCTGATTTATTGGTAATTTCAACACGCTGTCTGATCGTCATGAGGGATGCTTTTCCAGCGTGCGATGGCGTGACTGTACATTTTTACTGCGTGAACGGAAATAATCAGCAAGCTGTTCAGCAATATAGACAGAACGGTGTTTGCCACCGGTACAGCCAATCGCGACAGTTAAATAGCTACGGTTATTGGTTTCCAGCATCGGTAACCATAATTCAAGATAGTTACGGGTCTGGTAAATAAAATTGTGAACTTCGGTATGTCGGCTAAGAAAATCGGCGACCGGTTGATCCAGCCCGGTCATCGGACGTAACTGTGGGTCCCAGTGTGGATTGGGTAAAAAACGGACATCGAAAACATAATCAGCATCAATCGGGATACCATGCTTAAAGCCGAAAGATTCGAACACGATAGTCAATTCCCGTTCGTGTTTACCGGACAGACGGATACGCAACATCTCAGCCAGTTCATGTACTGACATCTCTGAAGTATCAATGATCAGATCCGCGCGCGATCGGAGCGGTTCCAGCAGATGACTCTCTTCATCAATCGCGTGCTCAAGTGAGAGGTTTTTATTTGACAGCGGGTGCAAACGGCGGGTGTCACTGTAACGACGGATTAGTGTGCTGCGGTTAGCATCGAGAAACAGCAGCTGTGGAGAAAAGGTCGCAGGGAGCTTGCTCATCGCCTGCTCAAACAGTTCGGGTGATTCTGGCATGTTACGGACATCAATACTGACGGCAGCAGGAACATCCCTGTCCGCCAGGGTTGTGGCCAGATCAGGTAACAGAATGACGGGCAGATTATCGACACAGTAGAACCCCATATCCTCAAGGGCCCGCAGGGCGACAGATTTACCAGAACCTGATCGACCACTGACAATCATCAGTACCATGTATTGTTCTCCTTAACCACGATAGAAGGGAAGCATTTCCTCGGTTATGTCTCATTGCTGTTTCCTGCAGCAATGATGATCTCATATAATTCGCCATCGCTTTGCGCAGCGCGCAGACGGCGGCAAATATTTTTATCAGTCAGTTGCTGGGTCACCAGCGAAAGTGTATGCCGATGGGCCTGGACCCGATCGACAGGAACCAGAAGCGCAAACAGCAGATCGACGGCCTGGTTGTCGAGCGCATCAAAAGCGATCGGCGTTGCTAACTGAATAAAAACACCGATAGTTCGCAGTGTATCCTCATCCAGTTTACCATGTGGAATGGCAATACCGTTACCAATGCCCGTGGTTCCCATTCTTTCACGGCTGAGGAGCGCTTCAAATACCACTTGTGGCGACAAGTTTAGCTGTTTTGCTGCCAGCCCACTGATAATTTCCAGTGTCCGTTTTTTGCTCTGGCAGTGAACCTGGCTGAGGGTACATTCTCTGCTCAGAATGTGACTGAGTTGCAGGGGGGAATCGTTATTTATCATCATTTCACCTGGGTCTTATCACCTGTCAACGTCAGCAGGTTGCTGAATTTTATCATGATGGTTGTGCCGGGACTTCATTCCTGCTCTAGCGTAGTTTTTTTCGCTGGTTAGAGGGAGGAATAGATAACGACTCCCGGTATTTGGCAATCGTGCGACGTGCGACGATGATCCCCTTTTCAGACAATAAGTGGGTGAGTTTACTGTCACTGAGGGGTTTTGTCGGATTCTCAGCGGTGATTAATTTTCTGATCAGCGCACGGATGGCGGTTGACGACACCTCCCCACCATTTTCAGTATTCACATGGCTGGAGAAGAAATACTTTAACTCAAAAATACCACGCGGACTATGCAGATATTTCTGGCTGGTCACCCGGGAGATAGTCGACTCATGCATATCGATGGCCTGAGCGACATCAGCCAGCACCATTGGTTTCATAAACTCTTCGCCGTGCCCGAAGAAGGCCTGTTGTTGCTCGACAATATAGCGACTGACACGCAGCAGGGTATCATTGCGGGCTTCCAGACTCTTGATCAGCCAGCGTGCCTCCTGCAAATTATGGCGAATAAACTGACTATCGGTATCATGACGGGCCCCCTTGTTCATGGCGGCATACTGTTGGTTAATGGTCAGATGAGGCACGCTATCGGCATTTAACTCAACCCCCCAGTGATCGCCTATTTTACGCACCAGGACATCAGGAATAACATATTCAGCTCTGTTGCTTTGAATCGATTGACCCGGGCGGGGATCGAGCGACTGGATCAGTTTGCAGGCCGCTTTCAGCCCCTCTTCTTTGAGTCGGGTGACGCGCATCAGGGTGCGGAAATCATGATGCGCCAGCAGATCAAGATGATCAGCGATAATAAGGCGGGCTTCTTCCAGCCACGGTGTCTGCTGGTCATATTGTGAAAGCTGTACCAGCAAGCAATCGCGCAAATCCTTTGCGGCGACACCGACAGGATCGAAGCGCTGAACTCGCTTGAGTACCACTTCTATCTCTTCGGGGTCGATATCGTCATCATGCATGCATTCGACAATCTCTTGTAGCGAGATAGTGAGGTAGCCATTGTCATCGACGGCGTCAATGATCGCGGCGGCGATAGCGCGATCTGTCTCGGTGAAGGGGGCTAGATTGAGTTGCCACATCAGATAATCCTGCAGCGTTTGCGTAGTCTCTCCCTGATAGACGGGTAACTCATCGTACTGATAATCCACGCTGTTTCCTGATGGCGTCCCGGCGGTATAGACTTCGTCCCAGCTCGCATCAAGGGGTAAGTCTTCAGGTAATTCTTGTTTCTCAAATGCTTCTACGATCTCCAGCGAATCAGGGTCCTCAGGCTCGCTGGCTTCTACTTCATCATGAATATCGGTTTGCTCAAGCAATGGGTTACTTTCCAGTGCTTGCTGGAGTTCCTGGCGCAGCTCTAACGTTGATAGTTGCAGTAAACGTATCGCTTGCTGCAACTGTGGTGTCATAGCAAGCTGTTGGCTGAGCTTTAATTGCAATCCTTGTTTTATATTCAGGACTCCTCTCTCCGGTGAAAATGACAGTCACGTTTACCTTGTCAGAGTCTGAAATCTTCCCCAAGGTATACGCGCTTAACTTGTTCATTGCTCAGTATCTCTTGCGGTGTACCATGAGCGATGAGATGTCCGGCATTGACTATATAGGCGCGTTCGCAGACCGCCAGGGTTTCTCTCACATTATGATCCGTTATCAGTACACCCAGCCCACTATCCCGCAGATGCTCAATAATATGTTTGATATCGATAACAGAAATGGGATCAACACCGGCAAATGGCTCATCAAGTAAGATAAATTTTGGATTTGCCGCCAGTGCACGGGCAATTTCGACCCGACGACGTTCACCACCGGAAAGTGACTGGCTAAGATGGTCACGCAAATGATCGATGTGAAACTCCTCCATTAACTCCTGCGCACGATCAGCGCGCTGTTCACGGCTGAGATCATCGCGGATCTGTAAAATAGCCATCAGATTATCGTACACGCTCAGACGCTGAAAAATAGATTTTTCTTGCGGTAAATAGCCGATCCCGCGCCGGGCCCGGGCGTGTAATGGCAACAGACTGATATCTTCATCATCGATGATAATATTACCCGCGTCGCGTGGCACAATGCCAACAACCATATAGAACGTGGTTGTTTTTCCTGCACCATTGGGGCCGAGCAGACCGACAATTTCACCTGATTTGACGGTCAGGCTGACATTCTCGACAACCCGGCGACCTTTATAGGCTTTGGCGAGATTTTTGACAGTTAATATAGCCATAGCAAATTAGTGACCTTTCTGGGGATGCTGCGCGGTTTTGTCCTGGAGTTGCCCGGGAACCAGCACCGTTTTCACGCGTTGTCCTTTGCTGCTGAATGCCTGCATTTTTTGCTCTTTGACCAGGTAGGTAATTTTATCCCCCTGGATATTGCTATCAAGCTGATCAAGATAGGCATTGCCGAGAAGCACGACGAAATCATTTTGTAATTCATAATGCATTTTATCAGCGCGTCCCTTGACTGGTTTACCGTTATCCTGCATCTGATAGAAGGTGGCAGGATGACCATAGCCGTCAATCACCTCTTTGCCTTGATCACCGCCAGGACGGGTCACCACGACTTTATCGGCATTGACTTTGATCGTCCCCTGGGTGACGACCACATTGCCGGTAAATGTTACAACGTTGCCTTGCATATCCAGCGATTGTTGATCCGATTCGATATGAATCGGTTGTTCGGTATCACCCGTGATGGCCAGCACTGGCCAGCCAGCAGTCAGCAAGGCGCTGGCAAGTACCACTTTAAGGCTGAGTTTGTGTATTCTGAATTTCATAGGAAGTTTTCACTTTTTCAATCAGCTCGGCCGTTTTGCTGCGTAAATTTCCACGCATTTTCAGGCCACTGGAATTAAATGTTGTTCCATATAATGTGACGACATCATCGGAGGTCACATCAAATGTCACCAGATTTATCAAGGCATTATCGGTTGTTATTTTGCGCAGTTGAGAATCGATAGTCAGTGCTTTCACCTCAACATGCCCGTAAAGATACAGCATACGATCTTTGGTCAATTTGGCTTTATCTGCTCTGACAGACCAGTCGGGTTCTTTATTGACGTTATACAAGGTCATTATCGGATGTGTGAACCACGACAGTTCCTGTGCAGAGAAATAAGCCACATGATCCGCAACCAGACGATAACTCAGAGCGCCTTCCGGATTATAAACAACGGTATCGGTGTGTTCGCTGGTATACGTCGGAGCATCTGACTGGATCTGAAGTTGAAAGGGCGCATTCGTCTCTGTCAGATTCAGACCAACCAGAATCAGCGCCACCAGCGATAATAAAATAATAACCCAGCGTCTGGTTTTACTCATATTGATAGCCCTGTGGCCTCATCCAGTTTGCCCTGTGCTAATAATAACAAATCACACACTTCGCGTACCGCTCCACGACCCCCATTAATATGGGTGACATAATCGGCGCGTGGTAACAGTAGCGGGTGTGCGTCTGCGACGGCAACGCTCAGTCCGGTTTCTGCCATGACGGGCCAGTCGATCAGATCATCACCAATATACGCCGCTTCTTGCGGAGAAAGCGCAAGGGTCTTTAATAAGTCGTGAAAAGCCTGGCGTTTATCAGACTGCCCCTGATACAGATGACGAATGCCCAGCGTCTGGCAGCGGTCTTCAATCAGTCTGCCGCTTCTGCCGGTAATAATGGCCACTTCAATACCGGATGTCAGTGCGCAACGGAGTCCGTAACCATCACGGACATGAAATGCTTTCAGTTCTTCTCCTTGATTCCCCATATAGATGAGGCCATCGGACAGGACGCCGTCAACATCGAGAATCAATAGACGGATCTTCAGGGCGCGCGCGAAGACATCAGCACTGACGGGCCCATAACAGGTCACCCAGGGGGCACCAGCATTATTCATCATCTTATCCTTATTTATACTACACCTGCGCGCAGGAGATCATGCATATGTACCACACCTGACAGACGGTCACCCTCGGCGACTAACACACAGGTGATGTGGCGGGATTGCATCAGATTCAGCGCATCAACGGCGAGCAGAGTGGGTTGTATGCGAACGCCTCCCGGCGTCATGACATCGGCTATACGGGCATGACGCATATCAATGTTGGTGTCGAAAACACGACGTAAGTCGCCATCAGTAAAAATCCCGATAATATTCATATCATCATCGCAGATGGCCGTCATACCTAAATTTTTACGGGTGATCTCCAGCAGCGCATCACGCAGAGTCGCCTGGGTATCGACATGAGGGATTTCATCACCGGTATGCATAATATCATTGACCCGCAGCAGTAACTTTCGCCCCAGTGCGCCGCCGGGGTGAGACAGGGCGAAATCTTCAGCGGTGAAGCCGCGTGCTTCCAGTAACGCAACCGCCAGTGCGTCCCCCATGACCAGCGCAGCCGTCGTACTGGAAGTCGGTGCTAATCCTAACGGGCACGCTTCTTTGGGGACTTTTACGCACAGGTGAATATCTGCCGCACGTGCCATACTGCTTTCAGTACGTCCGGTAATACAGATGAGCGGAATATGCTGGCGCTTTAATACCGGAATCAACGCCAGAATCTCGTTCGATTCGCCGGAATTGGATAGTGCGATAACAATATCTTTCGGCGTGACCATGCCTAAGTCACCGTGGGAAGCTTCGCCGGGATGAACGAAAAATGAAGGCGTTCCTGTGCTGGCAAAAGTCGCCGCCATTTTTCGCCCAATATGACCCGATTTTCCCATCCCCATGATGACCGTTTTGCCATGACAGTGGTAGATTCGATCGCAGGCACGGGTGAAGTTATCATCAATATATTGATCGAGTTGCGCCAGACTTTCACGTTCAATTTTCAGCACTTCTCGCCCTGCCTGCTGAAAATCAAAGCGCGGTGATAACTCTTTGTTTGACATTGTATTATCCTTGATTCATTCAACGAATGAGCGGTGCTGCCCAGTACAACATTGCTAGCCAAATCACAAAACCGCCAATCAGTAATGCGCCAGCGAGACGGCCTGGTGGTTGTTTGCGACGCCAGCATAGCAGGATGAATATCACGCTGACCAATAGCATAACCGTGTAATCACGGATAAATGCTTCGGGTGCGAATGTACCAGGAGAAATTAATGCCGGTAAACCGAGAACCAGAGCAATATTAATAATATTCGCCCCAATAATGTTACCGATAGCGATATCATATTCCCCTTTTCGCGCCCCTGCTATTGTCGTCGCCAGTTCTGGTAAGCTGGTGCCAATTGCCACTATCGTCAGGCCAACGGTCAGTTCACTGATCATAAAATAGTTTGCCAGTACGGTCACATTATCTACCACCATTTTTGTCGCGACTGGCATGATTATCAGGGCGGCCCCCAGCCAGAGTAGTGCGACAGAAAGCGACCCCTCCCGGGGAAGTTCTGCTATCTGTTCCTCAGTCAGGCGATCGCTCGTCTGATATTTTGTCTGACCGGCGAGTTTTATCGCAGACAGCAGCCACAGGATGGCGATGGCCAGTAAACACAAGCCATCTGTGAGCGACAATTGCTCATCATACAGGACAAAACCGGCCAGCAAACTGGCCAGTAACATGAATAATAATTCGCGACGCAGAATATCAGAATGTACGGTAAGCGGGTGAAGTAAGGCTGCACAACCGAGAATCAATAAAATATTGGTAATATTTGATCCCATCGCGGTGCCGATCGCAAGATCGATCTGCCCATGTAAAGAGGCGGCCGCAGAGATGATAATGGCGGGCAGACTGGTACCGATACTGACGACGGTCATACCAATAATTAAAGAGGGAATGCCGATCATACGACAAAGTATTGCCGAGGCGTAAACCAGGCGGTCAGCACTGTAGGCTACCAGCAATAAGCCAATTATTAACAGAGCTGTCGCTAAAAGCATTTAACGTCCTTTTTTCAGGTATAATCATTGTTTTGCTGCGCTGATTTATGGGTAGCGTCATCTGTCTTTAATTTTGACTTTATGTTTGTCAAAAGTAAAACAAATGCCAGCTTTCGCTAACTTCAACAGCTAATATTCTGTAAAAATACGACTTTTGTCCTCAGATTAAACAAGGCATCATGCTTAATGCCTGACCAATCAGGCTATTTTACTTGCCATTTTGGTGGTAGGAAGTGTCCGAAATTCCTTGTACGCTGCGGTTTCTCCGTGCTGTCCGTATCCAGACAGGATGTGCCGGAAACGCCTGATAGGATATACAGTAAGGATGATTTTATGAGTCAAACTTTGATGAATTTAGTCGAAGTCAGCAATATGACCTTTTCGCGCGCTGAACGAGTGATCTTCGACGATATTTCGCTCGCTGTGCCACGCGGTAAAATCACGGCAATCATGGGACCATCGGGGATTGGAAAAACCACATTATTGCGTCTGATAGGTGGACAAATTACCCCCGATAAAGGCGAGATCCTGTTTGATGGTGAAAACGTGCCACAGATGTCACGCTCGCGTTTATATACTGTGCGTAAACGGATGAGCATGTTATTTCAGTCGGGGGCGCTATTTACCGATATGGACGTTTTCAGCAATGTCGCTTATCCACTGCGTGAACATACCCGATTGCCTGATGCATTACTACAGACAACGGTGATGATGAAGCTCGAAGCTGTCGGTCTGCGGGGTGCCGCCAGATTAATGCCTGCCGAACTCTCTGGCGGTATGGCACGCCGTGCAGCACTGGCACGGGCGATTGCGCTGGAACCTGATCTGATTATGTTCGATGAGCCTTTTGTCGGCCAGGACCCGATCACTATGGGGGTGTTAGTCAAACTGATTTCAGAGCTGAATAACACACTGGGTGTCACCTGTATCGTGGTATCACATGATGTACCCGAAGTACTGAGTATCGCCGATAATGCCTATATTATCGCCGACAAAAAAGTGGTCGCTCACGGCAGTGCCCAGTCATTGCGCGAAAACAGTGATCCCCGGGTTCGCCAGTTCATTAATGGTATTGCCGACGGCCCGGTGCCGTTTCGCTATCCGGCGGATGACTATTATCATGATTTATTAGGCATAGGGAGTTAGCAATTCATGTTGTTAAATACGCTGGCTGCATTCGGGCATCAGGGGATGAAAACGACGGCAGCATTTGGGCGCGCCGGATTGATGCTTTTCAACGCCCTGGCTGGCAAACCGGCATTGCGCAGGCATGCCCCCCTGCTGATACAACAGCTTTATAATGTTGGCGTGTTATCGATGCTGATTATCATCGTATCGGGCTTGTTTATCGGCATGGTGCTGGGGCTACAGGGGTATATGATATTAACTACCTATGGCGCAGAGAGCAGTCTGGGAATGCTGGTCGCGCTGGCTTTACTGCGTGAGTTAGGGCCGGTGGTCGCCGCATTATTGTTTGCCGGACGCGCAGGGTCGGCATTAACGGCTGAAATTGGCCTGATGCGGGCGACGGAACAGCTTTCCAGTATGGAGATGATGGCGGTCGATCCCTTACGTCGTGTTATCTCTCCCCGCTTTTGGGCCGGGGTTATCTCATTGCCATTATTGACGATTATTTTTGTCGCTGTCGGGATCTGGGGAGGCGCGCTGATTGGTGTTGACTGGAAGGGCATCGACAGTGGTTTTTTCTGGGCCGCGATGCAAAATGCGGTTGAATGGCGACTGGATCTGGTGAACTGTCTGATTAAGAGCCTGGTATTTGCCATCACAGTGACCTGGATTGCGTTATTTAATGGTTATGATGCGATCCCGACTTCAGCCGGAATTAGTCGGGCAACAACACGCACGGTGGTGCATGCGTCACTGGCGGTACTGGCGCTGGATTTTGTGTTAACTGCACTGATGTTTGGGAATTGAATTCATGCAAACGAAAAAAAGTGAAATCTGGGTGGGACTGTTTTTACTGATTGCCTTACTGGCGGCGCTGTTTGTCTGCCTGAAAGCGGCCAATATAACCTCTTTACATACTGAGCCGACATATCGTGTCTATGCGACCTTTGATAATATCGGTGGTTTAAAGGTGCGCTCGCCGGTACGTGTTGGTGGTGTGGTGATTGGCCGGGTGGCGGATATTACTCTCGATACAAAAACTTATCTGCCACGGGTAACGCTGGATATCGATAAAAATTACAACCATATTCCTGATTCCAGCTCTCTGGCGATACGAACTTCGGGTTTGTTGGGAGAGCAATATCTGGCGCTGAATATCGGTTTTGATGACCCTGATTTAGGGACGGCAACCCTGAAAGAGGGCGGCACAATTCAGGACACCAAATCGGCGTTAGTGCTGGAAGATCTGATTGGTCAGTTCCTTTATAGCAGTAAGGGTAGTGACAATAAAAAGGATGCTGGCGATCCTGCCGTAGCCGAAAATCATGCTGATGTGCGGTAATTTGTCACTATAAACAACGGATTAATATCAAGAGAAATATATTATGTTTAAACAGTTACTGATGATCGCCATGCTGGTCATTGCGCCGTTAGCGACGGTGAGTGCAGAAGAACAATCGAATCCCTATACGCTGATGGATAATGCGGCGCAGAAAACGTTTGATCGTCTGAAAAACGAACAGCCTAAAATTCATGCTAACCCCGATTATTTGCGTGACATAGTTGATCAGGAACTACTGCCCTATGTACATGTAAAATACGCCGGTGCCCTGGTACTGGGGCGTTATTACAAAGAGGCCACCCCGGCACAGCGGGATGCTTACTTCAGTGCTTTTCATGCGTATCTGACGCAGGCCTATGGGCAGGCATTAGCCATGTATCATGGACAAACGTATCAGATTGCCCCGGAAAAACCGCTGGGAGAGGCGACGATTATCCCTATTCGTGTGACGATTATCGATCCCAATGGGCGTCCACCGGTACGTCTGGACTTTCAGTGGCGTAAAAATAGCCAGAACGGAACCTGGCAGGCTTACGATATGATTGCTGAAGGTGTGAGTATGATAACCACCAAGCAGAATGAATGGAGCGACCTGCTACGTACTAAAGGTATTGATGGGCTGACTGCGCAACTAAAAGAGATTGCTAAACAGCCCATTACACTGGAACAGAACAAATAATGGTCGGACAACTGAACTGGGTTCACGATCAAGGACGCCTTATCTTACAGGGAGAGCTGGATCAGAACCTGTTAGTTCCCTTGTGGGAAGCCAGAGAGCAGGCAACGGATGGCGTATCGGTCATTGACCTGAGCGGATTAACGCGCATAGACACGGCCGGACTGGCATTGCTGGTACATTTCATCGTCTTAATTCGTCGTCAGGGTAGAGAGGTGAAATTTACCGGTAAGAGTGAAAAAATGCAGACACTGATTGATCTCTACCATCTTCCTGCTGATTTGATTCCTTAATATTTCAGTACGTTATTGTTAAAGTAACCCTCAAAGCCCCGTCAGGATGATTGCCGGGGTTTTTTGCTGGTTTAAGACCGCGCGACTTTCCTCTAAGATGTGGGGCTATTTTCATCAGCAGATAAAATTCGATCCTATGGAAAATAATGAAATTCAGACCGTATTAATGAATGCCCTGCCGCTTCAGGAAGTCCACGTCTCAGGCGATGGTAGTCATTTTCAGGTTATTGCAGTGGGTGATATGTTCGCCGACATGAGCCGGGTGAAGAAGCAGCAGGCGATCTATGCACCATTAATGGAATATATTGCTGATAACCGTATTCATGCCTTATCGATCAAAGCATTTACCCCGCAGGAATGGGCGCGGGATCGCAAATTACAGGGTTTTTAAATTGCCGGAGCGATCTCCCGCAATAACGATGAATTTTTAATAGAGAACAGAATCAATGGATAAATTCCGTGTTCAGGGGCCAACTCGCCTTCAGGGTGAGGTGACTATTTCGGGTGCTAAAAATGCCGCTCTGCCTATCCTGTTTGCCACATTACTCGCAGATGAGCCTGTGGAAATCCAGAATGTCCCCAAACTTAAGGATATCGACACCACGATGAAGCTACTGAGCCAGCTGGGTGCCAAAGTGAAGCGCAATGGTTCAGTATGGATTGATGCCAGCCAGGTCAATGTATTCTGTGCACCCTACGATCTGGTAAAAACGATGCGTGCATCTATCTGGGCACTGGGCCCACTGGTCGCCCGCTTTGGTCAGGGGCAGGTGTCACTGCCTGGAGGGTGCGCGATTGGCGCTCGCCCGGTTGATCTGCATATCAGTGGCCTCGAACAACTTGGTGCAGAAATTAAGCTGGAAGAAGGGTATGTGAAAGCCTTTGTCAACGGACGTCTTAAAGGCGCACATATCGTTATGGATAAGGTTAGCGTGGGGGCAACGGTCACGATTATGAGTGCCGCGACCTTAGCGCAAGGCCATACCACGATTGAAAATGCCGCGCGGGAACCGGAAATTATCGATACGGCGAACTTTCTCAATACCCTGGGTGCGAAGATTACAGGTCAGGGGACAGATCGCATTACGATTGAAGGTGTCGAACGGTTGGGCGGTGGCGTTTATCGGGTTCTGCCAGATCGTATTGAAACCGGTACTTTTCTGGTGGCGGCGGCCATTTCGGGTGGCAAAGTGCTTTGTCGCCATGCGCAGCCCGATACGCTGGATGTCGTGCTGGCGAAGCTACGTGAAGCGGGAGCGGACATTGCCACCGGACAGGACTGGATTAGCCTCGATATGCATGGCAATCGTCCGCAGGCTGTCAATGTGCGTACTGCACCGCATCCGGGTTTTCCCACCGATATGCAAGCGCAATTTACTCTGCTCAATCTCGTCGCCGAAGGTACTGGCGTGATTACTGAAACGATTTTCGAAAACCGGTTTATGCATATACCGGAACTGATCCGCATGGGCGCACATGCAGAAATTGAAAGCAATACGGCAATTTGTCATGGCGTCCCCCGGCTTTCTGGCGCGCAAGTCATGGCGACCGATTTGCGGGCATCAGCAAGCCTGGTACTGGCGGGATGTATCGCTGAGGGAACGACGATAGTTGATCGTATTTATCATATTGATCGTGGTTATGAGCATATTGAGGATAAATTACGCGCCCTGGGTGCACAGATTGAACGTGTAGCGGGCGAATAAATAGTCGCCTTTGTGAAGTGCGATAACAGATATTTATCCACCGATTGCCCGCTGTCGTCTTTCTGAGGATCTGACTAGCAACACCAGGATCGTGAGAGCTGGAAATCCCCGGTCATATAGCTATCTATGTGACCGGGGGATTCAGGATGCCAGTAATAACAGAATATACTGGCGGTGTTATATCACTTTTTTTTGGGGCGAATTTTCTGTGTTCTGTCAATAAACTGGCGGGTAACAGGATCATAGTAACGTGATGGCCAGATAGTCCACGGGGTCGTTTCCAGTGCGTTAGCAATGATTAATTCGCCTTTTGGCCACGGTCTGGTTAATGCATTGGCCAGAGTTGAAGAACTTAAGCCGTTTCGGCGTGATTCTGCGGCAAGTGATGTTCCTTTTTTATGCAATCCGGCAATGATATCCGCTGGATGCCAGTCGATAAGCTCATCCATAACTTCTCCCGGTGATAAATATTCCAACTTGTTCCTGGAGTGAGATTAGATAGAATAAATATTCTGGAATCTTCCTTTAAGTTCCAGTAAAGGCATAATATATTTAATATGTATAATAATGCAATGGTTATTAATCAGAATCGGTAAATTTTTTTCTGGAGCATTCCCGCATTTCTGCGGGAACGATGAGAGAAAGGGTTAATGATCGCGCTGTACTGCGATATGGGCGAGTTCAATCAGTGCTTCACGCCAGGGGGAGTCCGCTAACACCCGCAGGGAAGCGATGGCTTTATCGGCTTCTTCTTCTGCGCGTTGACGTGTCCACGTCAGCGAGCCACAATCTTCCATCATCTGTAAAACTTCCTTCAGCAAATGGCGGCCATTACCCTGCTCAATGGCACTGCGGATCATCGCGGCCTGTTCCGCTGTACCGTGATGCATCGCATGGAGTAATGGTAGTGTGGGCTTACCTTCGCTCAGATCATCACCGGTATTTTTACCGAGGCGGCTACCGTCTGAACTGTAATCCAGTAAGTCGTCAATAAGCTGAAATGCGGTTCCTAAGTAGCGGCCGTAATCCTGCAATGCTTTTTCTTGTTCGGCGGTACAACCGGCCAGAATACCAGCACATTGTGATGCGGCTTCAAACAAGCGGGCAGTTTTGCTGTAAATAACCCGCATATAGTTCTCTTCTGTAATATCCGGATCATGGACATTCATTAACTGCAGCACTTCACCTTCCGCAATGACATTAACCGCTTCTGACATCACCTCCAGTACCGGTAATGATCCGAGATGGGTCATCATCTGGAATGAGCGGGTATAGATAAAGTCGCCAACCAGCACGCTGGCCGCGTTGCCAAACGCGGCATTCGCGGTGGCTTTTCCGCGACGCATATCGGATTCATCGACAACATCGTCATGCAGCAACGTCGCGGTATGGATAAATTCAATCAGTGCGGCAAGGGTAGTGTGAGCCTTCCCACTGTAGCCGACAGCCCGGGCAGCAAG
Source organism: Enterobacteriaceae bacterium ESL0689 (assembly GCA_029433525.1). Taxonomy (NCBI): domain Bacteria; kingdom Pseudomonadati; phylum Pseudomonadota; class Gammaproteobacteria; order Enterobacterales; family Enterobacteriaceae; species Enterobacteriaceae bacterium ESL0689. Next base: position 161,350 of record JAQTIF010000001.1, on the reverse strand, counting down.
CACAGCAATCAATGGGCGAATACGCTTACCTCCCCCACTGATGATATAATATCCTAACTGATTGATAAGCTGGACATCTGAGTTAAGCTGTTCAAGGATTAGTGCATTAACATCCGCCATATCCTGCGCAGTCAATTCATTGATTTGTTCTAAATTCATCGCAAAAACCAGGTTACATGTCCTATTACCGCAAATCCAGGTCGGTTTACAGAAGGATTAAGAGCGTAATGAAAAAGAGGTTATGATTGTACTGGAAAATTACCATAGATAAACGCTGGCGTGATAATTGTATTTTTTTTCTGCGTTGATGATGGATCGCACTTGTCAAAGGCGGATGTTTTGCGTAATATTCGCGCCCTATTATGAATATTTTATAGTGCACTCTGAATCATACAAAAGAGGTGCACGGAAGCGGAGTTTTATATGTACGCGGTTTTCCAAAGTGGTGGTAAACAACACCGAGTAAGCGAAGGTCAGACCATTCGCCTGGAAAAGCTGGACATCGCAACTGGCGAATCTGTTGAGTTTGCTGAAGTTCTGATGATCGCAAATGGTGAAGAAATTAAAATCGGCGCACCTTTTGTTGAAGGCGGCGTGATCAAGGCTGAAGTTGTTGCTCACGGTCGCGGCGAAAAGATTAAAATTGTTAAGTTTCGTCGTCGTAAACACTATCGTAAGCAGCAGGGTCATCGTCAGTGGTTCACTGATGTGAAGATTACTGGTATTAGCGCCTGAGATTAGCGGAGAGATTTAAATGGCACATAAAAAGGCTGGTGGCTCAACTCGTAACGGTCGCGACTCGCAAGCGAAACGTCTTGGTGTTAAGCGGTTTGGTGGTGAAGCTGTTTTAGCGGGCACCATTATTGTTCGTCAGCGTGGTACTAAATTCCACCCGGGAACGAATGTCGGTTGTGGTCGTGATCATACCTTGTTTGCTAAAGCAGACGGTAAAGTAAAATTCGAAGTAAAAGGCGAGAAAAATCGTAAATATATCAGTATTATTACTGAATAATTTTTCATCGTCCGGTAATGGATTGAAGCCCTGCAACCTGTTGCGGGGCTTTTTACATTAAAATTCCGGATATTTTTCTGCAGGGAACAGGGGTATGAAACAGCAGGCCAGTATCGGTATTCTTCTCGCGCTTATCACCGCGATGTTCTGGGGAGCATTACCGATTGCCATGAAGCAGATACTTGACGTGATGACACCATCAACAGTGGTGTTTTATCGTTTTTTGATGGCCAGTATTGGGCTGGGTACTATTCTGGTTATCAAAGGTAAACTACCGCCGCTGGCGCTGTTTAGTAAACCGCGCTGGTTTATGTTGCTGGCTATTGCCACGGGCGGGTTATTTGGTAATTTCCTCCTGTTTAGCTCCTCCCTGCAATATCTCAGTCCCACAGCTGCTCAGGTGATCGGCCAGTTGTCTCCGGTCGGTATGATGGTCGCCAGTGTCCTTATTCTCAAAGAGAAAATGCGCGCGACACAACTTGTGGGAGCACTGATGTTAATTTGTGGGCTGGTGATGTTTTTTAACACCAGTCTGATTGAAATTTTTACTCGTCTGACGGATTACACATGGGGTGTTATCTTCGGTATAGGTGCGGCCGCAGTATGGGTGAGCTATGGTGTTGCACAGAAGGTTTTATTACGCCGCCTGGCATCGCAACAAATCCTCTTTTTGCTCTACACTTTATGTGCGATAGCGTTATTTCCACTGGCAACAGTGTCGCAGGTATGGGCGTTAAATAGCTGGCAATGGGTATGTTTAATTTTCTGTGGATTAAATACCCTGGTGGCCTATGGCGCACTCGCTGAAGCGATGGCTCGCTGGCAGGCTGCACAGGTGAGTGCCTTAATCACCTTAACGCCGTTGTTCACGCTGCTTTTTTCAGATTTATTATCACTGGCCTGGCCTGACATTTTCGCCAGACCAATGCTAAACCTGTTAAGTTATCTCGGTGCGTTTGTCGTGGTTGCGGGTGCGATGTATTCTGCCATTGGTCATCGTTTTTTCAGGCGCCAGCGTAAAGCCGTTGTGCCATGTTCCGCTCAGGCGAATGATTTACGGAGAGTAAAATGAAGTTTGTTGATGAAGCAACAATCCTGGTTGTCGCGGGCGATGGCGGTAATGGGTGTGTCAGTTTTCGCCGCGAAAAATATATCCCCAAAGGGGGGCCGGATGGCGGTGATGGTGGTGATGGGGGCGATGTCTGGCTGCAAGCCGATGAAAACCTCAATACCCTGATTGACTATCGTTTTGAAAAAGCGTTCCGTGCAGAGCGTGGACAGAATGGTCAAAGTCGTGACTGTACCGGTAAGCGCGGAAAAGATATTTCGGTAAAAGTCCCGGTAGGAACCCGTGTTATCGATCAGGGAACCGGTGAAGTCATGGGTGACATGACCCGGCATGGTCAACGTTTGCTGGTGGCCAAAGGTGGCTGGCATGGACTGGGCAATACCCGTTTTAAATCATCCGTTAATCGTACACCACGACAAAAAACGATGGGGACACCCGGTGATAAGCGCGATCTGCAACTGGAGCTGATGTTACTGGCAGATGTTGGAATGCTAGGGATGCCGAACGCCGGAAAATCAACGTTTATTCGCGCCGTTTCGGCAGCAAAGCCTAAAGTAGCCGATTATCCGTTTACTACCCTGGTACCGAGTCTGGGTGTCGTGCGAATGGATAACGAAAAAAGTTTCGTTATTGCTGATATTCCGGGGCTTATCGCCGGTGCCGCAGAAGGTGCAGGACTGGGGATCCGTTTCCTGAAACATCTTGAGCGTTGCCGTGTGCTTTTGCATCTTATTGATATTGAGCCGATGGATGGTTCTGACCCAGTAGAAAACGCACGTATTATTATCAGTGAACTGGAAAAATACAGCGAGAAACTGGCTGAAAAACCACGCTGGCTGGTCTTCAATAAGGCGGATTTGCTGGATAAATCAGAAGTGGAAGCAAAAGCGAAATCTATCGCTGAAGCACTGGGCTGGGAAGATAAATACTATCTGATTTCAGCGGCCAGCCAGCAGGGTGTGCAATCACTGTGCTGGGATGTGATGACCTTCATTAGCGAAAATCCGCTTGTGTCAGAGGAAGAGGAAAAACAGTCGGAAAAAGTGGAATTTATGTGGGACGACTATCATCGTCAACAGCTTGATGGCGTCGATGACGACGCGCTGGATGATGACTGGGATGAGGATGACGAAGAAGGCGTTGAGTTTATCTATAAGCGTTGACTCAGACTTCTTCTCATTTACTCAGGGTGCCGCAGCAACGCGGCACTCTAACCTTAATGATTCTGATACAAATCTTTATAGAGGCGGCTTTCAAAACGCGCCAGTGGAACCCGACGATTACGTTGATCGCTGGGGGAAACAGCATAACCAGACAAATATTGCACAAAAGCAAATTGCTGACCGCTGGCGGTGGTCATAAAACCTGCCAGATTATAGACGCCCTGTAACGATCCTGTTTTGGCTGATACTTTCCCATCCACATCGGCCAGGTGCAGACCGGCACGGTATTGTAGCGAACCATCGTGGCCTGCCAGGGGCAGCATGGTGATAAAATGGAGTTCGCTATCATGTTGAGCAATATATTGCAGCACTTGCATCATCATTGCTGGTGTAATCAGGTTATGGCGTGACAGACCTGAACCATCGGCAATGAAGGCATTCCCCAAATCAATCCCCGTCTGCTGACGCAGGATCTGTCTGACTGCATCGGAACCGGCACGCCAGGTTCCAGGAACACCAAAGCGAACATGACCGAGGGTACGAAAAAGAGCATCGGCGATCATATTGTCAGATTTCTTTAACATCACGCGCAAGAGATCGCGCAATGGCAAGGATTGGGTGGACGCCAAAACTTTCCATGGTGGGTTGACTTGCGTCTGACGTAATAACTTACCGCTAAAGGTGATTTTGGCCTGAGACAGTTCTGATTTCAGGATCATTCCGGCATAGCTGGCACCATCCTGAACAGCAAAGGCGAGAGGTAAGGGTTCGCTACGCTGTGGCAGGCAGCCGGTCAATGTATAGCTATTGAGATAACCTGGCACCACATCAAGCTCACAATATTGTGTCTCTGCAGCGCCTTGAGCCAGCGTCCGGACCTGGCTAAACAGCGTCACGGGATAATAAGAAGCGACGCGCACAGAGGCCAGTTCGCCAGGTTTTTGAGCGCTGTATAGCGAAACAGAAAAGCAATTGCGATCGATGATCGCTGCCGCAGGTGGCGCACTAAAACATTGGGTCAGATCGTTCCACGGCCAGCCAGGCGCTTTATCGTGGCTGGCGAATACCGAAGTATCAACCAGTAAGTTTCCTTCGATATGCTGAATGCCCGACTTTTTCAGTGAGGCCACCAGATTACGAATATCCTGACGTTTGAGCGTCGGATCGCCGCTCAAACGCGCAATCAGATCACCTTTTAGTACGCCGTCATTAATATTCCCTTTGCTCTCTAGGGTGGTAACGAAATAAAAGTCCGGCCCGAGTTGTAGCAGTGCTGCCAGCGCGGTGATGACTTTCTGCGTACTGGCGGGTAGAGCCATTTCCTGGCTATGATAGTCTATCTCCGGCGTTCGGGCACCGACCTTCTGTGCGATAAAAGCCAGATTCGCTCCCGCAGGGAGTTGGTCAATGTATTGATCGATGTTCGCCGCGTGTGTATTAAGCGTTATAATGGTGGTTAATGCTATGATAAATCTGGAAAATCGCATAATTTCGAGCTAACAACCTGAAACGGGAGCGTCATACTAAAGCGCGATACCCTGTAAAGTAAACGATGACCCACTGTGATCTTCAGAGTAAAATGGGGATCAAATTAAAAATTACTACTGACCTGGGAAGAAATTTCCGGGATTGTTTTCTTTTTTGCGTCGATCCTGTCTGGATCTCGAGCGGTTATGTCGCAGTCATTCCCGCTCAGTGAAGGAACGATAAATGAGGTATAACCATGCAATCAATTCCGATGACCTTACGTGGCGCTGAAAAATTGCGCGAAGAACTGGATCACCTTAAGTCTGTACGTCGTCCAGCGATTATTGCTGCTATTGCTGAAGCGCGTGAGCATGGTGATTTAAAAGAAAATGCAGAATATCATGCGGCTCGTGAACAACAGGGTTTTTGTGAAGGGCGAATTAAAGATATCGAAGCGAAACTCTCAAACGCGCAAATTATTGATATTACTAAGCTGCCGAACAATGGCCGGGTGATTTTTGGCGCCACTGTCAGTATATTGAATCTCGAGACGGATGAAGAGCAAACTTATCGTATTGTGGGTGATGATGAAGCTGATTTTAAACATAATCTGATTTCTGTGAACTCGCCGATTGCCCGTGGACTGATAGGGAAAGAACAGGAAGATGTTGTCACTATTCATACCCCTGGTGGCGATGTTGAGTATGAAATTACGCAGGTCGAATATCTTTAATTGCGACTGCCTGGTTGAATTGTAAAGAAAAGAAAAAGGCCGCCTGGCGGCCTTTTATCATTATTCAGGGCATGGCATGTTGCGCATCTGTTCGGCAGAAAAATTCTTTTGGCATAAAATAGAGTTATGTCAAAATTCAGAATGTTTTTAGCGTGGCAGAGTGATTTTACGTTCTTTAGCCGGACGGTACAGAACCAGCGTTTTACCGATGACCTGTACATTGCTGGCACCCGTTTCGTGTATGATAGTTTCCACGATCAGGTTTTTCGCTTCTCGATCTTCTGATGCGATTTTGACTTTGATCAGTTCGTGGTGTTCTAACGCTTGTTCGATCTCGGCCAGTACGCCCTCAGTCAAGCCATTGTTACCAAGCAGAACGACCGGCTTGAGTGAATGTGCCAGACCTTTCAGGTGCTGTTTTTGTTTAGTACTCAGATTCATCGTATTTTTTGCTTATATTGGGATTGAAAATGGTCCATTCTACCGCCATCTTCCCTGTATCGCCAAATTGCCGTGCCGATTCTTTCGTCACAAAATATGATGAGTTTGCAATGGGAATGTTAAATGACAGGTAAAAAGCGTTCAGCCAGCTCAAGTCGCTGGCTTCATGAACACTTTAGCGATAAATATGTACAACAGGCACAGAAGCAGGGATTGCGTTCTCGCGCCTGGTTTAAACTGGATGAAATACAACAAAGTGACAAAATCTTCAGACCGGGAATGACGGTGGTTGATCTCGGTGCGGCACCTGGTGGCTGGTCACAATATGCGGTGACTCAGATTGGTAGTGGTGGTCGTATCATTGCTTGTGATCTTTTACCTATGGATCCTATCGTTGGTGTGGATTTTCTTCAGGGTGATTTTCGTGATGAACTTGTCCTGAAAGCGTTACTTGAGCGCGTCAGTGACAGTCGGGTGCAGGTCGTGATGTCTGATATGGCACCTAATATGTGTGGAACCCCGGCAGTGGATATTCCACGGGCTATGTATCTGGTAGAACTGGCGTTCGAAATGGCACGTAATGTTTTAGCGCCAGGAGGCAGTTTTGTAGTAAAGGTGTTTCAGGGGGAAGGTTTCGATGAGTATCTAAAAGGAATCCGCGCCCTGTTTACGAAGGTTAAAATTCGTAAGCCAGACTCTTCGCGCGCGCGTTCGCGTGAAGTATATATTGTAGCGACCGGGCGTAAATCATAACCGGGGTCTTGCAAACGAAAGTTTAAAAGAGACTGGATATAGAGTATCCTGACGCTGTTTTTAACACAGTTGTAATAAGAGGTTAATCCCTTGAGTGACATGGCGAAAAACCTAATTCTCTGGCTGGTCATTGCCGTCGTGCTGATGTCAGTATTCCAGAGCTTTGGGCCCAGCGAGTCTAATAGCCGGAAGGTCGATTATTCTACTTTCCTGCAAGAGGTCAACCAGGATCAAGTTAGCGAAGCGCGTATCAACGGGCGTGAGATTAACGTTACCCGGAAAGACAGTAACCGTTACACGACTTACATTCCGATTAAAGATCCGAAGCTACTCGATAACCTGTTGACGAAAAACGTCAAAGTGGTGGGTGAGCCGCCAGAAGAACACAGCATATTGACTTCTATTTTTATCTCCTGGTTCCCGATGCTATTGCTGATTGGGGTCTGGGTCTTCTTTATGCGCCAGATGCAGGGCGGTGGTAAGGGGGCGATGTCCTTTGGGAAAAGCAAAGCGCGGATGTTGACCGAAGATCAGATTAAAACCACATTTGCCGATGTCGCGGGTTGTGATGAAGCGAAAGAAGAAGTGGGAGAACTGGTTGAATACCTGCGTGAACCGGGCCGTTTCCAGAAGTTAGGCGGTAAAATTCCGAAAGGCGTATTGATGGTAGGCCCGCCAGGTACCGGGAAAACATTGCTGGCGAAAGCGATTGCCGGTGAAGCGAAAGTGCCATTCTTTACCATTTCTGGTTCTGATTTTGTCGAGATGTTTGTCGGTGTCGGGGCATCCCGTGTGCGCGACATGTTTGAGCAGGCTAAGAAAGCCGCACCCTGCATTATTTTTATCGATGAAATCGATGCCGTAGGCCGTCAGCGTGGTGCTGGTCTCGGTGGTGGACATGATGAACGTGAACAGACGCTCAATCAGATGCTGGTTGAAATGGATGGTTTCGAAGGAAACGAAGGTATCATTGTTATTGCCGCCACAAACCGTCCGGATGTGCTCGATCCCGCCTTATTACGTCCTGGTCGTTTTGACCGCCAGGTTGTGGTGGGGCTGCCCGATGTCCGTGGCCGTGAACAAATTCTCAAAGTCCATATGCGCCGTGTACCGTTAGCGACAGATATTGATGCGGCGATTATTGCCCGTGGTACGCCTGGTTTTTCTGGTGCTGATCTGGCTAATCTGGTCAACGAAGCTGCCCTGTTTGCTGCGCGTGGTAATAAGCGCGTGGTATCGATGGTCGAGTTCGAAAAAGCGAAAGATAAAATCATGATGGGTGCGGAGCGGCGCTCAATGGTGATGACCGAAGCGCAGAAAGAATCTACCGCTTACCATGAAGCGGGACATGCCATTATTGGTCGTCTGGTACCGGAACATGATCCGGTGCATAAAGTGACGATTATTCCGCGTGGCCGCGCACTGGGTGTGACATTCTTCCTGCCAGAAGGTGATGCGATTAGTGCCAGCCGTCAGAAACTGGAAAGTCAGATTTCAACGCTTTATGGCGGTCGTCTGGCCGAAGAGATTATCTACGGTGTCGAGCATGTTTCCACTGGGGCGTCGAACGATATTAAAGTGGCGACTAACCTGGCGCGTAATATGGTAACCCAGTGGGGATTTTCTGAAAAACTTGGCCCGTTATTGTATGCCGAAGAAGAGGGTGAGGTTTTCCTGGGGCGTAGCGTCGCAAAAGCGAAACATATGTCTGATGAGACAGCACGGATTATCGATCAGGAAGTCAAATCCGTGATTGAGCGTAATTACGCGCGTGCGCGTCAGATCCTCAACGACAATATGGATATTTTGCATGCGATGAAAGATGCGCTCATGAAATATGAAACGATTGATGCGCCGCAAATTGATGATTTAATGGCGCGTCGTGAAGTTCGTCCCCCCGCAGGCTGGGAAGAATCTGATAACAGCAATAGCACGGGTCATAATGGTACTCCGGGAGCATCGAGTTCCGTTAATGAACCGCAAGCTTCCAATACGAGTAATACTCTATCGTCGTAACCAAGAGATTGCGTTAACGATAATAGATTTCGAAAGCCCTGGGATATCCGTTATCTCAGGGTTTTATTTCATTTAACTTTTTCCTGATTCAGGAATATCATGATGAAGCTGACTGCTCAGGGTGTGATCCTCGATCTTTCTTATCCCCAGGTGATGGGGATCCTCAATGTAACCCCAGACTCCTTTTCCGATGGTGGCCAGCATAATTCACTGGCAGACGCTATCAGACATGCTAATCAGATGATAAATGCTGGTGCGACAATCATTGACGTTGGTGGTGAATCGACCCGACCGGGAGCGTCGGAAGTCAGTGTTGAAGAAGAACTGGAGCGCGTGATCCCTGTAGTGGAAGCACTTGCGCAACGTTTTGAAGTCTGGATTTCCGTTGACACATCAAAGCCAGCGGTGATTCGTGAGTCAGCGCGGGCGGGGGCACATATTATTAATGATATCCGCTCGTTGACGGAGCCTGGTGCGCTGGAAGCGGCTGTACAGGCTGACCTGCCAGTATGCTTAATGCATATGCAAGGTCAACCCAGAACTATGCAGGAGGCACCGAAATATGACAATATTATTGCTGATGTTAATCGTTTTTTCATTCATCATATTACCCGTTGTGAACAAGCCGGCATCACAAAAGATAAATTGTTGCTCGATCCGGGATTTGGTTTCGGCAAAAATCTTACCCATAATTATGAGCTGCTTGCCCGGCTTGCTGAGTTTCACCATTTTGGGCTCCCACTGTTAGTGGGGATGTCACGTAAATCGATGATTGGTCAACTGCTCAATGTCGGACCCGGGGAGCGCCTCAGTGGCAGTCTGGCATGCGCTGTCATTGCCGCGATGCAAGGCGCGCAGATTATTCGTGTCCATGATGTCAAAGAAACGGCAGAGGCGTTACGTGTCGTAGAAGCGACGCTGAATGCAAGGGAAAACAAACGTTATGAATAATCGAAAATATTTTGGTACAGATGGTATTCGTGGCCGGGTAGGTGAGATGCCAATCACCCCGGAATTTGTACTCAAACTGGGCTGGGCGGCGGGCAAAGTCCTGGCTCGTCATGGTTCGCGCAAAATTATCATCGGAAAAGATACCCGTATCTCTGGCTATATGCTGGAGTCGGCGCTGGAAGCGGGGCTGGCGGCAGCCGGACTGTCGGCGGCCTTTACAGGCCCCATGCCAACGCCCGCAATAGCTTACCTGACCCGGGCTTTTCGGGCTGAGGCCGGGATTGTCATATCGGCCTCGCATAATCCATTTTATGATAATGGCATCAAGTTTTTCTCTACTGAAGGCACAAAGTTACCCGATCATGTCGAAGAAGCGATTGAAGCTGAAATGGCGAAAGATCTGACTTGTGTTGATTCCGCTGAACTAGGTAAGGCGAGCCGCATTGTCGATGCGGCGGGTCGTTATATTGAATTTTGCAAAGGCACGTTTCCGAGCGAGTTGAGCCTTAACGCGCTGAAAGTGGTTGTTGACTGTGCGAATGGTGCAACTTATCACATCGCGCCGAATGTATTCCGCGAGCTGGGTGCTCAGGTTATCGCGATGAGCTGTGAACCCAATGGTCTGAATATCAATGAAGAAGTGGGTGCCACCGATGTCCGAGCTTTGCAGGCACGGGTGGTCGCAGAAAAAGCAGATTTGGGTATCGCGTATGATGGCGATGGTGATCGCGTGATTATGGTCGATCATCTGGGTAATAAAGTCGATGGTGATCAGATCCTCTATATCATCGCCCATGAAGCATTACGACATGGACAGTTGCGGGGAGGCGTGGTAGGGACACTGATGAGCAATATGGGGCTTGAGCTGTCGCTGAAACAACTGGGCATTCCGTTTGCCAGGGCGAAAGTCGGCGATCGCTATGTTCTGGAGATGATGCAGGAAAAAGGCTGGCGTATTGGTGCAGAAAATTCTGGTCATGTTATTTTGCTGGATAAAACCACGACTGGAGATGGCATTGTTGCCAGTCTGCAAGTGGTGGCGGCAATGGTACGTAACCAGCTCAGTCTGAATGTATTGTGTCGCGACATGAAAATGTTGCCGCAAACGCTGGTCAATGTCCGTTTTACCGAAGATTGTGGTAACCCTCTGGCGCATGAAAATGTCCAGGCAGTGACCGCTGAGGTAGAGGCGGCCTTAGGCGAGCGTGGTCGTGTCTTGTTGCGTAAATCAGGTACTGAGCCACTTATTCGGGTCATGGTTGAAGGTGAGGATCAAGAGCAGGTGCATGATTTCGCTCATCGTATCGCAGAGGCGGTTAAACAGCTGGGGCTTAAGGGATAAAAAGAACGCAGAGACGCTCTTTTTGCTGTTTTTTTATGCGGTTGATACAATGTGTTAAGTTTGCGCTTGCGAAGGTTATTCGCTTTAGTTAGTATTCACACCCGCTTCAGTGGGAAACGGGAACGTCGAAATATCCCGCTTTACTGGTTGACGTAACGGGTGTGCGGTAAATCTGCAAATATACAGGTTAATTATGCAAGATGCTCTTTTAGTAGTTTTCCTTATTGTATCAATCTGCCTTATTGGGCTGATTTTGCTACAACAAGGTAAAGGCGCTGATATGGGAGCCTCCTTTGGCGCTGGTGCATCAGGTACGTTGTTTGGTTCCAGCGGTTCGGGTAACTTCATGACCCGTATGACGGCAGTCCTGGCAGCTCTGTTTTTTATTATTAGCCTGGTGCTGGGTAATTTAAACGGCAACAAAACCAGTAAAGGAAGTGAGTGGGATAATCTGAGCGCGCCGAAAGCGGAGCAAACTCAATCTGCGACACCGGCACAGCCGGCCAGCGATATCCCGCGTTAATAAGTTTATCTATGCCGTGGTGGTGGAATTGGTAGACACGCTACCTTGAGGTGGTAGTGCCCGATTGGGCTTACGGGTTCAAGTCCCGTCCTCGGTACCAGTATTTGAACAATGGACGCCTTTTGGCGTCCATTGTTGTATCTGGCTCTTCATCAGCCGTGATCTGCCTTGCGTTTAGGCGCTCAATTTTATCGTGGACAGGCAGAAAACCGCTCTTTTTCACTGATCTCTTTCCGTTTATTTCTCACGCGCTATTGATGACGCAGTAACTGAAACGTCTGGCGGTTCAGGTTATTAGCACTGATTCTGCCAGCAGAACAGCGCAGCTGGTTATTTTGCAGCAAAAGGATTTAGCCAGCGCCACCACCAGAGAAGACGCCATAAACGATTTACTTTTGGCAATTTAACCGGTTTCCGGTTATTTCTTGATAATGTTATCCAGTCAAAATTTAAAAAAATTCGGCTATGTCCATATTCTTCGCCAAATAAGGCACACTCATCATGTTTACGTTGATCCACCGAAGTATTGAAAGTCAAATCTCTTTTAAGACTGTGATAGGCTTTTTTGCGATCCAGATCACGCTCATAGCACCAGACAGATGCAGGAAGATATCGCTGTTGTGAACCATGATATTTATGAAATTTCACAAATCGATAATCCTCCCCACCGTAATGACCACAATACTCTTCATCATAACCCCAGAAACGCATAAATCGCGCCCGACTCATAAAGAATGCATTGGCATGACCTTTATAGATTTCTCCCTGCTGATTTTTACGGCGAAATTTATAAAACCTTCTGCCTGGTTGCGAAGTATTAATAAGGTATTGTAATGTTTCCGGGGGATAGCCATGATCAAGGTCTGTGATAAGTATTTTGTCTGATTTCGCATAAGTCACGCCTAAGTTGCGGGCACCTCCTTGATTCCACGGAATATCAGTGGTGATTTTTAACCACTGGTAATTTAAATTTAATGCCGGGATCTCATATTCTAATGGTGAACAATCATCGATAATAATAAACTCAATAGCATCAAGAATATCGCTTGGGTATTTTTCATATTCATGAAGTAATGATAAAACAGAATCGATAGATTGCTGGTTACAATAAAAATGAGTAACATAGGAAAGTTTGATATGCGATTTATCAAAAGTGTTGCGCAACGAGATAAGTTCTTTTGGTGATGTCATCATTTTTTCAATTCAATTACTCGTGAAAAGATCTGAAGTTAATACTAAGTCACGTACTGTCAATAAGAATAACATGTATTGAGTAAAGTATTATATCAAAAATGGTTACATAGGGAATAGTATAACATAGCTATAGCACTGGTGAATAGAGTAGGAGACTATTAGCAAAGCAGAAGATGTTTTTTCATGATGTTAACCAAAAGCTAATATTTTTTCCAGTAAGTCATTTAAAATGCTAGGTTGTTTTATGTGCAGATAATGGAAAATAGTGATAACGATGTTCTCAGAGGAAGGTGGGATCGTCAGAATAAGAATGGTTGAGAGGGGAAGAACAGCCATATTATTCGGTAATTGATGGTAATCTAATATATAAGATTGTTTTATGCTAATAAACTATTTATACTTAATAAGTTAATAAGTTTTTTATAGAAAACAAGTTTAATTAATATTAAGTAGGCTATATTTTATTCAGGCTAAGTAAGGTTCTTTTTTATCTGAATGAATCTATATGCTGGATCACTATTTTAACAATCAGTATAATCTTTTTTCACTTCATTCAAGTCATCAGCATAACTTTAAATATTTATGCATTCTTCGTGATCTACTTCAAAATTTTGCACAGCATGCCGAAATTTGTTATTTATTTTAGTAAAAGGTTGTCACGATAAGAGATAGTTTCACTATGAGGCGGTAGGTAATGGATAAAGAACGCATCATTCAGGAGTTTGTGCCAGGAAAACAAGTCACTTTGGCTCATCTTATTGCACATCCCGGGGAAGAACTCGCGAAAAAGATTGGCGTCCCTGATGCGGGTGCTATTGGCATTATGACATTAACGCCTGGCGAAACGGCAATGATTGCGGGAGATCTGGCCATGAAAGCGGCTGATGTCCATATCGGTTTTCTCGATAGATTTAGCGGTGCATTAGTGATCTATGGTTCTGTCGGTGCAGTAGAAGAAGCGTTATCACAGACAGTCAGTGGGCTCGGACATCTATTAAATTTTACTTTATGCGATCTCACGAAAAGCTAAGCCGGAATAACCATGAAACGTATTGCCTTTGTCGGTACAGTAGGTGCTGGAAAAACAACGCTTTTTAATGCATTACAAGGAAATTATACCCTTGCTAAAAAAACACAGGCGGTAGAGTTTAATGATAATGGCGATATAGATACACCGGGTGAATATTTCAGCCATCCCCGCTGGTATCACGCTTTAATCACGACGCTACAGGATGTTGATACGCTGATTTATGTACATGCGGCAAATGATAAAGAAAGTCATTTGCCAGCAGGATTGCTGGATATCGGTGCCAGTAAACGACATATCGCCGTTATTAGTAAAACAGACATGCCTGATGCCGATGTTGCTGCCACTCGACAGTTACTCTATGACATGGGATTTCAGGAACCTATTTTCGCGATTAATAGCCAGGATCCGCAAAGTGTGCAGCAATTGATGGATTATCTGGCAGTACTCACCCAACAGGAGGAAGGGGCAGGTGAAGAAACTCATTACAGCTAACGATATTCGTGCAGCCCATGCACGTGGTGAACAGGAAATGTCAGTTGTTCTGCGCACCAGTATCATTACTCCGGAAGCGCGCGAAGTGGCGGAGCTACTGGGATTCACTATTCACGAATGCGATGAGTCTGCGCCATCAACTGCGACTGCGGCGCAAGACAGCAAAACAGACGCACAACGTATCCGTGAAACCATCATCGCACAGTTGCCTGAAGGCAAGTTTACCGAAAGCCTGGTGGCACAACTGATGGATAAAGTGATGCAGGAGAAAAAATCACTTGAACAGCAAGGTGATATGAAACCGAGCTTTCAATCTGTCACCGGTAAAGGTGGGGTAAAAGTGATTGATGGCAGTAGCGTTAAATTTGGTCGTTTTGAAGGCGCGCAGCCGCATTGTGTGGGGCTGACAGATGTGGTCACGGACCAGGATGGCAGCAGTATGGCTGCAGGTTTTATGCAGTGGGAGAACGCCTTTTTCCCGTGGACGCTGAATTACGACGAAATAGATATGGTACTCGAGGGTGAATTACATGTGCGCCATAACGGAGAGACCATGATTGCCAAAGCGGGCGATGTCATGTTTATTCCGAAAGGCTCCAGTATTGAATTTGGCACACCGTCGAAAGTACGTTTTTTATATGTTGCCTGGCCTGCGAACTGGCAATCCTGCTAAGGCGGTCGTATGAAGGATTTCATTACCGAAACATGGCTCAGAGCGAATCATACGCTTAGCGAAGGGTCTGAGATCCATCTCCCGGCTGACGCTCGCCTGACACCTTCCGCCAGGGAGTTGCTGGAAAGCCGTCATCTGCGCGTCAAGTTTCTTGATGAACAAGGAAGAATGTTTATTGATGATGAGCAGCATCATCCTCATCCGGTACACGGTTTGACCAGTAGCGATACGCACCCTAAAGCTTGCTGCGAATTGTGCCGCCAGGAAGTGGTGAAGAAACCTGACACGCTGACCCATCTGACGGCCAGTAAAATGGTGGCCAAAAGTGATCCGCGCCTCGGCTTTCGTGCCGCTCTTGACAGTACTATTGCTATGGCGGTGTGGCTACAAGTCGAACTGGATGAAACCTGGCAACCGTGGCTGGAGGATGTGCGTTCTCGTTTGGGAAATATTATGCGTGCAGATGCGGTCAATGAGCCTTTATCAGAGCAGTCTATCGTCGGGCTGAGTGAGGATGATCTCCATCGGCTTTCCCATCAGCCTCTGCGCTATCTCGATCACGATCATCTGGTGCCGGAAGCGCGTCATGGCCGTGTTGCTGCATTGCTTAACCTGTTACGTGTAAAAGTGCGTGAAACGGAAACGATCGCCGCTCAGGTCTTTATCAATGCCAGTTTTGAAGTTCTGCGGCCAGATATTTTGCAAGCGCTTAACCGTCTTTCCAGCACGGTTTATGTGATGATGATCTTAAGTGTCGCTAAGCACCCTCTCACCGTCAGCCAGATTCAGCAACGATTAGGGAGTGAAAAGTGATCATTGAACGAGCGAGAGAACTGGCATTACGTGCGCCTGCACGCGTGGTTTTTCCCGATGCGCTGGATATCCGGGTGCTGAAAGCCGCACATTATCTGCAACAAAATGGTCTGGCACATCCTATCCTGGTGGCCAGCCCGTTTGCGCTACGGCAGTTTGCGCTTAGCCATCATATTGCGCTGGATGGTATACAGGTCATCGACCCACAAAGCCATCTGCCATTGCGTGAAGAGTTTGCCCGTCGCTGGCATGAACGCGCGGGTGAGAAAACCCCAGCCGATGCGCTGGAAAAATTAAACGACCCGCTGATGTTTGCGGCCGCGATGGTGAGTGCTGGCAATGCGGATGTCTGTATTGCTGGTAACCTCTCCTCAACCGCCAATGTCTTGCGAGCTGGATTACATATCATCGGATTACAGCCGGGATGTAAAACACTGTCGTCAATTTTTCTGATGTTGCCACAGCATGGTGGTCAGGCGCTGGGTTTCTCGGATTGCAGTGTGGTACCGCAGCCGACGGTGGCACAGCTGGCTGATATTGCGATTGCCAGTGCCGACACCTGGCAGGCGATCACTGGTGAAGTACCTCGTGTTGCGATGCTGTCATTTTCCACCAAAGGCAGCGCCCGTCACCCTTGTGTCGCTAATGTTCAGCAGGCGACTGACATGGTACGCGAACGTGCACCACAGTTGATCGTCGATGGTGAACTGCAATTCGACGCCGCGTTCGTCCCGGATGTTGCGGCACAAAAAGCACCGGGCAGTCCGTTGCAGGGGCAGGCGAACGTCATGATTTTTCCGTCGCTGGAGGCGGGAAACATTGGTTATAAAATCGCTCAGCGTCTGGGTGGCTATCGTGCTATTGGGCCTCTGGTTCAGGGGCTTGCTGCACCACTCCATGATCTTTCCAGAGGCTGTAGCGCAGAAGATATTATTGAACTGGCGTTGGTGGCAGCAGTGCCGCGTCAGACTAACGCGAGCCATTAATATGACTCGCACACACTGGTTGTAACGGTCCCGTTCTGGACCCCTTTGACTGAATGAGGAAAACACAATGGAAGCATTAGGAATGATTGAAACCCGGGGCCTTGTTGCACTGATTGAGGCCTCTGATGCGATGGTGAAAGCTGCGCGCGTGAAGCTGGTTGGCGTGAAGCAAATTGGCGGTGGCTTGGTTACCGCGATGGTTCGTGGTGATGTGGCAGCCTGTAAAGCCGCGACCGATGCGGGTGCGGCTGCTGCACAGCGTATTGGTGAGCTGGTTTCTGTCCATGTTATCCCGCGTCCGCATGGTGATCTGGAAGAAGTTTTCCCGATCAGCTTTAAAGGTGACAGCAACCTTTAATGAAAAGTGTGGGTCGGATAGCACGTCCGACCCACGGAATGACAGCAACGCTTAACCCAGAGAGGCGGGGATGAAACTGGCCGTCGTCACAGGACAAATCGTCTGTACCGTCCGTCATCAGGGCCTGGTGCATGACAAATTGCTGATGGTAGAAATGATTAATGCTCAGGGAAAGCCGGACGGACAATGTGCCGTGGCAATCGACAGCATTGGGGCGGGCACAGGAGAGTGGGTCCTGTTAGTGAGTGGCAGTTCCGCACGTCATGCTTCTTACGGTGGTGAACCTTCTCCCATTGACTTGTGTGTGATTGGCATTGTCGATGAAGTGGTGGCTGGTAATAAAGTAGTATTTCATAAATAGGGTATGAGAGCATGAATCAACAGGATATTGAACAGGTTGTCAAAGCAGTCTTGCTAAAGATGAAGGAAGGCAGTCAGCCGGGTAATACCGTTCATGAAATGGGTGTTTTCACCTCCCTGGATGACGCCGTCGCGGCAGCCAAAGCTGCGCAGAAGGAGTTGAAGAGCGTCGCGATGCGCCAGCGTGTTATTCACGCGATTCGTGAAGCAGGTGAAAAACACGCCAGGGAATTAGCGGAACTTGCCGTATCAGAAACCGGCATGGGTCGCGTTGAAGACAAACTCGCGAAAAATATTGCTCAGTCACGGGGTACACCAGGTGTAGAGTGCCTCTCTCCCCAGGTACTGACAGGGGATAATGGTCTGACACTGATCGAAAATGCACCGTGGGGTGTCGTGGCATCAGTGACACCATCAACAAATCCGGCGGCGACGGTCATTAATAATGCGATTAGTATGATTGCAGCCGGTAACAGTGTTATTTTCGCTCCCCATCCAGCAGCAAAACACGTATCACATCGGGTAATCGGTCTGCTCAACCAGGCGATTGTTGCGGCCGGTGGCCCGGAAAATCTGTTGGTGACTGTGGCTAATCCGAATATCGAAACAGCGCAACGTCTGTTCCAGTACCCCGGTATCGGTTTGCTGGTCGTCACAGGCGGTGAGGCTGTCGTCGACTCAGCACGTAAACACACCAACAAACGTCTGATTGCTGCCGGAGCCGGTAATCCTCCTGTGGTCGTTGATGAAACCGCTGATTTGCCTCGTGCCGCACAATCTATTGTTAAAGGTGCTTCTTTCGATAACAACATCATTTGTGCTGATGAGAAAGTGCTGATTGTGGTTGATAGTGTTGCCGATGAACTGATGCGCCTGATGGAAGGTCAGCATGCGGTCAAACTGACGGCGGCACAAGCTGAACAGCTTCAGCCGATGTTGCTGAAGAAGATTGATGAACATGGTAAAGGAACGGTTAGCCGGGACTGGGTAGGACGTGATGCCAGCAAAATTGCTGCGGCGATTGGCCTGAAAGTACCGGAACAGACACGTCTGTTGTTCGTCGAAGTCCCCGCTACTCATCCATTTGCTGTGACCGAAATGATGATGCCGGTGCTACCAGTGGTGCGTGCGGCCAACGTTGACGAAGCGATCGCGCTGGCAGTTAAGCTGGAAAACGGTTGTCACCACACCGCGGCGATGCATTCACGCAATGTTGAAAATATGAATCAGATGGCGAATGCGGTAGATACCACGATTTTCGTTAAAAACGGCCCCTGCATTGCCGGGCTTGGGCTGGGTGGTGAAGGCTGGACCACGATGACTATCTCGACGCCAACCGGTGAAGGGGTAACCAGCGCCCGCACATTTGTGCGTTTGCGGCGTTGTGTACTGGTTGATGCATTTCGCATTGTGTAGGGAGTCAGAAAACGATGATGCATGATGCACAACAGTGGCTCACGCCGAGACTGCAAAAATCAGCTGATCTGTGTAATCAATCGCCAGTTAGCAGTGAATCACCGCTGTGGCTGGGAATTGACTTAGGTACCTGCAATGTCGTGTCGATGGTTATCGACCAGGAGAGCCAGCCCGTCGCGGTCTGTCTGGACAGGGCAGATGTTGTGCGTGATGGTATTGTCTGGGATTTTTTCGGTGCGGTCACCCTTGTGCGTCATCATCTCGATACTCTCGAACAGCAGCTTGGCCACCGCTTTACTCATGCCGCGACCTCGTTTCCACCGGGAACGGATCCCCGTATTTCGATCAATGTCCTTGAGTCTGCTGGGCTGACGGTCAGTCATGTCCTTGATGAACCGACAGCGGTCGCCGATTTACTGGAACTGGATAATGCGGGAGTCGTGGATATTGGTGGCGGAACCACGGGCATTGCCATTGTTAAGCAGGGCAAGGTGACCTATTCGGCGGACGAAGCCACCGGTGGCCACCATATTTCTTTGACCCTGGCCGGGAGCCGTGGTGTTCAGTTAGAAGAAGCAGAACTGTATAAACGCAGTCATGCGCAAGAGATCTGGCCGGTAGTGAAGCCGGTTTATGAAAAGATGGCAGATATTGTTGCCTGTCATATTGCTGATCACGCGATCACCAGTTTATGGCTGGCGGGCGGCTCCTGTATGCAGCCGGGAGTGGGCGAATTATTTCGTCAGCGCTTCCCGCAATTGCAGGTATATCTGCCACAGCACAGTTTGTTTATGACGCCGTTGGCGATAGCCAATAGCGGGAAAGAAAAGGCGGAGGGAATCCATGCAAGTTGATCTGCAGACAGCGCTCTTTCAGGCGTTTGATACCCTGAATTTACAGCGGGTGAAAACATTCAGTGTACCACCGGTAACGCTGTCTGGTTTAGGCGCGATAAGCACTTGCGGGCGAGAAGCTCAGGCACGTGGTGTTAAGCATTTATTTGTCATGGTTGACAGTTTTCTGCATCAGGCTGGCATGACTGCGCCGCTGGAGCGTAGCCTGGCAGCCAGTGGTGTCGCGGTAACCATCTGGCCTTGCCCGGTGGGAGAACCCTGTATTACCGACGTATGTGCGGCGGTGGCTCAGGCGCGGGAATCACAATCTGACGGTGTGCTGGCATTGGGTGGGGGTTCAGTCCTGGATGTGGCAAAAGCGGTTGCTTTGCTGGTGGCTAACCCGGATGAAGTGCTGGGTAACGTCACCGAGCAGAGTGTGTTGCGTCCACGGCTGCCATTGATTGCCGTACCGACAACGGCTGGAACGGGATCGGAAACGACGAACGTGGCCGTGATTATCGATACCGCCAATGGACGTAAACATGTTCTGGCTCATGCCTCATTAATGCCCGATGTAGCGATCCTTGACGCCGAATTGACGGTCGGAGTTCCTCCGCATGTGACGGCGATGACCGGTATTGATGCACTGACGCACTCCATCGAAGCCTATAGCGCACTCAATGCCACCCCTTTTACTGATAGCCTGGCGATAGGGGCAATAACCTTGATCGGCAAATGGTTACCGAAGGCGGTGGGTTATGGTCATGATCTCGCCGCACGGGAAAATATGTTACTGGCTTCCTGTATGGCCGGGATGGCATTTTCTAACGCCGGGCTGGGTTTGTGTCATGCAATGGCTCATCAGCTGGGGGCAGGATTACATGTTCCTCATGGTCAGGCGAATGCCATGTTGTTGCCAACCGTCATGGGCTTTAATCGTATGGTTCGGCATGAGCGTTTCCGGGATATAGGGCTGGCACTGGCTGGCAGACATATTGACGATGCTGACACTATCACGGTGGTGAGCGATTTGATCGCCGAGGTGGACTTGACTAAACGCCCAGCAGATGCGGGAGCAAAGCCTGAATATTACGGCACATGGGCACAGGCCGCGCTGGAAGATATTTGTCTGCGCAGCAATCCACGAACCGCCCGCCAGGAACAGATTATCGAGTTGTATACCGCGGCACAATAAATTATGTCATTCCGGTGACAGGGAGAGAAAGTATGGGCATTAATCAAATCATCATGTATATCATGATGTTCTTTATGTTAATTGCCGCCGTAGACAGGATCCTGTCGCAATTCGGTGGTTCAGCACGTTTCCTTGGTAAGATCGGTAAGAGTATTGAAGGCTCCGGTGGCCAGTTCGAAGAGGGCTTTATGGCGATGGGAGCGCTGGGTCTGGCGATGGTGGGTATGACCGCGCTGGCCCCCGTGCTGGCACATCTTCTTGGCCCTGTCATTATTCCGCTGTATGAGATGCTGGGGGCTAACCCATCCATGTTTGCCGGGACTCTGCTGGCATGTGATATGGGCGGCTTCTTCCTCGCCAAAGAGCTGGCGGGTGGCGATATCGCCGCATGGCTCTATTCCGGTCTTATTCTGGGGGCGATGATGGGGCCAACGATCGTGTTCTCTATCCCTGTCGCGCTGGGTATTATCGAGCCTTCTGATCGCCGCTATCTTGCGATTGGCGTCCTCGCCGGAATTGTTACCATCCCGATCGGCTGTATCGCTGGCGGATTAATCGCTATGTATACTGGCGTCGAGGTTAACGGACAGCCCGTCGATTTCACGCTGTCGATGATCCTGGTGAACATGATCCCGGTGATTATTGTGGCGGTACTGGTGGCGCTGGGGCTGAAGTTTATGCCTGAGAAAATGATCAATGGCTTCCAGATTTTCGCCAAATTCCTGGTTGCATTGATCACACTGGGTCTGGCAGCAGCAGTGATCAAGTACCTGTTAGGCTGGGATCTTATCCCTGGTCTTGACCCGATCTTCATGTCGGAAGGCGATAAGCCCGGTGAAACCATGCGTGCTATCGAGGTTATCGGCTCTATCTCCTGTGTGCTTCTCGGTGCCTATCCGATGGTATTGCTGTTAACCCGCTGGTTTGAAAAACCGCTGATGCACGTCGGTGGATTACTGAAAATCAACAACATTGCCGCTGGTGGTATCGTTGCGACTCTGGCCAATAACATTCCGATGTTTGGCATGATGAAGCAGATGGATACCCGTGGCAAAGTGATTAACTGTGCCTTCGCCGTATCAGCCGCTTTTGCCTTCGGTGACCATTTAGGTTTTGCCGCCGCTAACATGAATGCCATGATCTTCCCGATGATTGTCGGCAAGTTGATCGGTGGTGTGACAGCGATTGGCGTAGCCATCATGATGGTGCCAAAAGAAGAAGTGACGACGAACGTCGCGCTTGAAAAAGAAGCGGAGGCTCGCCCGTGAATACTCGCCAGCTACTCAGCGTTGGTATTGATATTGGCACCACCACCACACAGGTGATCTTCTCGCGCCTCGAACTGGTGAACCGTGCGGCAGTATCGCAGGTGCCACGTTATGAATTCGTGAAACGTGAAATTAGCTGGCAAAGCCCGGTGTTCTTTACGCCTGTCGATATACAGGGTGGGTTAAAAGAGGCTGAACTCAAAGCGCTGATCCTGGCGCAGTATCAGGCCGCGGGTATCGCACCGGAATCGGTGGACTCGGGGGCGATCATCATTACCGGTGAAAGCGCTAAAACCCGTAATGCCCGCCCGGCCGTGATGACACTTTCCCAGTCACTGGGTGATTTTGTTGTCGCCAGCGCCGGGCCAAACCTGGAATCGGTGATCGCGGGTTATGGTGCCGGAGCGCAGACGTTGTCAGCACAAAACATGTCGAAGGTACTGAATATCGATATTGGTGGCGGCACCTCTAACTATGCGCTGTTTGATGCGGGTAAGGTCAGTGGTACGGCTTGCCTCAATGTGGGGGGGCGCTTACTGGAAACCGACAGTCAGGGGCATGTGGTTTATGCCCACGCGCCTGGACAGATGATTGTTGATGAGGTTTTCAGCGTCGGAACCGATGCCCGTCAGCTGACGCCAGCACAGTTACTGCAGGTGGCGCGGCGGATGGCCGATCTTATCGTCGAAGTTATCGAAGGCACACTTTCCCCCCTGGCGCAGAAACTAATGCAAACCGGCTTACTGCCAGCCGGCGTAAAACCGGATGTGATCACCCTGTCTGGGGGGGTGGGGGAGTGTTATCGCAATCAACCCGCTGATCCTTTTTGCTTTTCTGATCTCGGGCCGCTATTAGCCACGACGCTGCATGAGCATCCACGTCTGCGTGCCATGAACGTGCAATTTCCGGCACAGACCGTGCGTGCCACCGTCATTGGTGCCGGGGCGCATACCTTATCGTTATCAGGAAGCACCATCTGGCTGGACAGTGTGACGTTGCCGTTACGCAATCTCCCGGTCGCGATAGCGCAGGATGACAGCGATCTGGTCGAAGGCTGGTATCAGGCACTGATGCAGCTTGATTTAGATCCACGTACTGACGCCTATGTCCTCGCGCTACCGGCGGCGTTACCGGTACGTTATGCCACTGTGCTCACTGTTATTGATGCGCTACTTGCTTTCGTGGCACGGTTTCCAAACCCACATCCTTTACTGGTGGTGGCGGAACAGGACTTTGGTAAAACACTGGGCATGTTGTTACGCCCGCAATTACAACAACTCTCGCTGGCGGTGATCGATGAGGTTGTCGTCCATGCGGGAGACTATATCGACATTGGTGCACCTCTTTTCAGTGGAACAGTGGTGCCGGTGACGGTGAAATCACTTGCATTTCCTTCCTGAGGGAACGACTTATGAAATTAAAGACCACATTGTTTGGCAATGTTTATCAATTTAAGGATGTTAAAGAGGTGCTGGCAAAAGCCAACGAGCATCGTTCGGGAGATGTACTGGCAGGCGTTGCGGCACAAAGCTCACAGGAGCGTGTTGCGGCGAAACAAGTGTTGTCAGAAATGACGATAGCGGATATTCGCAACAATCCGGTTATTGCTTATGAAGATGACTGCATCACTCGCCTGATTCAGGATGACATTAACGAAACATCTTATAATGGTGTCAAGAACTGGACTATCAGCGAACTGCGAGAATATATCCTGAGTGATGAGACCACCAATGAAGATATCTCTTTCCTGCGTAAGGGGTTAACCTCTGAAGTGGTGGCTGCGGTGGCTAAGATTTGCTCTAATGCGGATCTTATCTATGGGGCTAAAAAAATGCCGATCGTGAAAAGAGCCAATACCACGATCGGTATTCCCGGAACCTTTAGCTGCCGTTTACAGCCGAATGATACCCGTGATGATGTACAAAGCATCGCCGCGCAAATTTATGAAGGGCTCTCTTACGGTGTCGGTGATGCGGTGATTGGTGTCAACCCGGTCACCGATGATGTGGAGAACTTAACCCGCGTCCTCGATACCGTTTATGGCATTATCGATAAATTTAAAATCCCGACTCAGGGATGTGTGCTGGCCCACGTGACCACGCAGATGGAAGCTATCCGCCGTGGTGCGCATGGTGGCCTGATTTTCCAGAGTATTTGTGGTAGTGAAAAAGGGCTCAGAGAGTTCGGTGTGGAATTGGCGATGCTGGATGATGCCAGAGCTGTTGGTGCGGAATATAACCGTATCGCCGGAGAAAACTGCCTTTATTTTGAAACCGGGCAGGGTTCTGCGCTTTCCGCCGGGGCGAACTTCGGCGCGGATCAGGTAACAATGGAAGCGCGTAACTACGGTCTGGCGCGCCATTATGATCCGTTCCTGGTCAATACCGTCGTAGGTTTTATTGGACCGGAATATCTCTATAACGACCGCCAGATTATCCGTGCCGGTCTGGAAGATCACTTCATGGGCAAGCTGAGCGGCATCTCTATGGGCTGTGACTGCTGCTATACCAACCACGCGGATGCTGACCAGAATCTGAACGAAAACCTGATGATTCTGCTGGCAACGGCCGGTTGCAACTACATTATGGGCATGCCACTTGGCGACGATATTATGCTCAACTATCAGACTACCGCTTTCCACGATACGGCTACTGTACGCCAGTTATTGAATTTGCGTCCATCGCCTGAGTTTGAACGCTGGCTGGAGAAGATGGGCATTATGTCAAATGGTCGTCTGACCAAACAGGCGGGTGATCCGTCACTGTTCTTTTGATGACGCGGGGATGATAAATAATGGATCAAAAACAGATTGAAGATATTGTACGCAATGTGATGGCGTCGATGGGACAATCACCAGCGCAGAGTTCCGCAGAGCCGACAACATCCTGTGAGAAAAAACAGTGTGCCGCCCCTGCTGCTTCCGCTTCGGCTGCGGGTAGTTCTGCGGTTGAAAGTTGTTCTTTAGATTTAGGCTCCGCAGAGGCAAAAGCCTGGATTGGTGTCGAAAATCCACATCGTGCCGAAGTATTAACCGAGTTGCGCCGTTCTACGGCAGCGCGTGTTTGTACCGGTCGTGCCGGGCCGCGTCCACGTACTCAGGCATTGTTACGTTTTCTCGCCGATCACTCGCGTTCGAAAGATACCGTGCTAAAAGAAGTGCCGGCAGAGTGGATCAAAGCCCAGGGATTGCTGGAAGTACAGTCAGAAATTAATAGCAAAAATCTCTACCTGACCCGTCCTGACATGGGGCGCAGCCTGAGTAAGGAAGCGATCGAAACATTAAAATCGCAATGCACCATGAATCCGGATGTCCAGGTCGTGATATCTGATGGTCTGTCTACCGATGCGATTACAGCGAATTATGAAGAAATTCTGCCTCCTCTGCTGGCGGGTCTGAAACAAACCGGACTGAAAGTGGGTAAGCCGTTTTTCGTTCGCTATGGCCGGGTGAAAATTGAGGACCAGATCGGTGAGATCCTCGGTGCGAAAGTGGTGATCCTGTTGGTCGGTGAACGTCCAGGGCTGGGACAATCGGAAAGCTTGTCCTGCTATGCCGTGTACTCACCTCAAGTCGCGACGACAGTGGAAGCAGATCGTACCTGCATTTCCAACATCCACCGTGGCGGTACGCCACCGGTAGAAGCGGCAGGCGTTATTGTGGATTTGGCCAAACGGATGCTGGAACAGAAAGCGTCCGGCATTAATATGACCCGTTAAGGAGACATCATGCCAGCTTTAGATTTAATTCGTCCTTCAGTGAGCGCAATGCGTGTGATTGCCTCTGTAAATGACGGATTTGCTCGTGAACTTAAATTGCCGTCGCATATTCGCAGCCTCGGCCTGATTACTGCAGATTCTGATGATGTCACCTATATTGCCGCCGATGAAGCGACAAAACAGGCGATGGTTGAAGTGGTGTATGGTCGTTCTCTGTATGCGGGAGCATCGCACTCGCCGTCACCAACATCAGGTGAAGTGTTGATTATGTTAGGTGGTCCTAATCCGGCAGAAGTGCGTGCTGGTCTGGATGCGATGGTGGCTCATATTGAAGCGGGTGCCGCATTTCAGTGGGCGAACGATGCGGAAGATACCGCATTTCTGGCGCATGTGGTTTCACGTACCGGATCTTATCTCTCTTCCGCTTCCGGTATTGCGCTGGGCGATCCGATCGCTTATCTGGTTGCGCCGCCACTGGAAGCAACCTATGGCATTGATGCCGCAATGAAAGCAGCGGATGTGCAGCTGGTAAGCTATGTGCCACCACCGTCAGAAACGAACTACTCGGCAGCCTTTTTAACCGGTAGTCAGGCCGCCTGTAAAGCAGCCTGCAATGCCTTTACTGATGCTGTTCTGGACATCGCACGTAATCCTGTACAGCGTGCGTAACGGAGGTCGCAATGATCAATGCACTGGGATTACTGGAAGTAGATGGAATGGTCGCGGCTGTGGATGCCTCCGATGCGATGCTGAAAGCAGCCAGTGTGCGCCTGCTCAGCTATGAAGTGCTCGATCCGGGACGGTTGACGCTAATAGTAGAAGGTGACCTGGCGGCATGTCGCGCGGCACTGGATGCGGGATCGGCCGCAGCACAACGTACCGGCCGGGTTATTAGTCGCGTAGAGATTGGTCGCCCGGAAGATGACACCCAGTGGCTGATCGGCGGTTTTCAGCGTGAGTCAAAGCAGCCAGAGCCGGAGAAACAACCGGATACTGCCCTCGTTAGTCCGATGCTGGGCTCCAGTAGTGCGACACCGGAGCCCAGCACGATAACCGAGGAAAGTGGCATGCCTGAATCACATGAAGCGTTACTGGCATTGCTGGCATCAGTACGACAGGGTATGACGGCAGGCGAGGTATCAGCCCACTTTGGCTGGTCACTGGAGCACGCTAAAAATATCCTGAAACAGCTTTTCACAGATGGAGTATTGCGCAAACGCAGTAGTCGTTATCGTTTAAGAAATTAATGAACCGGAGAGCCGGATGTCTGGCCAGGCATCCGGCGTAATAGATTGTGAACAAGACATGCACAGTAAATTTGCACCATCTTTATCATCAGACATTACCTGAAAATGTAAAACTGACACCTAAGATAGAAGGAGATAATGTTCATCAGCGAAAAACGACGGATGTCTATGAACATGCGCTGACAATTACCGCCTGGCAGCAGCTGTATGATCAGCTACATCCTGGCAATTTTAATGGTGAATTCACGGAAATTCTGCTTGATGGTATTCAGATTTTCCGTGAGTTTACCAGTCTGGCTCTACGCCAGTCCTGTCTGGTATGGCCGAATTCCTTCTGGTTTGGTATTCCGGCAACCTGCAGCCAGTCAGGTGTTATTAACTCTCAGTGTCTTGGTCGTACTGAAATCGCAGTCCGGCCGGGCGGAACGGAATTCGAACTGAATACACCGGATGATTACACTATCCTGGGGGTCGTGATCTCAAAGGATGTGTTTTTCGGTGACACGACCTTTTTGCACCATCCGGAAAATGTGCAGCGTATGTTACACAACCAGTCAGTACTGGCGGTGCAAGAGCAGCATAAAGCAGAACTGTGGGGCTTTATTCAGCAGGTGTTAACTTCATTCAGTAAATATCCCGCCACGCTTCAGCAACCCGCAGTACGTAAAGAGCTGAGTGATAATCTGCTTATGGCGATGGGTGAAATGCTGAAAAACGCGCAGCCAAATACCGTTTCAGAAAGTGTCAGCTATCAAAGTTACAGACGATTGTTATTACGAGCCAGAGAGTATGTGCTGGAAAATATGGCTGAACCGATAACCGTGCTCGATTTATGCAATTATCTTTATGTCAGTCGTCGGACTTTGCAAAATGCTTTTCATACGATTCTTGGCATAAGCCCCAATTTATGGCTGAAGAGGATTCGGCTAAATGCAGTACGCCGGGAGTTGATTAGCCCGTGGTCACAACGTACTACGGTCAGGGATGCAGCAATGCAATGGGGATTCTGGCATCTTGGTCAGTTTGCTTCTGATTACCAGAAGTTGTTTGCTGAAAAGCCTTCACTAACACTGCAACAACGCCGCTTGCAGTTGCTGTAAAATACAGTCTCAATATTCAGCCGCTACTATGACCTTATTTTTCAGAAGTAAAATAAGATCATTGATGAAACGGCTAACGCGGATAAGCCATGCTGAAAATGAGACAGAAATAATAATCACGAAATTGGTTAACAATAATCTCCCTGAGATACTCTGCTATGTACGCACTGATTCAGTCAATGAAACATCTGCCAGTGATTGCGGTATGATGCATTTCCTTTATAGTGAACGGTATCAGTTACCGTCTACTATCATTAATATTGACGAGGATCAGAGCCGAAATCATTACCGCCTCGTGTACCCGGCAGACAATAGAATATAAACAGCACGAGGCCACCAAATGGTATAAGGTTTAAAAGTAGCTACCACGCCGAACGATCAATATTATGTAAACGACGAAATGAGACCGCCAGATTAGGAAAAAAGTTGATCAGCATATAAATGGAAAGTAATCCTTTACCGGTAAAAACCGCGCCATAGGGCGTATTCATGATTGGTACCCTGCCAGCTTTTACATCAATGATTCCAATAATGATACCGATAATCGACGCTATTAGTACATACATCCAGTATTCCATGCGGCTTGCGCGACCACTAAAACCAAAATAATTCAAGAGCACCTTTAAATACCAATGCATTTTTTCTTTATCCTTATTGTTGATAACCCGTTATCGGGAATGTCTCCCGTCAGAGTTACTTTACTTGCCATTTTTCCCCAAGGTGAGGAGTGAAATTATCGGCTGCCCAGATTCGTTGCGGTTTACCCACATAGTCTGTGGTGCAATATTATAATACCTGATGAAACAGGCATCAGGCTATTCCTGAGGTATCATTTTTTTCATTCATTGCCAGCTATTCCAGACAGCTATGGCACCATTTTGTCCAGCGCAGTAAAAAGCGAGAGCAATACTATCGTCATATTAGATTACTGAATATGATTTTGTCAGATATAAGTTAAAAATAATAATGACCCTATTTTTTAGAAGAAAAATAGGGTCATTAATGAATGTGATGTTTCTGATAAGTTATTTTTGAATAAATTTGAAACAGTAAATACAAAATTAATTAACAATAAATTTCTGAGATATTCGTTTATGTATACTGATTTAGTTAACAGAATATCTGACAGTGATTGATTCCTTTTATGGTAAAAAGGTATCAGTCACTGTCATTAACATTCATGACTCAGACCTTGGGATCAGGGCCAAAACGATTGTCGCCTTGTGTACCAGGCAGGCAATAGAATACAAGCAGGACAATACCGCCAACGAGTGGTACGAGGGATATCAGTAGCCACCACGCTGAATGATCAGTATCATGTAAACGGCGAAATGATAGCGCCAGATTAGGTAAGAAGGTTAACAAGATGTAAATTGAAAGTAGTGGACCCCACGAAAACCTCGTACCATAAAGCGTATCAGTGAGCGGCTGCCAGTCGAACAATGTAATATCAAGGATCATGATAATGATAGAGATAATCGTTGTTATCAGTGTATACATCCAGTATTCCATGCGGCTTGCGCGACCACTGAATACGGCATAATTCCTGAGTGCTTTAAAATACCAATGCATTTTTCTTTATCCTTATTATTAATAACCCGTTATCGGGAATGTCTCCCGTCAGAGTTACTTTACTTGCCATTTTTCCCCAAGGCGAGGAGTGAAATTCTCGGCTGCCCAGATTCGTTGCGGTTTACCCACATAGCCTGTGGTGCAATATTATAATACCTGATGAAACAGGCATCAGGCTATCCCTGAGGTATCATTTTTTTCATTCATTGCCAGCTATGGCACCGTTTTGTCCAGCGCAGTAAAAAGCGAGAGCAATACTATCGTCATATTAGATTACTGAATATGATTTTGTCAGATATAAGTTAAAAATAATAATGACCCTATTTTTTAGAAGAAAAATAGGGTCATTAATGAATGTGATGTTTCTGATAAGTTATTTTTGAATAAATTTGAAACAGTAAATACAAAATTAATTAACAATAAATTTCTGAGATATTCGTTTATGTATACTGATTCAGTTAACAGAATATCTGACAGTGATTGATTCCTTTTATGGTAAAAAGGTATCAGTCACTGTCATTAACATTCATGACTCAGACCTTGGGATCAGGGCCAAAACGATTGTCGCCTTGTGTACCAGGCAGGCAATAGAATACAAGCAGGACAATACCGCCAACGAGTGGTACGAGGGATATCAGTAGCCACCACGCTGAATGATCAGTATCATGTAAACGGCGAAATGATAGCGCCAGATTAGGTAAGAAGGTTAACAAGATGTAAATTGAAAGTAGTGGACCCCACGAAAACATCGTACCATAAAGCGTATCAGTGAGCGGCTGCCAGTCGAACAATGTAGTATCAAGGATCATGATAATAATAGAGATAATCGTTGTTATCAGTGTATACATCCAGAATTCCATACGACTTGCGCGACCACTGAATCCAATATAATTCCTAAGTACCTTCAAATACCAATTCATTTGTTTTATCCTTATTTTTGATGACCCGTTATCAGGAATTTTCCTGTCAGGGTGATTTTATTTGCCATTTTTGTCCGGACAGTGCGTGAAATGGTTACCTGTCCGGGTACGTTGCGCTTTCTCCATATCATCTGTGATGAAACACAACCATAAAAGCTGATGGGATAAGTAGCAGGCTATCCCTGACGTATCAGCTTTTTCACTATTCGCCAGCTACTCCAGACAGCTACCCCCCGTTTTGTCCAGCGAAGTAAAAAGCGGGGATGACGGATTGACCATATGGCCATGACACTACTCCCCGCTATCACCCATAAGCGAAAACGCTGAAGCATCTGCCAGCGATGATTTAATCTTGCTGTCGCGGCCAGCCAGTCACGATGACAGGCCGTTAAATCCAGCCGTTGTTGCTGGATTTGGTATAAAAGATACGCCTTGCGTTGCTCACGAGTCTGCGGATGACTCATTGCTGTTCACTCTTCAGTAAAGCGCGATCTTTAGCCAGCTCAGTGCGTGTCAGGCGTAAAAACGTCGAACGACGCGCTTTGCGTAGCGTCCATATCGCACATATTAAAGCAGCAAGTAATAACACAGCGGTGGCCGCTATGGCTGCATATAACCGATATGACGGATCGATAACCCAGATAATTAACACTAATAAGCTCATCAGACCGAACATAGTAAATAGCAGTGTCAATCCCAGCATCAGCAACAACTGGAGGACATGGACTTTCTCATCCTCCAGTTCCACGACGGCCAGACGCAAACGTGTTTCCACCATTTCAACCAGTAATGTCAGTATCCGCTGGCCAATAGCGAAAATGCTTTTGTCTGAACCTGGTGTCTGTTGACAATTTCTCATAATTAACGGCGTGTCAACAGAATACCCAATAGCAGCCCGGCGGTTGCGCCAATACCGATGCCTGTCCACGGATTTTCATGGACATATTCGTCGGCGCGAGCTGCCTGTTCACGGGTTTTTTTGAGCAGTGCATCACCCGTTTCACCCAGACGGAGACGCGTCTCTTTCAGTGTGTTTTCCGCTTTGCTACGCAGCTTATCCATTTCTTCTTTCGATTTATCTGTGGAAGTATTCAGCACCTCTTCCAGGGTATCCGCCAGATTTTTCAGCTCTGCACGTAAACTGTCAGTGACGTTATCTTTAGGCATTTTTCTCTCCGCTAATGTAGTTACATTAATGTAATCAGTATGTTGTTAGTCATCATATGACTCAGATTTTTTCAGTTCCTGCTGTGCTTCATTGAGTTTACGCTGATGTTTAGTTATTTCCTGTTGATGTTTAGTCATTTTTTGCTGATGTTCGGCTTTAAGCGCCCCGTGATGACAATGAGCTTTCATTTCGCGTAAGGCAATATTCAGCCCATCAATACGTTTCTGGTTATCATGTTCTTTTGCATACCTGATTTCTCGCTGGATATTCTGCTCTTTTTCCTGACAAGACGAAGTAGCAAAAACAGAGGAACTCAGTGAAGTTAAAATCAGAATTAAAGCAAT
Organism: Enterobacteriaceae bacterium ESL0689; assembly: GCA_029433525.1. Classification (NCBI taxonomy): domain Bacteria; kingdom Pseudomonadati; phylum Pseudomonadota; class Gammaproteobacteria; order Enterobacterales; family Enterobacteriaceae; species Enterobacteriaceae bacterium ESL0689. Next base: position 129,191 of record JAQTIF010000001.1, on the reverse strand, counting down.
ATGATATTTCATGGATACAACCTTTCATCAGGTGAAAGCAATGGCAGGAAAAATCTGGCTGAGCAATGACATCCCGATAGCTTTTGTGCTCTTAATCATAGCCATGAAAATGAGAAACCACCAGATTGCGTGGTACTACTCAGGATAGAAGGTAATTATCCAGCCTGAGTGACTTTTCCCGCCGAGACTCACCCCATGCTGCCAGTATGTTTTTCATCCTTCAGTAAAGCAAGGATAGCGCCCCATTGCAAGGCGTGATACAGGACTTCTTTGGCGATGATGCTTGTAAAGTAAATATGATTAACCTCAGTCTGATATCAGACGGAAAATCATCGGGTATGCTGGCACTATGAATAAGCCATGCGGGTTCATGCTGTTGCGGCATAAGCCTTATCAGTAACCAGCCCGTCATAGTGCACAGAAAGCCGCTGAGCCGTCATCCTCAATGGCGATCCCGGTATTTTTTCTTCCATAAAACGACTAATGATCCAAGAAAACCAAAAACCAGCAATATAACTGGCAGTAACATCAGGCCAGACATCAGTTGCTCTTCATATTTCTGGAATATCGGGGATATTCCCAGCAGGTAACCCAGCGAAGTTAAAATCAGAACCCATAGCAAGCCGCTTATCCAGTTAAAAAACTGAAAGCGAGCGTTATTCAGCCCGGAAAGCCCGGCAATGGTTGGTAACAGTGTCCTAACAAAGGCAATAAAACGGCCTATCAGTAAGGCGGAGAGACCATGCTTATGGAATAAATTATGCGCTCGCTGGTGATATTGCGATGGCAGATGTGAGAGCCATTTTTGTACAATGCGCGTGTTTCCTAACCAGCGCCCCTGGATGTAACTGAGCCAGCATCCCAGGCTGGCTGATACCGCCAGTAATAGCACAGTTTGTGGAAAACCCATCGCACCTTTGGCAATCAGGACACCTGTGAGGACTAACAAACTATCCCCTGGTAAAAAAGCAGCAGGAAGCAGGCCGTTTTCAAGGAATAAAATACTAAATAATATGAAATATAATGTGCCTAGTACGGCCGGATTGGCGAGGGTTTCATAATCCTGGCTCCACATGGCATTCAATAATTGGGTTAATAGTTCCATTTACGGTTCCTGGTACATCAATTTTTATTAGATTATGGTCTCTATCAATAAGTATTGACCAATCCCTGCTTAGAGTCTGGCCCATTAGGCTATTCTAGCCTTGGGCAGTGCCCGAAATCCTTACGTACCAGGTGTACGCTGCGGTTTCTCCGCGCTGCCCATGTCCAGACTGGCTGCGTCAATAACGCCTGGCGAGCCAGGCGGCTCTTAGAGAGTGTATGAATAAAAAAATTCTCACTTTCAGAATAAAAAATGCTGTTAATTGTAACAAAAAAAATCAATTTTCGGTAAAAGAATTATAGCTTGTTAATCAATGATTTTGCTGTTTATACAGAGCAGTAGCGAGCCTTTTTACACTGGCTGACACTATAGATACTGGCTTACTTAGCGCCTGGCCCATCGGCCTATTTTTCTTGCCATTTTGATCCTGATACGTATGGCTCCTGACTGAAATATGATCGCATTTATCTTGCTGATAACCGCTGATTTTCTGATGCACTCAATGAGAGGCATTATTACTGATAAGTGAAAAAAGTTTACTTATCCGGATAATTGAGCGATAACACGCGCGAATCCTGATATTGCGGAGGGGGCATGGGGCAGACAGAGTTAAATGGCGAACAATTCACTTTAGAGCGGTTTCCGCCTGGTGTACACGAGGAGAGTCTTCAGGCATGGGATGCGGCGGATCAATACCTGCTTAGTCAGGCAGATAATATTGATGGCCTGACATTGATCTTTAATGATAATTTCGGTGCGCTGGCCTGTGCGTTAGCGAAAAAGAACCCGATCAGCATCAGCGATTCCTATATCTCCCAACTGGCAACCGGCCATAATTTACGAATGAATGGGATTGCTGAACAAGATGTGCATTTGCTGGACAGCCTGGAAACATTACCGTCTGCACCAGCGCTGGTACTGATTAAAGTACCGAAACAGTTGGCCCTGCTGGAGCAGCAATTACGTGCCCTGCGTAGCGTAGTCACGGCAAAAACCCGCATTATTGCTGCAGCGAAAGCGCGCGATGTGCACCACTCTACGCTGGCATTATTTGAGCGGATCCTGGGTACAACGACAACTTCTCTGGCATGGAAAAAAGCACGACTCATTTATTGTACATATACTGCGCCTGTACTTGCTGATGCTCCCTTGATGGAACAATGGCAACTGGATGGCACGCCGTGGATAATTCACAATCATGCTAATGTTTTCTCGCGAAGTCGTCTGGATATTGGCGCGCGTTTCTTTCTTGCGCATATACCTCAGGGTATTAAGGGTGAAATAGTGGATCTTGGTTGTGGCAATGGTGTGATAGGGCTGAAGGCACTGGCTCTGAATCCTGATGCCAGGGTGATGTTTACTGATGAATCGTATATGGCGATGGCATCCAGTCGACGAAATGTTGAGGTTAACTTACCGAATGCGATTGAACGCTGTGAATTTATGGTTAATCATGCGCTATCAGGAATAGAAGCCGATAGATTTACCGCTGTTCTCTGCAATCCACCGTTTCATCAGCAACATGCGATTACTGATCATATCGCGATACAGATGTTTAATGATGCGCATCGTAGCCTGCAATATGGTGGTTCATTGTATGTTGTTGGCAATCGCCATCTTGATTATTTTCGTAAACTGAAACGTATATTTCGTAACTGTACAACCGTAGCGGTTAATAATAAATTCGTCATATTGAAAGCAGTAAAAGTGCGTAAACAACATTAACCAACAGGATATATCATATCCATGCCGCCAGCGCGATATGTTAGATCCTATTCCATCAGGCTATTTCTGGCTCTGGACAGTGCTTTGAATCCTCACGTGCTACCTGTACGTGGCGGTTTCTCTGCGCTGTCCGAGTCCAGACTGGCTGCGTCAATAACGCCTGGTGGGCCAGGCGCTTATTTTGTTGGCAGCATGATGATTGCTTAGAATAATTTGAATTTATATTCAATGATGACTTCAGCACCCATAAAGTGGGCACGAATATAATCGCCATCGTTTAATATCGGTGTTTTTCCTTGCATACGATAAGACCAGCCTGGCCCGAACATTGCCCAGACATTCAGATTTTTCAGTGAAGGATGTGTTGGTGTCCAGCGACTGAAGACGTTGATTTCACCCGTGCGTACATGATTACCACGATAGTTAAATTGTGCGATGTTACCGATCAGACCGACAGTCAGGTCTGGCGTCAACTTATAATCGGATATATTCGCAAGAAATAGCTCACCATCGCGCATATAGTCGCTACCAGCGTAGGCCATTGAATTGAAAGTACCTCGCGAATTTTTACTCAGATGACGGGGGAAGAAACCGACTTCATTCGCTTTTTCTGCATCGGTATACCCGATGCCAAACTTGGTACTCCAGTTCTCATCCTGCCATTTTGCATCTATCGTATAATGCCAGGCATTGTTATCAAAATCGCGTTTACTGGCCGTCATTGCTTTATATTCACTCAGAGCATGAGTTGCATAAATTTGTGTGCCAATAGTTAATTGCTGTAATGGTTTTATATGAGTGAATAATAAATGGCGACGAAGATAATTATCACTTTCACCATAGCCATATTGAAGATTTAATATATCGTTTTTCCATTGAGCTTCGCTACTGGTGATATGATTAATATAGTGGCCATCATTAGTCTGAAAACGTTGTTTATCAGGTGAGTTACGTCCCATAGAGCTTTCAACATAAGCACCACGTAGGGTGAACTCATTATAATTGATACCACCACTCCAGCCGAGATAAGTTGTTGGCGACAAGCGAGTAGAATTAGAAAGCGGCCCCAGGCTTTTTATTGTATGCCAGCCCCAGCGAGCATTAAGATCAGCATCGCCGAGCTTATATTTTACTTTAATGTTCCGCTGACCAAGTTTAGAATAGCCAGAGGCGTTGCTTTTTTTATTACCGGTGCCGTCATTGTAAAGTATACCACGAGAATTAAAATAATCACTGGCACCTAATTTTATTGCGCTATAATAAGTAGCATCAATGCCAATAATATCAGAAAAGTAACCAGATTGATAATCTACAGCAACACCCTGTCCCCATGCACTATGAACTGTATTGCGTTCTAATTCATCTTCTTTTAGATATTTCCAGTAGTTCTTTAATGATAGCGTCATATGCGACTGACTAAAAAAAGGGTCAGCAAGTAACGTATCAACAGGATCCGTTGATGATAGACTATCTGCGGACCAGGCGCTAACTGGAAGCGTTAAAAGCATGATAGTAATAATATTGCGTTTCATTATTACTTCCTCGTAAATGAGATGCCAACTCAATGGTTGAGATACCTGTATGGATAATGCTATTTTTCGAGTTTCTGTTTTCCGGCAATAACATATTTCATTGAGCCGATTTCACTGACGGTATATTTACCATTTTTATAGCTGATCTTTACGACAGCTGCGTTTGGCAATGGTTTATTTTTTGCTACATCATCAGTTAAATCAGATATCATGATTTGCATAGCCATGCCAGAAGATATCGCGAGAACATTTTTATCGCCACGCAATTTAGCATTGTCAACAATAGTTTTTAGTGCTGCCTGAGTTCGTTCTTTGACCTGTTGATAATTTTCGGCTATGCCTTTTGGATCAGCGGCAGCCAGTGCGTTCGTCATATCCACGATGGATAAGTTGCCGGCATTCATCTGGCTGTACATCTCTTCAGCATTTTTTAACCCCAGCTTTTCAGCACCTGCTATTACCATATTTTTATTAAAATCGCCTTCAAACCCGCCAAAGAAAACCTCCCGCAGACCCGTTAACTCATTAAGCTTATAATCATTAATCCCGGCCTGCTTCAGAATGACAGCCATCGTTTCCCGCTGCCGGCCGGCATCACTGGAATAAAAATTATCAAACTTAATTCCTTTCAGACCTTCACCAAGACAACGTGCAATATGGACACCGTCCTCAGTAAGCGGAGAATCAACCCAACCCTGAACCCGATCAAACGTATTCAATAACGTTTTACCATGACGGGCAAAATAAATATCAACACTCTGGTTTTCACGAAGCTCTGCGGCTGAACAGGTCGCGGTGCTGGCGAATAGTATGATTGCGGCTAGCCATTTTTTCATTTTTTTCTCGCTTTTTTAAGATCAAAAAAAACCCACGTCAGACACCCAAGTTAAGCATGAATCAGGTCATGCTACTGAGATATACAACGCAGGTTTTGCCTGTATTGAAACAGTCACAATCCAATGTGCTCCGACTTTTTCACGTTGGATGAATAAAAACAAGCGGAATTTATCTTAAGATCAATATTTGTGATCGAACTCATATCATAACAGTAAGTACAGGAATAATAGATGTGACAGATAACGATGATGAGTAAAGAAAATGATGAAATAGTATTGATGTTTTTTTTGACTTTAATCACATAACAGGCAAACAGATACTGGATTATTTGTCTTATAGAGGATAGTTTATTTACATTCTAGGATTGTTACTGGAATACAGGCAAAACCTAAAACACTGTTGCTCAGTAAAATGGCATACAGGGTTTTGGGTTTTTTTGTATCCCAAGAAAAACTTCTGATTGTTGTTCAAGGAGCCATGATGAAAATCAAAATACTTGCTGCCATGATGACTGTGCTGAGTGCATCTGCATATTCTGCGGAAAAACCCCTGAAGATTTTGCTGGTAAATGACGACGGTTGCCAGTCTGTTGGTACTACTTCGTTACAGGATAAACTAACTGCCAAAGGATATGATGTATGGATGGTCGCGCCAGCGCTCAATCAGAGTGGGGTGGGTTCAGCGATTACTTTCAAACCAGGAAAAACATTTGATGTTAAAAAAATCGCCGATAAACGCTATTGTTTCCCTGGTACGCCAGCAGATGCGGTAGATTTTGGTCTGCAGGGCATCCTGAAAGATGCGCCACCGGATCTGGTCATATCCGGCGTCAATGATGGCCCTAATACGGGCATGGCTCAGGTCAATTCTGGTACTGTCAGTGCCGCCGCTCGTGCATTACGCTATGGTTTCCCGGCGATTGCCGCCAGTATAGGCTGCCTTTTCACCGAGGAAGAGATAAAAAACAAATGGCCAAGTACACATAAATATTGGCCAAATGCTGTGGATTACGTGGTAACGGTCGTGGATAAGCTAAATGCCACTCGTCAGCCAGGTGAATTGTTGTTGCCGAAAGGTTCTGGTCTGAGTATTAATTATCCACCACTACCCGCGACCCAAATCAAAGGCATTCATTATATTGAGAATGAACAGTTCCCTGTTCCACAGATTAGTTATGAGTTATTGCCAGATGGTACAGCAAAGCAATCAATGACGGCAGCATCGCTGATGCCATCGACAGGTGATAACGACAGTGGCTGGCTAAATAAAGGCTATATTACCTATACACTGTTTGATGGAACATGGAATGCACCACAGTACCAGGCGCAATATGAAAAACGGCTAGGACATAACCAATAACCGCGAGTTGAACCTTTCTCCGGTTACCCTCGGTCAGGAATGAGAGAGAATACAAAACCTCCTGTCCTGTTGGAAAAGAGAAAGCACCGAAGATATGATTGTTCGGTGCTTTTTATTTCAGCTGAGCCCCCGCTCATTTGCAGGTTACCTGGGCCTTAGCAAACAGCGATACAATTACTCTTTAAAAAACCAATAACCTTGATTAATTAATTGTGTAAGTTCGCTAATAAATGCTGAATTTTGCAAACCTGTCTTGAGTTCATCCTGCCCTAGCGTGGTATAACGGCACAAGGCATCAAGTGCGACCAGATCTGTATTATCCAGTTGTTCACTATGAACAAAGAAGTCATCCCCAATGCGTAGTACCCGCAGACCGCTTAGCCGAACCAGTTTTTCACCACTCTTTAATGCATCAATGATTTCTGCTTCTGTAAAAGGTGGATCTGCTGGGGCGATATCCAGCTCATGACGTGGGGTGGTAATAAAACTACCAAACCACTGTTTAAAATCTTCTGGCTGGCGAATCATATCGATCATCATCGTGCGTAAGCGCTCAAGCTCATACTCTTCGAGCTGAGCGGGATGTTCACGGCAAGTTAAATCCGGGTCGCTGTAGTGACTACCACCGAGATCATTCTCTAATGCATAGTCAGCAAAGCTACTGATCAAATCACGCCCGTTCGGTCCCCGGAAACCGACAGAGTAACTCAATGCTGTTTCAAGGGTAATACCATCATGAGGAAATCCGGGCGGAATATAGAGAATATCGCCAGCGGTCAGTTCTTCATCGATAATGGACGGGAAAGGATCAACATGCAGGAGTGCCGGATGAGGACAGAACTGGCGCATCGGTAACTTATCTCCAACACGCCAGCGACGACGCCCCATTCCCTGAATGATAAAAACATCATATTGATCGATATGAGGACCAACACCACCATCAGGCACGGAGAACGAGATCATCAGATCATCTAAACGCCAGTCAGGAAGAACCCTGAAGGGACGCAGGAGCTCAGCGGAAGGCATATGCCAGTGATTCACCGCTTGTACCAGTAGTGACCAGTTTGTCTCTCCCAGCTGATCAAAATGTTCAAAGGGACCATTACTGGCCTGCCAGCTATCATTCACTTTACTCACCAGACGACTATCGATTTCTGACTCTAAAGCTAAACCCGCCAGTTCGTCTGGCGTGATCGGATCGATGAAATCAGTGAGCGCATTTTTTAAAACGACGGGCTGTTTTTGCCAGTATTTCTCTAAAAACTCGGGCCAATTAATATTGAGTTGATATGCCATAAAATTCACACCAGTCATGTAAAAACGAAATAATTATAGAAGAATAAGTAAATAGTATTTTGTCATGAGTCAATAGTAGCGCTTAACCGACAACCATTGGAAAAAATAATCAATGTTCAAATAGTGTGCATCTGATATGTCTATTGTATTTTAACGCTTGTCATCTCAATAAAACCTTTTATAATGCGCCCCCACTGACCCGGAATAACGGAGCGAATCCACCGGGAATCAGGCAGGGGAAGTGAAAAAAACACTTGACTCTGAAGCGCATGAGAGTATTATATGCGCCCGCTTCATTGAAGTACCGCTCTTTAACAATCAGTCAGACAATCTGTGTGGGCACTCAGGAAGACAGAGCCTGACCGTCGGTGACGGTCAAGCAAATTTAAAAAGTCTCTGAGTGAACACGTAATTCATTTACGAAGTTTAATTCACGAGCGATCAGACCTGAATTGAAGAGTTTGATCATGGCTCAGATTGAACGCTGGCGGCAGGCCTAACACATGCAAGTCGAACGGTAACAGGAAGCAGCTTGCTGCTTTGCTGACGAGTGGCGGACGGGTGAGTAAAGTCTGGGAAACTGCCTGGTGGAGGGGGATAACTACTGGAAACGGTAGCTAATACCGCATAATGTCGGAAGACCAAAGTGGGGGCCATCTTATGGCCTCACGCCACCGGATGTGCCCAGACGGGATTAGCTTGCAGGTGAGGTAATGGCTCACCTGGGCGACGATCCCTAGCTGGTCTGAGAGGATGACCAGCCACACTGGAACTGAGACACGGTCCAGACTCCTGCGGGAGGCAGCAGTGGGGAATATTGCACAATGGGGGAAACCCTGATGCAGCCATGCCGCGTGTATGAAGAAGGCCTTCGGGTTGTAAAGTACTTTCAGCGGTGAGGAAGGATGGAAGTTTAATACACTTTCATTTTGACGTTATCCGCAGAAGAAGCACCGGCAAACTCCGTGCCAGCAGCCGCGGTAATACGGAGGGTGCGAGCGTTAATCGGAATAACTGGGCGTAAAGGGCACGCAGGCGGTGTGTTAAGTCAGATGTGAAATCCCCGGGCTTAACCCGGGAACAGCATTTGAAACTGACAGGCTGGAGTCTCGTAGAGGGGGGTGGAATTCCAGGTGTAGCGGTGAAATGCGTAGAGATCTGGAGGAATACCGGTGGCGAAGGCGGCTGGACGAAGACTGACGCTGAGGTGCGAAAGCGTGGGGAGCAAACAGGATTAGATACCCTGGTAGTCCACGCTGTAAACGATGTCGATTTGGAGGTTGTTCCCGTTGAGGAGTGGCTTTCGAAGCAAACGCGATAAATCGACCGCCTGGGGAGTACGGCCGCAAGGTTAAAACTCAAATGAATTGACGGGGGCCCGCACAAGCGGTGGAGCATGTGGTTTAATTCGATGCAACGCGAAGAACCTTACCTGGTCTTGACATCCACAGAACCTTCCAGAGATGGAGGGGTGCCTTCGGGAGCTGTGAGACAGGTGCTGCATGGCTGTCGTCAGCTCGTGTTGTGAAATGTTGGGTTAAGTCCCGCAACGAGCGCAACCCTTATCCTCTGTTGCCAGCGGTTTGGCCGGGAACTCAGGGGAGACTGCCAGTGAAAAGCTGGAGGAAGGTGGGGATGACGTCAAGTCATCATGGCCCTTACGACCAGGGCTACACACGTGCTACAATGGCGCATACAAAGGGAGGCGAGCCTGCGAGGGTGAGCGGAACTCATAAAGTGCGTCGTAGTCCGGACTGGAGTCTGCAACCCGACTCCACGAAGACGGAATCGCTAGTAATCGTGGATCAGAATGCCACGGTGAATACGTTCCCGGGCCTTGTACACACCGCCCGTCACACCATGGGAGTGGGTTGCAAAAGAAGCAGGTAGTTTAACCGAAAGGGGGGCGCCTGCCACTTTGTGATTCATGACTGGGGTGAAGTCGTAACAAGGTAACCGTAGGGGAACCTGCGGTTGGATCACCTCCTTAAACTGAGGGTTCTGGATTTCTGAAGTGTTCACACAGATTGTCTGACGAGAGATTGAGCAAGGCGTCTTGCGAACGAGACAGAGAGTCCCCTTCGTCTAGAGGCCTAGGACATCGCCCTTTCACGGCGGTAACGGGGGTTCGAATCCCCCAGGGGACGCCACTTGCGGGTTGTGGGTGAAAGGCACAGCCGGACTGTATTTCAGAGATGGCCGGGAGGTCATTTGTGAAATATATTGCTCTTTAACAAACTGGATCAAGCTGAAAATTGAAAGAGGACACACGAAGAAGTGTGTCCGGGTCTCTCAAAGCGAAGCGACCGGAAGAGACATCTTCGGGTTGTGAGGTTAAGTGACTAAGCGTACACGGTGGATGCCCTGGCAGTCAGAGGCGATGAAGGACGTGCAAATCTGCGAAAAGCGCCGGCGAGGTGATATGGGTCTGTGACCCGGCGATGTCCGAATGGGGAAACCCGGTGTGAGTAATCACATCATCGTTAACTGAATTCATAGGTTAACGAGGCGAACCGGGGGAACTGAAACATCTCAGTACCCCGAGGAAAAGAAATCAACCGAGATTCCCCGAGTAGCGGCGAGCGAAAGGGGAGGAGCCCGGAGTCATAATCAGCATGGGTGTTAGTGGAACGGTCTGGAAAGTCCGGCAAAAGAGGGTGACAGCCCCGTACACGAAAGCGCGCATGCTGTGGACTCGAAGAGTAGGGCGGGACACGAGAAATCCTGTCTGAAGAAGGGGGGACCATCCTCCAAGGCTAAATACTCCTGACTGACCGATAGTGAACCAGTACCGTGAGGGAAAGGCGAAAAGAACCCCGGCGAGGGGAGTGAAAGAGAACCTGAAACCGTGTACGTACAAGCAGTGGAAGCCCCACCACTAAGCCAGTGGTGAGATTCCACGAGGCATCCTTTGCTGTAAGGCAGGGCAGGCGGGGCGTGAGCGACGCCCAGCCGCCAAAAGAAGCAGAGGGGGCTTAGTGGTGGGGTGACTGCGTACCTTTTGTATAATGGGTCAGCGACTTGTATTCTGTAGCGAGGTTAACCGAATAGGGGAGCCGCAGGGAAACCGAGTCTTAACTGGGCGACTAGTTGCAGGGTACAGACCCGAAACCCGGTGATCTAGCCATGGGCAGGTTGAAGGTTGGGTAACACTAACTGGAGGACCGAACCGACTGATGTTGAAAAATCAGCGGATGACCTGTGGCTGGGGGTGAAAGGCCAATCAAACCGGGAGATAGCTGGTTCTCCCCGAAAGCTATTTAGGTAGCGCCTCGTGGGTTCATCTCCGGGGTAGAGCACTGTTTCGGCAAGGGGGTCATCCCGACTTACCAACCCGATGCAAACTGCGAATACCGGAGAATGATACCACGGGAGACACACGGCGGGTGCTAACGTTCGTCGTGGAGAGGGAAACAACCCAGACCGCCAGCTAAGGTCCCGAAGTCATGGTTAAGTGGGAAACGAAGTGGGAAGGCTTAGACAGCCAGGATGTTGGCTTAGAAGCAGCCATCATTAAAAGAAAGCGTAATAGCTCACTGGTCGAGTCGGCCTGCGCGGAAGATGTAACGGGGCTAAACCATGCACCGAAGCTGCGGCAGCGGCGCAAGCTGCTGGGTAGGGGAGCGTTCTGTAAGCTGAAGAAGGTGTGCTGAGAGGCATGCTGGAGGTATCAGAAGTGCGAATGCTGACATAAGTAACGATAATGCGGGTGAAAAACCCGCACGCCGGAAGACCAAGGGTTCCTGTCCAACGTTAATCGGGGCAGGGTGAGTCGACCCCTAAGGTGAGGCCGAAAGGCGTAGCTGATGGGAAACGGGTTAATATTCCCGTACTTTATGTTACTGCGAAGGGGGGACGGAGAAGGCTATGTTATCCGGGTGACGGAAGTCCCGGTTTAAGCGTGCAGGTGGGTGTTTCAGGCAAATCCGGAACACCATAACACTGAGGCGTGATGACGAGGCACTGAGGTGCCGAAGTAACAGAAGCCCTGCTTCCAGGAAAAGCCTCTAAGCGACAGGTAACATGAAATCGTACCCGAAACCGACACAGGTGGTCAGGTAGAGCATACCAAGGCGCTTGAGAGAACCCGGGTGAAGGAACTAGGCAAAATGGTGCCGTAACTTCGGGAGAAGGCACGCTGACGCAAGGTGAAGCGCTTAACGCGTGGAGCTGAGGTCAGTCGCAGAGACCAGCTGGCTGCAACTGTTTATTAAAAACACAGCACTGTGCAAACACGTAAGTGGAAGTATACGGTGTGACGCCTGCCCGGTGCCGGAAGGTTAAATGATGCTGTAATCTGAAAGGAGAAGCAGCTGACTGAAGCCCCGGTAAACGGCGGCCGTAACTATAACGGTCCTAAGGTAGCGAAATTCCTTGTCGGGTAAGTTCCGACCTGCACGAATGGCGTAATGATGGCCAGGCTGTCTCCACCCGGGACTCAGTGAAATTGAACTCGCTGTGAAGATGCAGTGTACCCGCGGCAAGACGGAAAGACCCCGTGAACCTTTACTACAGCTTGACACTGAACCTTGAGCCTTGATGTGCAGGATAGGCGGGAGGCGAAGAAGTGTGGACGCCAGTCTGCATGGAGCCGCTGTTGAAATACCGCCCTTTAATGTTTGATGTTCTAACGCGGGCCCCTGAGCGGGGTTGCGGACAGTGTCTGGCGGGTAGTTTGACTGGGGCGGTCTCCTCCCAAAGAGTAACGGAGGAGCACGAAGGTCAGCTAATCCTGGTCGGACATCAGGAGGATAGTGCAATGGCAGAAGCTGGCCTGACTGCGAGCGTGACGGTGCGAGCAGGTGCGAAAGCAGGTCATAGTGATCCGGTGGTTCTGAATGGAAGGGCCATCGCTCAACGGATAAAAGGTACTCCGGGGATAACAGGCTGATACCGCCCAAGAGTTCATATCGACGGCGGTGTTTGGCACCTCGATGTCGGCTCATCACATCCTGGGGCTGAAGCGGGTCCCAAGGGTATGGCTGTTCGCCATTTAAAGTGGTACGCGAGCTGGGTTTAGAACGTCGTGAGACAGTTCGGTCCCTATCTGCCGTGGGCGCTGGATAACTGAGGGGGGCTGCTCCCAGTACGAGAGGACCGGAGTGGACGCATCACTGGTGTACGGGTTGTCATGCCAATGGCACAGCCCGGTAGCTAAATGCGGAAGAGATAAGTGCTGAAAGCATCTAAGCCCGAAACTTGCCCTGAGATGAGTTATCCCTGATATGAAAGTATCCTGAAGGGACGTTGAAGACGACGACGTTGATAGGTCAGGTGTGTAAGCGTGGTGACACGTTGAGCTGACTGATACTAATGACCCGTGAGGCTTAACCTTACAACGCCGAAGGTGTTTTATCGGAAGCGTGGAGCGGAGAGAGAGAGAAAGATTTTCAGCGAGGTCCGGAAGAAGAGCGAGGAAGGATTAGAAAGAATCAGCCTGGCGGTGACAGCGCGGTGGTCCCACCTGACCCCATGCCGAACTCAGAAGTGAAACGCCGAAGCGCCGATGGTAGTGTGGGGACTCCCCATGCGAGAGCAGGGAGCTGCCAGGCTTTAAAACAGCGGAAAGGACCCGGTCGGAAGACCGGGTCTTTTTTGTATGTGTCTTACAGGGGATTATGAGGATTTATTCCCTGCCAGCCAGTGCGGTTAACTGACGGGCAGTGTTATTTATTCTTTCAGGGTAATGATACGGCAGGCAGTTCAGCCAGCGGCCAGCGCGGGCGGACGGTAACAGTGGGGGCGGCGTTAACACCGCTATTCAGGCGTATCATACCGGCATAGGCAATCACATTTCCCATAACACACCAGCTGCAGTTTCTCCGCGCTGTCCGTATCCAGGCTGGCTGCGTCAATAATGCCTGGTGGGCCAGGCGCTAAATCTGCGCGTTAACGATATTATCTGATTTAAAAAAGCCTCTTTTGTATTAATAATATGAAGTGGCAGAAATGATCATGATTTTTTACCAGATTGTATTCAGTTGTATTTTTGTGTGATTGATACATAAGGAATGAGATTTTCCCTGGTGTTTTTATAAAAAAATATCGAGTATTATTATTTTAAATAATGTAATAATGGTAATATTATTAAGTAGTACGATGAGCGATAGATGAAATTACTGGCAAAATGTTATTTTTTACGTCGACCTGTAATTTATCTGCAGGCGCGTTCTACTTTTTTTCTGTTACTATTTTGGCCTGTTATTATCTGGTTTTTTTTCAGAGGATGTCTCTGGGTTGCAGAGATTGTTATGTATCTGACAGGAAAACCTTTAAAAAAATCAGTTATCCTCTATATTCAGAAAGTCATAACACTTGATATGCTTATACATATTTTTGTTAGCTGGATAGCTCTACTGCTTATCTTATTTGTTCTGGCCATAAGTGTTAGCTGGTTACTGCAACGATTAATACCGCATAATGATTAGCTGTTCAACTAACGGATATATTTTTTTGTCACGATGTAACCAGTGTATTTTATTTGCGCAAATCAGTAAATGCGGCACGGATCTCGTTTTCTGGTAAATTTATACCGATAAATACCAGTGTACTGTGAGGGGGAGTCTCACCCCACGGACGATCCCAGTCGGCACTATATAAACGCTGAACCCCCTGAAATAGCAAGCGATTAGGTTCATCAGTAATCCATAATATTCCTTTGTAACGCATAAGTTGATCCGCGAACGAGAGTAACAGATTTTCCATAACCTGCGATATCTCATGGAGATTGACCGGATAGTCCAGCTCGACCACGATGGACGAGACGTCATTATTTTGTTTTTCAGTAATAAAATGGAAACGTGGTTGATGGCTAATGATATTCTCTTCCAGCATGAAGCCACGAGTATTAAATAGCTGGTTTAGATCGATCTCTCCATGCGTGACGGTGTAAACCGGGGCGCGTGCATTGATTCGCGCCAGACGTTCATACAATGATGTATTGTCTGCCGTAATATCAGTTTTGGTGAGCAGTATACGGTCTGCATAACCTATCTGCGATTGAGCAACAGTAAACTTATCCATCTGTGAGTGAGCATGAACGGCATCCACAAGCACAATAACACCATCCAGTAGATAGCGTTCACAAAGGATATCATGGCTAAAAAAAGTCTGAATAATCGGGCCAGGATCAGCCATGCCAGTACACTCAATCACCAGTCGATCAAAGATAATCTCTTGCCGATCATAACTATCGAGTAAATCGAGTAGCGCATTTTCCAGCTCACTGGAACGGGTACAGCAAATACAGCCATTAGTCAATGTTTTGATCTGTGTGGCACGATCGCCAAGAAGTTGATCATCCACTGCGGCTTCGCCAAATTCATTTTCAATGACAGCAATTCTCAATCCATGTTGTTCACTGAGAATATGGTGTAGCAGTGTTGTTTTTCCGGCACCAAGAAAACCGGTCAATAAAGTGACAGCGATGGGGGTCATTTTTTTCTCCTTTAACAGCAACGCATACCACCTTTACCATCACCGCCATAGCGGGATTGCTGACGTTCACGAAAAAATTCTTCATAAGTCATGTAGGGTTTATCTGGATGGTTGGCTTGCATATGGGCAACGTAATTATCGTAATCCGGGATCCCAATTAGCATCTTTGCTGCCTGACCGAGATATTTTTTTGCTTGTCCTAAATTACCAAACATTATGCTATCTCTGATAGAGCAAACCCGACGATGTAATGCTGCCGGGTTTGGTGTTATTTAACAGGGCGAACTTAGCGCCTGGCCCATTTGGCCCTGGGTAGTGTTCGAAATCCTCACGTACGACCTGTACGCTGCGGTTTCTCCGCGCTATCCGTGTCCAGACTGGCTGCGTCGATAACGCCTGCTGAACCTGGCTCTTATGCTTTGTGTTCGCCCGTAAGATCACTTAGTGATGTGAAGAGGTCTTTACTCCTCCTTCCGGTACAGGAACATAGGGTGTTTCTTTATCGGTCCGGACCTTGCTGTTACGCACATTCAACCATGTCTTAAAGCCATAGAAGATGATGCTATAGACCACGAACAGGAACAGAATACTCAACCCTGCATTAGTATAGTTATTTATGACAATATGGTGCATGTTGGTAATCTGTTGTGTCGTTAATTCACTACCGGATGCGATTTTATCTTTATATTGCTGAGCCATAAAGAAGAAACCTTCCATCTGTGGATTACTGCTGAACAGTTTCAGTCCCAGCGCCCAGGTTGTACATAGCAACAACCATACTGCGGGAATAATCGTAACCCAGACGTATTTCGTGCGTTGCATTTTGATCAAGACGACTGTACATAATACCAACGCAACGGCAGCCAGCATCTGGTTAGAGATACCAAACAGCGGCCACAAGCTCTTGACGCCACCCAGTGGATCGACAACGCCCTGGTATAACAGATATCCCCACATTCCGACACAACCCGCAGTACCAATAACAGCAGCGATCAGCGAGTCCGTTTTCTTCAGTAACGGTATGAAGTTACCCAGTAAATCCTGGAGCATAAAGCGACCAGAACGGGTACCTGCATCCAGTGCTGTAAGGATAAAGAGTGCTTCGAACAGGATGCCGAAATGATACCAGAAGCCCATATCCGCGACCGGAATAATCTTATGGAATACGTGTGCGATCCCGACGGCCAGGGTAGGTGCGCCACCCGCACGGTTCAATACGGAGGGTTCCCCGATATCTTTTGCCGTTTGCAGAATCTGATCAGGGGAAATAACAAAGCCCCAGGAACTCACCGTTGCTGCGGCATGTACGGTGACTTCTTTCAGTTGTGAGGCGATCATGGCAGCATTTTCACCCCCCATTTCATGCAGATTTGGCATCACGATACCTAAACCGGCCGGTGGCGTATTCATCGCGAAGTAGAGGCCTGGTTCAATGATAGATGCAGCTACCAGCGCCATTATAGCGACAAAAGACTCCATCAACATCGCACCATAGCCAATAAAACGAGCATCAGTTTCATTGGCCAGCAGCTTGGGTGTCGTACCGGAGGAGATCAAAGCGTGGAAGCCTGATACCGCACCGCAGGCGATGGTGATAAATAAGAACGGAAACAGCGCTCCCTTCCATAGTGGACCAGAACCATCAATATATTGCGTAATAGCGGGCATTTTTAAATCCGGATTGAGGATCACAATGCCTAATGCCAGGCCGACAATAACGCCAATTTTCAGGAAAGTGGCCAGATAGTCACGAGGAGCCAGAATTAACCATACCGGTAGCAAAGCGGAGATAAATGCATAACCGATCAAGGTGAAGGTAATCGTGGTATCTTTAAAGGTTAATGCAGGTCCCCAGTATGGATCGTGAGCGATTACTCCACCGAAATAAATGGCTGCGACCAGTAATACGATCCCAATGACCGAAACTTCACCCACACGTCCCGGGCGAATGTAACGCATATAGATCCCCATAAACAACGCGATGGGCACTGTCGAACAGACAGTAAAAACACCCCACGGGCTTTCAGCCAGCGCTTTTACGACAATCAGAGCCAGAACGGCAAGGATGATGATCATTATCATGAAACAGCCGAATAGGGCGATAGAACCGGGTATGGGCCCCATTTCTTCTTTGATCATTTCTCCCAGCGATGAACCATTACGACGTGAGGAGATGAACAGCACCATAAAGTCCTGGACTGCGCCAGCCAGCACCACACCTGACAATAACCATAACGTACCAGGAAGATAACCCATTTGCGCCGCCAGTACCGGGCCAACCAACGGGCCTGCACCTGCAATAGCCGCAAAGTGGTGGCCGAATAGCACGTAACGGTTAGTCGGCACGTAGTTCAGGCCATCGTTATTAATGACCGCAGGTGTCGCTCGCGTAGGGTCAAGTTGCATCACCTTTTGCGCGATATACAGACTATAGTAGCGGTAAGCCACCAGATAAACAGAGACCGATGCGACGACGATCCACAGCGCACTGATATGTTCACCGCGACGTAGAGCGAGGACGGCGAGACAACATGCCCCGATGATCCCAAGGATTATCCAGGGGATTTGCTTGAGTATCTTTTTCTTATCCATAGTAAAACCTGGTTTTTAGATTATAAATTGGCCGCAACCGTCAAGGTTGCATCAGGATTGAGGAGACCTTGATGACTTTATCACTCACCATTCTGCCAGAGTCAGATATGGACAAAATGAAGTAAATGCGTGAGTGGTTCTATATAAAGATAAGCGGTCATCTGACAGGATAAGTGGTCAGTAAGCGGATAGACTGGAAAGAAAAATATGATTGCGATCACAATATTCTTTCCGGAGTCACGGTGTCTGCCTGGCGATAATAATATTAAACAGAACGCTGATTATCTTTTTTATAAATAAAATCATATCGATAATCGTTCGAACTCAATACTCTTTGCCCGTCACCCGGTGACGGTAACTATCCCAGTTGAAAATAACCCACAGACTATTGCCAAGACGCATACGATCCATCACCCGCTCACCAAGCAGTTTATTCATTTCGTTTATATTGCTATTGGTCAGCATACCGGTCGGGCGTTTTGAAGATGAACGACGATCAACAATCTGATTGATAATCACTTTTTCATAGCGTGATTCTGTCTGCATGCCGATTTCATCGATCACCAGCAGGTCGACGTTGCTTAAATCGTTAAGAAGCTGTTCTTCGCTGGTTTCCCGATGACCGAAAGTATTTTTCATGGCCGACATAATATCGGCGACGGTAATGATAAGCACAGACTTGCCCTGGAGCAGGAGTGCGTTACAGATGGCGGCGGCAAGGTGATTTTTGCCGGTACCAGGCTTACCGGAAAAGATAAAGCTGGCGATATTACCATCGAACTCGTCGACATACTGACGCGCTTTCGATAATGCATTCATCTGACCTTCACTGGTAACCTGATAGTTATCAAACGAACAGTTTTGATGTAATGGACGAATACCAGAACGATTAAAAGTCCGTTGCATTTTCATTGCACGATTTTCACGCGCAAGTGCGGCGGATCGCAACTGGCCTTGCTCTTTTTGCCAGGCGAGCCACTCTTCGCTGGTTTTGAAGGCGGGCGTGATATTTTCCGGCATCATTTTCTGCAGACGTTTTATCAGATTAGTTATATTTTCCATACTTATCCTCTGAAACCTTGCGGGATCTGGCTATCTGGTTCGCTGATACTGTTGACGTCACGTTGTTGTGAGCCTCCATGACTGGCCCGACTGATCTGAACACTGCGAGCCAGCTTTTGCTGCCACTGCACGTGATGAAAAACTTTGCCTTCTGCCTGCCAGTAAGCGACAAACGCTGCTCGCTCTGCAGGAGTAACCGGATAAGTGAGCGCTATGCCCCAAATGGCAGCCAGGTGCTGGAAATCAGCATCAGGTTGCCAGTCCGCATACATGGCGAATTTACCCGCAGGCGTCGTAGCGGGTGCATTGATTGGATCGTCAAAAAATTGTCTGTCGAGCGTAATATCGCTACAAGGACGAGCCAGTTTCTCTTCCAGCGCCAGCAGTTGCGCCAGACGTTCCGCCGTGAGTGCATAAAATACTGGGTTATTGTTAGCAAAAACGGCTACTGTGCCATTGGTTGCTTTGGCCAGAACGGAAGCATGATCCTGAATGAAGTCATCCAGACTGCTGAAATTGGTCGTTAATACTTGCGAGGACATAATACAATCTTAACCCTGAGCAACAATAGATAAGGAGGATCGTACACATAGTAGCATAGCCAGCGACTCGCAAGGAGTGGTGCTTATACCCGTGGACGTTTACGATACAACCAGAGCCCTGGAATAGAAAGCCCGATAGAAAGTGCACAAACGATAGACGTCGCTTTAAGGAAATTACTGAGTAGCATGATCATCAATGTTTCTGAGTAGCCAAAGTGGCTGATTTTAACCGCTGAGATCATCGCGGTATAAGCAGAAATACCGGGAAACATCGGGATGACTGCAGCGACAGTAAAAATCTTCGGGTGTGCCAGATACCAGCGAGACCACTGGATCCCAATGCAACCCACCAGCAAGGAGGCGAGAAAAGTCGCCCACTCAATGTTAAATCCGGCTGTCATCATCGCCATGCGCGATCCATGACCGATAGCGCCCAGTAGCGCACACCAGCGTAACGCACGCGGCGGGACGTTAAATACCATAGCAAAGCCAGTTGCAGGAATGGCTGATAGCAGCATATCCTGAAACAATGCCTGTAAAAAGGAAATTATGCCCATCCGCGTAATCCCCAGATCGTCATGGCCATAACGACACCAATACATGTTGCGAGCGTCAACAGACTGGCAATGGCCCAGCGAGCCAGACCGGTATTAATATGCCCTTTAAACATATCGGCAACGGCATTAATTAATGGGAAACCCGGTACTAATAGCAAGACACTGGCCGCCATAGAAACGGTTGATGTACTAGAAAATACCGGTATACGCAGCATCATACCGGAAAGCGTGGTAGCAACAAATGCCGTAATACAGAAATTGATCTGCGGATGCATTGAACGATGGCTCAAAATCTGGCGAACATACATGGCGACACTACTGGCGCAGAGGGTAACCAACGCGCCATCCCAGCCGCCATTATTGAGTTTACAGAAGCAGGCACAAGAGAGGCCAACCGCAGGAACCAGCAGCCAGCGTGGATAACGTAACGGTTTGATCTGGGCAAAACGCTTTTGCACATCTTTATAATCGAGCAGTTTATGTTCGGTCATAATGACAATATGCTGTATTTCGACGACAACATGCATATTAATACCGCGATCGTTGCTCTCACGCGTTGAGGTCAGACACTCATCACCTTTGATTGTTGTCAGGATAATGGCATTTGAGGTAATGGCACTTTCGACGCGATCCATCCCTAATGCGCATCCCAGCCGACGAGGGAGTTCTTCTACCAGGGCACTTTCTGCACCGTGCTGTAATAAAAAAATCCCACATTGAATGCATAATCGTGTAATGGCGTGTTGCTCTGCTTGATGGGTATGCATAGAAACCTGTTTGTTGTTATTTTTTCCGTCGTTACTTTACTCTGTATTCCTCTTTTTTCCGAGGAAATAAGTGTCTGTAGTGGACAAAAATTTCTTAATTATTAGCTGGCTGAATGATATCCTGTTATTGTATAACTGCCGGTTTATATATCAATAAGCATGCCATATTGCGCAATCTGTTTTTTACTATTTCTAATAATTAATTTAATGAGATTTAATTTAAAATCTATTATTGTTGATGTTAATATTAATTATTATAGTGATATTACACTCATCTTCTGTCAGAACGATGTTCTGTTCTTCAGAACATAATTTAGTACAAGATGGAGTGGCAAACTGAGTGGTTCATTTGATAATCTGGAAGACGAGTTGATTGGGGATTATGGTGACTCATTGATACATACCAGATTGAGAATCTTCTACAGGAAGCGGGGGATTTATGTTATCGGGATACGGCAAGCACGGTATTATTATCAGTAAAACGCAGATTATGCAGTTGGGTTTAAAAGAAATTGTTAAGGAGTATCTTCCTGGCTATGATTTTAGTTTCTCTTGCTCGCAGGAAGCACTCACCCTGCTTCAGTTACGTCGGGCGACATTAGTCATTGCTGATTTGTCAGGTGAAACCGGGAAATTATATAGCATTTATCAGGCCTGTTATTGTCTGATGGAGCAGTATAAAGATATCCACTGGATTTATCTGATCGACGGTTCCTGTGATACTCAGGCGAAGGATCTTTTGACCTGTGCGAATAGTATATTACTCTCGGTGAATGAACCGGCGATGAAACTTGGCACAGCTATCCGTACCCGCTTTTCGCCAGCGGAAAGCGTCAGTCAGATTAGTAAAATCGAAAATATTCGGGGAAATGAGCGGGTGTTAACATTACCTGAACGCAAGGTTTTACGACTTCTGGCAAAAGGCTGGAGCATTAATCAGATCGCTTCATTACTGCTGAAGAGCAATAAAACGATCAGCGCACAAAAAAATAGTGCTTTGCGCCGTTTATCCTTACGCAGTAATGCAGAAATGTATGCCTGGATGAACAGCGATCAAGGCATGAAAGAGTTGAATATCAATGTATCATGGAGCGGAAAACAACGCTGGGAAAATAACGATTAAGCCGCAAACCAATAGATAGAAATTAATGTATCTCATTGAACTGTATGATATTAATAATGATTATTGTACTATTTTATTTACATTAAAGCGTTATTCATTCACGGACAGAATAATATTACGCCCCTGTTTTTTCGCTTCGTAAAGTGCGCTATCGGCTCTTTTTAAGGCACTGTTAAGATCAGCATGAGTGAGTGCCGTCATACCAATACTGATCGTCACATGGGTTGCGACACTGTCATTAAACATATGGGGAATTTTTAAATCGTAGACTTTTCTGCGGATACGCCCTGCGGTCAGCATGGCTGTTTCTGCGGTACAATTTGTCAGCAATACCATAAACTCTTCACCACCAAAACGCACTACAATGTCACGAGATCGCACGGCATTACGAATAGCAACAGAAACGCGGATCAATGCCTGATCTCCCATCATATGACCATAATTATCGTTATAGGATTTAAAATGGTCAATATCTATCAGTAATACATGATGGTCATTATCGTTGACCGCCAGAATATTCTCCAGCTGATACTGTAAGCCACGTCGATTATATAATCCAGTGAGCGGATCAAGCATACTAAGATTATTTAAATTGTTACGTTCTGATACCAGTTTATCGACCAGACTTTGCGTGAAATTCTCACTATTTTTCTGAATGATATTCTGAAAAGTAATTCCCATGACCGCGAGTATAAAATAGTAAGACATCCGTAACCATTGCTCACCATCGGCCAGGATCTGGCACATAATAAATGACGGGAGAGCGTATAATGTAAAAGCCAGTATATTATTGGTGAACGAAATGGCACCAATAAATAACATGCTGAATAAAGCGATAAGTAAAAAATTAAAAGAGGGTTGTGAGACGATAAAAAATTTCTCTGCGATATACCATGCCCATAACACACCGAAGACTAAAGCAATAAATAAAATATTTATCTTATGTTGTGAAAATTTCCAGTGCCATATTCCTGAAAGCGTACTGATGAACGTAATCAGCAAACAGGGTAAGTTCATCCTGACATCCGGAAACAGCGGACTAATCAATGAGAAGAGAGCAGAGATGAAGTTTAATGTCAAAAAGATTAATAAAGAATACTGATACTTTTTTCTATAATGTTTTTGCCAGGATTGTGCAGTCATGTAGATATATCGTTGTTAGCTATTAAATTCAAAAGCAATATATGCTAATAATTAGTTAGTATATACTATGTATTGTTAACTATAATAGCTGTATTAGTATATTAATGTTTCGCTTAATTTATCATTTTTATCAGTATGTGTCACCCGCATGAAACAAAAACTCACTGATCTTGAGAGCGTTAAATAAGAGCCTATCCCATTAGGCGTTATTGGCGCAGCCAGTTTGGACACGGACAGCGCGGAGAAACCGCAGCGTACACGGAGTACGTGAGGATTTCGAGCACTGCCCAGGGACAAAATGGCCAGTAAAATAGCCTAATGGGATAGGCTCTAAGAACCTGGCCAGATATCACTGGCTAAGCCACCCTGAGCACCCGCAGCGTATACCTGGCATTTTACGATTGGTCGATAGGGTGTAGCAGCAGATGGTTTATCGCTGATGGGATAAGGAAAAACAAGATAAAAATATGATAATGAGGCGCTAAGTCGGATAGCAAAAGAAATTCAGGATATTTGAATACAGGATAACCAGGCTGAGATATTCCTTAGTAATTAAAATATCACTTCGCTGGTGCGAGGAGGGGGACTTGAACCCCCACATCCGAAAGGACACTAACACCTGAAGCTAGCGCGTCTACCAATTCCGCCATCTTCGCACAGGGCGAGTAACATCGTTGTGATTTATGGTGCGAGGGGGGGGACTTGAACCCCCACGTCCGAAAGGACACTAACACCTGAAGCTAGCGCGTCTACCAATTCCGCCACCTTCGCATGCCATCGACACTGTCTTTATAAAGTGTCGTTATCACGGAGGCGCATTCTAGAGGTTTTCAGCTATACGTCAACAGTTAATTGTATCGTCGGACAGAAATTGTTGTAAAAATGTTCGAATCCAGCGCTGAGCGTATTAACACTGCTATCTACGACGCCGGTGATACATCACGGCACGATAGACTTTAAAGCGTCCTGTCCGGGCAATGACTTCATGACTACCAAATACCTCATCCAGCATATCCGGGTAGGGCAGGAAGGCATTGGCGACAATCCGCAATTCACCGCCGTGATTCAGATGATGTGCCGCACCGTGAATCAGAGCTTGTGCCGCCACCTGACTGGTTTGTAGTCCATCGTGAAAAGGCGGGTTGGATAAAATAATGTCAAAACTGCCTTTAACTTCAGAGAATACATCACTGGCGAAAACGTCCCCTGCCATGCCGTTTGCCGCCAGTGTAGCACGGCTGGCTTCTACTGCCGGGGCACTGGTATCACAGAGTGTTAAATCAACCCTGGGGGAATGGCTAGCGATAACAGCTGCCAGGACACCGGTTCCACAACCGACATCCAGTACGCTCCCCTGTACCGGCGATGTAAAGGTCGAAAGCAGTAACTGGCTGCCGGTATCCAGTCCATCACGACTAAATACACCCGGTAATGTTTTTATTATCAGGTTATCTAGCGGGTACGCATTCCAGAAAGTGTCTGGATCAAAATGTGGCTGCTGTGTGAGACAGCCATAATACAATCCGCAGCGGCGTGCGCTGTCTATTTTGTTCAGCGGTGCATAGTGTGTCAGTATCTGCTCAGCGCTGCGTACACCACTGCGATTTTCGCCAACGATAAAAATATCACTGCCCACAGGGAGTAATGAAAGCAGATTGATTAACTGGAAGTGTGCTTCCGGTTTATTCTTTGGCCAGTAATAAATCAATGTATTGCTATCCGCAATATCGCTGGCTTCAGCTACCAGACTAAAGCTGGCACGATCGCCCATTTGACGATTCAGTCTCTGCCAGTGATGGAATTGCTGGCTATGGACACGACTGGCGGCGGTTTTGATATGCGCCGGGAGGTCATCCTGTAAATCACCGGCAAACAGAACACGTGCGGATGCAAAATCGTCACGATGGCGTAGCAAGACTTCACTGGCCGGACTAAAAGCAGACATGAAACACTCCTTCATTGAAAACGAGAGTGATTATACACATTATCTCTGTGGCTGCCTCGTTGTTGGCAGCGATAAGAGAGATTTGCTATATTGCCAGCCTGATTAAAAGGAGCGTTGCACTATGACTTCCCGCCGGGACTGGCAATTACAACAGCTAGGGATTATTCGGTGGTCGCTGCGTCGTCCGGCAGTATTGCAGGGTGAAATTGCCCACTCGCTTCCGGAGCAAACTCGTCTGTTGATGGTGGCGGAAAATCTACCGTCATTAACTGAACCGCTGATCAGTGACATTTTACGTGCTCTGAATGTGACTGCCGCGCAGGTACTGCAACTGACGCCAACTCAGGTCGTCATGTTACAGGCAGATCGTGACTGCAATAGCTGGTGTCTGGGCACAGATATCTCCTTACCGCTGATGGGGGCGAGGATCTCAACTCCCACTTTTAATGAACTCCAGACCAGCGCGCTGGCACGTATGGCGCTCTGGCAACAAATTTGTACTCATGAACATCATTTCTACCCTCAGGGCAACTGATTTATCCCATGCCTGGCAAATAGAGCAACGCGCCCACGCTTTCCCGTGGAGTGAAAAAACATTTGCCAGCAATCAGGGCGATCACTATCTGAATTTCCGGCTGGAAGTGGATGGCGTCATGGCCGCCTTCGCAATTACACAAGTTGTCGCTGATGAGGCGACATTATTCAACATTGCGGTAGATCCGGCTTTTCAGCGTCGGGGCTTAGGACGGGCACTGCTGGAGCATGTGATTGCTGAAGTGGAAAAACGGCATATTGTGACCTTATGGCTGGAAGTCCGGGCCTCTAACCAGGCGGCGATAACGCTGTATAACAGCGCAGGTTTTCATCATGTCACCTTTCGTCGCGATTACTATCCTGCGGTCAATGGTCGTGAGGATGCGATAATTATGGCACTGCCGGTCAGTATGTAATCGGCGTGCATCCTCTAATAAGGTCGTATCATGATGTGGGATTGGATTTTTTTTGACGCCGATGAAACGCTGTTTACGTTCGATTCCTTTAGCGGTTTACAGCAGATGTTTCAGGGTTATAACGTCATTTTCACGGCGGAAGATTTTCAGGAATATCAGCTTATCAACAAACCGCTGTGGGTTGATTATCAAAACGGCGTTATCACCGCTTTACAGCTACAACATCGGCGTTTTTCCGCATGGGCTGAGCGCCTCCATGTGCCACCCACTGAACTGAATGACGCGTTCATCAACACCATGGCTGAAATCTGCCAGCCGCTGCCTGGTGCGCTATCACTCCTGAATGCGCTACAGGGTAAAGTGAAACTGGCCATTATCACTAATGGATTCACCGCATTGCAGCAGAAACGGCTGCACCGTACCGGGCTGGATCATCACTTTGATTTTTTGGTCATCTCTGAAGAAGTGGGTATCGCCAAGCCGGATGCCCGTATTTTTCATTATGCCTTAGCACAGGCAAACCATCCTGATCGTTTCCGGGTGCTGATGGTTGGGGATTCTGCCGAATCGGATATTGCTGGCGGAATGAATGCCGGGATCGCCACTTGCTGGCTGAATCATCGGCATGAGGCGCTACCTGCGGATATTCGTCCGGACTGGACGGTAAACTCATTAAGCGAGCTGGAACAGTTACTGTGTCAACAGATCTGATCCGCGCCTGGGGTTAACAGAGAAAATCGCCGCCAGTACGGTTATGCTATGCTCAGGAAGCAGCAAAATGTACAATCATTGGCATGAATTTTTCTTTGTACACCCCCTTGTACATACTGGAATAAAAAACATGACAATGAGCTCTTGTCCTGCAGAGGTCAGCAAAAGAAGAACCTTTGCAATTATCTCACACCCGGATGCCGGTAAAACCACGATCACCGAGAAGGTGCTACTGTTCGGACAAGCGATCCAGACGGCGGGTACGGTAAAAGGGCGTGGTTCCAGTCACCATGCCAAATCAGACTGGATGGAAATGGAAAAACAGCGTGGTATCTCGATCACCACTTCAGTGATGCAGTTTCCCTATAAAGCGTGCCTGATTAACTTACTGGACACCCCAGGGCATGAAGACTTTTCTGAAGACACTTACCGTACATTAACGGCTGTAGACTGTTGTCTGATGGTGATTGATGCCGCGAAAGGGGTAGAAGATCGTACCCGTAAGCTGATGGAGGTAACCCGCCTGCGTGATACCCCAATCCTCACTTTTATGAACAAACTTGACCGGGATATCCGCGATCCGCTGACGCTACTGGATGAAGTTGAAAATGAGCTATCGATTGCCTGTGCGCCGATCACCTGGCCGATTGGCTGCGGTAAACTGTTTAAGGGCGTCTATCATCTGTATAAAGATGAGGCTTACCTCTATCAGAGTGGACAAGGCCACACGATTCAGGAAGTCAGGGTTATTAAGGGGCTCGATAACCCACAACTGGACGAGGCCGTGGGCAAAGCGTTAGCGCAACAGTTACGTGACGAACTGGAGCTGGTGCAGGGAGCATCGAATACCTTTGATAAAGAGCTGTTTCTCGCCGGAGAAATCACGCCGGTATTTTTCGGTACTGCGTTAGGTAACTTTGGTGTTGACCATATGCTTGATGGTCTGGTCGAGTGGGCACCAGCACCGATGCCACGAAAAACTGACGCGCGCGTGGTGGTTGCAGAAGAAGAAAAATTCAGCGGTTTCGTCTTTAAAATTCAGGCCAATATGGATCCGAAACACCGTGACCGTATTGCTTTTATGCGTGTGGTATCCGGTAAATATGAAAAGGGTATGAAATTGCGCCAGGTACGTACCGGTAAAGATGTGGTCATTTCGGATGCCCTGACCTTTATGGCTGGCGATCGGGCACACATTGAAGAAGCGTGGCCAGGCGATATCATCGGCTTACACAACCACGGCACTATTCAGATTGGTGATACTTTCACCCAGGGCGAAATGATCAAATTTACCGGGATCCCGAACTTTGCGCCAGAACTGTTCCGCCGCATTCGCCTGAAAGATCCGCTCAAACAGAAACAACTGCTCAAAGGGCTGGTACAGCTATCTGAAGAGGGGGCGGTGCAGGTTTTTCGTCCTCTGGCGAATAATGATCTGATCGTGGGTGCTGTGGGGATATTGCAGTTTGACGTGGTTGTGGCGCGCCTGAAGAGTGAATATAACGTTGAGGCCATTTACGAAGCGGTGAATGTGGCGACTGCCCGCTGGGTGGACGCCAGCGATATCAAGAAACTGGATGAGTTTAAGCGGAAAAACGAGGTACAACTGGCGCTTGATGGCGGCGATAACCTGACCTATATCGCCCCGACCATGGTCAACCTCAACTTGACTCAGGAACGTTATCCTGACGTGACGTTCCGTAAAACGCGCGAACATTAATCTTTTGATGTCACACAACGGGAGTCAACCGCACTCAAAAGCGATAATGAGGATTTGTCATTATGTGGCCATTTATCGATACTCATTGTCATTTTGATTTTCCGCCGTTCACCGGGCATGAAACAGAAAGCCTTGCCCGGGCGGCGGAAAAGGGGGTGAGGCAGATTATCGTGCCCGCTATCGAAGCGGACAACTTCGCCAGAGTGCTGGCGCTGGCAGAGCGTCATGATGCTATCTATGCCGCTCTCGGATTACATCCGATAATAATTGAACATCATGATGAACAGAGCCTTGAGCAGCTTGCCACTTATGTGCAACATCGCCACTACAAGCTGGTTGCGATAGGCGAAATAGGGCTCGATCTCTATCGTCAAAATCCACAATTTGACCGTCAGCAAGCGCTGCTGGAGGCACAACTACAACTGGCAAAACGCTATGATCTGCCAGTTATTCTGCACTCCCGGCGCACTCACGATAAACTGGCGATGTTGCTAAGAAAGTATGCATTGCCCAGAACGGGCGTCGTACATGGTTTCGCCGGCAGCCTGCAACAGGCGCAGCGTTTTGTGCAATTGGGCTACAAAATAGGGGTTGGCGGAACCATCACCTATCAACGCGCCAGTAAAACCCGTCACGTCATGGCCACGTTGCCATTATCGGCATTAGTACTGGAAACCGATGCCCCTGATATGCCACTGAATGGCTATCAGGGGCAACCTAACCGGCCAGAGCGGATTGCGCAGGTTTTTGCTGCACTCTGTCAGTTGCGCCCGGAACCACAGCACGTGATTGCCCATACCTTATACCAAAATAGCCAGCAATTGTTTCGGCTTCAGTAATCTTGCTCTTGATTTTTCCTGTCAATAGTCGCCTGTAGAATCCTGAATCGTGCGTTATGAGCCGTTGATTCTTTCTTCCGGGCGACTATTATTTCAGCCTGAAGGATATTTTTTGTCCGTTAAATGTTACTATTATAACATTTCTCGTGCATGGAATTGCCCACTGACCCCACGCGATAATTTGTGCTGCCATACAAAAATAACGAGATTTTTTCCTGCCTCATGATGTATATTCACGCTATTCGGGTGTTATACAGAACATGTCGATTTTTCTAACTGTGATACATGTCGAAATGTGAGAAGATAAAAATGTTATAATAATCACATGTCTGTGTAATGAATAATATGTTAAGTCGGCACAGAAGCCGTCGGAGTATAAAATGACTGATTTATCCGCAAGCAGCCTGCGTGCTTTACAACTCATGGATCTGACTACCCTGAATGAGGATGACACCGACGAAAAGGTGATTAAGCTCTGCCATCAGGCGAAAACGCCGGTCGGCAATACCGCCGCCATCTGCATCTATCCACGTTTTATTCCCATTGCGCGTAAAACCCTCAACCAACAGGGTACGCCAGATATTCATATCGCCACCGTCACTAATTTTCCGCATGGTAATGATGATATTGATATCGCGCTGGCAGAAACACGCGCGGCCATTGCTTACGGCGCCGATGAAGTGGATGTCGTCTTTCCGTATCGCGCACTGATCGCGGGTAACGAAAAAGTCGGGTTTGAACTGGTGAAAGCCTGTAAGGAAGCCTGTGCCGCCGCTAATGTATTGCTGAAAGTGATCATCGAAACCGGCGAACTGAAAACAGAAGCCCTGATTCGGAAAGCATCGGAAATTGCCATCAAGGCAGGTGCCGATTTTATTAAAACCTCGACTGGTAAAGTTCCGGTCAACGCAACGCCGGAAAGCGCGCGTATTATGCTGGAAGTGATCCGTGATATGGGTGTGGCGAAAACGGTGGGCTTTAAACCGGCAGGGGGAGTACGTACCGCAGAAGATGCGCAGCATTATCTGGCGATTGCCGATGAACTGTTTGGCGCAGAGTGGGCCGACTCCCGCCACTACCGCTTTGGCGCTTCCAGCTTACTGGCAAGCTTGCTGAAAGCATTGGGTCATGGTGATGGTAAAAGCTCCAGTCATTACTAATTCTCTTTGCTGCGGCAGATAATCTGCCGCACTTCACTTTGATACCTGGGAGGGACTTTGTTTCTCGCACAAGAAATTATCCGTAAAAAACGTGATGGTCATCCATTAAGCGATGATGAAATCCGTTTTTTCATTAATGGGATCCGTGATAACACTATCTCGGAAGGACAAATCGCTGCACTGGCGATGACTATCTTCTTTCATGATATGTCGATGCCAGAACGTGTTTCTCTGACGATGGCAATGCGTGATTCGGGTACTGTTCTGAACTGGAAAGGACTCAATCTCCACGGCCCGATCGTCGATAAGCACTCTACCGGTGGGGTGGGTGATGTCACATCACTGATGCTGGGACCGATGGTGGCAGCTTGTGGCGGGTATGTACCGATGATCTCCGGGCGTGGCCTTGGTCATACCGGTGGTACTCTCGACAAACTGGAAGCGATACCCGGTTTTGACATCTTCCCGAATGATGACCGTTTCCGTACCATCATCAAAGAGGTGGGCGTGGCGATTATCGGCCAGACCAGCTCGCTGGCACCGGCTGACAAACGCTTCTATGCCACCCGTGACATTACCGCAACCGTTGACTCCATCCCCCTGATCACCGCTTCGATTCTGGCGAAAAAGCTGGCGGAAGGTCTTGATGCTCTGGTCATGGATGTGAAAACAGGCAGCGGCGCTTTTATGCCGACCTATGAACTTTCTACCGCGCTGGCGGAAGCGATCGTTGGTGTGGCGAATGGATCGGGCGTGCGCACCACCGCGCTGCTAACCGACATGAATCAAGTGCTGGCATCCAGCGCCGGGAATGCGGTTGAAGTCCGCGAGGCTGTGCAATTCCTGACCGGAGAATATCGCAATCCACGACTGTTTGACGTCACGATGGCATTGTGTGTCGAAATGTTAATCTCTGGCAAACTGGCGCGCGACGAAGCAGAAGCGCGACAGAAGTTGCAGGCGGTACTGGACAATGGCCAGGCGGCAGAGCGTTTTGGCCGGATGGTCGCAGCGCAAAACGGGCCGAATGATTTTATCGATAATTATGATAAATATTTACCGGCTGCCCCTCTGCATCGGGCCGTTTATGCTAAAGGCGAAGGCTTTGTATCTGAAATGGATACCCGCGCGTTAGGCATGGCGGTGGTATCAATGGGTGGAGGACGCCGTCAGGCATCTGATCCGATTGACTACAGCGTTGGCTTAACGGATGTGGTTTGCCTTGGGGATCGTGTTGATAGTCAACGGCCATTAGCCATGATCCATGCCAGAGATGAAGCGAGCTGGCAGGAAGCGGCCAAAGCAGTACAGGCAGCGATGACACTGGCCAATACGGCAGCGGAAAAAACGCCGACAGTTTATCGTCGGATAACCGAATAACCGTATGTCATATGACAGACGGGATCGCTTTTTTATAGCGTCAAAAAGTATGGAGGCTCCACTATGAAGCGTGCATTTATTATGGTTCTGGACTCTTTCGGCATAGGCGCAGCGGAAGACGCCGCTCGTTTTGGCGATCAGGGCTCAGACACACTGGGACACATTGCAGAAGAGTGTGCCAAAGGAAACGCCAGTCATGGACGGCAGGGGCCGCTGAATTTGCCTAATCTCACTCGCCTCGGACTGGCAAAAGCACACGAAGGATCTACCGGCACCATCCCGCCAGGCATGGATGGTCAGGCTGATATCGTCGGTGCTTATGGATGGGCACAGGAAATATCTTCTGGTAAAGATACACCATCAGGCCACTGGGAAATTGCGGGTGTACCGGTGCTGTTTGACTGGGGCTATTTCGATGATACTGAAAATAGTTTTCCCCAGGAATTACTGGATACGCTGGTTAAGCGTGCAAAATTACCGGGCTATCTCGGGAATTGCCACTCGTCCGGTACGGTCATTTTGGATAAGCTTGGCGAAGAGCATATGAGAACCGGCAAACCGATTTTCTATACCTCGGCTGACTCCGTATTCCAGATTGCCTGTCACGAACAGACTTATGGCCTTGATAAACTGTATGAACTGTGCGAAATCGCGCGTGAAGAGTTAACAAAAGGTGGCTACAATATCGGCCGGGTCATTGCGCGTCCGTTTATTGGCGATAAAGCGGGGCATTTCCAGCGTACCGGCAATCGCCATGATCTGGCAGTAGAACCGCCTTCAGCGACCATCCTGCAGAAACTGGTGGATGAGAAAGGTGGCCACGTGGTGTCCGTCGGTAAAATTGCGGATATCTATGCCAACTGTGGGATCACTAAAAAGGTCAAAGCCACGGGGCTGGATGCGCTATTTGATGCCACCATCAAAGAGATAAAAGAGGCGGGAGACAAAACCATAGTCTTCACTAACTTCGTCGATTTTGACTCTTCCTGGGGACACCGCCGTGATGTTTCAGGTTATGCTGCCGGACTGGAACTGTTTGATCGCCGCCTGCCGGAACTTATGGAACTGGTCGGAGAAGACGACATTCTGATCCTCACCGCGGATCACGGATGTGACCCGACATGGAGCGGCACTGACCATACCCGTGAACACATTCCGGTGCTGGTGTATGGCCCCAAAGTGAAACCAGGATCACTGGGTCACCGTACCACCTTTGCGGATATCGGCCAGACCCTGGCGAAATATTTCGCCACCTCCGATATGGAATATGGTAAAGCCATGTTCTGACAATCCTGGGCGGGGCTTTCCCCGCCCTTTATCGTTAAAACAACAGGATAAAATAATGGCAACTCCTCACATTAATGCTGAAATGGGTGATTTCGCCGATGTTGTGCTGATGCCGGGTGATCCTCTGCGGGCTAAATACATTGCGGAAACTTTTCTGAAAGAGGCACGGGAAGTCAACCATGTGCGCGGGATGCTGGGTTTCACCGGCACCTATAAAGGCCGCAAAATTTCGGTGATGGGACATGGTATGGGCATACCTTCCTGCTCTATTTATACCAAAGAACTCATCACTGAATTTGGCGTGAAGAAGATTATCCGTGTTGGTTCCTGTGGCGCAGTCCGTCCTGATGTAAAAGTCCGTGATGTGGTCATCGGCATGGGTGCTTGTACTGACTCTAAAGTTAATCGCCTGCGCTTTAAAGATCACGACTTTGCCGCGATTGCTGATTTCGGCATGGTACGTGATGCTGTCGATGCGGCAAAAGCATTGGGTATTGAAACACGAGTCGGTAATCTGTTCTCGGCGGATCTGTTTTACACACCGGACCCCTCCATGTTCGACGTGATGGAAAAATATGGCATTCTGGGCATCGAGATGGAAGCGGCGGGTATCTATGGTGTGGCGGCAGAGTACGGAGCGAAAGCGCTGGCTATCTGCACCATCTCTGATCATCTCCGCACGCATGAAGAAACCACCGCTGAGGAACGACAGACTACCTTTAATGATATGATTAACATCGCGCTCGAATCCGTCCTGCTGGGGGATAAAGCCTGATTGAAGCCGCTCTCTGGGGGTAGAGAGAGCGGTTATGTCACAATTAAGAGCCTGGCCCATTAGGCTATTTTACTTGCCATTTTGTCCCTGGGCAGTGCTCGAAATCCTCACGTACTCCGTGTACGCTGCGGTTTCTCCGCGCTGTCCGTGTCCAGACTCTAACGCGTTTAAAATACAGCGGCCTTTTTTGAGATCATAATGATTAACCGTAAAGGCCTCTAAGTATTTTTCCGGTGGTTATTCTTTTGGGTAACAACTCATTCCAATTCGTCATTTCATTTGATCTGCATAGCATCCTATAGTCACAGCTCATCTATCCTGCTATCAGTCAGTTATGCTCTGGTGAATAATAATATTCATTAACATATATAGAACTTTGATAGTGAATCTATCTTCATACCTGGCGATTTTCCCCGGCTGTCGGAGTCCGGACGGCCTGCACGAATAATGCCTGGTGGTCAGGCGCTTGAGGAAAAGTTATGGATCGAAAACGGCTGACGCATTTGCGGCAACTGGAGGCGGAAAGCATCTTTATTATTCGCGAGGTCGCGGCCGGGTTTGCTAATCCAACGATGTTGTACTCCATCGGCAAAGATTCCAGTGTGATGTTACATCTGGCACGTAAAGCATTTTATCCCGGAACGCTGCCTTTCCCCTTGTTGCACGTTGATACCGGGTGGAAATTTCGCGAAATGTATGAATTTCGTGATCGCACGGCCAGGGATTATGGTTGTGAGTTGCTGGTATATAAAAACCCGCAAGGCGTAGCAATGGGAATAAACCCCTTTGTTCACGGTAGCGCTAAACATACTGATATTATGAAAACCGAAGGGCTTAAGCAGGCGCTGGAAAAATACGGCTTTGATGCTGCGTTTGGTGGTGCCCGACGCGATGAAGAAAAATCCCGGGCGAAAGAACGGATTTACTCTTTTCGCGACCGTTTTCATCGCTGGGACCCGAAAAATCAGCGCCCGGAATTATGGCATAACTATAACGGTCAGATTAATAAAGGCGAAAGCATCCGTGTATTCCCGCTGTCTAACTGGACCGAGCTGGATATCTGGCAATACATCTATCTGGAAAATATCGCCATTGTCCCGCTGTATCTGGCAGCTGAACGTCCGGTGATTGAGCGGGAAGGAATGTTGATCATGGTGGATGATGATCGTATCGAGTTACGGCCCGGTGAAGTTATCAGCAAAAAGAAGGTTCGTTTTCGTACCCTCGGCTGCTGGCCGCTCACCGGAGCCATAGAGTCTGATGCCCAATCCCTGCCGGAAATTATTGAAGAAATGTTGATCTCGACGACCAGTGAACGCCAGGGACGAATGATTGATCGTGATCAGTCTGGTTCTATGGAGCTAAAAAAACGTCAGGGCTACTTCTAAGGAATCGTCATGAATACAACGATTGTCCAGCAAATAGCACAGGAAGGCGGTGTGGAAGCATATCTGCGTGCCCAGCAAGACAAAAGCCTGTTACGCTTCCTGACCTGTGGTAGCGTTGATGATGGAAAAAGTACCTTGATTGGTCGTTTGCTACATGATACCCGCCAGATTTATGAAGATCAGCTTTTATCGCTGCATAATGATAGTAAGCGCCATGGTACTCAGGGCGAAAAACTGGATCTGGCGCTGCTGGTGGATGGTCTGCAGGCCGAACGTGAGCAGGGAATTACCATCGATGTGGCTTATCGCTATTTCTCTACCGGGAAACGTAAATTTATTATTGCGGACACCCCAGGACATGAGCAGTACACCCGCAATATGGCCACTGGCGCGTCTACCTGTGAACTGGCTATTTTATTGATTGATGCGCGAAAAGGTGTGCTCGATCAGACCCGTCGCCACAGTTTCATTTCGACATTACTGGGCATTAAACACCTGGTTGTGGCGATTAACAAAATGGATCTGGTTAATTTCAGTGAAGATATTTTTAACACTATTCGCCAGCAGTACCAGACATTCGCCCATCAGTTGCCTGGCGATAATCTGGATATTCATTTTATCCCGCTGTCAGCGCTGGAGGGGGACAACGTCGCGTCCCGCAGCGCACATATGCCGTGGTATCGCGGACAAACATTGCTGGAATTACTGAATAGCATTGAAATATATCGTACCACTGACAATCAGCCGTTACGGTTTCCGGTGCAGTATGTCAATCGGCCCAACCTCGATTTTCGTGGCTTTTCTGGCACGGTGGCTTCCGGTGTGGTCAGGGTTGGGCAAGCGGTAAAAGTGTTGCCGTCGGGTACTGAATCCTGTGTTACCCGCATTGTGACGTTTGACGGTGATTTACAACAAGCGGGCGTGGATGAAGCGATTACGCTTGTTCTGCAGGATGAGATCGATATCAGCCGTGGCGACCTACTGGTAGATGCACAGGAGACGTTAGCCGCCGTACATGGTGCACGTGTCGATGTCGTATGGATGGCCAGTCAGCCGCTGACCGCGGGTCAGAGTTACGATATCAAAATCGCCGGTAAGAAAACCCGCGCCAGCGTCGACAAGGTTATCTATCAGGTTGATATTAATAATCTGACGCATTGTGCCGCAGCGTCCCTGCCACTGAACGGTATCGGTCTGGTTGATTTGATTTTCGACGAACCGCTGGTGGTCGACAAATATCAAGATAATCCGGTAACTGGTGGCCTTATCTTTATCGATCGGCTGTCCAATGCCACTGTCGGGGCAGGAATGATACGCGAGCCGCAGGAACAAAATTCGCCACGCCAGGTGAGTGAATTTGAACGCGAGCTAAATCAACTGATCCGTAAACACTTCCCACACTGGCATGCCCGTGATGTGTCAGGAGGTAAATAGTGGTCTTGTGTGATGAAAATATCGTCTGGCATAGCCATCCGATCACCCAACAACAACGTGAGCAACATCATGGTCATCGCGGTGTGGTATTGTGGTTTACCGGCTTATCGGGGAGCGGCAAATCCACGGTAGCCGGAGCGCTGGAAGAAGCTTTATATCAACGTGCGATCAGTACCTATTTACTGGATGGCGATAATCTGCGTCATGGTTTATGCAGTGATCTTGGTTTTAGTGATGCTGATCGCCAGCAGAACATTCGTCGGGCAGGAGAAGTGGCGAAATTAATGGCAGATGCCGGGCTGGTTGTGCTGACGGCTTTTATTTCCCCCCACCGTCGCGAGCGACAATATGTGCGTGAACGGCTGGGGGAGGGGCATTTTATTGAAATTTTTGTCGATACGCCGTTGGCGGTTTGTGAGGCGCGGGACCCAAAAGGACTCTATAAAAAAGCGCGTGCTGGTCAATTAGATCATTTTACCGGCATTGATTCACAATATGAGCCTCCCGAAGAGGCAGAAATCCATCTGGATGGGGAACAACCGGTCACAATATTAGTGCGCCAGTTATTAGATCTCCTCAGCGAACGAAATATTATTCGTTCCTGACACCAGGATAAAATTACGGATAGGCTCTTCTCTCTGGCTATCAGCTTTGTTGATCGCCGATCCCCGTATATGCGGCATAGTTATTACCAGTGCTTTTTTGCCGAAGCAAACGGGTCTGGGTATCGGTGGCAAAAATGTGTTACATTCCTGGCGACAGAAAGCACATCTTGATGGCGGCGTTTTTCAGGGGGTGAGATGGGGAAGTTAACATTTTTACTATTGGCTTTGCTGATTTGGTTACAGTATTCTCTATGGTTCGGTAAAAATGGTCTGCATGACTATCGTCGGGTATATGATGACGTTGCTGCACAGCAAGCGACGAACAATAAATTAAAGGCACGTAACGAACAGTTATTCGCGGAAATTGACGATCTGAACGGCGGTCAGGAAGCGATCGAAGAGCGTGCGCGCAATGAATTAAGTATGATCCGACCGGGCGAAACATTTTATCGTCTGATCCCCGATGCGTCTAAACGTACTCCGCCGGAAACGACACAAAATACACAGAATAATCAATAAACAAACGCAGGATGATGTCATGGCAGCCACATTAGCTGGCATTTATGCCGTAGTACCGGCAGCTGGTCTCGGTCGTCGTATGCAAGCAGCATGCCCGAAACAATATCTCTCAATCGGTAATAAAACCCTTCTCGAACACTCCGTGGCAGCATTACTGGCAAACGTCAATATTCAGCGCATCGTGATCGTGGTGACGCCAGGCGACACCCGCTTTCACCAGCTGCCACTGGCTCATCATGCACAAATCACGGTTGTTGAGGGTGGGGCTGAGCGGGCTGATTCAGTGCTGGCCGGTTTGCAGGCACTGCCCAAAGAGGCTGAATGGGTTGTGGTGCATGATGCGGCGCGTCCATGTCTGCAACAGGACGATCTCAATCGTTTGCTGGCATTGCGTCAAACCAGTCAGACGGGAGGCATTCTTGCCACCCCTGTTCGCGATACCATGAAACACGCGGAGCCGGGTAAACCGATCATTGCACACACGGTCGATCGCAGGGATCTGTGGCATGCGCTGACGCCGCAATTTTTCCCGCGTCAGCTGCTGATCAACTGTCTGAGGCGAGCACTGAAAGAGCGCGTCACTATCACCGATGAAGCGTCGGCAATGGAGCATTGTGGTTTCCATCCTGCACTGATCGTCGGTCGGGCTGATAATATTAAAGTGACCTGTCCGGAAGATCTGCCGCTGGCAGAGTTTTACCTTACCCGTTCCCGCTATCTGGAGAAAGTTTAATGCGAATTGGACACGGTTTTGATGTACACGCTTTTGGTGGCGAAGGCCCGATCATGATAGGTGGGGTGCGTATTCCCTATGATAAAGGATTAGTGGCGCACTCTGATGGGGATGTGGCTCTGCATGCGTTGACGGATGCACTGCTGGGTGCCGCTGGACTGGGAGATATCGGTAAACTTTTCCCGGATACGGATCCCGCTTTCAAAGGCGCAGACAGCCGCGAATTATTGCGTCAAGCCTGGCGCCAGGTTCAGTCCAGAGGTTATATTGCTGGAAATGTGGATATGACGATTATTGCCCAGGCACCCAAAATGCTGCCGCATATTCCCCGTATGCGCATGGTTATCGCTGAGGATTTGCGTTGTCACGTCGATGATATCAACGTAAAAGCGACCACCACTGAAAAACTGGGTTTTGTCGGCCGTGGTGAAGGTATTGCCTGTGAAGCCGTGGTGTTACTGCGTAAGGTTCAGTCGTGATCGCTTTTAATGATCTGACCTGGCTGCATGGTCAGCCCCGCGCATCGGGCAAATTAAAAACCTGTCCGGAAGATTTTATTGTCGTTGAAGATCTTGGTTTTAAGCCGGATGGCGCGGGTGAACATCTGCTGGTACGGATACTGAAAAAAGAGTGTAATACCCGTTTTGTTGCCGACGCGCTGGCAAAATTCCTGAAAATTCCGGCCCGTGAAGTCAGTTTCGCTGGCCAAAAAGATAAACATGCTGTCGCTGAACAGTGGCTGTGTGCCCGTCTTCCGGGTAAAGCAATGCCTGATTTGCACACCTTTCAACTGCCGGGGTGTCAGGTGCTGGAGTATACACGTCATCAACGTAAACTGCGCCCTGGCACCCTGAAAGGTAATCAGTTTGATTTAATTTTACGCGAGATCAGCGATCGTGATGATGTTGAACAACGCTTACAGGCGATCAGCAAACAAGGAGTGCCAAACTATTTTGGCGCTCAGCGTTTTGGTCTCGGTGGTAGTAATTTGCTGGCGGCGCGCCACTGGGCAGAGCATCCCGCAGCGGGGCGTGATCGCAATAAACGAAGCTTTTGGTTATCGGCAGCGCGTAGTAGCTTGTTTAATCAACAAGTCAGTATTAGATTAAGAAAACCAGATTTTAATCGGATTGTTGATGGCGACGTACTACAATTAGCCGGGCGCGGAAGTTGGTTTGTTGCGATATGTGAAGAGCGCGACCCGCTACAGGCAAGGGTGGATAACCGTGAGCTGATGATTACAGCGGCACTACCCGGTAGCGGTGAGTGGGGCAGTCAGCGCGATGCGTTGATGGCTGAGCGTTCAGCACTAGCCGATGAACTGCCACTGCAGGAACTGTTAATGCGTGAAAAAGTGGTTGCAGCACGCCGGGCTATGCTGCTCTATCCACAACAGATGTACTGGAACTGGTGGGATGACGCCACCGTTGAAGTACGTTTCTGGTTGCCAGCGGGCAGCTTCGCGACCAGCGTGGTAAGGGAACTTATCAATATAACGAATGATTATGCGACTATTGCCAAATAACGATAACAGGTTTCACAGGCTGGGCAGGCATATTCTGCGATCGGTTTTTGATTCGTCTGTCAGGCCTGGCGGCGGGTGACTGACAGGTAGAATACATCATGGTAAATAAGCGTATCGAAAGCCTGCTGAATCAGCTACGTACTCAGGGAATTACTGATGAGCGAGTACTGGAAGCGCTCTCTCTTGTGCCGCGCGAAAAGTTCGTTGATGAAGCCTTTGAACATAAAGCATGGGATAACACAGCCTTACCTATTGGTCTGGGGCAAACGATCTCGCAGCCCTATATTGTCGCCAGAATGACGGCATTACTGATGCTGAAACCGGAATCGCGGGTGCTGGAAATTGGCACCGGATCAGGCTATCAGACAGCAATTCTGGCTCATCTGGTTGATCATGTTTGCTCGGTTGAGCGAATTAAATCCTTACAATGGCAAGCGCGTCGCCGTCTGAAGCAACTGGACTTACATAATATTTCAACACGTCATGGTGATGGCTGGGAGGGCTGGCAGGCTCGCGCGCCCTTTGATGCTATCATTGTGACTGCCGCCCCGGCAGAAATACCGGCAGCGTTGCTGGCACAATTGGCTGAAGGGGGAACGCTGGTTCTGCCTGTTGGTGATGAGCATCAGCTACTGAAACGGATCCGCCGTCGCGGCAGTGAGTTTCTGATTGATACTATCGAGACAGTGCGCTTTGTTCCTCTGTTACAAGGAGAACTAACATGATAGTAAAATTAATAAAGTTTGTTAGTTTGATTCAGGTTATAAGGAGGACACATTGCTGGTCTTCAGATCGGATTGATCTGGCCAGCAAACGATTGTCCATTCATCTATTTCAGGGAGATAAATAAATGGGCGCAGGAAGCCTGAATGTTAGTGTAAGCCGCATAATATTATTGTCACTGTCCTCACTGTGGCTGGTGGGATGTCCCAGTAATAATCCACCCGCACCGATTAGCCAGGTGAACAGAGGTGCGGCACCACCTGTCCGTTCCGGAATGCTGATCACACCACCGCCGACAGACCGATCTCCGACCGTTGCCCCGTCTCCCGGCGTGCGGGAGGTAAAAAAAGCAACACCGAATCAGAAACAACCGCTAACTCAGCAACCTGTGGCGACCGTCCACAGTAAACCTCAACCCTTCATTACGCCCGCCAGCAGTAAGCCAGTGGTACAAACGATCAACGGTAAAATCGTGTATAACCGCAAATATGACGATATTCCGAAGGGTAGCTATGCCGGAGGCAGTCACTATACCGTCAAACATGGCGATACCCTGTTTTATATCGCATGGGTGACAGGCAATGATTTTCGTGATCTGGCACAACGTAATAATATTTCTGAGCCTTATGACTTACAGGTAGGTCAGGTTATACAGGTGGGTAATCCGTCAGCTCAGTCGATAACCGCTGATAATACGACGACACAGAAAAATCGTGACGTCCCTGTCATCGCGGATTCGATACAAAAATCAGCAGCAGTGGTTGCACAGCAACCAATTATTACGTATTCTGAGTCATCGGGTAAACAGAATGATAATAATATGTTTACAAAAGGTGAATCTGCTACAACGGCAACAACCGT
The DNA here is from genome assembly GCA_029433525.1 of Enterobacteriaceae bacterium ESL0689. Classification (NCBI taxonomy): domain Bacteria; kingdom Pseudomonadati; phylum Pseudomonadota; class Gammaproteobacteria; order Enterobacterales; family Enterobacteriaceae; species Enterobacteriaceae bacterium ESL0689. Next base: position 87,559 of record JAQTIF010000001.1, on the reverse strand, counting down.
TTCACCGGTGGCCGCCCCGACAGCGAGCCGCCCTCAGCCGACAGCCAGCAGCGTGTCAACCAGTGTACCGATCACCGGATGGCGCTGGCCGACGGAGGGCAAGATTATCGAAAACTTTAGTGGCACAGAAGGTGGCAACAAAGGTATCGATATAGTGGGTCGTAAAGGGCAGTCAATTACCGCAACCGCAGATGGCCGTGTGGTCTATGCCGGTAACGCGCTGCGTGGTTACGGTAATCTTATTATTATCAAACATAACGATGATTACCTGAGTGCCTACGCTCATAACGATACGATGCTGGTCCGGGAGCAGCAGGAAGTCAAAGCGGGGCAGAAAATCGCTACTATGGGTAGCACCGGAACCAGTTCAACACGATTGCATTTTGAAATTCGTTACAAGGGGAAATCTGTCAACCCGTTGCAATATTTACCGCAGCGATAGTTTGACGAAGTACGGATAAGTGTCATATCAGTTGATCGATGTCAGAATGCCTGTTATCGCCGTGATAGCCGGAGAGAAGCAGGTTTTTTCTGACATTGTGTAGGTGATGTACAGCGCAGGTACTTCGTTGAGGGATCACCGTAAGGAACCATCTTAATGAGTCAGAATACGCTGAAGTTTCATGATTTAAATGAAGATGTGGAATTTGATGAGAATGCAGTCGGGGCTTTCGATGAGAAAGCCTTAACAGAGGAAGAACTCAGTGATAACGATCTGGCTGAAGAAGATCTTCTGTCGCAAGGCGCTACACAGCGTGTCCTGGATGCGACGCAGCTCTATCTTGGTGAGATTGGTTATTCTCCGCTATTGACAGCCGAAGAAGAAGTCTATTTTGCGCGTCGCGCCTTGCGGGGTGATATGGCTTCGCGCTGTCGGATGATTGAAAGTAACCTGCGTCTGGTGGTCAAAATTGCCCGTCGTTACAGTAATCGTGGTCTGGCACTGTTAGATCTGATTGAGGAAGGAAATTTAGGATTAATTCGTGCGGTGGAGAAGTTTGATCCCGAGCGAGGGTTCCGTTTCTCAACTTATGCAACATGGTGGATCCGCCAGACGATTGAACGGGCGATTATGAATCAAACCCGCACGATTCGTTTACCTATTCATATTGTTAAAGAGCTGAATGTCTATCTGCGTACTGCCCGTGAGCTATCACATAAGCTGGATCACGAACCGAGCGCGGAAGAGATCGCAGAACAACTGGACAGACCCGTAGACGACGTGAGTCGTATGTTGCGCCTCAATGAGCGCATCACTTCGGTAGATACCCCGCTGGGGGGTGACTCAGAAAAAGCGTTGCTCGATATCCTGCCTGATGAACGGGAGAACGGCCCGGAAGACAGAACGCAGGATGACGATATGAAACACAGCATTGTAAAATGGTTGTTCGAACTCAATGCGAAACAGCGTGAAGTTCTGGCCCGACGTTTTGGCTTGTTAGGCTATGAAGCGGCTACCCTGGAAGATGTCGGCCGTGAAATTAGTTTGACGCGTGAGCGCGTGCGTCAGATTCAGGTTGAGGGTTTGCGCCGACTGAAAGAGATCCTGCAGGAGCAAGGTCTGAATATTGAAGCGTTATTTCGCGAGTAAGATCTTTATCAATAAAAGACTCAATATTGTGATTGAGTCTTTTATTTTTTCATTCCTGTTTTTCTGACGAGTCTTGTTTATTGCCCATAAACAATCATCGTCAGCAACCCAATAAAAGCCACAGCGTCAGACGCTGTCTGATATATCACTCTTCCCCCGCGTTAACGCGGGGGAAGAGATGATCTCAATATAAATATCGCCAGAATCGGGTCTACAGCATCCTTTTTAACTGGTAGAGCCATTCCAGGGCCTGACGGGGAGTTAATGCATCCGGATCGAGATCGGTCAGCGCTTCTATGGCCGGAGAAACCTCCTCTGCTACGGAGAGCAACGACATCTGTGTACCATCGGTCTGTGTGGCGGCGGCGTGGGGGGAGAGCTTTTCCAGCTCACGCAACTTCTGCCGCGCACGCTTAATCACCTCTTTAGGAACCCCCGCCAGCGCGGCAACAGCCAGGCCATAACTCTTACTGGCTGCGCCATCCTGCACACTGTGCATAAAAGCGATCGTATCGCCATGTTCCAGTGCATCAAGATGAACGTTAGCGACGCCAGCCATGGTGTCGGGTAACTGGGTCAGCTCAAAATAGTGCGTCGCGAACAGGGTCAGCGCTTTCACTTTATTTGCCAGATTTTCCGCGCAGGCCCATGCCAGAGAGAGGCCATCATAGGTTGAGGTTCCACGACCAATCTCATCCATCAGCACCAGGCTCTGTTCTGTGGCGTTATGCAGAATATTCGCCGTTTCCGTCATTTCCACCATAAAAGTAGAGCGGCCGCTGGCTAAATCATCTGCCGCGCCGATACGGGTAAAAATACGATCAACCGGGCCGATCTCGGCTTTTTCTGCCGGAACATAACTCCCGATACCGGCGAGCAGCACGATCAGCGCAGTCTGGCGCATATAGGTGCTTTTTCCCCCCATATTGGGGCCGGTAATGATCAACATCCGGCGTTGCGCGGTGAGATCCAGCGGATTGGCAATAAAGGGTTCTTTCAGTACCTGCTCAACGACGGGATGGCGACCTTCATGAATACGAATAAGCGGTTTCTCGCTAAAGGTCGGACAGCAGTAGTGGAGGGTTTCCGCGCGTTCGGCAAGATTCACTAGTACATCCAGCTCTGCCAGCGCACTGGCACTTTTTTGCAAGTCAGCCAGGTGTGGCAGCAGGAGGTCGAACAGTTGATCGTAAAGCTGTTTCTCCAGTGCCAGCGCTTTCCCTTTTGAAGTCAGCACTTTATCTTCGTATTCTTTCAGTTCCGGAATAATATAACGTTCCGCGTTTTTTAATGTCTGGCGGCGAACATAGTGGATTGGCGCGTGCTGGCTCTGGCCACGGCTGATTTGAATATAGTAGCCGTGGACGGCATTGTAGCCCACTTTCAGCGTATCCAGCCCCAGACGTTCGCGTTCGCGAATTTCCAGTTTATCGAGATAATCGGTGGCTCCCTCGGCCAGCGAGCGCCACTCATCCAGTTCTGCATGATAGCCTGTGGCAATCACACCACCATCGCGCACCAGTACAGGTGGCGTTTCGATAATCGCCCGTTCCAGCAGCTCACGCAGCGCACTGAATTCTCCCACATTATCGCGCAACTGTTGGACGGGTTCGGCATTGATTTCGGCCAGTATGGTATGCAGTTCTGGCAGCTGCTGAAAAGCGTGGCGCATACGGGCAAGATCACGCGGACGCGCCGTGCGCAGAGCCAGTCGTGCCAGAATTCGCTCCAGATCGCCCACCTGGCGCAACAGAGGTTGCAACCGGGCATAATGTTCCTGTAACGCGCCAATGGTTTGCTGACGGACGGTGAGAATAGTGATATCCCGTATTGGCATATGCAGCCAGCGCTTGAGCATACGGCTGCCCATCGGGGTAACGGTGCCATCAATGACGGAAACCAGGGTATTATCAGAACCCCCCGCCAGATTACAGGTGATCTCAAGGTTACGGCGAGTGGCCGCGTCCATGATAATGCTATCCTGCTGGCGATCCATTGTGATAGCACGAATATGAGGCAATGAAGTCCGCTGTGTATCTTTGACATACTGTAGCAGGCAACCTGCGGCACAGAGTCCGCGAGTCGCGTTTTCAACGCCAAAACCGACGAGGTCGCGGGTGGAAAACTGTAAATTAAGCTGTTGACGTGCGGTTTCGATTTCAAATTCCCATAGCGGACGACGACGCAAGCCACGGTAATTTTCGATCAGTGAAAAATCGGTGAAATCTTCGGCATAGAGCAGCTCGGCCGGATGGGTGCGCTGCAATTCTGCCGCCATACTTTCACGGTCGGCAGGCTCGCTCAGACGAAAACGACCGGAGCTGATATCGAGCGTCGCATAGCCAAAACCTTTACTGTCCTGCCAGATAGCGGCCAGTAAATTGTCCTGACGCTCCTGCAGTAACGCTTCATCACTGATGGTGCCGGGAGTCACAATACGGACAACTTTACGCTCGACAGGCCCTTTTGTGGTCGCCGGATCGCCGATTTGTTCGCAAATGGCGACCGACTGCCCCTGGTTAACGAGACGGGCAAGGTAGTTTTCCACAGCATGATAAGGGATTCCGGCCATAGGGATAGGCTCGCCTGCAGAAGCACCGCGTTTGGTTAGCGAGATATCCAGCAGTTGTGAGGCACGTTTCGCATCATCATAAAATAGTTCGTAAAAATCCCCCATGCGATAAAACAACAGAATATCCGGATGCTGTGCCTTCATCCTGAGATACTGCTGCATCATTGGTGTGTGATCGGATAGATCCTTGTCAATAGACTCATTCATATTGATTTTACTCATTTTTTAAGTCTTTCAGGTACTCAGTTTGCCTGGGGGAACGCCCCGTAAAGCCCTATAGTAAGGCAGCGTCGCTTCCTGACTCAATTCAGGGCGGAAGTCGTATCTTATCACTGATAATCACAGAGGTTCATCCGATGGCCCAGGAGCCAAATGGCTTTGTTGAATAATAGTGAACCATGCTGTTTTATCACACCTGTTTTGGTCATAAATGCTGGTCTCTACTGCGAGAAGCTTCCGACCCTGACCTTAACCTTCTGATTTTACGTTGAGGAAGACCGATGTTTTTGTAGGCACGCAGCATAATATCTATTTATTCAACAAAGCCGAGCCAAATCAGTGCCACGAAGCACAACTTTATCATTCAATGGCAAATATTATTAGCCGTTAAGCAATCGGCAATGAGTAGCAGAGCGCTGAAATAGGTTATCAGATCGACGATGGTAAATGTTTCAGATTTTACCTGCATTGAACAAGCATGCGAGTGTGCTCGCAGATTGGTTGAAACATTGTAAATAAATCAATTTGAGTTCTCCGTACTTTTTGTGTTCTTTTGGGGGGAGAGCTCAAGGTTAAATAACGCCAGTGAGTTAGCTCAGGCATCCCAGCTGATTGCAGGAATATACTTGTAAAGCGCTTCACTGGCAGTGATATAGCTGGAGTCGATGGAGATATACTTACGCACCGCCATTCTAAACCACAAGGGGCGTATTTATAAAGCAGTCGCCTGGTATACTGGCTACCTCTGTTTATACTCAATCACAAAGCCATTTTCCGGCTTTCGCTGACTCGGCAAACATAGCCACGGTTAAAGGTTTACGAGTTCGCTCTACATCTTCCCGTTTTAATTTAAACCACCGTGTAAGTAGCGGTGTATTCTCCCAGGGAAAATAATACGACCATTTAACTTCTGATAAATCTACATTAAATTTTTTTTCAAATCTATCCAAAGCTTCATGCAGATCATCACCGGGAGACTCAAATAAATCAGAGTCAAGCTCTAAAGGAATTTCTTTCCAGTTGCTATCTAAATATCCTGGGATCTCTTCTCTGAAGAGTGCTAACACTTCTTGCTGAATTATGTCCATCAAAAGGATGTCCATTGTATACGATCTTTAGGGCGTGCTATTAGGTTGTATTTTGCCTGAGTTTTCCTTGATACTTGGTAAATTGAATTCACAAGACCGATCCAACCTAACCACGAAACATATCGTGCTATGACGGCGGCAATATTATTTGTTTTTCGCATTCTTACACCAACGGGTGTAGGAACTCTAATACCAAATGGCGTTCGTGCATTTCGTAAAAGCATTCTCCCATACCTGGAATTAACACTTGTCCCTTTGATTGCCTCTCCCGATTTCGTTCTGGTTTTTAACCATGGTTGCCCAGCGAGGATAGCAGTACCTGACTCAATGCCAATCCCAGGTTCATCACAAAATTGTTCAAGAAAAATGACATCAAATAGTTCACCTACTGACAGGTTTGATTGCCCGTGATAAAAGTAGGTTCCGTTGAGATCTTCTGTTGTATCCATTCAATTACCTATTTGCAGGAATATACTTGTAAAGCGCTTCACTGGCAGTGATATAGCCGGAGTCGATAGGGGTATACTTACGCATAACCGTTCTAAACCACCAGGGTCGTCTGTAGAATGATACTTATAAAGTATACTGGCTACCTCTGTTTATACTCAATCATAAAGCCATTTTCCGGCTTTCGCTGACTCGGCAAACATAGCTACGGTTAAAGGTTTACGATTTTTTTCTACATCTTCTCGTTTCATCTTGAACCACCTTGCCAATAGTGGCGTGTTTTCCCAGGGGAAGTAGCAATACCAATCTACATTTGATAAATCAATGTTAAATTCTTTTCTATATTTTTCGATAGCATCATAAAGGTCATCTCGTGGCTCATTGAACAAATCAGAATGGAACTCCAAAGGAATTTCTTTCCAGTTGCTATCTAAATATCCTGGGATCTCTTCTCTGAATAGTTTCAGAACTTTGTCTTGAACGGTTTTCATTTAAAAGATCTCCAGTATAATTGGTATTATATATACATTCACTTTTCAACTAAAAGGCCCCGCAGGGCCTTGTTTATGCTGTTGCTCTTTCGTTCCAGGCATCAGTATACTGAATATTGCCATCAACAATTCGCCAGGTAATTCTTTCATACTGTAAGCTGACACTTTCCACATGGTTCATTTTATCATTGCCAGCTAATTTAACATTCGGTACACCACAATTAACACCAGTAATTTTTACATTTTCCATTAAGACAGTGTAGTAACAAACTTCCTGCCCGGCATCACTGATATGATAAAAATGAATCTCTGCACTTTTTAAAGTCTGTCCAGTAGCTGCTGCTTTATAGAGATATGGTGTTGAGCTATCAACTTCTTTTTCAATCATCATTGAAGAGTGTTGACGAGTACCTGTAATTTTACCATTAGCATTGTCTACTGGTAGGTTAATCCCGTGGCTTAATCCGATAATCTCTATACTACCTTCACGATCCTGAACATCAACAGAACCTTTAATGTCTGCACCACCATCATCTTTAAGCCACATATACGGAGGAATTGGCATGTTATTTGTTCCTTATTTTGTTGATTAATTTCATTGCAACTAAATAGATTAAAGTTGTTAGAGAAAAAACTATTATTATGGATACATAAAAATAAAGGTCATAGTAATTGTCAGCACCTATTTCTCCTGAACCATAAATAAGATGACCAAGCCAGGAATAGAAATTGTCACTTATCCAATTCTCAGGAGCTCCTAAGGTGCGAGCTATAACCAGAGACAAAAGAATATAAAATATAACTTTCGCAATTCTACGGGCAAGTATTTGAGCCATTGGCTACTACCTCAACCCAACCACGAGCCATAAGTGATCGCATACAAGGGACTTGTATTGGAGCCGTTCTTAAAAGTGCATTTCTGATGAGAGCATAGTCAGAGTTATGTGCGATTGTTATACACCCCTCAGATACTCTCCCTGGATGAAGCCTAAACAATCCACGATGAACATCATTAATCCAGGTCCCATCATCAATATCCCAATCATCTTTGTATAGAGCAAACCACTCATCCCGCCCAAATTCAGCACCATAGTAAAATTTATTGTATAGATCTTGTGCCTTAGCTTTAACCCAGGAGCCTAGCCCACCTGCTCCTCTCTCCACTATCCAGTACTTTCCCGGTGGTAGTGGTCCGTCACTCGGAATAGCACCGCAGGCTCCTTTATTCCGGTATACTCCTTTACCAGAGAAAGCCATAAAGACACCTACACCATACAGATTGAAAGGTGCATAATCTGCCCCGTTCAATATCAATTTTCCGTGTAAGGCCATACTCTTTTTCCTTATACTGTTGTAAATCTCTGTAAATAGTATATCTATTGACTAAAGATGCGTAAATAACACAATTTGTGTTTTTTGCTCCGGGAAAAGTTAGTTATCTGCTTTTATCAAACAGCACTCACATTTCTAAAAATGTATACCATCAATAAGAGTCTGGCCCATCAGGCTATTTTAGTTGCCATTTTGGCCCTGGGCTGTGCCCGAAATAGCTGTACGCTGCAGTTTCTCCGTGCTGTTCGTGTCCAGACTGGCTGCGCCAATATCACTATCGAAATAAATCAACCCTTCTCAAAGATCGAAGCATCTACGTGCAAAACATTCGTCCATTGACGTCCTGCTGTTAAATGCTTCTCTGATATAGTGCCTCAATGACTCACCGTCGTGACAAGCACCTATGTCCCTTCTTGAATTGGCGGAGTATCAGCACGAAATGAGATGCGGCGATAGCGGTGATGGGTTGTTGTTCGTCCATGCTGCGCGTGGCATATGACAAGTGGAGTCAGAAAAATACACTATACGTCCAATGCCACAAGGCCATCCAGAAAAACAATCCTGGCATTTTGCCCTGCACGTTGAGCAGATAATAGCGCGCCATTTCGCACCACTCACCGAATTCATTTTTAATATTTCACGACACAAATTTCTACTGATCCCAACTATTAATGAGAAAATTCTCAATGGTGTCCATTCATCCGATAATTTATCATTTGATATGGTGTGATAGCAGTTTTATTTTATTCTAATGAAATAAAAATTCAATCTTATATATTTTTGCAAATAAAATGTGATTTTCATGCTTTATAGATATAATTTTTAATATTACAACATCACATCTTTCGATATAAATTTGATATAAAGAGTAACGTGTTCAGCTAATTTAAATTAATGCTGGCATTAACTTTAATATATAAGGATGAAAAAATGATAGTTCGTTCATTAGATGACTTGATTAATACAGACCGTGATATTTCCTGGGGCGCAGGGAAAAGCCGTCGTTATCTGATTGAAAAAGATGGCTTAGGTTACTCAGTGACCGAAACGATTATTGATGCAGGCTCAGAATCAGTACTTGAATACAAAAACCATCTGGAAAGCTGCTACTGTATCGAAGGAGAAGGCTGGATCAAAAATATCGCCACAGGCGAACGCCATGAAATTTATCCTGGTGTGCTGTATTCACTCAATGAACATGACAAACATGTCCTGGCGGGCACCACCCGTATGAAATTACTCTGTGTTTTCCTGCCCGCACTGATTGGCCCTGAAGCGCATAATCTGCATGCGGATGGTAGCAGTTCCAGTTATTAATATTTCGACATATCATTACCGCACAGGATCACTTTTATGCAGCAAAGTATGCATGTTGATGTGCTGATTATTGGTGCCGGTGTCACAGGTCTGACTGCGGCATTAAGGTTATTACAACAAGCAGCACAATATCAGCAAACCTTATCCGTCTGCATATTAGAAAAAGCGGAACAGATCAGCGGGCATATAATATCCGGTGCGGTTATGGATATGCGGGCATTAGATGAGCTATGGCCCGGCTGGGAACAGGAGATCGTGAGTGAACCGGTTGCCGATAAAGAGGAACAATTACATGTGCTGATCAATGAGCGACATGCCATGACAATACCTCAATTGATGATCCCTGACGTGTTCTCTCATCATGGCAGTCGGTTAATTCATTTATCGGTATTGTGTCGCTGGCTGGCAGAGAAAGTCACGGCGTTAGGCGGTGATATTCTGACCGGTGTATGTGGTCGCCAGTTGCTTTTTGATGAACAGGGAAAAGTTTGTGGCGTAGAGAGCGGGGACTATGGCCGGGATCCGCAGGGGCAACCCGGGAGTACATTTGTTGCCGGTATGCATTTTCTGGCACGTCAGATATTACTGACCGAAGGAGCAAGGGGTTCTCTGTCGCGTCAGGCCATTGAGCATTTCGATTTAGCGAAGGGATGTCGGCCGCAGCATTATTCTTTGGGCTTAAAAGAAGTCTGGAAAATCGATCCGACCGTACATTGTCAGGGACGGGTAGAGCACTTTATTGGCTGGCCACTACATCAGCAACAGGTCAGTGGTGGGATGTTTGCTTATCATCTTCCGCAACAGCGTCTGGCCCTTGGCCTGGCTGCGGATCTGGATTACCACAATCCCCATTTCAACCCTTACCTCAGTTTTCAGCGCGCAAAACATCATCCGCGTCTCAAGCAGCTGTTAGCAGGCGGAACCCGGCTGAGTTACGGAGCACGAGCAATAACCAAAGGGGGATTGCCAGCATTGCCGAAAATGACCTTTGCTGGCGGCATGTTACTGGGATGTGCTGCCGGAACACTCAATCCAGCACGGATGAAGGGCATTCATACGGCAATGAAAAGTGCGATGCTGGCGGCAGATGTGCTGTATCCCTGGTTGCAGCAACCGGCTGATGATCAGCAACTGGAACAGGCGTTTTACACCTCGCTACATCACTCCTGGCTATGGGATGAGTTAACTGCCAGTCAAGATTTTACGCCGGCGATACAACGCTACGGTACGATTGCCGGAGCCGTCGTGTGGTGGACGGCAGGGCGACCTGGCCTGCGGCGTCTCCCCTGGCGTTTTCCTCCGGCATTAGCTGATTATCAGAACTCGCGGGCCGATTCGGTAACCCCGGTGTTTACCGCGGTGCCGGCTGATAATGAATTAAGTTTCGATTATGCCTCTTCGCTTTATTTGAGCAGAATTGAGTCCCGGGCATCTCAGCCTTGTCATCTGCAACACCAGCAGCTCACCCCACAACAGTGCGAACTGGCTATCAACTACTGTCCTGGCAATGTATTCAGCTGGCAGCACAGTGATCATGGTCAGGTATTTACGATCAATAGTCAGAATTGTCTGCATTGTAAAACCTGCGATATCAAAGACCCGGAGCAAACACTACGCTGGACGCCCCCCGAAGGAGGAAGTGGTCCACGTTATCAGGAAATGTAAGGCGGAGGGAGTGACGATGAAAATATTAGTGGGTATCTGTGAGGCGTCCGAATGGGACGAGGCCTGCGGCAGTGCGGTCGTGCGCGAAGGAAAACTGGAAGATTTTTGTGCGGTGGCACTTGAGCAGGCATTACGTATCAGGGAACAACAGGGCGAAGGTCAGGTTTTAGCGTTTGCGATGGGAACTTCGCCGGAAGCACTTCTACGTCAGGCGCTGGCGCTGGGGGCTGATCGCGCGCTGGGCATCAAGATGACTGACGCCTGTGAACCTTTAGCAGTAGCAAAGCAAATAGCCAGACTGGCGCAGCAAGAGCAGGTTGATCTGGTGTTGCTGGGTAAACAAACCGCCGACTGGCAAGGCGGCGCGATGACCGGAATGGTAGCGGGTTTTCTCGGCTGGCCGCAGATACAGCCAGTCAGTGATTTGCGCTGGGAGCAACAGCAACTGCATCTGCAATGTTATGGCGAACAGTACCAGTTACATTCGGTCACTTCGCTCCCGGCCGTCCTCGGCGTGGAACTTGGTCTGGCGGAACCCCGATTTGCATCATTGCCTGCTATTTTGCGGTCGCGTAAACAGGCACTGGAGTGGTTGACCCCAGAAACCGCACCACAGGTAACGCAGGCTTATCTGTCACTTGAGCCACAGATTACCCGTCGTAACGCACAGCAGTTGCATTCAGTGGATGATTTGGTCGCACTGCTAAATTATGAGGTAGAGATAAATTGAAAACGATAAATAGTGCGATCATTTTACGGCAGGAAGATACCGCTGGGAGTGCGCTAACAACGTTGTTGCAATCATTAGCCTGCTGGTCTGATACTGTCAGTGTGGTTATTCTGGCTGAAGAGACTGCGCCACAAGCGTTAACCTTACCGGTCGGCTTGATGAACGTTATCTGGTTTGATCAGCGTCATGCCTGTGATGATCTGGCGTGCATGGCGGATTCATTACTGCCTGCGCTGAAAGATGTCAGCCATCTGTTATTTCTGGAAGGGAAAGCAATACGTCCGCTGGCAGCCAGAATCGCCGCAATCCATGATTGTGATATGATCACTGATATTACTCATATTTTATCTTCTGATAGCTGTCAGCGACCGGTATTTGCTGGCCAGGCCTTGCTGACCGTCCAGTCGTTGACAGAACACCATGTGTGGACACTACGTCGCCAGGCATTTGAGGGCACGGGGGGTGACATGGCCACCATGAGCTATGCGGTGACAGATTGTCCGGCAGTGGCTGGTAAAGTACAAAAAGTTAGCACCGTGCGTCATATCAGTGAAAACTGTCGCCCGCGCTTATCTCAGGCAGAGATTGTTGTCGGGGGAGGACGCGGTGTTAGCAAGCCACAATGGCCGCTGCTGGGTGAGCTTGCTGATAAGCTGGGGGCGGCATTAGGGGGAACGCGCGCCCTGGTCGATGCTGGTTTTTTCACCGAACAGGATCAGATCGGGCAAACGGGCGAACAGATTTCACCACGGGTATATCTGGCGTGTGGCATTTCCGGTGCGATACAACATGTCGCCGGAATCAGCAATAGCAATATTATTATCGCTATTAATAGCGATCCACAGGCACCAATAATAAAAAAATATGCCGATCATTATCTGGTGGGTGATCTTGCAGAGGTACTTCCTCTGTTATTAGCAAAGCTATAACGGGTTATTGAGGATAAAGGATTAGCGCGCATTTTATATTTTCGTTTTAACTCTGTCGGGGCTGTTGTATCACAGACAGTTTTGTCTGTGTGTGTTAGTCTGTCGATTCGCTGCTAAAAAATATCCTGTCAGCCCCCTCTCTTTTATGTTGTTGATATCTAATGGTATATTTTTATATGAAAACAAGCGGTGTTCTGGCGCCACGGCCTTTCCGCTGAGTCATTCGTAAGGAGTTTTGCGCGTGGGGGATTTCACTTCATTCGTTTTCGAGTGATAATATAGCCTTTTTCATATTAAAATATGTACTGTAGATAAATTTAGCATAATAAATGCCAGTATATATTGATAAAACGGCGGATATTTTCTTCTATTCTGATAGCTTCTCTGATAGCTTCGTTTACTATGCGAACTACTAATAGTAGAGTTTAGTGAAGATTGCGATGGTATTGCGTGTTACGCACTATCATAATAATCATCCTAAGAGCCTATCCCTGTAGGCGTTATTGACGTAGCCAGTTTGGACCGGACAGCGCGGAAAAACCGCAGCGTACACGGAGTACGTGAGGATTTCGAGCACTGCCCAGGATCAAAATGGCAAGTAAAATAGTCTAATGGGTCAGGCTCTAAATCAAATCAGACATACACAGCGATAAGGATATGTGGCATGAGAGTTTTGATGATTGACGACGATGTAGAGTTAGGCAAAACCATGAGGCCAGTGCTGCATATGTACGCTATCGATCTTGATGTCGTACATGCACCTGAGGAAGGTTTAGAGTGTATACAATCAAATAGTTATGATCTGATATTGCTTGATGTTATGTTGCCGCGTATCAATGGCCTGGAAATTTGTCGCACTATCCGCAGTTTACCTGCGCCATTGTGTGACATCCCAGTGATTATGATTTCGGCCAGAACCGAGCTGGTAGATCTGGTGGTTGGGCTGGAGACGGGGGCCGATGATTACGTTGCTAAACCTTTCGAACCTCGTGAACTGATTGCGCGCATTAATGCCGTGCGGCGGCGATTTAACGACATTAAAGCCGAATCGCCTGTTGCAGTGAAAAGTTGCGATCAAATCCTGCTAAAAATCAACAACGATACCTTACGTATCGATATCCCGCGAGCTCAGGCGTTTGTCAATGATAGTATTCTTGATATCACCTCTATGGAGTTTGAAATTTTGCTGGCACTGGGTAAAACGCCAAGTGAAGTTTTAAGCCGGGAAGAGTTATTGCAAAGATGCAATGCCAGTAACGCTATCTATTCGCGAGGGATCGTGGCATTGATTTATCGTCTGAGAAATAAAATTCGGGCCGCCGGCGCACAGGTCGATTTTATTCGCACCGTGCGCAGCCGGGGCTATGCTGTTGTCGGGTATGTTAATTCGCTGTAGGCACGTTGAAAATTTGTTGATAGTTCATCAGGAATTGTGGCATTAATCCATACTTTTTGTGCCAGAGATTGGGATGATTGCCGCCATTTCTTTGCCTTTTGTGAAGGGTCCATCTCCAGCTGCGCAAAGCAAGCCAGAGGATGGCAATCCGCTTCCAGCCGACAGCGGGTGGTGATTGCCCACAACACATCTTCATCAGCGTGTAGATTAATATCCTGATCGACAAATATGACCAGCTTGGTAAAGGGATTGAGTGTCATAATCCCGGTCGCAATTTGTTGCATATGTGAAGGTTGATTAAAACCGGGATACAGGGCGATATACAGTAATAACATACCGCCACCCGCATGGGCGTAACGCAGATCAGCAATACCCTGAGTGAGCGCCTCCGGCAATCCCAGCAAGGCATTAAACGCACCGGCAATGCCTAACTGTACCGCTTGTTCACGTCCCGGGCCAATGAGTGCCGGATAACTGGCACTATGACGAATATGGATATGGCTGAGGGTAAATACCGCCAGATGGCTGTTGGCCTTACCGGGATAACCGGCAAATTCAGGCATACTGTAACGTCGTCCTGTCTGGCGTTCATCAGCCAGCTCGCTGCCCAGACTTCCTTCGAGAATAATTTCACTGTCAGCCAGACAGTCAACATCCTGGGTGAGACAAGGCGTCAGCCGAATCGGCATTCCCGCCAGGGCACCGGCAAAAGCCAGTTTGCTTAATCCTGTCGGCAGTGTCGCGGTACTGAGTGATGAGGCAATGACCGCTGCCGGAGGCATACCCATATTAATACTGATGGCCAGCGGGCGTCCCTGCTGCAAGCTCTGCTGATGCAGGATAGCCAGTTGTCGACCCGCTAAAATGGATACCCCCATCTGACGCTCATCAAGTAGCCATAAACGGTGTGCCGAGAGTGAACACTCACCATGTTGATTGCGCGCGTAGATAAATCCCTGGGTAATATAGGCACCTGCATCGTCGGGGGTTATGTGTCAGTACCGGGAGACGTTTCAGAGTGCAGTCGTATGCGTTTCCCGGCGGCATATCATGGCGACTCATCGTCTCCGGTGATACGGTATGTGCCAAAAGCTGGCGCAGTGATGCCTGAGTTAAATATCGCGGCAGGTGCGGGATCCTTTCCCGCACCCGCTGTTCATCACCGAAACAGCCCATTAACACCGGCAGTTTCTCTTCACTGATCATATAGCGCACAACCGGCTCTGCGCTTGCCCGTCCGCATGCGGGCGGTCCGGCATAACGCCGGACGTAATCAGCGACAATCGTATCCCGTGGCGTTGTTATCATGCGTTCGACGACCGGTACGCCCCTCAGAAAAGCCCGCAGTGAGGTGGGATGTTCTTGTTGATTAAGCTGTGGCATGTGAGGTCTCTTTAAGCTGCACATGACGGGCTGGAAGTAACATCATCATGGCAGGCATCAGGATGATATCGACCAGCAGCGCGAAAATAACCCCGGTCATCATCAGGCTGCCAAAGCTACGGATATTACTCATATGTGAAAGCAGGAATACGGAGAAGCTAAACATCACCACGATGGAGGTCATCATTAAAGCGTTACCGACCTCCTCCAGGGTGACGCGCAGCGCATCCTGTGCTTTCGGGTGTAAGATGAGATTATGGCGATAGGTATAAAACATATGTAATGTCTCATCGACGATCAGACCGGTAAGGATACCGCCAATCAGAATAGTGAAGGTATCCATCGGAATATCGGCTATCGCCATGATCCCCAGTACGAAGACATACGGCAAAACGTTAGGGATCATACTGATGAATCCCATCCTATAACTGCGCAGGCAATAACACATCAGCACGCCGATAATCGCCAGGGTAATAAGATAGCTGCTGACCATATTGTCGAGGACGGCTCTGGACGTATTCGCCAGTAAGTTAATCAGACCAGTAACGTTGACGGTGGCCATATTCGCCAGCTCCTGATTGAAGATCTGGTCAACCTGCTCTGATACGCCACTGTAGCGCGTTGCTTCCAGCCAGGGCACCAGGAAGGTCACACGCCCCTGGCTATAGTCGATACTGGCATAGCGCATGATGGTCGAGTTACCTTCTCCTTCCAGCAGTAAGAACTGTTCCCAGATTTGTTCCTGTGAGGGGATGGTGCGTTGTCGCTGATCGCCATCATGCAGCGCCACATTCACCTCATCCATAAAGGAGACCAGGCTGGTATGACGGCCAATAGGAATATCGACTTCGTCATACACACGTTTTACCGCGCGTTGTATCGCTTTCAGCAGCGGTTCACTGCGAAAATCGTAGCCCTTTTGTGGCATGATAATCAGCTCCATATTCACCGTACCGTTGAAATGACTATCGATAAACTCTGTTGACTGACGCACGGCGTTATCCGGAGGCAACCATAACAGTGAATTGTGGGAGAAACGCAATTGTGGCAACTGAGAAATGACGGCGATAACGACCAGGCTGAATGCGGCGATGGTTTTCCGTGGGTGATTAATGCCGAGGCTGCCGATGGCAACGACCCAGCGCCGGGAGGTGGCTACGTTAGTGCGTTCACTATTAATATAACGTGCTGGCAGGAAAGCCAGTGCCTGAGCTCCCCAGAACAGAGCAAAAAAGTAGCTGCCAACGGTGACCAGCATCCCGAAAATACCCAGCGCGGCGATAGGTGCCAGATCGGAAGATAAAAAGCCCAGTAAACCATCGGCACTGGTCAGGATACTGAACAGGATCGGATGGTGGGTGTGTTTCATAGCGTGGGACAGCAAGGAACTACGCGATACACCGGGCTTACAGAGCTCAATACTGGCCAGCATAAAATGGATATACACGCAAAGCATGATGGTCAATGCCATCGGGATCAGAAACTGTGTCGGTGGGGTAATCGCAACACCGCATATTGCCATTAAAGCCAGCATGGTCAAGACACTGCAACCAAAAGCCAGTAGTGCGCCAATGGTGATGATCACGCTGCGGAAAATAACCGCAATCGACAACATAGCGATCAGAATACAGGCGATGGTAAAGCGGGGCATATCCTGTGAGATAATCTGGACAATTTCATTACTGACGATCGGCGCGCCGGCAGTATGAATAACAAATCCCTCGCTATTAAAGCGCTGAGTGATCTCGGCGACTTTATGTGCCATCTCTGAATATTCTGACGAAGCAAGAAATTCGCGCTTAACATTTTGCTGGCTATCGGAACGACAGGTTTTGCCCACCGAAGGATCGGCAACACAGTCATGTTGGTTCGGGGTGTAGCGGTAAGGCTCAATGATAATGGCCGCTGTTTTACCGGATTTGTCGATCACGAAATTCTGATAGAGAGGGGTAGAAAGTACTCGCTGTTTCAGTGCCGCGGGATCTTTCCCTTCAAGCAGCACGTTACGCATCAGCTCTTCGAGATACAGACCGCCATTCTCATATTCAATAAACGGAATATTATACAGGCTGAATATTTCCGAAATATAAGGCACCTCTTTCTGTAAAGTCAGATGCAGTGTGGCGAGCTTTTTAATAAAGGGGGTGCTGAATACATCATCACCTGTCACGGTAATGACTATACGATTATCCTGGCCAAATTGCTTACGGAGCTGGTAATATTTCAATAATGCTGGATCTTCATCATACATAAACGCTTCTATACGGCCGTCGCGTTGCAACTGAGGCAAACCATAGCCGACGAAGCCAGCGACCAGTAACAATAACAAAAACGCACTTTTCAGACGATTGAGAAAAACCCAATTAAGAAACGCAGTCATCGTGCGATCGATAAAATTAATTATCCACATTACATTATCAATCCTTAATCAGAAGGACTCCGCGCCAGGCGCGGAGATAGTACGCAGATTCAGGCAGAGAAAACACGCATTATGGCAATGTTTCTAAATGGTAGTTAGGAGAGCGATACTCGCGCCAGGTCGATTGCTCATTACCCAGGTCCTGGACGTCATACCAGCTTTCTGGCAGAGAAAGATTGAAGCTCTCACCATAAACCTGAAATGCTGATTGAGAAACTTTACGACCATCTTTCAGTGTCGATATCTGATATTTTTCAGCAACGAATATCCCGTCGACCCAACGTTGATTAGAGGTTTCGAAAATCCGTTGTTCATTCGGTGCTTCGGCATTAAATATGCTATAAACGGGCAGGAAAGTGCCTTTCTCAACCCAGATCTCACCATCTTTCAGGCCGAGGCGCAGCAATTCCTGTTCGTTATTCGGTTCGACATGGATTTTGTAAACCGGCAAGCCCTGATATTCGCCTTCACTCAATAACTGGCAATCATAATCACGCGCCATGCGCGTCATCATTTCGCCGATGTTCATATCAGAACCATACAGGCGGCTACTGAGGTCTTTCGACTGTACTTCTAATAGTTTCTGGCTGGCAGGCAGATAGCGCCAGATACGATCTTTTTGGTCATCTTCTGTATAATCAAGAACATAAGATTCAGCGTTGGCCAGTTCAGGCGGGGCGACGACACGGCTACGCAAGATACGGTTAATGCCGTTGTTCTTGTGGGTGGCAGTAATCGTGCGTGATTTGACATTGCCATGTTCATCCGTAATGTCCATTTTGATCATCCGCCAGCTATTATATCCGTGATAACGGTGCTGAACACCGAGCAAGACATCATTACAGCTTTTAACTTCCGGTAAGGGGGCAGCGAATAACTCAGTATTAAGCATGAAAATACTGGCCAGTAATGTTGTGCTGCATAATGAAAACAGGCGGGGTTTGCATTCCGTCACGATAATATTTCTCCTGTCGTAAGAATATTTTTTATCATTTTTAATCTGGCAATGATATGTTGGCCAGAAATAAATCGCCGAAAGATATATTTCACCAGCGCTAACAAAGGCGTGATAACTACTGATTGCCAGACTAACAATCCTGATAAGATAAAACAAATGAATAAATCTGCAATTCATTTCTTATTTGCGCCATAACTCAATATATATGTGATTTTTATTTATATTTATCACAAAAAATGATAACTGGTGCCAGGCAGCGATGATTAATATTTAAAAGCTTATGAGGATATTTAGATGTATTTTGTGATGAATTGTTATTCTTGAATCTCTAAATACAGATAATGATTTACTCAGTGTTATTTATCGGAGGTATGCTAATAGTTCAGGAGTATCAGGTGATTCTACAGGAAGCGGAAAATGAAAATAAAAATATGTGGTGCCACCCAACAAAGTGAGATCGCGATTGCTAATCAGGTTGCCGTTGATTATATCGGCCTGTGGACGGGGGTAGAACAGCATCCGCGTACACTATCCGAACAGCGTCTGACTCAGCTGGTAAAAGCCTGTCATGGTCCGCAACCTGTAGCCGTTTGCGTCAAGCCGATCTTTCCACTATTGGGCGAAATGTTGCAGCGCTGCGCTATCTCATGGCTGCAGTTACACGGTTTCACCCCGCCGGGTGATGTTGCGCGGTTAAAGCAGCAGCAATTAAAGATTATTAAGACCTTACATGTGAGTGATAACGGCGACTGCCCGGAGTTGCGTTGGTTAGCGGATTACGATGCGGCGGGTGTGGATGTCTACCTGATAGATCGTTTTGTCGATCGTCAGCAAATTGGCAGTACCGGTCAGTCATTACCTCGTTCGGTTATTGATCCGCTGCTGGTTCGTCTGGCAGGACGACGCATCTGGCTGGCGGGGGGGATCACGGCAGCGAATATCGATCAATTCGCTGCGATCCCCGGCATTGAAGCGCTGGATATCGATAGCGCAGCGCGTAGTCATGGAATGATTGGCGAGCCGCTACGTGAGCTGATGAAAGCGCCTGGTATCCGGGAGGGAAAATGACCACACATTTACAGCCATTGTCGCCCCTGCGTCAGCGTGCTCTTTGTCTGTTGATTATGGCAGGCGACGGGGGACTTGCTCAAACGCGGGAGCTACTAGCCTGTTGTGTTGACAATGGTGTCGATGCTGTAGAGCTTTGTGCGCCGTTTCCTGATGCGTTTACCGACGGTGAAACGGTACGCCAGGCGCATCACAGAGCCCTGGCGCAAGGTGTGGTATGGCAGGATCTGTTACCCTTGATTGCCGAGTTTTCTTCTCGTCTTCATATTATTGCGCTGCTTGATTATAGCCACGTTTTTGCCCGTCAGAATGTCACTCATATTCTGCAAAGTTTCCGCGAAGCGGGGGCGGCCGCTGTCTTGCCCCATGGTTTGCCTCCTCGCCCCCGCTGCGCTTTTTATCACGCCGCTGCCGATGCCATGTTGCCGATCATCGGCACATTGTATCCACAAAGTCGTGATGCAGTGCATAACGAAGTATTACAGCAATCAGGAGGCTTTATTTATCTGGTTTCTCATTTTGGCCGTTCCGGAAGTGCCGCGCCAGAACCACAGTTGATCCGCGATGAAATAGCCCGCCTGAAAACGGAAAGCCGCCTGCCGATAGCACTGGGCTTTGGTCTGAAGAGCGCGGCAGATGTTGCGGCAGCGTTTGATCTCGGGGCAGACATCGCGATTGTTGGCAGCCAGGCGTGTGCCGTGGTTGCTGATGCCCTGGCACAGGGAGAGTGCGCGACAACTGCGCTAGCCACCTATATCCATCTGTTACATCAAGGAGATAAGCATGACTGAAACATCCAGGTTGCGCCAGCGAGCAGAGAATCAGGTGCTAACCGAATTACGTTTCACTGAGGGTGAAGGTGCCGCCCGGTTGCTGATTGATCAACAACACCGATTTTTTTTCGATCATCCCCAGGATCATGTTCCTGGACTGTTACTGCTGGAAGGTGGCCATCAACTGGCTGAACGGTTACTGCCGCCGGGAGAATGGCTGGCGAGCGAAATGCAGGCACGTTTCATCCGATATTGCCTGTTTGATAGCCCGGTCGGGTTGCGCGGCACATGTCAGCCACAGGGTGAGGGATGGCAATGTGAGATTGCTGTCACACAAAATTCGCAGGATCGCGCCAGTATGCAGTGGTTTTTTATTCCGTTGCCCGCCACGCAGGTAACACAGTTACACAGTACCGCAGAGTGTCCTGTTGAGAGCGCCAAAGTCAATAAAAAGCGTCCGGAAAATGTGATGATTGGCCAGCCTTATCCATTCGAAACAACAGGATATGAATGTCATGCGCTGTTGCCACATCCGGACAACCTACTGGCCGACAGTCATCATCAGACACATCCGTTGTATCTGTTAGAAGCATTCATGCAGCTACAGCGCAGCCTTAACTATGATCAGCCCGTTCGGTTACGCGATATTTTAATGGGCGTCAGTATGCAGACTTTTCTACCGCTGGCGGCAGGCAGCGCTTTTCATTTGCAGATGGAGCCACAACAGGATAATGGCGAGGCTCGCCACTTTAATCGTGGTGCAGATTTATGGGCGGCGGGGCAGCGTTTTGCTCGTTGTGAAATGCTTAGTGGCCGGATCCAGCGTAACAAACAGACAATAACACAAGGGAGTTCGGCTGAATGAAAACAGTTCATATTATCGGTGCCGGCATTGCCGGATTGGGGGCGGCGCATTTTTTAGCGGCGAAAGGTATTCCGAGTGTGGTTTATGAAGCTTCTGACCATATCGGGGGACGAGCCGCCGGGAGTATTGAAGAGGGGACCCTATTTGAAGTCGGGGGGAAGAATTTCTCTTCAGAATGGACACGTTTTAACGCACTGTTAAACGAGTTCAATATTCACGAGTACGATATGCAACATCCTGACTTTCATATCGTGCTGCGGGATAAACTGGTCAAGCTGGATAAACGCCGCACGTTAAGTGGTGACTTGCGCCTGGCAATGCAGTTAGGACTGCGCGGCTCACTGCAACTGAAAAATTTCCTCACTTATTCACGCGAACATGCGGATGAGCTGAACTATAGCGGGGGGCTCATTGAACAGGTTGAAGAGAAATGGGATCACCAATCGGTCGCGGCACAGTTTGCCCCTTCGCTGGTGGCAGGGCCGATGCGCATGTTCTCGATTATTATGGGAGCCGCGGAACCGGAAGAAGTTTATCCATCGCTGTTAACGCTATTTACCTCCGGTTTTGGTAAGGGACAACACTTTGCGATTCAGGGCGGGATCCAGCGTTTTCACCAGGGGCTGGCCGATAACAAAAATATTCGCCTTGGTGAGCGGGTTTCGCGTATTGAGATAAGCCAGGGCAAAGTTACGGGATTAGTGGTCAATGGGGCCGAAGGTCAACAGAGAATTGATACAGATGCTGTGATTTCAGCCGTACCGGCACATATTTTCAAACAGCTACTGGTATTACCTGAGCAGGCTCAGACGGCCATTGATAAAATCCGTTATTTCCCGCTGGCGATGATCAATGCGCGTTATGATCGCCCGGTGTTCCGTGATGGGATCAACTCAATCATGTTTGAGCCTGGCTCAATCCTTGGGCACTGCTCGGCTAACCGACTCTACCAGCCTGAACTGGTACGCTTCACGCTCTCCGGGGCAGCGGCGCGTAAAGTATTACATCGCACGGATGAGCAACTTATTAAGCTGGCTGAAGAGGCATTTTCCCGACACTTACCCATTGAAGGCCAGCTTGTGACTGCGCGTGTAACACGTCATCTGGGCGGAATTTGTGCCTATGCACCTTATTTTACCCGTGTTAAAGCAGAAATACTGGCAGGTATCGAACCAATTAACGGGCTGGCTATTGCGGGTGACTACCTGGAAGGACACACTATGGAAGGGTGCTTACATTCGGCTGAGCTGGCGGTACAACGGATCAGCCGTTATCTGGAGAGTTAAGTGGCCTGTGCGGGTTATCATAAGGGCCCTGCGGGGTCCTTATCGGTTGCTTTAAAACAGGATTAATCCTTGTAGCTATTGCCGATTGTTTCGCCTTCTGTCACAGAATATTGTTAATTTCTCACTTATGTACGCCGCGTATGCGTGGTTTTCTCCGAAGCATTCAGTGATAAAGGTGCTGACGGGGTTTGCGCCTCGTCGTGAGTCATATCGTTTATCAGTGAGTGTTTGCGATAACGTCGGCCTTCGATACTGAACATTCCGGGATGATGTTCACGCAAACCAGCAAGTAACCACTCGCAAGGTAAATCATCAAAACTGCCATGCTGATTGACAAACTCCATGTACTTATTCCCTGATTCGTCAAAAGGATGGTGTATGCTGTCATGATAACCATCGAACTCTAACGGCGTCATTTTATATAACCGGCAGAGTTGCCAGTTAAATACCGGGGTGGCTTTTAGCCAGTTATCCCCTTCAAGGCAAAGCTCCACCAGACAGTGGAAATGAAAAATATCGCCGCCAACATATTCACGCAGACGCGGAGAACTGAGATGGTTGCGCACATCGGCAAACCACAACCGCGCAGGGACACCGATAGCACGCAGGGTAGCGCAGTAGAGCAATGATTTATGGATACACATACCACTGCCTGCTTTCACAACGCTACTGGCACGAAAACCGTTACTGTCCATTGCCGCATCATAAACGTCATAACGGATTTTATCACGCACCCCATAATAGAGTGCGATAGCCTGTGCGCGTTTATCATCCATATCGGGCGGCACTATTTGTCTGATAAAGTGCTGAACAGCTTCGGTGTTGTAATCCAGAAAAGATGTTGCCGCCAGATATTGAGGGGATGCCGGCATAACAATCCTCCTTTGCTCAGGTTGATATAGAAGAGGTGGGTGGGGTAAACGCATCGGGAAAAGAAACCACAACCGAGGTTCCCTGTCCCTTGACGCTGTCGATCACTAAATTTCCGTGTAATCCGTCAACGATGGTTTTACAGATATAGAGACCCAGCCCATAGCCGCCGGATTCACGCTGACGTGACTGGTCAGCGCGCCAGAAAGGTTCAGTAAGAAAAGGGATCTGATCCTTATCAATGCCAATACCTTGATCGGCTACGGTGATCCGCAGTCCGTTTTTATCATCATCAATCGTAATGGTGACAGGTTTTGACTGGCCATAGAAGACCGCGTTACTGATCAGATTACGCATTAACACCATCATCATGGTGGAATGGCTATAAAACACCGGATTAACAGTATTAATTATCAGCTTAATGATGCTGTTACTGTTCTTCTGTTCCGCAACGACTTCGTTGAAAAAACTCACCAGATCGATGCTACACAGACTGATATTGCCCTCACCAACATGCGTTTTCTCGGTGTATAAAATGGCATCCAGGATCCGTTCCACATTAACGATATCTCCGAGGATCGCCAGTCGCAAAGGTTCATCAGTGATAAGATCCTTACGTACTTTCAGATGCGCCAGTGGCGTGCGTAATTCGTGCGGGATCGCCAGCAGCATGTGACGGCGCGCTTCATGAATATGATTGATATGATGCAGCATTTTATTGAAGCTATCCGCCAGACTGTGGTACTCACCATAGGTTCGTTCAAGCGGGATTCGGTACTTGAGATCGCCTTTATTCGCATGCATCACGCCGCGTCGCAGTTCGATAAAGGGGCGGGTTAACAAATGGATAGAGTAGAAATTGGCAAGTAATATCACAATAATCGCCGCTGCGACCCACCAGAGCAGCTTTATGGCATGGGAAGACAATGAATGGCCGATCATCGGCAAAATAATAAAATTCCCTTCATTGTATGCCGCAGCCACGTACTGATCGTCATTAGTGCTCATGGCAACGCCGTCAGGATCATGCAACGCCGTTTCTAACAAAGGGAGATAAGTACGGTATACATTGGAGTACATTTTATCTTGCGGGATTATCTCCATCTGTACGCCATCAACAGATATTTGAGTGAGTTGATCGGGTGTTTTGCCGGATACCAGATTAGAAAACAGTGTTTTAGCCAGATATCTTCGTGGGTGTTCATCGGCAACACGCTGCAGAGAAAATACTAATACGATAACCAGAGCGCAGGTCGATACCATCGTATTGAGCAATAACATGGAAAAGATGGTTCGGGAAGAAAACCATTTATACATTTAGAGCAATCCTTTATTTGGCGATAGAGACAGCTTGCCGCGTAGCATATAACCGTGAGCGCGAACGGTATAGATAAAATCTTCATCCATCGTAATATGGTGGATTTTGCAACGGAGACGATAAATCAGCATATCAAATATCAGCTTCAGATCCTGAGAAGGCGTATGGCAAAATGACAGATTAATATGATGGCGTATCATCTCTTGCTGAAGCAGATAAGCGTGTTCAACGTCATCATCAATCAATAATCTCTTCACCATACGTTATCCCCATACAATTAAAGCGTCATAATGAACGACAGCATCCAGCCGTCTTTACGACCGGCAGTACCGTAAATAGTATTGCTGCTACCAAAATAGTGATAACCCTGTAAATCAAGACGCATATTGGGCTGGATGGGCGCGCTAAGCGTCAGCTGGCCAAAACCGCTGCCATCCATCGGTGTTACGGTCGTGATGAATGAAAGATCGTTGTCTCCCCAGAAATCATTCCAGGCCAGTCGGCCAAAGTATTGCTGCCTGGCTAACGGTTCCTGTCGGATTGACGCCAGCTGTGCGATACGGCGCGCCTGACGATTGCCGCCGGCAACCGCGTTGCGCCAGGCCGCGAGCTGTGACTGCTTAATCCCCGCCTCATTAATGTGATATTCAACGCTAATGGCAATATCCTCATTCCCCACAAAACTTTCAGGGACTGACCATGTCACACCGCTGGCAAGCTGATGGTAGATTCGCCTGTCGCCTGCCTGTGATCGCCGGGCCTCGTCAGTCAGATTTTTCCGGCGTTGCGCAAACCATTCGTTGTACAGCACGACATTGTCCAGCATGGCCACGCTCACCTCATTTCCCAGACTGGGCTGATCTCTCTCATATAATGAGCTCAGGGTCAGCGACAGATTGTTCCAGGAGGCAGGTGAGGGGGCATATTTTACAAAAGCCGCGTCTCTGTTATTGGTGCGATCCAGACCGAGCCCGACAATGTTGCTGTTACTGGCAGCCGTGTCAGAATGGACATGTAAGTCGGGGCGATAGCCAAAACTCAGTACACTTTCTTCACTTAACCACACGCCTTCCAGCGCGACAACGCCAAGACGATCTTCACGTCGGTTAGCGGTATCAAGACTCTCAAAGATCACCTGACTGTTATTCTTAAACCAATCTGTGGGATTGAAGCCGCTGGCGACACCATTACGGATATTGGTACGTCCGGCCACCCATCGCCAGGAAGAGGAGGGGGTATAACTGAAAGCAAGTGATTGCACATCCAGACGGATATTATTCTGTACCTGATAATCTTCCCGACTATTGCCCTGGGTGCGCAGCCGGGTATTCAGCTCAATGCCAAAGGGACCACTGAGGTCCCCCTGACCATATAAACGGGCGGCGAGCCGCCCGCTGGTGATAGCGCTATCATGAGGTTGCCAGTCTGCCATAGCCTGACTTTTCAGTTCCAGACTAAACGCCCCTAACGGATGGTGAGTCGCGTTATCCAGAGGTTCTGGCGTCGAGTCAGGCAACAACGGAACATTGTCGTTGGCCTGTACCATCAGGCTGGCTAACAGACAACTCAGATAAAGGGGCGATCGTGTCAAACCCATTAGCCCTCCTGCAATGTGAAATGAGACAACCACTCTTTGTTAAACCAGGATAACGGCAGATCTTTTTCCCGGTAATCACTCATCTGCATCAGCGTCACTTTATTGGGATTAAAGCCATCACCGATCACCACTTCGGTAGGCCGAACCGTACCAAAGACCGGCTGCCAGTTGCGATACCATGCTACTTTCAGCAACTTGCCACTGTTGCCATAGAATTTCCCTTTCAGCGGACGATCATTTTCTTTATCCACCCACAGTTCTACCTTTTTATAGGGCGCAAAGTCGTTAGTCGAACTCAGCTGCAGCTTCCATGCTGGACGCAGATTACGATCACCGTCGGTGATCGACTCTTCGCCATCCAGGGTTGCCGCATAATCCAGGGTAAAGTTCGAGGTGATGACGTCACCATTTGAGGCATTACCCAGCAAGCGCTGGCGTGGGGACATGCGCACTGAGGCTTTGGATTTAGGATCATAGAACCACAGGATATTATCGTTACGTAGTAATAATTTCCCCCGATCATGATTGGGTTCATTGATATGTACGATGGTCAGGAATTGCCCATTGGCGTTATGTCGGGAATGCGTGGTGACCCGATTCTGATCAGTCAACCGGTTATTTTCATACAACTTCAGTGACACATTAACCACAAATGAGGTTTGTGGATTACGGATCACATCTGAACGTTGCAGAATATCCTGGGCCTGATCAGCCTGGGTAGCCAGGCTGGTGAATGAAGCAAATACACAAGCCAGATGTAAAAATTTCAGCGTTATCTTGCGCATGACGAATCTCTCTTTCTCAGACATGATGGATGGCAGAAATGATATTCATGCGTGAGGCTTTATACGTTGGCCAGATTGCGGCAAAGACGGAAAGCACAAGCAGAAAAGCCATAATACCCAGCACCAGTGGTGGATTTTCCAGGATCATCAGCTTGATCGTCAGTGGCGTAGCGTTGCTCGGTGGTGTCCAGTGTAGCTGCATTTTGTTGATAATACTGCTGAAGATCAGCGTCATGACCAATGCGGTAATCACACCAAACAGCCCCATCAACGCGCTTTCCGCGAGGAACATACGCATAATAAAGCTGCGCCGGAAACCCATCGCACGGATAGTACCAATTTCACTCACTCGCTCCATCACAGTCAGATTGATGGTATTGGTAATGGTGAAAATAATGACAATCCCGAGGAACAGAGAGACGACACCAAAAATAAAGGAGAACATTTTAAAAATTCGTTCAAAAGAGGGATCAACCTCGCTGAACCCCAACACTTCCAGTGGCAAACCGCTGGCATCCAGCTTTTGCTGAATCAGCACTTTGGCCTGTTCCACCCGACCAGGATCACGCAACTGTACCAGCATAACCGTCGCTCGCGGCTGATCGCCATACAGCAGTTCACGTGCCAGATCAAAATTCATCATCACAAAGGCGTTATCCATCGCCCGGTTGGATTGTGACTGAGCCTTATTAACATACACGCTGACGATATTAGGTGCGCCTTCGGTGCTGGCAGCCAGCAGATTTAGCTGTGGCCCTCTGGTCACATCCGTTTGTTGATTGAGCTGCGCTTTATCTTCGTTAGACATCAGATGATTAACGTCGATCTGCTCATCGGAAATGGTTTTATTCAGGCGCGGTGGATCTTCACAATCAGGAATATTCAGGGTTTTGCACAGGCCAAGCTGGCGAGCCATACCGATACCGATAACGGCACCATCCTGCTGACCTTCCCGTAGTCCGGTAGGGGGGGTAACGACCTGAACGTTCCAGCCATCCCACGTCCGCATCTTATCGATGTCCTGTGGCACAATCCCGCGGCCAATGAATGTTTTGCTATTATCGGTAGCTACCACACCGGCAATGCCTGCCAGGGAAATTTGTGGCGTGATAATGGTGATCTGCTCACGTAGTTGCGGATCACTGAGTAGCAACCGCGAGACCGCCTGATAATCATTGATGGTGTAGCTATCAGGATCGGCCGCACCGTATTGCAGATAACCTTTCTGATAGATCTGCAATTGTCCCTGATCCTGAATCAGCCCTGTCTGCACGCCATAAAAGACGGAGGTGACAAATCCGCCAAACAGCATCATCGCCAGACCGCCAATACCGATAGAGATAGTGGTAATAAATGTACGATGGCCGTTCTTCAGTAAATTACGTAGTGCGATTAGCCAGATCATTGCAGACCTCCGATATCCTGCAGTTCCCCATCAACAATATGAATTAATCGCCCTGATTCATTGAGCAGGCTTTCATTATGAGTACAAATAACAAAACTGGTATCAAACTGGCTGCGCATATCCAGCATCAGATGGATGATTTCATCTGAGGTGGCAGAATCCAGATTTGCGGTGGGTTCATCGGCAATGACCAACGCCGGAGTGGTCACCAGCGCACGGGCGATGGCGACACGCTGACGCTGACCCCCGCTGATCTCACCCAATCGACGATTGGTGTAGTCTTTCAGTCCGACAGACTCCAGGTAATATTCCGCTTTTTCACGCCGTTCCTGACGTGACAGGTGATGACGTAATAACGGAAATTCAACATTCTCCCGTACCGAAAGTACCGGGATCAGGTTGAACGACTGAAAAATAAAGCCAATATGCTTAGAACGGAAATCAGCCGCCTGATTATCGTCCATTGTCAGGACATCCTGACCGAGAATGGTAATACTACCTTCATCAGGCCTGTCCAGCATGCCGAGCATATTTAAAAAGGTAGATTTTCCACTGCCCGAAGGACCATAGACAAAGGTTAATTCTCCTGTAGGTATTGAACAGCTGGCGTTTTTTATTGCAGTAAACTGATAGCCGTCCATATTATATTTTTTTACGATGGAATTGAATATTGCAATATTTCCATCAGCTGACCCAGCACTAGTGCGTTGTGCCATTTCTGGTGATGAGGATTTTACTGAACTCATCGTACTTTTCCTTTGCAGTTTGGGATACGCTATATTAAAAAGCGCAGTACACAGTATTACAATGAATGCTCAATGATGTTAAATATTAAAATAATAGCATGATAAACCTTCGCTACATCGCATATCATCTTGTTTTTTATAAATTATATTGTGAATAAGAAGTTCTTTTGCTGGCGATTTTTTATCTTCCTTGTCATATATTAAGTATCTTTTATCACTTTTTGTCATCGAAAAACAAATCAGTATTGTTTTTTTACAATAATCATGGTTGATCGTGACGATGCTACAGGCTATGGCGGAATGTAATTTATTTATTCATCTGCGTTATCTTTTGTGATTGTTGAGTATGCAATTAAATACACCGTGATGTTTATTTTAATTACACTGGTTAAAACGCGGATACATAAAATAGCAATAACACTAATCATAACCTTTAACTATGGTGGCTGAATTTAATCATGACGGAAAGGATAGTTATTACGGGTGCGATAAGCCTGTTACCAGAGCCATTATCGCATAAGGAAACGTGCGATCGCCCCAGGGAGATAAAGCATCGGCGTCAGACGGCGGCGTCTGCGCAATTATTACAGCTATGCCAGCAGTTATTTCATGACGCGGGATTAGACAATATCAGCACGGCCGGTGAAGAAACCGGTCTGGTTTCCGGCGCCTGTTACGGCTGCATGAGTGTGACGCAGAACATTTTGACCACGTTGCGCGAGAAAGGCCCACGCGCGGTTGATGCCATCGAATTTGCCAAAGCGACACATAGCTTTCCTCTGTCGGCGATCAGTATTGAATTTTCTCTGTTAGGGCCTGCGGCGGCGGTTGTCTCTGGCGAACTGGCCGCGATGGATGCATTGATGATGGCCAGGGACTGGTTGTTAGCAGAACGTTGTCAGCGTGTGATAGTTGTGGGTTATGAGTCTTTCTCTCCTTTGTTGCAGGCACATCGGCAACAGACGAGCGGTGATGGTCATGATAGCGACCATATGAATGTACTCTTGCTGGAAACCGAAAGCAGCGCTCGGGCGCGCGATGCCAGGGTACTGGCAGAAGTGCTGGGACTGAAGCGTTTTTCAGGATCGCACGCCAGCATGGTACAACGATGGGTGAATGAGCTACAGCACGCGGGAGCAGGCAGTGAAGCCTGCCGCATCCTTTCCATTAGCGCACCACAATCTGCTGCCGAGTCGCTGCAGCAGGATATTGACCGCCATTATGCTCCCTCTCCTGACGCTATCCACTGCGGATCACGCCAGCTATCAGGCACGACAACGATTATGCAGCTGGCAGAAATGATACGGGCATCATTAAGTGGCGAGTGGATTCTGAATACCTTTGCGGCAGCAGAAGGCGCAATGATTCATTTGCGTCTGAATCGCTGAACAGATGATGAAAAGACGGATGAAAGAAAAAACGGTAGCAGTAATGGGGCTGGGAACATTAACCCGTGACACAGTTGGCCTTCCGGCGCTATGGCAATATTTGCTGGCGGGTGGCGCTTTGCCTGCGGCTCCGAAACATTTTGACAGTACAGATTTTCGTGCGCAAAGCGCTTATACCGTCGATCCCCAGGCGTTATGGCAACAGTCGCTGCAAGCATCCTGGCCTCTGGATGAAGCCGATTATCAGCGTTTACCTTGCGCCGGTTATGGCTGGCTGGCGGCTCAGGAAGCGTTGCAACAGGCGGGAATCACCCCAGAAATGCGGGCGCAAATGGGCATCAGTATGGCCACCACCAGCGGTGGCACGATGGATCGATTCGCCGCGAGTCAGAGCGCAGAAGAGGCGCAATATGCCACCTTAGACGGCGCGGCGACGTTATTAGCGCGGTTATTAGATGCGGGTGGACCCGTCAGTGTCTTTTCCTGCGCCTGTGTCAGTAGTGTGGCTGCATTCAGCCATGCTTTTGAACGCATCCGGCAGGGAGATATGCCATTGATGCTGGTCGGCGGATGTGATCAGGTCCGTGAGGCTGATTTTGCTGGTTTTAATGCGCTGCGGGCGATTGCGCACGATGCCTGTCGCCCGTTTGACAGTCAGCGTAAAGGCATGGTGATGGGGGACGGTGCCGCGATGATGGTGCTGGAGGATCTGGATCATGCGCGGGCACGGGGTGCCACCCCGCTGGCTATTTTTCGCAGTTGTGGACTGGCGGCGGACGGGCACCATTTGACGGCACCGATTCCGGATGGCCTGGTGCGAGCGATGCGTCAGGCATTGCGTTCTGTCGGTGATGAACGTCCAGGCTACATCAATTGTCATGGCACGGGCACCCAGGCGAATGACAGCAATGAATTGCAAGCGATGCAGCAGGTCTTTGGCCAGACACCACAGTCGATAGTCATCAGTTCCACCAAAAGCGGAACCGGCCATTTACTGGGCAGTGCTGGTGCGCTGGAGGCGGTGCTGTCGATCCAGATCCTGCGTGAACAGTGTGTCCCGCCGATGGCTACGTGTCAGTCGCCGGTTGCGGAAATGAATTTTCGTATTCCCGATACCACCCATCCCTTACCACTCAACACCCCGATGGTGATGAGTAATTCGCTGGGATTTGGCGGCCTTAATGGCAGCCTGATTTTTTCACATTACCAGGAGTGATCACCCGATGGCAGAGACATCAATGACCGAAGAGCAATTTTCGGCTTTATTAGACGGTATGACTGAGTGGAGCCAGCGTATTAATCAGGGATGGCTGGCAGATGATTTACAAGGCAAATTTGGTCAGCAACGCTGGGAATTACTGAAATCCGGTGGTCTGACCGGCCTGCTGAATAGCCAGCAAGCGGGAGGAGTGGGACTGAATGCCATGCAGGCTGCGCGTTTCATGTCCTGTTTTGGTGAACTCTGTCTGGATGGTGGACTGAGTTTTGCGCTGTGCACTCACCTGTGTAGCACCAGCCTGCCACTGGAACGATTTGGTTCTCCGGCACTGCGCGAACGTCTGTTACCGAAGATTATCGCCGGGGAACTGATTGGCGCTCACGCGATTACCGAACCTGAAAGCGGCTCTGACGCCTTTGCGATGCGTACTGAAGCCGTCGCACATGAGGGTGGCTGGTTACTCAATGGCACCAAGATCTTTGTTTCTAATGGCCCGATAGCGGATCATGTGGTGGTGTATGCCTGTACTGACCGCAGCCGTGGCACGCTGGGGGGATTTAGCGCTTTTCTGGTGGACGTCAAAAGCCCGGGTGTCGTCATCGGCCCGGCAAGTCACAAGATGGGATTAAAAACTTCGCCCCTCAGTGATATGTACCTGACCAACGTTTTTGTCAGTCCGGAACAGTTGTTAGGGAAAGTCGGCATGGGCTTTGCCATTCTCGATTTTGTCATGAAATGGGAAGTGTTGTGTGTCTTTGCCTGTCAGGTCGGTGAAATGAAACGCCGCCTGGCACAGTGCCTGAAACAGGCAAAAACCAGAACCCAGTTTGGCAAACCGATAAGCCATAACCAGGCGATTTCCCACCGGATGGTTAACATGTACCTGCAGGTAGAAACCGCACAATACTGGTTGCACCGGGCGGCTCAGGCGTTGCATACCGGCAAAAATACCGCAGGTGATATTGCGGCGGCCAAATTGGTGATCAGCGAAAGCAATGTGGCGACGGCGATGGATGCTGTCACCCTGTTTGGCGGTGCGGGTTATATGGCGGAGATGGGGATTGAAAAGCAGCTGCGTGATGCCGTAGGCAGCGTGATTTACTCCGGAACGTCAGACATTCAGCGTAATCGCCTGGCCACGATGCTGGGGTTATAACGATGAGTGAATTTTTACCACAACAATTAGCGGCCTGGGTTCTGGAGGCGGAAGATCCGCAGGCAACTGCAGTTATCTGTGCTGAAAAAGAGTACAGCTACCAGCAACTTGCTGATGGTGCATGCTCACTGGCCGCGGCATTACCGCCGTTATCAGTGGAAAATCCCCGCTGCGTTCTGATCATGAAAAAAAGCATCGCCGCGTTACAGGCCACCCTCGGGGTACTGAGTATGGGGGGATGTTATGTGCCCCTGGATGCCGCTTACCCGGCTGAGCGATTAAAGCCCATTCTGCAGACTCTTCAGCCTGCGGTGGTGATTGTGGATGCGCAGACGGTAGCACAGGTACAGCCACTGGCCAGCGAACTGGGTTTAGCGCTGATTAACATGAGCGAACAGCCACCTTGCTGGCGTGCCAGCAAACAGCCGATCCAGCAACCCCTGGCCGCTATCCTGCATACATCAGGCTCTACCGGTCAGCCGAAATCAGTACATATTGGCGCAGCGCAGATCCACGCCTTTACCGAATGGGTGGCTGACACGTTCGGGATCACACCGTGGGATCGCCTGCTCAATCATGCACCGCTGGCGTTTGATCTGACGTTCCTCGATCTTTTCGCGGTATTCCGTTGTGGGGCGACGCTGGTATTTACCCAGGAAAATGAAGCGAACAGTGGCGCGCGGCTTAGCCAGTTCGTACTGCATCAACAGGCAACGCTCTGGCACTCAACGCCGACATCACTCCGTCTGTTACTGGCACATGATCCCGAGGCACGCTATCCGGCAATGCGCACGGTTCTGTTTGCTGGAGAGCCGATGCCCGGTGAGTTGCTGAGCCAATTGATGACGCTATTTCCGCACGCTGAGTTTTATAACATCTACGGTAGCAGTGAAACCAATGACACGTTTTATTATCACTGCCCCAAAACGCCCATCACGGGTACGGTGCCGCTGGGCTATCCACTGGCATATACCGAGTGGCGATTACTGGATGAACATCAGCAACCGGTCACCACACAACAGGAAGGTGAGCTGTGGGTGCATTGTCCGACGCTGATGGAAGGCTATGGTGATGAAGCGCTGAATCAGCAAGTATTCCGGCAGTTTGCGGGTAAGCGTTTTTTCTGTACCCGCGATCGGGTTCGCATTGATAACGAGGGAATATTCCATTTTCTTGGCCGTAGCGACTGGATCGTTAAATTAAATGGGTTCCGTGTTGACCTGCTGGATGTGGAACAGAACGCGCTGCGTTGCAGCTGGGTTGATGAGGCTGTCGCTTTTGTCGCCGAACATGATGGCGAACGCCAGCTAGAGTTAGCGATATACGGTGCCGCCGTGCAGAGTATGTTGCAATTACGCCAGCATATGGCGCGCTATCTGCCCCCTTACGCGCTTCCCCGACGTTACCATTTATGCTCCCAGCCGCTGGCGAAAAACAGCAATGGCAAGCTGTGTCGTCGCAGCGTGGAAAAACAGATTAATCAACAACAAACAGCAGAAAATTAATACAGCTTTCTATGGTGAGTTATTTAAAAGGAGTATGAGATATGAATGTAAAAGCGATTATTGCCCAGTTTTTAAGTGAAGAGTTTGCCCCGGATATTCAGCCAGAAGAGTTTGCTGAAAACATGAATCTGGTGGATTTCGGCATTATTGACAGTCTGGGTGTGCTCAAGCTGGTGGCGTGGCTGGAGAGCGATTTTGGTATCGTGGTGCAGCCGGAAGAGCTGAATGTCGAACTGTTCAGCTCATTAGGAGCGATTACGGAATTTGTTGAGAGCAAGCTCAAACTAACCGTCAATACCTGATCAGCTTTCTGCTAACGAAAGGAGGTGCATATGGTGGACCGGCAAGCATTTCTTACCGCGTTAACACGCCAGCAAACGCTCAATATGCAGGAGATGATCACCTTCTGGCAGCAGGTCGATCATGGGGAGCAATCCCCGCAGGTCGTGCTGGCAGTATTGAGCGCACTTTCAAGCCGACCCCTCGAGGTGGATGTTGCGTTGTCTTTCCTGCGTTATCTGCAACAAGCCTATCCGAAGACAGTGCTTCAGAGCACATGCAGTGCGGTCAATATTGTTGGTACTGGCGGTGGTATTAGCACCTTTAACATCTCTACGACAGCCGCATTTGTTGCCGCCGCCGCGGGGGTTAAGGTGCTGAAAAGCGGTTCCCGTGCTTACAGCAGCCAGACAGGATCTCAGGATGTGCTGGAGCGTCTTGGTATCAGGGTTCCTGGCAATGATGAAATCCTCGAAGAGATGTTACAGACGCTGGGGATTGGTTTTGTTCCGATTGCCCGTTATCCGGCGATTTGCAGCAAACTGGTGACCTTGTGTCAGCCATTGCCCTTTAAACTGGTCGGTCAGGTGATCAATCGTCTGGGGCCATTGCTCTGTCCGTTTGCGCTGAAAGGGCAAGTCATCGGTGTTTCGGACCCGGCATTATTGCAAACCCTTGCATGTACTGCGCGTGAAATGGGCATGGATAATCTGCTGTTTACGCACTCGCTGGCAGGGGCTGATGAGATGTTACCGTTTGGCAGTAATCCTTGCTGGTGGGTGCGCTCGCGGGGAGATTTACAATGGAATGAAACGGTCGATACGGTAGGAATACCTCCCCGCAAGGGAGATATCACGAAACTACAAGGTGGCAACGCGGCTGAAAATGCGGATCGATTACAGCGAATTCTGGCAGGCAATGATTGTGATGAAGCACTGGACGCGGTAGCATTGAACGCGGGGACTACGCTGTGGGTCGCTGGCAAGGTTGATTCATTGCTGGCAGGACGCAATCTGGCCTGGGAGATCCTGCACGCCGGGCTGGGGCTGGAAGTTCTACAGCGTACTCAGCAGTTTTGTCGTCAGCTCCGGAGGGTGACAGCATGAGCGCCTTCATTCAGGCATTACGCTCAGCGCCAGCGCCACTGATTGCTGAAGTCAAACCCTTCTCCCCGGAGTGTGGCGATCTGCTACGCGGACGTGATCCTCTGGCGATCGCAGGTCGCTATGTGGCGCACGGCGTCTCCTGTCTTTCTGTCACTACGGGACGCTGGCATCATGGTAATCTGGCGATGCTCGAAAGTATTGCCAGGGAAACGGCGGTGCCCGTTTTGCGTAAAGACTTTATTACTCGTCAGGCACAGTTAGCAGAAAGTCGCGATGCGGGTGCGTCGGCGGTATTATTCAGTACCCAGTTGTTAAGGCAGCAGGAGTTATTGCAGCTGGCATCTCAGGCGTTAGCATCAGGATTAACGCCTTTCATTGAGGCCGATGCGATTACTCAACTGCAAGGGTTATCTTTGCCAGCCGGATGCATCCTGGCAATTTGTAATCGTGATATTCGCCAGCAGGAAAAAGATAATGGTTCAGTTTATAATAGTATTGCGCTTTATCAGTCTGCACGAGCCTGTCACCCTGCTTTACTGATCAGTGCCAGTGCCATGCGTCAGCCGCAGGAGGCAGTAACCGCATTACAGGCAGGCTTTGACGCGGTGTTAATTGGTACGGCACTGCTATTGCATGAGTCAATAGATCAGAGTATCGCATCATTTATTCATGCCTTATCCCGGAATAAAAAGGATCTTTTATGCAGCAATTGAAAATATTGTCATTAGGTTTACTGTGTACCACAATGATGGCACAGGCAGATGAGTTTTCACTTGGCGCTGCCGCAATGGTGGCTTCAAGTCCTTATAAAGAAACATCAGCGAAAGTGCTTCCGATACCGATGTTGGGTTATGATGGTGAGTATGGCTACTTCCGGGGGCTCGGCGGTGGGATATATCTCTGGAATGATCAGTCTCAGAGCCTGAGTATCGATGCCAGTTATATGCCATTAGGTTTTGATCCGGATGACAGCGATAGCCATGCCATGAAACGCTTAGATAAACGTCATCCCACACTGATGGCGGGAGCCAGTTACCGTTATAAACACCCGGTTTTAGGGCAATTTCGTCTGGGTATTTCCGGCGATACGCTCAATAACAGTAATGGTATATTAGGTGATATTAGCTATTTGTATCCGATCGCTTTCGGTGACTGGCGTCTGACACCCGGTGTTGGCGTCAACTGGGCGAGTTCGAATCATAACGATTACTACTATGGCGTAAGCAGACATGAATCGGCGCGCAGTGGACTGGCACGATACCAGCCGGGTAGCAGCTGGACGCCCTATATTGAGATGTCTGTTAATTATCATATCGATGAAGCATGGCGTGTTTCGTTTTTAGTCCGTGGCATCGCCTTATCGAGTGAAGTACGCGATAGCCCGATGGTTAATAAAGATTTTACCGGTATGCTAATGACCGGCGTCAGCTATCTGTTCTGAGTTGTTATGATGTCGTATTATCGCTGGCAGGGATATCGGCCAGCGATATTTTCACGATCATCGCGATGCCTGTATGCAATGATCATCTCTTTTTTTATTGTTGTTCTTACCCTATTTGTTACCACAAAATAGCATTAACCAATTCATTATTTCAGAAAGTTATATGATAGTAATATTTATTTACTGGTAATCTTTTCATTCTGTGCAATAGTGAGCTCAATGCCACCTTGTTGTTTTGTTCAGAAACATACTAACATAATGACGATTATCACAAATACGATGAAAAAACGATAATTTTTAATCCCGGTGTTCTATGTTATCGTTAGTTGATCCTCTATTATCTACATTACATTTTATAAAGAAGCGTCATCCGGGAATTTTACTGAAAAAATATGATAAAGATTAATCCGAAAAAAATCTGATATAGCAATAAATCCTGGCGATCAGGTGAGATTATGTATTTTAATTAATAGACGCAATCAATAACATGAGATGATCATCCTTCCTTAATGGATCCGCCTGTGGCGATGATTCGTGCGGTAGCTATTCTTATCGAAAAATATTTTTGAATACAAACGGATAAGATCATGTTATTGGGAAGTATATGAAAAACAGCTAATTATTATGTACACAGTAGGACTGGCCAGCCCTCGCCAGTGAAATAGCAAGTAACGGGCTATTCGCTTGCTACGACGAAAAATTAGCAGCATGAAACTCACTCATCATCTTTTTATGTACTATCTTTACTCTGCGGTTTCCCGGCGCTGTCGGAGTCCGCAGTGGCAGCGTCTGACAGGTCAGGCTCTGACTTTCGTTAATGCGCAGTCCGTATTCAAACTCCTTGTGCCAGGAATATCTTATGGTGCAGATTTTTAATTATTTCCGATATCCGTACTTCAGGACAATTCACTTTTCATTACTGGGGAAGAGTCAATATATTTTTAGTCATCGTTGCTAATTTCATAGTGAAATTAGGCAATGAAAACCATGAAATTGTATCTATACTAACTTCATAGGGTGATATTATGTCAGATGATGCTATTAATATTAATGAAAAGTATTTCAGGCAGATTGAAAATATTCTTTTGAAAATAGAGTCGGCGTACCAGAATAAATTTGTGACACAGGGATCATTAATCAATAAGCAATTTTACGCTGAGCGTGACGCTTTATTTTCACAATTAAAGCCTTTGCTGAAAATAATTGTAGAAAATTTTATTAAACTCAATAAATATCATGATGTAAAACAGCCGGTGAAGCTTGCTGTAAAACCAACGGCTCATCCGTGGGATTATACTGGCAAGGCAACAAGAGCAGATGGTGCAACGGATATAAACAGTGCAGAAAAAGCGACCGCATTTATGAATATGGGCGGATGGGTAGCACTGGATATCTCATTCACTGATACCAGTAACGATATTTACCATGCCTGTACGACTGGTCGGGAGCGGGAGTGTGGACAGGTTGCACTCAAAAAATACAGTGAGTTTGTTGATGGCGATAAGAGAGATATCACGGATAAATCAAGCGCTGCAACGATTTGTGTTGCCGCGGGTGTACCGGCTTATGGTGAGGAGACGTTTGTTTGCGGCCTGGTTGTTACGATGGCAGATTCATTGAAAATCAATATGATGGGCAAAAGAACGGGGAATACCTTAAACCGGTTAATTTATCGTGGTGACTGATGCGTGTTTCAGACGATTAGCAGAATTGAAAGCCTGTCCCATCGGACTGTTTTATCTGCCATTTTGGCTCTGGGCAGCGCCCGAAAGTCTCACGTACTCTCTGTACGCTGCCATTTCTCCGCGCTGCCCATGTCCAGACTGTCTGTATCGGCTATATGCAGAACCGATTTTATTGTCAATTTGCCGGATAATACCTTCAGAAAGTGAGTCTTAACATGACAAATCACCAGCCTAACCACGCTGTCCTGAACGCGCTGCCGATCGGATATCGTTTTAATGAATTTGAAATTCAGGAAATGATTGGTGGTGGTGACTTTGGCATTGTCTATCGCGCCTGGGATCACCAACTGGAGCGTACCATTGCGATTAAAGAGTTTATGCCATCACTGATGACAGTACGTAATGAAGATATGGCACTGGTATTGCGTAACGAACGTTTCAGTCAGGCTTTCTCCGCTGGATTAAACAGCTTCATTCAGGAAGCGCGCATACTGGCGTGCTTTAACCATCCTAATCTGTTACACGTGCTGCGTTTTTGGACACAAAATAACACCGCTTATATGGCTACTCTGTTTTACAGCGGCACGATATTAAGTCGTCTGCGTGAACAACAACCGTATCTTATTAATGAAGCATGGATCCGCCATATATTGCCGATGCTGTTAGGCGCAATAAAAACGTTGCATGATACCGGTTATCTGCATCGTGATATTTCGCCAGATAATATCCAGATTCAGGATAACGGCCTGCCAGTATTATTTGACTTTGGTTCGGCACGAAGAACCATCAGCCATCTCTCTGATGGCACAGAAACCATGCTGCGCCCGGGGTATGCGCCTGTTGAACAGTACAGTGACGATAATGAAAGTGAACAGGGCGCATGGACCGATATTTATGCGGTCGGTGCGGTTCTGCATACCCTGATCGTAGGATCACCGCCACCGGTGAGTGTCGTGCGTGGCATTCAGGATAACTATCAGCTACTGGTAGAACGTAAACCGCCAGGTTATTCACTGTCGTTGCTTCAGGCCGTGGATAACGCTCTGGCGCTGCATATGGAAGATCGTCCGCAATCGATCGAAGCATTTGCCAAACTGATCAACACGCCAATTTACGGTATTGACGATGTGTTATCGATAAAAAAAGCGGAAACGACACCGCCGTTAGTACAAGATCAAGATCCTGCGCTGGCAACACATGGCTGGCAACGTTATAAAGTCCCGGGGATGGTAACGGCGGTGATACTGACCGGAATGGTTGCCAGTGGCATGAGATTTAATCACAGCATGAGCGGTCCCCGGCTTCCGGCCATCCCTAAGGTATCATTATCAACGGCGGACCCTCCCGCCGCACCAGCCATCGCTTTGCCATCCGAGCCGATAGCTCAGGTTTATATACGAATGGAAAAAGGAGAAACACTGAGGCTGAACGGCGAGCCTCATGACCTGCAGCCAGAGAGTAATGGCTTTATTTCACTGCAACTGCCACCCGGTGATTATGAAATCACCCTGCAAGGCAATGATCACATTCGGCAACAGACGTTAAATATTACCCGGGCAGGCACATGGCTTATTAACCCGACAGATTAATCACCCGCAGCACGGGTATTATCATACTGAGATACAGCCTCTCTTTTTGATAATCAGCGGCGGTACTATCCGCGTTTTATTCTGTAAATCGATCATTATTTTTAGAGATATCTCTCATAACGCAGTTCTGAACACCCTTTTTCCGACAGGTGGCATAACCATTGCTTTATTCCGTTATCTTTCTTTGTGTATGGAGACGGAATAACTATGGATACATTGCTTGTTGGCACTGAGGTGGCCCGCGTGGATGGGCTGGCTAAAGTGATGGGGAAAGCAATCTATGGCGATGACATCAAAATGGATAACATGTTGTACGGTGTATGCCGTTACGTGGATATCGCCGCCGGGCGTATTGATGCGCTTGATCTGTCAGAAGCAGAAAATGTCCCCGGCGTGGTGCATATTGCCACCTGGAATGATATTCCGGGTCAGCGCAAGCTAGGGGCGATTGTTGCCGATCACCCGCCGATTATCGACGATGAAATCGCCTATCGCGGGGATGTGGTGGCGGTTGTGGCGGCAGAATCCTATGAAGCCGCCTGCATTGCCGTCGATAAAATCAAAATAACCTACACCCCCTGGGAGCCGATTACCTCCACGGAGGAAGCCATAAAACCTGGGGCACGCCTGATTCACAGTGATCTTGAGAGCAATATTGTCAATCGTCACCACACGGTGAAAGGCGATATTGACGCTGGATTCGCTGCCTCCACACGGATTTTCGAACGGGAATACGAAGTCGGCTTTCAGGAGCATGGCTATATTGAGCCGGAATCGATTACCACCTACCTCGATAATAACCAACAGATCATGACCGTTGAGGGGTCGATTCAGAACGCTCATCGTACTCGCGCGGTGGTGGCCAAATATCTCAACTTACCGCAATCGAAAGTCAACATTAAACGCTCGGTATTGGGGGGCTCCTTTGGCGGAAAAGATGACATTATTGATAACGTCTCCTGTCGTGCGGCGCTGCTAACACACCTCACCGGTCGCCCGGTCAAGATCTCCTATAACCGCGAACAATCGATGCGTGAAAGCTACAAACGCCATCCTTATAAAATGAAATACCGTATTGGTGTGGATGATGATGCGCGTATTCAGGCCATTAAGGTAGAGATACTCGCGGACAGTGGTAGCTACTGCGGACAGACGGTCTTTGTCACCTGGCGCAGCTCTGTCCAGGCGGCGGGGCCTTACAACATTCCTAATGTCCGTGTCGATTTGATCGGCGTCTATACCAACAACAACTATACCTCCGCTTACCGTGGTTATGGTGCCCCGCAGGTGATCTTTGCCAATGAATCGCTGATGGATGACGTAGCGGGTGAACTGGGGCTATCGCCGGTTGAATTTCGCTTGCGTAATATTCTCAAACAGGGCGATACCAGTATGGCGGGGCAGGTTTTCAGTGAACACACCGTTTCAGCCCAGGAGGTACTGGAGAAGGCGCTGCACAAAGCGGATTATGAGGCCAAACGGGAACACTATAAGCGGCTTAACGCCGAAGGTGGCCCGATCCGTTACGGTATCGGCTTCGCCCTGAGCCATCGTGGCTGCTCACTGGGGGCGGAAGGGCTGGATGCCTCCTCTGCGCTGATTCAGGTCAATGCCGACGCCAGCGTCAACATTTCTACTTCGGTGTCCGAGAATGGTCAGGGACTCCAGACCACCATGTCGATGCTGGCTGCCGAAGCGTTTGGTATCGCGCTCGATCGCGTGATGTTCAGTGAACCCGACACGGCGATGATCGCTGATGGCGGTTCGACGGTGGCTTCCCGTGGCACGCTGATGGGGGGACAAGCGATCCTCAGCGCTGCCAATAAAATCAAGCAACGCATGGCGGATGCTATCCGGGAAACGCTGCAGGTGGACAGTATTGACGATATCAGCTGGCAACATGGCAAGGTATTCAACCGCCATAATCTGGAACTTAGCCTCAGTTTCCAGCAGGTGTGTGATATGACCCGCGCGACGGGAGCCAACCTCTCTGCTTATGGCTGGCATGTCGCACCGAAAATTCACTGGGATGAGGAAAAAGGCTGTGGCAGCCCCTATTTTACCTGGGTTTACGGCTGTCAGGTGGCTGATGTTGCGGTGGATATGCGCACGGGCAAAATCAGCGTCAATAACGTTGTGGCAACCCACGACGTCGGCAAAGTGATTAATCGGGTCGGTTTTAACGGCCAGGTATACGGTGGCGTATTACAGGGGATGATTGGTTACGGCATGCTGGAAGATTTCAACATTGAGCAGGGTGTCGTGAAATCGGAAAATTTCGATACCTACCTGTTGCCGACCATTAAGGATATGCCTCACATCGACATCATTGCGGTCGAAAACTATGACAAAGCCGGGCCGATGGGGGCAAAAGTGATCGGCGAGCCGGTATTAGAACTGGGGGCTGCCGCACTCAACAATGCGGTCAGTTTTGCCATTGGGCGTCCTAACCGCACTCAGCCGCTGACCCTTGAACAGGTACGACTCGGTTATAACCTCAGAAAACCGGAACGCCAGAGTGAACAGATGCTGGAGTCGGAGGATAAAAAGCAGGTTCTGCGCCTTAACACCCTGTCATTAAGTATCCCGCAAACCCTGCAACAGGCATTAACGCTGATGGCGGAAAAGAAAGGGGCGATGCCTGTGGCTGGCGGCACAGATGTACTGGTACAGGCGCGGATGATGTCAGGTGAGGTGACGCTGATCAATATTGCCGGACTCGCTGAACTAAAAGAGATCTTTGATATTGAGGGCGGACTCTCCATTGGTGCGGGCGTCTGCTTTACCGATCTGGTCAGGCACCCACTGGTTCAGCAACGCTATCCGCTTCTGGTCACCGCCGGTAAAACGGTTGGTTCTCTGCAACTGCGTAACCGCGCAACGCTGGGGGGCAATATCGTCAATGCCGCGCCCTGTGCCGACGGCATGCCGCCATTGATTATTTATGACGCAGAGGTCGAACTGCGCAGCGTGCGTGGATCGCGCCGGATGCCGGTCAGTGAATTTGTCACTGGCGGTTATCGCACATGTATTGCACCGGATGAACTGGTGACGCGCTTTATTCTCCCGGTACCGATGCAGCAGCCACTGATCAATCGCTATTTGCAGCTTGGCCGACGCAATGCGCTGAATATTACCCGTCAGAGTTTAACCGGACAGTTCATGGTCGATAAAGGGGTGGTTCGCCTGTGTCGGCTGGTGGATGGTGCGCTGTTCTCGCAACCCCAGCGTTTACATGAGGTGGAACAGGCGATTATCGATAAACCGTTAAATGACGAAACCATCGACTATGCGGCTGCAATACTGCACGACAAGGTAGAAAAAGCGATCGGTAGCCGCTGGTCAGCCCCTTATAAAGTACCGGTATTTATCGATATGTTCCGGCAGATGTTGCAGGAAGTGATGGCAGAGCAGAAAAATAAGGAAGCATGAGCATGAATCATATTGAGCTAAAAGTAAACGGCATTCGCATTGCCCGCGATGTCGATGATAATACCCGGCTGATCGATTTTCTGCGAGAGGATCTGAAACTCACTGGCACCAAAGAGGGCTGCTCAG
The DNA here is from genome assembly GCA_029433525.1 of Enterobacteriaceae bacterium ESL0689. NCBI lineage: Bacteria > Pseudomonadati > Pseudomonadota > Gammaproteobacteria > Enterobacterales > Enterobacteriaceae > Enterobacteriaceae bacterium ESL0689. Next base: position 43,383 of record JAQTIF010000001.1, on the reverse strand, counting down.
TGGGTGAGTGTGGTGCCTGTACCGTGATCCTCGATGGCAAATCGGTCTGCTCCTGTTTGTTACTGGCCGCCCAGTGTCACGGTGCCGAGGTAATGACTGTCGAAGCACTCCAGCACGATCCGATCGGTAAAAAATTACAACATGCTTTTGTGCGTCACGGCGGGGTACAGTGCGGTTTTTGTACGCCAGGCATATTGATGAGCGCGAAAGCGCTACTGGATACTAACCCGTCACCGAGTGACGATGAGCTAAAAGAAGCGCTGGAGGGCAATATCTGTCGCTGTACCGGTTATCAGCCGATCATTACTTCGATTAAAGCTGTCCTGAAATAGTGAATATTGATAACACCTGCCGTTGATAAGTGGCGGCAGAAAAGCAGGATAATCATAATGAGCAATGTCGTGTATAAAGAGTGCATCATGCTGGCGGCTGGACTCTCCAGCCGCATGGGCAAATGGAAAATGATGATGCCCTGGGGCGAAGGAACGATTCTGGATAGTGCGCTGGCCAGTGCGCTCACCTTTTGTGATCGGGTCATTCTGGTTACCGGATTTCGTGGTGATGAACTGGCTGCCTGTTATTGCGATCATCCCGCGATTGAGGTGGTATTTAATCCACATTATCAACGTGGCATGTTCTCCTCGGTGCAGTGTGGTGTCAGCCATATTCATACCTCCCGCTTCTTTCTGGCACTGGGGGACATGCCGGAGGTCACGGCCGGGATTTATCAGCGACTGTGGAACAGTACCGATGCACAAACCTGTGCGATTCCGGCTTACGAAAAGGGAAAAGGCCATCCGGTTCTGCTGGTGCAACCGGCGGCGGATCTGATCCGCTCTGCCCCAGAGGGCACAACGTTGCGTGATGTGATCGATCAGATGGCGACACGTATTGTCCCGGTGAATGTCGAAGGCATCCGCTGGGATATCGATACGCCGCAGCAGTATCAGCAGCTGGCCCGAAGGTATCATAAAGCGCCAACGGTTATGGAGTAACTGAGCCACTAAACACTTAGAGCCTGGTCCATCAGGCTATTTGACTTGCCATTTCGCAATAATTAGCTGGGGGGAAGTAATATCTTCCTCAGAAATCTGAAATATCCTCTAATCTGATGTAATAAAAAACAATATCGATTGCAAAGGAGCTACAGATGAGTTTTTATAGACGACCTGTGACTTTGATTTTATCGCTCTGGCGAATCAGCTCGACTGTCTACGTGATTTCCGCCATACGGGAATTGTTTACTTTGATGGCACGCAAAGCTTACTGATACGTCCTTCACGTCGAATAGCCCATCGCAATCAAAGTGGCGTTACTCACGTTATCGTTGCCAAAGTGCCTATTGTCACCGCTTATCACGCCTCTCAGGCAACGGTCAGAGCGTTACAATTCCCGGCTTTGGGTAATGAGACTACCTCAACACTTATCGCCTGTGGCGCGGCAGTGGTCACTGCATATTTAGCTTTTGGTGCGACTCTCGCAGTACCGTTAACTGCTGGCGCGTCCGGAGTGGTTGCGGCGGTGATCGCTGCAGGGACCGCGGCTACATTCTTACAATGTATTATAGGGATTGGTCGTCTGGTGACTATTGGTATAGGTAACGAAGAGTCCATTGCCTGGCTTGATACTTATGACTGGTATATCGCGACAACAACTGCACTCGATGTTATCTCATTAGCAGGAGCTGGAGCTGGGTTAAAGAACACTCTTGAAACATATCAATTAATGAAAAAGGCATCATCTAATGGTGCAGTTAACTGGCTTAAGTCATTAAGCCGAGCTGAACGCAAACGCATTACCGTCGGAATTATTCGCGCACAAAATCCAGGGATCTCAAACAGTGGTATTAAAGCCGCTATGAAAGCGCAGATTTATCCCAGGCATTATCCGTCAGACGCACTGCAGCACTCTTTACAGCGTGAACTGTACAGTGCTATCACTAACAGCTCAGCATTTGTCGACAGTGCCCTGAGCGGCACAATACGCCATCCGCAAAATATCAGTCAGTCGGGTCAGTATGTTATTAGTGTGATCCAGTCATTTGCCACCAGCGTTAATTAACCATGTGGTTGCCAAAAATCCATAATAGCCTGACGCTGATGGCGATGACTGAAAAGAGAATCAGGGCGCGAGACCCTCAGCGATTAGAAGCGGCAAAAATGTATTTAATCAAACGGACTGGCATACCTGTTGGCGGGTATGTATTCGCGACCCCGCTCGTTTTTAGCTGCTTTTTTAGTGGGCTAAGAGCCTATCCCATTAGGCGTTATTGGCGCAGCCAGTTTGGACACGGACAGCGCGGAGAAACCGCAGCGTACACGGAGTACGTGAGGATTTCGAGCACTGCCCAGGGCCAAAATGGCCAGTAAAATAGCCTAATGGGATAGGCTCTAAGTTATGCCATATTACAGGTGCCCTTATGGGTAACCTTTTTTTCCTGGCTGGCCTTACCGCGATATAAAGTTTTTATTGCTATTTTTCCAGCGGCGGCCCTTTATTCTGTATTACTCGTTTTTTCAATGCTATTGATCGTTCGCGGTTATCAGTTAGCACTGAAATTCTATCTCGCCATGATTTTTCTGACCTTACTACTGGCCACGAGTAGTCTGATCTACTTCCTGATTGATAGCTTATTCTTTGCTGGTGATAAGTGATTTATCATCATGGCGCTGGTCAGTATCGTATTCAGCCTCGTCAGCATCAGACTGATTAACAGTGCCATGTTCCGCAAAACTATCACATATTGTTTGTATAATCGGATCTGGCGCTGGCAACTGGATTATGCCAAACAACGTCTGCGCGAAATAGTGGTGAAAAAACGCTGATGACCCCGGCCAGGCTCTTAGCATCGGGCAATATTGTCAGCGTTCAGCAAGGGCATTCGCCTTCCCCTGGGGGAAGGCGAACAGACGGGCGAGATCAGGCGATCAGCAACTGATTCAGACGGCGAATAAACTGGTTCGGATCTTCCAGTGTGCCACGTTCGGCCAGCATAGCCTGATCCAATAGTAACTCCACCCACTCTTTGAACTGCGCTTCATCGGTGGTCTCTGCAGTACGCTTAACCAGCGTATGCTCCGGATTGAGTTCAAAAATATATTTTACGGCGGGAACGGCTTGTCCGGCAGCGGCAAACAACTTTGCCATCTGAGTGCTCATTTCATCGGCATCTGTGGTGACAATCGCTGGTGTATCAGTCAGACGATGCGTCAGACGTACCGCTTTCACCCGATCCCCCAGCAACGTTTTTACCCGTTCAACAAACGGCTCAAGGGCTTTTTCTGCCTCTTTGGTCGTTTCGTCCACTTCATCTGCCAGCTTATCCAGGGATTCATCCGCTTTCGCTACTGACTGGAACGCCTTACCATCAAACTCGGTCAGGTAGCTCATCATCCACTCATCGATGCGATCAGAAAGCAGCAGGACTTCGATACCTTTTTTACGCAATAACTCGAGGTGTGGGCTGCTTTTCGCCGCCGCATAGCTATCTGCGGTGATGTAGTAAATCTTCTCCTGCCCCTCTTTCATACGTGAGATGTACTCTTCCAGCGAGACCGTCTGAGCCGGGGAATCGGTATGCGTGGTAGCAAAACGTAACAATCTGGCGATAGCCTGCTGGTTAGCATGATCTTCCGCCGGGCCCTCTTTCAGTACCTGGCCAAATTGCTGCCAGAAAGTTTGATATTTTTCGCTATCTTCTTTCGCCAGTTTCTCCAGCATTTGCAACACACGCTTGGTTAACGCATTGCGCAGATTATGCGTCACGCTGCTATCCTGCAGAATTTCACGTGATACATTGAGCGGCAAATCGCTGGAATCCACCAGCCCACGCACAAAACGCAAGTAATTTGGCATGAATTGTTCTGCATCATCCATGATAAAGACACGCTGGACATACAACTTCAACCCGTGTTTATGATCACGGTTCCACATATCCCACGGTGCCTGAGACGGGATATACAACAGGCTGGTATACTCCTGTTTTCCTTCTACCCGATTATGGCTCCAGGTCAGCGGATCACTGTAATCATGGGCAATATGCTTATAAAACTCGGTGTACTCATCATCGCTGATGTCTGATTTATTCCGCGTCCATAATGCCTGAGCCTTATTAATTTTTTCCCAGGAGATAACGGTTTCACCGTCTTTTTCTTCCTGTTTTTCAATTTCAACCGGCAGGGCGATATGGTCAGAATATTTGCTGATGATCGTGCGCACACGCCAGTCATTGAGAAAATCGTCTTCACCTTCACGCAGATGGAGTGTGATTTCTGTTCCGCGATCGGCTTTGTTAATATCCGCTACGGTATAATCACCTTCACCGGTTGACTCCCAGAAAACCCCATTTTCTGCGCTCTCACCCGCTGCCCGGGTACGAACCGTGACTTTATCGGCGACAATAAACGCAGAATAGAAACCGACACCGAACTGGCCGATAAGCTGGCTGTCTTTTGCCTGATCAGAACCCATCGCTTCCAGAAAGGATTTAGTACCGGACTTCGCAATCGTACCAAGATGATCGATCACCTCATCGCGGCTCATCCCGATACCATTATCAGAGATAGTCAGGGTGCGCTTGTCTTTATCAAACGAAACCCGCACCCGCAGCTCACCATCGCCTTCATAAAGATCCGGTTGTGACAACGCGCGAAAACGGAGTTTATCGGCTGCATCGGAAGCATTAGAGATAAGCTCACGCAGGAAAATTTCTTTATTCGAATAGAGAGAATGGATCATCAGATGCAGAAGTTGCTTCACTTCTGACTGAAAACCACGCGTTTCTTGTCCTTTCATCTGGCTTACCCTCAATAAATAGACACCATGTTTATGGTTAATAAAACCGTTGCACTGAAAATGGGGACGCACGGGAAAATTTTCAAGCGACGATGTCCACTTCTGACAGTCACGGCTAAACGCCTGGCCTATCAGGCTATTTTACTGGCCGGGGAGTGCCTGAAATCTGTAGATGATGGTTTCTCCGCACCGTCCATGTCCAGACTGGCTGCGTCAATAACGCCTGGTGGGCCAGGCTCTTATCTTTTTTACTGCTATTCTGGCCTGAAAAGATTCACCAGGAGACTTTGTTGAATAAATCAGAGGCAGTCGATGGAGTCTATGGTTCCCTCGGATACATCCGTTATGCGATCCGGACACTATGCGGCATACCCAACGACGTCATTCGATTCAGCGCTTTGATCATCGCCATCGCTTCACCCACCTGCGCATCATAGTCTCGCAGGCTCAGATGAACACCCAGCAACGTTTTGACGCGGTACATCGCTGTTTCTGCCAGTGAACGCCGGTGATAGCCCACTTTCTTTTTCCAGACATCATTACTGCCGCTCAGATGCTGATTGGCCACCGCGTGGTTACGTTCATGATACTTCCCGGACCAGTATTGCGCGCCACTTCGTGGCGGGATCAGTGGCCTGATTTTTTTCCTCAACAAGGCATCGTGGCAGTAATGCGTGTCGTAAGCACCGTCTGCCGAAGCTTCCCTGATTTTCCTGTGGGTCTGGTTTATCAAACCCTCCAGTGCCTGCGCATCCGTCGTTCCGCTGAGCGATAAGTCAGCACAGATTATCTTCTGCGTCGCTCTGTCTGCGGCCAGATGAAGCCTGCGCCACACTCTGCGCTTGTCAGTCCCGTGCTGCCGGACTTTCCATTCACCTTCACCAGCGACTTTCAGGCCCGTACTGTCAATGACGAGGTGTGAGATCTCGCCACGGGCTGGCGTTTTTATGCTGATGTTAACGGTGCTGTCCCGCTTGCTGAGCAGAGAGTAGTCCGGGCAGCGCAGCGGCAGAGCCATCAGCTTAAAAATCGAGTCAACGAAGCCCTGTAAAGCCCGGAGCGACAGGTTGAACACGCGTTTCATCATCAGTACCGTGGTAATTGCCATATCGGTGTAGTGAAGTGGCCGGCCTCGCCCCTCAGGCTTTGCACTGTCAGTCCATGCAGCAATGGCAGCCTCATCAAGCCAGATCGTCAGTGAGCCACGTTGTCTGAGTGCGTTATTGTAGGCATTCCAGTTGGTTATTTTAAACTTTTGCTTTGCCATAGTGACCAGATATTGAAATGACTGTAGCTATCAGATCCGCCAGTCACCTGAAAGTTCGATTTATTCAACAAAGCCAATTTTCGACCTTCTTCTCCCAGCGCGTCAGGATACGACGGTAGCGATTCATCCAGCTGTGTGTTCTCTCTACCACCCAGCGGTGAGCCTTAAAATCTGTGGCTTTTATTGCTTCGGACTCATCTTTCCGTGACTGAATATGGGGTTCATAGCGACGACTTTTCAGATACAAATCCAGCCATTCCGCTTCATAGCCTTTGTCCATGCACAACCTGAGCCTCTTTCCCGGTCTGCCCGTCTGAAGGGCGTCAAGCGTATCCGCAACCAGCTTTATGTCGTGCGTATTTGCACCAGCGACTACCAGCGAGAGGGGAAGCCCGTTCGCATCAGTCATCAGGCTACGCTTTACGCCCTGTTTCCCCCGGTCTGTAGGGTTCCGTCCTGTTTTTTTGAACCAGCGAGCGGGGATTTCGTCATGCAGCCATCCATCGAGAGCCATGACCAGTCAATGGCATCCAGTTGTTCGCAGGCAAGCAACCCGTTCTGCCAGAAGCGTTCAAATACTCCGGCATCCCGCCACTCCTGAAATCGGCGGTGAGCAGAGCCTGGCGAGCATATATCGGTGGCATTCAGGGCATTCCACTGGCAACCTGTTCTGAGTACGAAGAAAATAGCGTTCATTGCAGCGCGATTATCAACCCGCTTTCGGTGCGTACCCAACGGGTGCTGAGTTTTATGTTCCGGAATGAGTGGAGCCATTTTCACCCAGAGTTCATCACTGCTCTGCCACTTGTTGGCCGGCATGCTTCGCCCTCAAAAATTACCATTATTTATTAGCTGACAACTCCTTTTGGGATAGGTTCTTAATTACTCTACATTAGCTTATGCTTTCATGCTCTCATTTCCAATAGGGGCAATGATTTGTGCAATTACGGTCTATATATACATATTTTTGCGAGATGTATTCCCAGCAAAAATAGTAATATCCTCTATGATTTCAGTGTATATTGGAAGCTTGGCTCAACATCATATACAGGTGAACAATCTTCCTGAAAAAATAATATTAATTGGACTCATAATTATGGTCCCCTATAACATGGTCAATCTAGCCAGTTCATTAGTTATTAAAAGGAAATTTAATTTTAATCGTTTAGTATCAGGCTTATCCCTTTTTACTGTGTCAGTTGCTCTTTTTATTATTAGCATGACAGCAATGAAATATATTGAAAGATTTCAAGAAAAGTTTATTTTTCTCGATGCAAGAACATCTACGATATGTGGTGGCTCAGAAAGCAAATCTCTTTATATTGAAAAAAATGAAAATCAGTGTTATAAAATATCAGGAAATAAATTCTCGGAGTTAAGACTAACTCTTGTAGATAAAAATATCTCGAATATAAATAATAAAGGCACTTCAACTTATGAACAAAAATAACCCTGCTAATTCATTTTCTATAGAAGCAAGGAAAGAAGCTTTTCGGAGAGCTGAAGCCAGTCTTTTTTTATCAAGTAAAGATCCCAAAGGCTCCTCATTTTTTAATGAAATAAAAAGTAAGGTAATCAATGGAGAGCTAACCTATGAAGAGGCAAAGAGAGAAGTATTAAATTATCACATTGAACGATCTAAAAATCAAATTAAAAAAGGCTAACATCCAGTTAGCTGTATTAGCTCAGGCTCGAACTGACAGTTTGCGTAGGCAAAATGCAACCAAATCTGACAGTCTGCTTTGAGCGAAAAGTGGACATCCAAGAATTGATGAAAAGTACAACATCTTCAGGTAATAAATAAATTTCGCCGAAATAATGTAATTACCGACCCGAAGGCCGGTAATTGTTAACACTGATAACCTTTTACCACGCGTAAGCTTCAGGTGCCTCTCCGCCTGGCCCCGGCCAGATGGTATCCAGTCTTTTGAGCGTATCATCTGAAAGAGACAGCGTCAGGGCATTGAGATTCTGACGGAGCTGTTCAACTGTACGCGGACCACTGAGCACGGCGCTAACCACCGGGTTCTGCAGTAGCCAGGCCAGCGCGACGTCTGATGGCGCTTCCCCCAGCTCATCACACAGTGTTTCCCAGGCCTCCAGTTGTGGCCGCAGGCGGTTGATTTGTGCCTGCAGCTGCGGTGATGCCCGGCGGCCACCGGCAATTTTCTTCAGAACACCGCCCAGCATCCCCATCCCGACCGGGCTCCAGGGGATCAGGCCAATGTCGTAATGACGCAGCGCCGGAATGACTTCCAGCTCAATCGTGCGCTGGGTCAGATTGTACAGGCTCTGTTCCGATGCCAGCCCCAGCAGGTTGCGCGCGTCAGCCTTGCACTGTGCAGTGGCAATATCCCAGCCAGCAAAGTTACTGCTGCCAACGTAGCTGATTTTACCCTCACGGATCAGCTGTTCCATGGCCTGCCAGATCTCCTCCCAGGGCGTGTTCCGGTCGATATGGTGCATCTGATAGAGATCGATATGGTCCGTTTTCAGCCTTTTCAGGCTGGCCTCACAGGCCCGGCGGATATGGTAGGCAGACAGGTATTTGTCGTTCGGCCCCGTGTCCATCGGCTGGTAAACTTTCGTGGCCAGCACTATCCGGTCACGCTGACCACTACGCGCCAGCCAGTTACCGATGATTTCTTCGGATGTTCCGTAACCCTTTGCCATATCCGGCGACTGCGGCCCGCCATAGACGTCAGCGGTATCGAAAAAGTTGATACCTGCATCCACGGCTTCATCCATGATACTAAAGCTGGCCGACTCATCCGTCAGCTCACCGAAATTCATGGTACCGAGACCGATGTGGCTCACCCGCAGACCGGTACGCCCCAGATGTTTGTAGTTCATGTCAAATGCTCCTTAACTGAACGTGTTATTGCAGATTCTTACGGAAAAAGTCTGTCAGCTTGTCAAAAGGGATTACGTCGGTACGGTCATACAGATCGACATGCCCTGCGCCCGGTACGACATACAGTTCTTTAGGCTGACCGGCGCGTTTGAAAGCGTCCTCGCTGAACTCTTTTGAGTGTGCCTGATCGCCGGTAATAAACAGCATCGGGCGCGGAGAGATGGTTTCAATATCGTTGAACGGATAGAAGTTCATAAACTTGCCAATACTGCTCAGCATCGGTTTCGTCGTCAGTTCTTCTTTCTGACCCTGTGGGGTGTAGCCGCCGCGTTCGGTGCGGTAGAAATCAAAGAACTCGCGCTGAATATCCGGTGTGGAGTCATCCAGTTTGTTCACGGTGCCAGGGATATAAGCCGTCTCGCCGCCCTTAAACTCGGCTAACCGTTGCTCAATGGCTGACTGGATAAAGGCCTTACGTTGTTCTCCCGTCTGGGAATGATTAAGGCCATTACGGAATGCGCTCCCCATGTCATACATGCTGACCGTGGCAATGGCTTTCATACGCGGGTCAATCTTGGCGGCACTGATAACAAAACTTCCGCTGCCGCAGATACCCAGCACGCCAATGTTTTCTGGATCGACAAACGGCTGTGTACTCAGATAATCAACCGCCGCGCTGAAATCATCTGTGTAGATTTCCGGTGAAATCAGGTGCCCCGGTTTGCCCTCGCTTTCTCCCCAAAAAGAGAGATCGATAGCCAGCGTGACAAACCCCTGCTCCGCCAGCTTCTGCGCATAGAGATTCGAACTCTGTTCCTTAACGGCTCCCATCGGGTGACCAACGACGATCGCCGGGTGTCGGGTATTCTGGTTCATCTTTTTCGGGATAAACAGGTTACCAACCACGGCCATCTGATACTGGTTTTTAAAGGTGACTTTTTGCTGCGTCACCTTATCGCTTTTATAAAAATTATCGGCTCCACGGGACATATCCGCCGCAGAGGAAGCAAATGCACTGATCAACAGCCCCAGCGCTAACATAAATTTTTTCATGATGGTCTCCTTATCATTAAGCCAGGGTGGCGTTATCAATGACAAACCGGTAATGCACATCGCCCCTGAGCATGCGCTCATAGGCATCGTTAATCTGGTCGGCGCGGATAAGCTCAATGTCGGCGACAATGCCGTGTTGGGCGCAGAAATCGAGCATCTCCTGCGTTTCAGGAATGCCGCCAATCATCGACCCGGCAATCGATCTGCGCTTCATGATGAGGCTGAACACCTCTGGCGCGTCATGCGGCGTGGCTGGCGCACCCACCATGGTCATCGTGCCATCACGTTTCAGCAGCGCAGTGAACACGTCGAGGTTATGCGGCGCAGCAACGGTGTTGAGGATAAAATCGAAGCTCCTGGCATGGGCTTCCATTTCGCTGGCATGACGGGAGACCACCACCTCATCTGCACCAAGCGCTCTGGCGGCGTCACGTTTGGACTCAGACGTGGTAAAGGCCACGACATGCGCGCCCATGGCGTGCGCAAGCTTGATCCCCATATGCCCCAGTCCACCGATACCGACCACGCCGACCTTTTTGCCGGGGCCCGCCTGCCAGTGACGCAGCGGTGAGTACGTTGTGATCCCCGCGCACAGCAGCGGTGCCACGGCGGCCAGCTGCGCTTCCGGGTGAGTGACGCGCAGGACATAGCGCTCATGCACCACAATCTGCTGCGAATATCCGCCCAGCGTGTGGCCCGGCGCATCCGGCGTCGGGAAATTGTATGTCCCTGTCATATGGTCGCAGTAGTTCTCCAGTCCTTCGTCACAGTCACTGCAGTGCCGGCAGCTGTCGACAATGCAGCCGACCCCCACCAGGTCCCCTGCACAAAAACCGGAGACGTGATCGCCAACGGCCACTACACGACCGACAATTTCATGTCCCGGTACGCAGGGATAGAGCGTCCCGGCCCATTCAGCGCGTACCTGGTGGATATCCGAATGGCAGACTCCGCAGTACGCGATATTAATCTGCACATCATGGGCCCCGGGGGCGCGACGGGTGATATCTATCGGCTCCAGCGGCAGTGTGCCCGCATGGGCACCGTAAGCTTTAACTGTCATGGCATTACTCCTGGGTTTAGGAATGATCTGCGGCAGAAGTGTCTGCCCGCGAGGTCAGAAAGATCAGTACGGTTGCGATAATCAGCATCGCGGCGCTGGCCAGGAAGGTGCTCTGGTAGCCGTGATGGTCGAAAAGCAGGCCGCCCACCGTCGAACCGAGAGCAATGGACAGCTGCACCATCGCCACCATCAGTCCGCCGCCAGCTTCGGCATTCTGAGGGAAGGTACGCGGAACCCATGCCCACCATCCCACTGGTGCGGCAGTGGAAATCAGCCCCCACACTCCGAGCAGCGCCGTCACGATGGCTACCTGACTGCCGAAGGCAATCAGTGCCAGCGCGGTGATGGCCATCAGTACCGGGATGGCCATCAGGGTCGTGTAGAACCCGCGTTTTAACCCCCGGCCAATCAGAGTAGTGCCGATGAAACCCGCGACACCAATAACCAGCAGGACCAGGGTCACCGTTGCGGCATCCACCCGCGTCACCGTCTCAAGGAAAGGCCTGATGTAGGTAAAGAGCGTGAATTGCCCCATAAAGAAGATCCCCACACCCAGCATGCCCAGCGTGACCACCCGGCGACGAAACAGCGTGAAAACGTTGCGGGAAGCCGCCGCCTGACGGGTGACCGGCATGGAAGGCAGACTGAGTAATTGCCAGACAAATGCGATGATGGCGACCGGCACCAGGCAGAAGAAGGCCCCCCGCCAGCCAACAACCGATCCGAGCCAGCTGCCCAGAGGGGCAGCCACGACGGTAGCCAGAGCATTGCCGCTGTTGAAAATAGCCAGCGCCAGCGGAACACGATGGACCGGGACCAGACGCATTGCCGTCGCGGCCGACATCGACCAGAACCCGCCGACCACAATGCCAATCAGGGCCCTGCCCGCCATATAGGTCAGGTAATTGGGTGCCATCGCAATAACAGCACCGGAAATTGCCATAATGCAGGTCAGGCCGAGCAGCAGCGTTTTACGGTTAAGCGTGCCTGCCAGCACGGAAATAAACAGGCTGGTTACTACTGCAAATGCCCCGGAAATAGCGATGCCCTGTCCGGCCATGCCTTCGGTGACACGAAGGGTCTGCGCCATCGGTGTCAGCAGGCTGACCGGCATGAATTCGGAGGCGATCAGGGCGAAGACGCACAGCGTCATGGCAAAGACACCACTCCAGTGCGCAGGCTGTTTCCCGCTTCCGGTGTTTTTTTTTCTGTTTTCGTCTGTCTTATTACTCATTCAGGGATTTCTTTTCAGTAGATAACATGTTGTCTGTGCCCCGGAGCCTTCAGCGCTGCAGGAAGAGCTGAAACGGCATACAGGGACGGGATAAGAGGGATAATCGCGGTACGGGAGGTGCTGCGGGTCAGTTGGCGACTCTGATCTGCACCGCAAGAGGTCCGTGGCGCTGCAGGACCGGCAGTCCGGAATCCACTTTCCCTAACGGGATCAGTGAACGGGCGTAAGCCCTGCCCCGGGCAAAAATTGCCAGGTTGCCCCAGGGCGCGTAGTAAGTGATATCTCCGGCTTCCGGCGTCATGCCGTCCGGTGCCTGCACCGTGGAAAGCCTGCGCGGCAGGTCGCTTATACGCTCAATATCGTCATAGTCTTCCAGCGTCAGGCTGAGGGGAAGCAAAGACGCAAAGTCCCGGCCTGTCGGCGTATCAAAGAGGGTGGCGGTGGCGGTTTCTCCCTCCACAATGATCTCAATTTTCATAAGCGTCTCCTGCGCCACTCCCCGGTCGTTGTCACCCGCCATAGCGGACTGCGTGACGAAAAGCAGGCCGGCAAGGAACAGCAGTGATGTTCTGCGGCAAGCGTTTTGCATAAGGGTTAGCGTTGACTTTTTCATCGCATTATTATTACCAATATGCAGCGGGTTAACTAGCTAATGAATACTTAATACCCTTATAAATAAAATTTATAAATGGACCGGAAACGAGCATGGCCAGACGCAATCTCAACGACTTACTCTCTTTCGTCACCGTGGCGCGTGAGGGCAGCTTTACGCGCGCTGCCGCCCTGCTCGGCGTGACCCAGCCCGCACTGAGCCAGGCGATTTCCGGGCTGGAAGAACGGATGCAAATCCGCCTGCTGACAAGGACCACGCGCAGTGTGTCAGTGACGGCTGCCGGGGAGCGCCTGCTTCAGTCTGTGGGACATCGTATTGATGAGATTGAAGCCGAGCTGGACATGCTGACGGCACTGCGTGATAAACCTGCCGGGACCGTCCGTATTACATGTGGACCTCATGTTCTGAAGACCACACTGCTGCCAAAGCTGACGCCACTGTTACGCGAATATCCTGATATTCATATTGAGTTTGACGCCAACCACGGGTTCCGGGACATCGTGGCGGATCGTTTTGATGCCGGCGTGCGGCTCGGAGACACTATCGACAAAGATATGATAGCCGTACCCATTGGCCCGAAACTGCGCATGGCGGCTGTAGCTTCCCCTGAGTATTTCGCCCGGTGCGCCGCCCCTCAGACGCCACGCGATCTGATGCAACACTGCTGTATTAATGAGCGCATGGTTCAATCGGGGAAAATTTACACCTGGGAGTTTGAGCAGGAAAACGGTAAATTTCACGTTCGGGTTGAAGGGCAACTGACGTTTAACACATCGGAACACGTCGTTGACGCAGCTCTTGCCGGACTGGGCATTGCCTTTTTACCTGAAGAGGAGTTCGGCACACATCTGCAGGAAGGAAAACTGATCCGCGTGCTTGAAGAATGGTGCCGTCCTTTTCCCGGCTACTATCTTTATTATCCCAGCCGTAAACAGCCTTCCCCAGCGTTTTCACTCGTTGTGGATGCGTTGCGTATTAACCGGAAAATTTAACGCTGAATTATCGGGCCAATATTTCAGGAACGGACGTGAACGTCCGCTTTTGGCACAGAGCGGACTGTCAGCTTAGGTTAAGCCCTATGCAGTAAAAGTGTAAGATCAAGTTTGAGCTAATACAAGTTAGCCTCTTTTCACTAGTGAGCCATTTTATAGTCCCTTAATGCATTTTTAAGTAACTCAGTTTGCTCATCAGCATCATCATAATTATAAATTCCGGTAGCAGAATAATACTCTTCGATGCATAGAATATTTATCAATGGTTCACAAATCTCTTTAATAAACTCCTTGTTGTTATCGGCAAAAATAATTTTTATTCCTTCCAAAACAAAGCTATTATAATCAGCCATTATCCACCTCCTTACAGGTGTTTAGTGGAAGCGTCAGTTAACGTTACCGCGCTAACTGACGCGTCTAAATCAAGATTTTTTACTGCCAGTTAAACTATCACCCTCAAACTCATCCTGTTCGTGGTTACTCTGACGATCGGCGGTGTGTTTACGTATTTGATTCGCTATTTCCCCACCAACGCTCTGTTGTGATTGGATAGAATTAGTACTTCCCTTCATCATCTGATACTCCGCAGCTCCATTAGACAGCCCGCTCGCCATGTGAGAAGCCATGCGGCCAGCTCGTGAGAATGATGAAGCAAACCCCTGGCTTCCTCCGCTGACGCTACCTGTATTGCTCCCTGCATAAGAACCACCGGAACCGCCTGATGGTTGTCCTCCAGAAGTATCTACGGAACCGGTATCTTCCCCGCCGCCAAATCCTCCACCTGAGCCACCTTTATAACCAGAACCAGATTCTTCGGCCATCGCCGCTTGGGCAGATTCAAATGCTGCTTTTAGAGCGGAAGCACCACCACTGACTTGAGCTGTAGCGCTCATTGCCATTGCCCCAGCGCCACTGATTGCAGTAGTAGCAGCGCCAGTAATCATACCTGCTCCAAAACCACCGATCCCTTGTAAGGATGCTCCTCCAACAACGCCTGATAACAACAACGGTAATTTATTCGTCAATACTAAAAGAATAATTGACGCCAGAAGTAAAACAATAAGACTATTAAGATCAGGAATATCATTTTTAATAATAGAAAAATACTGATCTATAAATGACTGCCCAATCCCAATGATTAATGTCATCGTAAATAACTGAATACCAATCGATAATACTGTGCGTAAGTAATTTATTGCAATATCAGAAGTCCATTTCGAGCCACCAAACCCAAGCAAAATAACTCCTGCATAACACAACACCCATGCAGAAACTAACATTATTAGCATATTTATCGCGATAAGCGCCATTACTACTAATACTATTATCGCGACGGTTATCATAATGGTCGAAATCATTGGAGACCAAATTTATTCTGCTGAACTGACCTTTGTTAATATCACAAAAGCCATATCAACTATGCTGGAGGGTGAAATACCAGTACTTATTCCTAAAGCATTTGCTGCAAGTTGTCTCATTGAGTTAATTATAGATTGTGATATGGCTGGGCCGTTGATTAAAAGATAATAAAAAAAACCAATCACGGCAAAAAAACGAACTATTTCTGCAAGTGCACTGATTAAACCTTCCCCTTGCATCGCCAACATACCAAATGTCCAAACCATACTTATTAATACCAGCCCCCAGAAGAGCCAATTTGCATAATCACCAATTACTAATGACCATGTGCTGGCTACTTGCTGAAACTTATCTAATAACGTATCAAGTAATCCGCTACTATCTAATTGACCAGCATAAGCATTTACAGAAAACAAAAAAATCATTCCCAAAAAAGTGAGTTTGCTTACTATTCTCATAATTACCATTCTCGCTTAGGGCTAGGGTTGTTATTACTGCACAGGGCACATTTATCGTAGTTATGTTCGTTCAATTTATTCTCTGGCGTCGATAAACAATCTTCATCTTTTTTATCGCAAGAGCATAGAATCAATGGAATGATTAGAATAAAAATGACCAAAAGTTTATCTTTCATTCAGCTACCGGCTTTGTTGAATAAATCAGAGGCAGTCGATGGAGTCTATGGTTCCCTCGGATACATCCGTTATGCGATCCGGACACTATGCGGCATACCCAACGACGTCATTCGATTCAGCGCTTTGATCATCGCCATCGCTTCACCCACCTGCGCATCATAGTCTCGCAGGCTCAGATGACCACCCAGCAACGTTTTGACGCGGTACATCGCTGTTTCTGCCAGTGAACGCCGGTGATAGCCCACTTTCTTTTTCCAGACATCATTACTGCCGCTCAGATGCTGATTGGCCACCGCGTGGTTACGTTCATGATACTTCCCGGACCAGTATTACGCGCCACTTCGTGGCGGGATCAGTGGCCTGATTTTTTTCCTCAACAAGGCATCGTGGCAGTAATGTGTGTCGTAAGCACCGTCTGCCGAAGCTTCCCTGATTTTCCTGTGGGTCTGGTTTATCAAACCCTCCAGTGCCTGCGCATCCGTCGTTCCGCTGAGCGATAAGTCAGCACAGATTATCTTCTGCGTCGCTCTGTCTGCGGCCAGATGAAGCCTGCGCCACACTCTGCGCTTGTCAGTCCCGTGCTGCCGGACTTTCCATTCACCTTCACCAGCGACTTTCAGGCCAGTACTGTCAATGACGAGGTGTGAGATTTCACCACGGGCTGGCGTTTTTATGCTGATGTTAACAGTCCTGGCACGTTTGCTGACCAGAGAGTAGTCCGGACAACGCAGCGGCAGAGCCATCAGCTTAAAAATCGAGTCAACGAAGCCCTGTAAAGCCCGGAGCGGCAGGTTGAACACACGTTTCATCATCAGTACCGTGGTAATTGCCATATCGGTGTAGTGAAGTGGCCGGCCTCGCCTCTCAGGCTTTGCACTGTCAGTCCATGCAGCAATGGCAGCCTCATCAAGCCAGATCGTCAGTGAGCCACGTTGTCCGAGTGCGTTATTGTAGGCATTCCAGTTGGTTATTTTAAACTTTTGCTTTGCCATAGTGACCAGATATTGAAATGACTGTAGCTATCAGATCCGCCAGTCACCTGAAAGTTCGATTTATTCAACAAAGCCATAGTTAGTCTGCTCTATTTTCCTTAGGGAAGGCTTAAGCGCTTAAAGCTACTGATTTTTGTTGACCTAACAACTATGATTAACCTATTGAATTTAAGAAAAAATCATAAGTGCGGTTAATATGTTAGAGCGGATTTGTAGTATAAGACGTGCTTTCAGTTATTGCTTTTAAGACCACAGGAAAGCTCAGCTGCTTGACGCTATTTTCTGAGTTCATTCCGACTAAGTAACTCACATCAAGCCGGCTTGAATCGCTAGCACTTCTGTCACCTTTTCTAGTTGGCATACTGGACCAGCTTTCGCTCCGCGCTCAAAGCTAACTGTCAATTTAGCAGGGTATTGGATGCTTTTTTGTCAGACATGGCTAAGTAAAATGCAAGTGGTTAGTCAAGAATGCAAATACCGAAATGGACTACTAAAAGTGTTTGAATGTATGCTTTTGTAGTGACATCTTTTCGACCCATCCGTGCAGGCAAGCACTGGATTGTCAACATCCGTAACCAGAAGCCATCAAAGTAATAATATTGCTCAAAAGACAAGATAGAGGGGAGCTTCAAGGTAAGACATGCTGTTAGCATACCCTTGCATTGGGCCACAAACAATCTCACTGTACCTGCCACAATTTTGCCACACTCACAACGCGCAAAAATGCACATTCGTGTTAAGAAAAGCAAAACAATGCAACAGTAATTATATGATTTCATTGGAAAATATGGTGCCGATAATAGGAGTCGAACCTACGACCTTCGCATTACGAATTAGTAGATTCACATTTAACTAACTGTTTTACATACACATTGCCGCATTCACACCGCATAACATGATGGCACATAACGTAAGAAATGGGATGGTGCTTTACCATGTATGGCACAAATATGGCACAAGCTACCAGCCCACTCAACCAGGTTCATCCCCGCTCACGCAGGGGAACACCTTATCTCAAATTGATATGACCTGTACCATAAAAACCCGCCTCGGCGGGTTTGGTTAAGGTGTCACTGAAATTGTGATTATCAGGCCACATCCGCTCCAATAATAAGGTGACTAAGTGCTTTCACGCCCTCAGCATTATAGCGGAATGCCTCTACCTGTTTGCTGGAGTGCGCTGACTTATCGAGAAAGAACTTTCCGTTCTGTTCAGTTTTAAGGTTGTTCGCGTTAGCGACGCGTCCGATCTTCTGAGCAGATACACCAAGCATTGCACCAACTTCGCCAGCGGTGTAGTAATGCTCTTCGATTACGGGTAATGGTATTGCGTCATAACCAATCAGCGGATTAATCAATGAAGCCGCCAGTGTTTGGTGCGCTACTGGGTCGAGGCGTGGAAGAAGAGCCATAATCTCACGGGTGCTAGCGATGTTTTTTTCCAGTGCCTGAGCTTTTAACTGATCCGCTTTTGCCAGTCGGTACTCAGTAATGCCAGACTGGTTTTTCTGTATTGCGGGGGGAGCCTGCATATCTTCCAGTTTATCTACCAGTGAGCGCCGAACGGCTTTCGATTCGCGAGCAGCAACGCGGAGGGCCTGCTTGATGGACATTTCAATGACTTCAATTTCTGCGCCGTTTTTTTGACCTACAAAATTTTTGTAGGTCTCGCCATCAAGCTCATCCTTGATTCGCTCAACAAAAACATTGTTACGAACCGGACTTTCACCACACCGCCTGCGGGTCTGATTAACCATTTCGAGTAATGACTGACTATCAATGATTTTATCAGTGACAACAGATCGCACATTTGCTACAGTTTGTTTAGTCATATACGTTCCTACACGTTGTTAGACTTCAGTAGACCGCCAGCACCCACTGGCGGTTTTTCTTTTATAAAATCCGTGCTACTTCCCCTTTCTGTAATTGCTTTTCTGCTTCTTCCTGCACATACATCATGAAAATAGCACTATCTTTGAAGCGATCACAAAGACGCGTTGCAAGGGGGGATTCAATTGCGCGTAACGCCGGGTAAATTTGGTTCTTCCAGGCTTCATACATAACTTCATAGTGTTTAGCTAAAGCATTGGCGTTGTATGCGTGTTTTTCACGAATTGATGGATCATCCTTCGCAGGAAGATTGATTGCTACTTCGCGATCAAGAATATCAAGAACCCAGCGGCGAAACTCTTTGGCAACCGGAGTGCGGGCAAACATAGCGATCAGATGTGCGCCACGCAGAGAAAAAATACGAACAACTTTGGTGAGATTTCCCGAGACGGTCAATTTGACTGTCTCGGACATTCCAGCGGTAAACTCATCGGAGTATCTGGAATAAATTCGGCTTACCGAGCTTTCCGTTTTGTATTGCAACGCTTGTGCAATCTCAACGGCAGTGAGCCAGATTTGATTATTACGATTGATTATATTGAAATTGACATTGTGAAAAACGAGTGAGGTTGTCATGAGTTGTATCCTTACTGATTTGTTCAGAAAACCCTGTATTCAGCAGGGTTGGTCAGGCACTTGAACACCGCAGTAAGACGGCCTGCAACCTTAGCCCTTCGGCTATTTTTCGGTATGCACGCTACCCGACCATTATTCAATGAAATCTGGATACAAAAAAACCGCATATCTTTCGGGCGCGGATTCCGCTTACTGAGGTGTGTTCAGCACCTGTGGTCACTATAGAGCATAGATTGGAACAGTGTCAACCAGTCGCTCTGAATGCAATAAAAAACCCCGTCGCTTAGAACGGGGTTGGTACACTTAATAAATCACCCCGCATTCGCGGGGAACACCTGTTCCCAGTTCGACATAATTTCGCCGGATACGGTTCATCCCCGCTCGCGCGGGGAACACACCTTCCTCCACAATACTCTAATGAACAATTACGGTTCATCCCCGCTCACGCGGGGAACACTCTATTTGACTTAAAGCAGGTTTATTCATATCAAAAACAGTACCGATTATCAAGACGATTCAAACTACGCCTCAGTTCCTGAACTCAATTTTTTCTTCACTTTCCTGCCTAACGCTATACCGGGTTTCTCAATTAAAAAATAGGAGAGTGCCGCTAGTACGATTGTTCCCGAAATATATCCTGTAAACGCTAACAGATTAAACGAACTACTTAAATCAACCGCCTTATTAGTCAATCCTAAAATAATTGGGTGTGTTAAGTATATGGAGTAGCTTATCAACCCTAGGGAGACCGGCACTTTTGATTTCAATTTAACTTTAGCTGTAAAAAGCAGAAAAAAAATAATTCCAGTAAAAAAACTGCCGATATAGCTATACGCACTCTCACCTAATCCCCTATCAATATCGTAAACCAAAAACGAAATTACGGGAAAAAACACAACGAACAGCAAGCCCCACACTACTGAATATTGCCTCGCCTGTCTATTTTTATTTAAAGTGGCGTCCCTCCAGACACTACCAAAAAACATCAGAGATAACGATACAACGATACCAACCGGAACAGGAATGGCAGTCAGGTAACGGATAATTGAAGCAAAAACACTTACAAACAAAAACAGGATAGAGATATAAAATCTAAATTTTATTTCAAATAATACCCCCGCGACTGCGAATATAGTGCAAACAAAATAGAAGGCAAGCTCAACGAGTAGCGTCCAATAAACGCCCAACGCATCCGGATAGCCTAATAATTTTTGCAACATCGTTAAATTAGCTAAAGCCATATCACCAGAAATTGGTGATTCGGTAAAAAAATACGCCAATATAACCGCTAAAAATATAGACAACCAATAGGCTGGATATAATCTAAAAAATCTGGAGATAATAAAGTCTCGTATTCCCCCTGCTCTTTGCTTCAGACTAAACGGAATAACAAAACCGCTTAACAGAAAAAACACCACTACGCCAAACTGGCCCGGCGTAAAAAAATCGAATATCCAGTATCTGTGCACGGGCGTGCGTTCAGCGTAGTGAGAAAAAACAACCGTCGAGGCAGCGATACCTCGTAACGCGTCTAAATAGACCAGTCTGGATTTATCGGGGTACATACGCTACACTCAAATTAGGTATTTTGAGCGATTTTAACCCGTTACGATTGAATTGTCAGTCGTTTCAGGTATCCAGGCTGGACGTCCGTCTTTGGAGCCAATCGTCAGCCCGTCTGGCGGTTGTGATTGATACTCCTCGTATTCCTGTTCCGTTACTGCGACCACGTCAGCGGGGAAACTACTACCCCGCTGATAATCGTCGATCAACGATTCAAAATAAAAACCCCGTGTTTCTGCTGAAAAAAAAATCATTATTAACTCCCTATCGCAAACCACGACATTGAAAATTTAGAATCTGAACCGTTTAGCGCCACGTCAAAACCTGACGACGTATCGTTAAAATACGTTGCTGTTACAGAGGCGTACGCGCCAACTGTTATCTGAATACTAAAACAGCCTATTGGGAACGTGGTGGGAAACGTAACGTGTCGGGTGTTCTTATCGACAGTAAATCGTCCCCACTGCGTTATTATTCCTGTGGTCGGGTCTTTAACCCAGCCGTTTTGAGATACGTATCCGACCGGCTTTCTCGCAAAATTCTGATCCACCCACTCCTGCGTAGCACGGGTATTGATATTGTTAGTGAGACTTGTAACCTGAGCGCTTGTCCAGTCTTTAGCATTCTGCTCAGCCTGGTTTGCTCTGTTCTGTGCGTCAGTCTGGGTAGACAGATCCCCTGTATAGCCCTCGTGATAAATCCGGTATCGTTTTCCGGCAAGTGAATGCCCGCCAATAGCTAAGGAGTTATCGGTATCCAGTCCGAAAAAGGTGGCAAAGTCCCCCTCCCGGTGAAACATCATTGCCGCAGATGCCGATTTGTTACCACCGTTACTCACCTCAAGGGAGGGCTTATTCCTGTCGCCAGTCGCACCCGGGAGATCCGGGGTATTGTTTGACATAAACGCAGTCGTCAGGTTATTTGCGGACGGATAGCGGCCATTTACCGTCATTACCTGACCGTTAGCGGTGCCCAGTGCCGTTGCAGGAAGATACAATCCGTCCGATTCCTGCTTTGAATAGCTGTAACCGGCGGTTTGGTAATTTCCCTTTGGCTGAAACCGGGTATCGGATTCCGTTCTGGTGTAATAGTTTTTTAACCCCAGAAACCTGTCAAAGGTCGACCAGGATGCCTGCGATTTATCCGGTTGTTCCCCCTTCGTTTCTTTCACAGAGACATAAATAACGTTTCCGAACTGAACGATGGCAGTTTTTGGATAGGAAAGTGAAGCGTCCCATTCGGCGACCCCGCGTTGCGTCAGGTACATCAGCCATTCATCGACACGCTTACCCACTGCGTTAAACCACTCTAACGGTGGTTTGCCCGCTGTTCTGTCCAGCGTTACTCCCCATCCCCTCAGGACATCGGGGAACGCTTCGATTTCTCCCGTTTTAGCGTCCTGCGCAAATATTTTTAAATCGGGTTTTTTAATAACTGACATTCATTAACCTCGTAAATTTTCCATCGTTAAAACCAAATGCGAGCGGATTTTGAATGCAGCCAAATGGCTGCGCATCGGTAATAATGAGATATTTATAACTGACACCCACCGGTCTCGATAAGATGTCGAGATTTTTCAGAGCATGGATACGAAAAGGTGTTAAATAACCGGCAGGGATAACGACATTCATCGACATATCATAATTATCGATAATGAAAGCCTGCTCGCCCAGTAAATGACGTAATGAATACGTAATACCGGCAATATCAGGCTGCTGATAGTTTTTGATGATTTTTGCTTTGATAAGAAACCGATATTCGTCATCATTCAGTACAGAAGATGCCTTTAAAGCGTCACCGTAGCGGTAGAACACACCGGTATTAAACCCAAGTGCCGCCTCAACTTCCGACCAGCCAAAATACTCTTTGGGGATAATGGACTTCATCACCCGGTCAATCCCAGCGTGCCGCCCGACTAAATCCAGCGCATAGCCGGTGGCGGTATTAACATCCAGCAGGGTGGAAAGCTGAATTGCGGATCCAAACACTTTTTTAGTTTCAGAAAGCAAAAGCCCGACGGTTTGTCGGGCCTTCGGTTTTCCTCTGTACTGCCAGATTAAAAAATCTTCCCGCGATTTACTCAATCAGTACCTCCACATTTTCAGGCGTGATCCTGGCGCACTGGCGAACGCCGATAAGCGCTGTATCTGAACCGTTAACCCGTATGGATTTGATATAAAAACCCGGCACAGAATTAACCTGGCAGGTCAGCCGCATGGCGTAAACGTTCTCGCCTATGGTGAATTCCGTTGCGGCCAGCGCGGCTTTGATACCGTCTGTATCTATATCGTTAAAACCGGACGTGCGCTCCAGCACCAGTCTGATGCTGATGTCGATAATCTCTGCGCGATCAAAATAGACGGTGCGCGGTAGATCCGCATACTGAAGTACATACGCCACATTACCCATCAGACCACAGCCACCCATTTTCTTTTTAAGAATGGTTCGCGCGATATCGGAATCGCTGCCGCCGATAACCACTGCATTCAGCGTATGTCCCGGAACACCGTTACCATCGGTCTGACTGGTGTAGTTCTCATATACGCGCGCCTGTTTTACATCCGCAATATCAAGAAGTGCCCCCTCAAGACCCTGGCGATCATCGTGGTTATTAATGGAATGTGAACGCATAAAGCGGATAAGCAGGTTGCCGTCTGTTTCCTCAAACGCCCCCGGTATTGCGGCCGATGTGGTAGTGACCTTCTCAACGCCAACCGTGACTGTTTCCATTGTCAGCTCAGAACCACTGGAAAGAGAATATCCTCCCAGCTCAACACTGCGAATGCCCGCCCGCGCTGAACCGTTGGTGTTCAGGCTGATAGCCGTCAGCGTAAGCCATTTAACGCGATTGCTGTCGACCAGTACCGCGCCTGCCGGGATCGGGATATTCGGCCTGCCCGTGAATACCACGTCATGGATATAACTATAATCCGCACCACGACGGACGACCCCCGCGTACATGCTGCGCTGTTCAAGCCAGGTTCCTGTGGCCTTGTACGGATCCAGCATCTGTACAATCATGGCAATAGCCTGGTTGACGTTGGCTATTTCCTGTGAGAACAGCCCGATCATCTGACCGTCCGGGGTATCGCTATCGAGATTAATATCATCGCCATAGATACGCCTGAAGCCCTCGATCAAGCGTTGATGCACATCGGCGAGCTGGTCAATTATAATGCCGGTATCAGTTATCCGGAGCATGGGTTACCACCTGGTTGTTCTCGCCATAGATGTCGTTATAGCTCACCTGCACGCTCATGCGTCGGGTATCGGGATCAAGACCGATTGCAAAAGCAGTGATTTCTGTTACTCCAGCCGTGCTGAGTACAGTATTTTTAACGCAGAT
Organism: Enterobacteriaceae bacterium ESL0689; assembly: GCA_029433525.1. Taxonomy (NCBI): domain Bacteria; kingdom Pseudomonadati; phylum Pseudomonadota; class Gammaproteobacteria; order Enterobacterales; family Enterobacteriaceae; species Enterobacteriaceae bacterium ESL0689. Next base: position 19,152 of record JAQTIF010000001.1, on the reverse strand, counting down.
TCCATCTGAATCAGGTCCGGGTTTTTCTGCAGCCAGTCGAACCACTTAAGTCCATGCTCGCGGTTTAAAAACCAGTCACCATAAAGCGACAAAAGGCGGGTTTCTACTGACTGGGCTATCGCCTGTGATTCAGTTGCATAATCCCCGCGCCCGTTGCCAAACATCCAGTCGTGATTACTGTCCAGTCGTCGGGTTCTCATCAGCAAGGTGCTCCTGTATTGCCGCTACCGGTCTGTACGCCTGTGTGCGTGTGTGTATCACCAATATTTTTGCCGTTGTGAGTCATCATGCCACCACTGGATTCGCTATCGCCCGTAACCGAATGGTTACCGTTAATCAATGAATTTCCGGTCTGCACCCGGTTCCCCGTGTGCTCAATATCACCCTGAATGGTTATTTTTCCCGGCGTGATACGAATGAATGTTGCGCCATCATCGGTCTGCATCGACAGTGCATCCGTTGAATACGCCGGGATTTTTTTTGGGTCGGCTGCTGCCCTGCGGCAGAAAAAATGCGTCTGAGTAATCATGAAAGCGGGTATCGAGTGGCGCGGACTGTTGGCCGGATACAAACCAGCCATCGATGCAGCGCTCGGAAAATATCGCTAAGCCCTCGTCACCGGGTTTCAGGGGAACTGTCACACAGAATCCTCCACCCCGATAAAAACCAACAGGCACATCCACCAGCGGTGGCAATGCCAGTTGCACGCCGTCACGCATAACCTGGTCGATCATAAGCTGTAGCGTTGCAGTATGACCGTTGCACGCAATTACCGTAGCGGGAAGCGCGGTGTGAATATCACGTCGCTGGTTGTCTGCGTTCTGACTGAGCACATCCAGCAAACTGGGATTTTTTTCCATCAGGTACCTGCCTTTTTAAATCGCCCGCCGACGCACAGTAGCTTTGTGTACCAGTCATTTCCCAGCAGATCGCCGGTATGGGTCAGTTCAGTGATTTTATAATCACCGTTGTACTCGGGGATGATGGACACGACGCGCACCAGCCCACCGATACACAATGCGGGATTACACAGGCAGGTTATCTGCAACCCGTCGTCGGTTTTTTCCGGGCTGTTAATCATTCCGGTTTCCTGCGACAACACAAATCCGTCGTTATCAGACGCCACCTTATCCTTTGGTAAAACAGTCAATTGTCCGTCCTGTACTGACCAGTCGGCATTATTGTTTTTACCGATCTTATGCAGGGTATCGCGTGCGTTTCCTGTCAGCACTTTTCCACGCGGCAGGATCCGGTCTTCAGGCAGATCAACAACGCCGCTTTCCAGCCCCATCGACCTGGATGCTTCCGCCAGAATGTCTTTGTCACTGGCTCCGGCCTGAAGCGTTTTATTCAGCCCCGCTTTTGTACAGGCCGCGTGGCCATCACCGCAGGTCATTTCGGTAATGAAGTCAACGCCATCCCGCAGGGTGACCGTATTGGTAATATCACCGGTATAAATCAGACGTAACTCATCCTCGCGATAGGCCACGGACAACGACAGCCGGTCATAAACCTTACTGGCGATTAAATTGCGGTTTGAAGCGTTGAGATTCCAGATCCGAATAACGGCCGGATTAGGCTCACTGGTTAATGTTTTTTCTACCGAGAACGCAACCCGCAGGCTGGTTATTTCGATGGATTCACTGGCGTTGCCAATATTAAGCCGTAGCGTTCGTCCGAATTGCCTCACGCCATACCTCCGTTTCGACTGCGTAGAGCATCAGTCTGTTGCCCAGCTCGCCGCGCTGTAGCGAATTGATTCCGAGACCCGAGCCGTCAGCCAGCACCAGGACGAAGGGTAATTTACGCTCCAGCAGTGCCGGAGCGTTAACCGTTAATCCCTGCAGACGGGTTATTTGTTCGCCGGTGTTCGTATTCAGTAAATCGAACTGCCAGCCGTTTAAGACAGGATTGAAATACAGTGTCAGTCTCAGGTTCATGCCGAATAGCGAAAATGACTGCTCCTGTATTTCACCCGTTGAAACCGGGATTTCGTATATCATGCGTTAACCCCCCATCATTGATTTAAGCTCTTTGCCGATCATCTTAATTCCCGATTGACTGACTTCTTTCGGTTGTGTTTTGCCAAGGTTCTTTTTGGCAGGTGACGATGATTTCACATCCGGATGGATACCCCGGGCCTTCTGTGACTCAACGATAAATATTTCCCGTAGCGTTAGCGTAAACTCCGCCGAACCGTCGTACATCTGCGTAACACTGAGACTCAGGATCATCATGTTGTGGTACTGGCGGATCCCTGTCTGAACGGTGATTGTCTCGCCGCTTTTTGCAGGGTCAGCAGGTCTTCATACGCTTTTCCTACCCGGTCGAGCGTAGCCGAGGTGTCATTAGCAAGCCCCGCCGCTTCCGGATACCAGGGAGCCAAAACCCGGCTTACCTGCTCTTTTGCTCCGTCTGCCATCGTCAGAAACTGATTCGCCATTGCCTCAGTCTGGCGGGTATATGCGGTGATTTCGAGGGGGCGGGTAGGCTTCATAAAATGACGTGTCGTAACCGGTCAGATTTTTGAATTGTTGCGGTGGCGAGTAGCCAACCATCACACCAGACACGGTGATTTCTTTTGGTTCGAGAACGGCGTGATCGGCAATGCTGGCTCCTGATTCAACCGGGTTCTCAGTCAGGCGCAACGTGGATCCATGCCCTTCCACGGTTACGCAGTCCAGAATAAAATCGCCAATTGAGCGCGTGATGACCGTCGCCCGACGTGAGGTGTTAAATCCGCTAAGAATATCCATAGGACTCCGGAAATGAAAAATATAAGAGGGCTTAACGATTAACCCCTCCCTCCAGGTTTCTGGCCGTCTGCTTCAGCGATTTTTCCAGCCCTTTAGCTGACAGGTCTGCAGCCTGCACCGGATCTGTGCTGGCAATGTGCTGGGTTACCTGGATGTCATTTTTGATGCTGGTCTGCCTGCTGTTATTGGTCGTGGCGTTCGTCACACCGTTACCTATCATTGCGTTACCCGCGACCGGAGAGGGTGATTGTGTGATGGATTTTATGGTCTGATCGAGGTCGATCGCCTTCCCTTTAACATCAACATCGCCGTCGCCAAGCCCTACCATGTCTTTGGCTCCGTCCCATAATCCCTTCAGCTTGCCGACCGTATCATCATACTTCTTCGTGACCCAGTTAAAGGCTTCCTCAAACGGTTTCTTAATCATATCGGTCACCAGTCTGAAGGTGTCGCCGATTTTTTTGGTAAAACTGTCGGTATCACTGCCCCAGATATCGAACAGGCCCTTAATTAACTCCCAGCCCTGCTGAAATGGTAAGGTAAGAAGCCCAGACACCCGGGCGAACGCCGCGCCGAGCGCTTTAACGGTCTTCCCGGCGCCTTCCTCGCTCATCCCCAGTGATTTGAGGATGTTCTTTACCCCGTCGCTGAAGAACGTCTTAATCTTCTCCCATGTCTCCTGGACGGTTTTCCAGAAGTCGCCGAAGGACGATTCACCCGTTTTCAGCCACCGGTACAGATCGTACAGCACATACCCCAGTCCCACCACCAGTCCGATAACCAGTCCAATGGGGTTCATCAGCAGCGCACGACCGAGCCAGATAAACGCCTTACCTGCCGTTCCCACAAGTTTAATAACTTGGCTGAACGGAGAGGTCAGCAGCGCCAGCGCACGACCAAACATTCCTGTACCTTTGATAACGGACAGGAACAGATTAGTGCCGAACGCTGCTGCAAACATGGAGCCCAGGAGTTTCAGCGAGGTTTTAAACTCACCGGATAAATTGGCCCACCAGTCTTTTACGCGCTTAATCCAGGCAATACAGCTTCCCCAGAATTCGCCGAACTGTGATTCTCCCCCATCCAGATAGACCATCAAGTCGTCAATGATGAGCATTAAACCGACAATTGCAGCAACTATCCAGGTAATCGGGTTCATCAGCATCGTGCGGTTGAGGATGGCGAACGCCGCCGTCAGCATGACAAGCGCACCTTTCCAGCCGATGGTGTTTTTAACCACCGAACCGATCGCCCTGCCGGTATTCACAATCACCTGTATCGCGCGCGCGCCAAACTGGATAGTTTTCGTTAGCCCGCCCGCAACCAGCTCTTTACTGGCACTGAGCCAGTTGTTAAAACCATTCACCGCATTCGTCAGTTGGGGCAGCAGGTTGAGCGCGATTTTGGTTTTAACTGACTCTATCGATACCCCGGTGCGTTTCATTGCGGCCTGGTACTCGTCAGCCTGCTGTAGCTCTGCCTGTGAGATGTTGAAGAGCAAGCCTTTCTCTTTTGACAGCGTACGCGCACCACCCACGGCCTGATCAATAAAGCCCAGTACCCGCCCGGATACATAGCCAATCAGAGCCCCCACACCCGCCGCCAGCATCTTCAGCTTACCGACCGATTTCTCCGCCTCCTTCGCCTTGCGTGTGGCCTCTTCCGTTGTCCGTATCGAATGATCGCCGATATCGTCCAGATTCCGGTTTACCCGGTTTGCCTCGCTGGCAATCTGCGCCGCTGCCACACCCAGAGCGACAACCACGTCATTTATTTTTGCCGCCTGCGTCGTATCAACGCCGATAGCGACCAGCAGTTCCTCGATCTCCATCGTCCGACCTCTGTTGCGCCAGCAAACGCTCAACATATGCCTCGTGGAAATCCAGCACATCCTCGAGCGTGGCCGTGGTGCGTAAATCATGCCCGGTGTAGATACCTTCCATCACCGGGAGCATTTTTATCCAGTCAACATCACTTACCGGGCCGTCAGCGTCACCGAGTCTGGCATACTTATCGCAGAGGCGACCCCATCGGGCAAAAAATCAGCAAAGTGGAACATTATCCCCTCAATAATGAGCGGAATGTAATGTGAGCGGTGAGCATTGAAATGACGGTTAAACACATCGGTACGGTTGAGCGTGACCGGCTGGTCGTTCTCATCGCGTACCGTAACGTATTTAATGATAAATGCCTCAACACCCTGCATTTCTGCTGAGCCGATATTCGACACGATGCCGCCAATATCGATTTCAACCTTCGAATCCTGCATGGAGATACATCCCTTAAGCAGCGCCAGCAGTTTCATTGCCTGGTTTTTGGCCTCGATAAAATTGGCCTGGCGATGTTCATAGATCACATCATCTTTATTCATTTAATGCCCCTTTTGCTAATCGGGTAACAATACGTTCGAACTGGATAATCCAGGTGTTGGGGTTATGCGCAGTACCACGGGCATGGGTCGGCGGCGTGGTAAAAAATCCCGCCTGTCCGACCAGTTCGTCCCCGTTCCAGGTATCCTTAAAGTACATCTCAATCGGAGTGGGTGCCGACTGGCTGTTGAGGATTTGATTACGCAAATCGCACAGGAATTTGTTGTCAGCGGAATGCTGTAACAGCTTAAAGGTGAGAATACCGGACTCGTTGCCGGTAAACACAAATACCCCGCGCCCTCCGGCACCGATGGTATACGCGCCATCATCCCCGACGGGTGCCAGAGAAAACGAGTCGCTGGACTCGTCCCACGCAGTAATTTCGTAACCGTTCAGCGACAGGATGCTGCGGTCATGTCTGTAAAGGCCCATTTTTTTTTATCCTTAACGGTTAAACTGAATAAGCAGGTCAGCAGAATGACCCGCTCCCGCCAGTTTGATGGCGCACATAACCGGCATCATTTTGCGGGCCTCGCGATCGGCATCAGACTGCAGGTCGAAACTGTCGGAGTAGAAATAGAAGCCTTCGTCGAGCCGGTCGCCCCACGTCAGCGCACCCACGTCATTACCCCGCCACAGACCACCTGCCAGAAACCCGTTGCGCACGAACTCAGCACCAATGATATTCAGGGAGCCAATCAGCATCGCCTGGCCCTTGTCGGTTTGCGGCACTTTGCTCGGGTTACCCTGCAGCGCGGTAAATGCCTGTTTCTGGCAGGCGTCAAGAAACGCATCGAGCCCCATCACTTCATCGATGAACGTGCCACCCAGCATCTGCCCTTCAGCCAGCATGTTGATGCCGTCATAGTCGGTATAAAAATTGATGCCCAGTCGCTGGCATTTCGCCGCTTCGGTTAATGTGATGCGGTCATCCGAGCGCACGCTGGTCTGCTGCTTGAACTTGACGGTTTTAGCGGTGTTCTGTCCCTGCCAGAGCGTTGAAACGGCAATCGCCAGCAGCTCTGCTGCAGCATGGTTATCACCGGTTTTGTTGTACTGCACCATCAGGCGACCACTGTTTTTGTCGTACAGTTTTTTGAGCATATTCGCGTTGTTCCACTCGATTTGCTCATCACGCACTGCGGTGTACGCCAGCACTTTCAAATCCGCCGCAGCAATCCAGGAATGCGCGTCGTCCAGTTGCTCATCTGTCAGTGCATCAGCGAAATAGGCCCCGTACCAGTTCTGGTAAAGGTTCTGCAACTTATGCATCGCTTCGGATGGCAGTTCGGCGTTGACTGTCTGTGCCGCCTGCCCGGTGATTACCGTCGCCTGCCCGTCTTCCAGCTTCAGCAGACTGCCGATATAAGAACCGGTTCCGGGGTCGGTGGCATAACCAATACGGGTTGCGGGATAGGCTCCGGCAGTCTGCGCCTGAATAATAAGGCGGTTACCGACACCATCCCACAACGCGCCGATGTTGCCTGATTCCGGGAGCTGGTCGTCAATCACAGCGGCCACATCGCTGAAATCAATCGCTGTGCTAAAATCCAGCCCGCTCAGCGTGGTGGCGACACCGCCGATATTCAGCGTCATAGCGCCGTCGGTGATGGCTTTGAATGTGTTAATGCCAGCGGAAATCGTTGAGCCTTTGAGCGCGTTTGCGGTGGCAGCAATTTCCTGTGTTTCAGCGGCGAACCGGCCAATCATGGCGCGTTTCGGTTTCGGGCGGGCGCTGAACAGCGAAAGCGCCGCTTTGTAAGCCTCTGACTTCGAACCAAACTGACTGGCTACATCCTCAGGGCCGGATACAAACACATAGCGGGTTGTGGCATCCTGGAACGGTTCGCCAACGTCTGAAGTAAAAATGGTAACCATACTCAAATCCCGGCGCTGTGCTGCGGTAGCCTGCGGCAGGATCTGTGCGTTGATTACCTCCTTAATGGGTAAGCTCATTGCTAATCCTCATAAAGAATAATATCCACCGTCTCACCACGGTTAAGCGGTGCGGCAATACGATGGATATGAGAGAGTGTTAAATCGATTTGCGCCCGTTGCTCCTTGCCACCGGCAATCGCCGTCGGCAGATTGCGGATCTGTGGCTTACGGACAATTCCAGCGGGGATCTGTTTGAATTGTTGCTGAGCGTAATGGGTACTGAGTGATGACGACAGTTTTTCGATAATCAGGCAGGCGTTAGGTCCAAAGGCGTTAACCGATATCAGTGTTTCACGGGTTGAGGTAATGATCTCGGCTTCGGTTACCCCGTCAAAGCGGCGCTCTTCACCGATGAGATCAGACGTCACGCTGCTGACAGAAATAAAGTAATCCAGCGCCGAAATATCGGTTTCCTCGTTTCCGTCAATCACCCGGTCTTCAGGTAACTGTAAAACCGCCGCTATCGTCTGCCTGACTGCCTTCATATCGAGTTGCGAAAGCGTCGTAATAGCCATAATCATTCCATAATGATTTACTGATAATGCGCCAGCGCAGACCATTCCATGAGAACAACTCTTTATTCTCAACAGGTGCCTGCGTCATCACGCGCACCGTCGGGTTATAGCGATCACCCTCAGGCAGGATCTGCAGGTCATCGTTGCTGGCAGGCTGCACAATGCAGATAAGTTTCCGCATGGTGCCGGATGCTGCGGTAAATTCACACTCCTGACCAAAGAACGGATCAGAGAATATTTCGTCGGCAAAATCGTCCATTATTTATCGCGTACCTCATAAGTGATGGATTGCAGTAAATTCCCGGTATCGATTAGCGGTCTGGAGGACCCTTTTCTGGCGATGGTTTTCGGGTCCAGCGGTGGTGCAATTCCCGACTGGATTTTGCGTTTAACCTCGCCAGCAAGTTTTTCACCCACCAGCGCAAACGCCGCTTCCGTTTGTCCGTCTTCGAAAATCGCTTCCTGAAGACGTTTAGCCAGAAACCGTGAGGCCTGTTCCTTATTCTCACGGAGGGTAGAGCGCAGAAACGAACGCTCAGGAATATGACCTGGCACGCCGAACTCATGCGCGGCGGCAATCGTGGCCGTGCTGAGACCATCATCACGCCCTGTATTGCTGGCTGCTGGTACGCCAATAACCACTTTCGTCCGTCCCAGCGCACGAATACGGGCCTCCAGTGCCCTAAGTCCCGCGCCTTTAAATTTTCCCGAATTTTTAATCATCACCGTATCGCCAGTACATGCACACCCACCAGCTTACGCAGCCGGATATATTCCTGCCCGTAACTGCTGGAGGCGTAGCCGTCGTGATTAACCCCGAAACCAGCGTCAGGTGCGGAATAACCCAGCGACAAGCCGCCTGCACTTTTGCTGGTAACGGCCATAACCGGTTTTCCATTTGCATTGCCTGAGCCGGTTAACACGCCAGAGGCATAAAGCAGATGCGCCGCCATGGCGTGCTGGCCCTGTTCATAGAGCTTTCGCCACACCCTGCGGCTCATCTGGTTTGCAGCATCCTGCAGGGCGCCTGCAATACGCTCTGGCGATATAGCGGTGAATTCAGGGTAACGTGCGGTAAATTCCATGCTACCCCCCGTGATTACTCTGCTGGCGAGGATTTATAGTCAACGTAAACAGCCGACTGTGGCTGTTTCCACATTGCACCACCGAATGCCGAGCGATAGCCGCACTCGTAGGTCAGCAGATCACGCGGTCGTACAGCCAGCAGTTCTGGCATATGCACTTCCATTTCAACGTAATCCGCTTCATACGTGTAGATAGCCATGCGGGTTTTACCCGTCTTGATGCCAACCGCATAATTGCTGGGTACTTTGACAAAAGTGATACTGAAATTATCGTTGCCGGAAGCCTTACGCAGCGCCGCCATGATGCGGTCCATTGCCGCAATCGGCAGCAGGTCGGTACCGACAACAATCGGGTTTGGATCGAATTTCTGCATCGCCAGCATGAAGTCGCTGGCATCCATTGCGATATGCGTTGGCTGGATGCGGTAACCGGATTTTCGCCAGGCTACGTTGTAAGCATCCAAAACCAGCTTAACAAACTCATCCGATGTCATTTCAGCAATGGTTTTGCCGGAAGCGTCGATAATAATTTGTACACCCGTGCCCGTCAGTAAACCTTCCTGGCCCTTCACACCCTGATGCCCGACATAACCCGCGTACTGGATAGTCGACAGGGCGTTAGCGTACAAATCATCCTGTTTCTTGGATTGCAGGTTAATATTGAGCCTGGCAATCTTCTCCAGTTCCTGCTGTGTCCAGGTAGCTGCTTTAGCCCACTGGCCGACAGGTGCTTTCAGCCATTCGATATCACTGTCAATGGTTTTCAGGCTGTTGGTTTTGTTACCGATGATGCCGTCTTTAACCGATCCGACTACTTTCGAGACACCAAAATCCACATATTCCCGGGAAAAATCGAGCCCCTCTTTAACGGGAAGCGCTTCGCCAATGTTGATCTCCGGTAGTTCTTTTTCCTGCAGCTCCATATCGCGCTCGGTTAGCGCTTCCTGCAGCACTTCTTCGAAATCTGCTGATTCCATAGGCATTGGTTATGCTCCTTCCGTCTGCTGAACTGCCTGTTGTACATAGCCCAGGGTGATGGCCACGCAGTTATTACCTGCACTCACATCCTCCACCCAGTAACCCAGATCGATATTGCCGGTTGCTTCGGTAGTCACCTTCCCGGCATCGGCACCCGTCGCGACGATATAGGCGGTATCGCCACGGGTAAAATCAGCGTCATCGACCGTCAGCGCGCCGACACAGTCACCGTGCGAGAAATGCCCCACGTTGACCTGTTTGTTATGCGGCGCACCGTCGCCATAGATATCGCGCACCACAATCCCGTGGATACGGGTATCGTCAGCAAGAGGCATGACGCCACCCTCGGGGTTGACCGCTACGAACGTGCCATAGGGCAACTTCGTTTCGGTCAGGTTCTCTTCGCCCCAGACTTTGTCGTTTGAGCTGGAGGCTCGTTTAATCGAGCCCGGTTTGATGGTGCCTTCGGCACCGTCCCAGTCAGTAAACCCGAATGCCATAATTATTTTCCTCCAAGGCGTTGCGTTGCGGTTTTTTTCGAAGCTGGCTTGTTGTCTTTCAGTAACTGAGCGCCAATCTCGCTACGTGGTTTTGACGTGGCCTGAATGGCCGCGTATGCCGCGCGGACTTCGCTGTCGGTCATTTTTTTGACCTGCGCGTCATTAAACGCCCGGGTACTTACCAGCACAGCGGCACGAACATCACGCGCGGATTTAGCATCACTGAAACTAATTTTCGGGAAACGGACTTTCGCATCGGTCAGGGTCGCTTCGGTTTCCGCGTCGGCTTTCAGATCGGCGAGTTCTTTTTCCAGTTTTTCCACCTTCGCTTTCAGGTCTGCGTTTTCGGTTTCCAGTGCAGCGATTTTCGCGTCCTTATCATCACCACCACCAGCTGCGGGATTGTCGTCGGTTGTCACCGGCGCACCCGTCACGCTCTCCAGTTGTGCTTTAAGTTCCGCCAGTTGCGCCAGCACTTCCTGAGCCTTCTCCGTTGCTTCTTCCGTTCCCTGTCCCTGGAGTTCTTCCAGCGCCTTTTCCAGCGCGGCGATCATGCCGACCAGTTCATCTGCAGTCAGGGCGGCGCCTTCCGCATCCTTCAGTTTTTTGCCCTTCAGGAATTTCAGGGCGTCAGTTAATGTTTTGAACATCGTCTTACCTTTTTTGTCGTTTAACTTACACTGAGGTCCGTAACGCCCCTCTGCCACGCCCGCGACGTGATTGCCACGGATGTTGATGTGGTAAAGCTTTCCGCCCCGCTCGACGAGTGTTGCCGGTTCATACCCGACCGACACCTCCCGGATACCGGTTGCCTCCAGCGCCTCTATGGCTGTCGCGTCAGTGAGGTAAACATCGCAAACTACGGTATCCCCTTCTATGTGGGTGTTAGCAATATGCCCAACTGCTTTATCCCTATGGTCCACAGCGGTCACTTCTCCATCATCAGGATGGGTCAGCGTGAAGGGGAGGCCATTAAATGAAGCGAGGGTTTCGGGCTTTGACAGCTCGTCGAGGGTGCGGATAACGGTAACTTTTTTGCCGGCATCGCTGCCAGTTAATCCCAGTTCGTGGCCGTAATACTCAACCGGCCCGCACGGGTTATCGTCGCAGTGGTAATAACATACCCCTGCGGTGTTCGTTTCCAGGCCATGAATTAATCCCATGAGACGTATGGAAGGGCGACGCAACGACACTGATAATCCTCACCAGGTTTACCCTCGTATGCGCCGATACTTTTTCTCTTCTTCCAGGTTTTGCCGCCATCAGCGGAGTAGACTGTCGGGTCGGAGTATTTGCAGAGCATATTGTTCAGCACCCGATGACTGTGGCGTTCACGTTCGTCACCTGCCCCACCCCATTCATACAAATCAAGACCCAGCGCCACACTGCGCGCTTCTGTCAGGTCGGCATTGAGTTTTGCAGTCTGATCCCGGGCAATGAATTTCGCCCGGCTTTTTGTAACGTTGCCCCGCTCCCGGATAGTATCGATGAGGTTTTCATGCCTGCCACCCGCGGCGAGATTGCCAAAAACTTTCTCGCCGATATCGTTGATAAAATCGGTCTGAATAGACTTAATCAGGGCGACATTCTCCCGCACCGCCTTGTCCATCTGCGCTTTGATGGCCCCGTCGCCCAGCATCCCGGAAAGGTCAATTCCGAACGCAGCGTTATAGATGCGTTGCGTCCGCACCTTATTCTGGGTATTCGCCCGCGTTACCAGCCCCACAGATAATCGACTGGCAATTTCAGCAATGGATATGCCCGCCAGGCGCTGAATAACTTTTGATAACCGGGTGGTGATAATGAGAGGGGGGTGTAGCGGGTGCATCATTGAGCGCGGGGCTTGCCAGTTCGTCGATAACTATCCGCACCATGCCGTCGATAAACTCAGTCAGGCGGTCGCGGTACCAGATTTCACAGCGCTTGTCCGGCTTGAGTGGCCGCATTCTCCGCCGTCGCGGTTTCCGCTGGCCCTGCCTGCGCTCCAGTAGTTGTTGAAGTTCCATAGCTGCTCCATGAATCAGAATCTGCGCCTGCGCTGACGATGCCCTTTATTTCCTCTTCCGTGACGGTTTTCAGCACGCCACGATTGATCATCTCCCGGATAGCAACCTCGTCAGTCAGAATTGACGATGTGACCAGCGTGTTAAACCCGGTGGCGTACTGGCTAAACCGGGTTGCCTCATCAGCTTCGTTAATGCTGTCGATTGTCGGGTATTCATAGGTCAGACTTTCCGTGATGGCGAGTTTGTCCAGAATGAACTGATCGGCGAAATCCTGCATGGGGCGCAGACGCGATTCCTGCAGGCCGTTAATGGTTTCGTAATAGGATTTATTGTCTTCCTCGCCGCTACTGAACCCGCTGGCCGATTCACCGAATAGCACCGTTATCGGTCGGTCCAGGGCACCAGACAGCACTATCGCCATTTTGCTAATCACGTCAGAGAGGCCGGTGAATTGCGCGTTCTTCTGCTCATATCGCCCTTGCGTCTGTGCGTCTCCCGCATCAATCAACAGCAGCCCGGTAGAGGATTTGGTTTCCTTCATCACCCTGGCGTACTCGCGCACCTGTCCTTCCTGACCCGCTGCGATCTGGTTATTCATGCCGGGAATAAACAGCACATCGACATTCGCTTCCTGAATGGTGTCGCCGGTGCTCAGGATTGCAGTGTCGAACGTTTTAACATGCTCGTAAGGCGCCTGAAGGTCTGACGTGCCAAACTGCGCGCGATCCTTAATGCTGTGATTGCCCAGCTTCGTCCGGCAGCAGCGGGAGTGGTGAAACCTGAGTTGCTTTGTCCCGACATCAAGTTGATACGTCAGCGGTTCACCAAAACAGTCAGAGCGGATATCAGTGATGACGGTCCTGTCTGGCGTGTACTCACCTTTCCGGAACACCAGGAACTTAACGATATCTTCGTTCTGCAGATTAAGGGGCGAGGCGATCTGGTCGTCAGCACAATCTGTGATAGCCACAATTAGCGAGTCACCCAGCAAGGACGCCCAGCCAGAGCACTATGGAATACCTCGTTCAGCTTCAATTCTTTTTCTGCATCGGTAATTCGCTGGATCAGAGCGCTATCAACATCACCCGAAAATTTCCGGGGCAGCTTCAGCATGTCATCGGCCGTTTTGTTGATGTACTTCTTCACCACCCACGATTTCTTATTCATCGCGAGCAGTTCTTTATCCGACACATCGGGTTTACTGCTGCTGTACCGCACCGCGCCGATCTTCTCGCCGAGCGAGGTCATTAAACTAACCAGACCATCATTCAGACGGCCAACAAAGTTCTTTTTCGCCATTACAGGATATCCAGTGGACTGAGGGTTTTTCTCTGGTACAAATAACGTAGCGCCTGCGTCATGGCGTCAACGGTGTCATCGTGCCCGGCAAACGGGAATGTCGTGATTTCTTCCACCGTTTCGGTGATCCACGGTGCAATATCAGGGTGTGGCAGCCAGACATTGCCCGCCTCCCATTCTGCGGTACATGCGTGGGCCCGTGCGATTTTACTGCCATCCGGCTCTACCGGAATTAATCCTGATATGATCGATTTCAGTGAGTCAATAACTGCCGGACCGTTGGCTTTATTCTCCACCAACTTGCGCCGCGCCTGCGGGTATTTCTCAACCAGTAACTTCACGGCTTTGAGGGTTTCGGTAAAGCTCATGCGCTTGCGGGTCTGATATAGCAGATAAGCATTAGCGCCTTTCTTACCCCATACCTGACCCACAACATAATCCGTACCGTTGCTGTCCTTAAACGTCATATCCCAGCTGTGAATCACTTCATCAAAGGCATCAGGCAGATCTTTCGGCAGGTAGTACCGGGCAAATTCTTCATGGAATATCTGCCCGTCTCCGGGTTTTGGTTTCTGCTGATACATCGCAGACCAGAAATAATCCCCGAGAATGGCTTTTGTTTCCAGCAATTTATCCAGCGGGTGCAGTTCAGGCACCAGCGCTTCGCCCTGCTCATTGATCGCAGGGAACGCCAGAACCTTAGCGCGTGGCGTGATTTCTACTACACGACCGGATAAGTCATCCGTCGCCCAGCGGGTCGCCATGATAATTTCACCACTGTTTTTCGACAGGCGGGTTTTAAACGTGGAAACGTACCAGTTCCAGACAGATTTTTTTGTTGTCGGGCTCAGCGCTTCCTTAGCGTTTTTTATCGGGTCATCGATGATACCAAGATCGATTTTCTTACCCGTTAACGGTCCGCCTACGCCAGCACAGACATATGTCCCTTTATGGTTGGCAATGCCGAATTCGTCAGTGTTGCGCTTTACGGCGACACCATCGTCGGGTTTGTTACCCAGCCATGCGCCCGGGAATATGTTGCGGTATTCCGGCGTGGACATAATGCGCTGAACGTCGGCATTCATGTCCCCCGCCAGATCAGCAGAGTACGACAGCGCACCCACACGCATTTCGGGATATTTGCCAAAGAAATACGCTGGCAGATAACGCGAAACAATATCCGATTTACCATGCTGCGGCGGCGCACCGAGGATCAGTATCGGGCGCACCCCGTCCAGCATATCCAGCAGGAACTGATCCAGAGCATCACAAACCGTCTGTGAGAACTGGCTGGTGATGTATTCGGGGTTAATGTACTGAATGAAGTCGTGGAGGCTTGCCCGGGCGCTGCGCCGCTTGAGTAGTTCCTTAGCTGCTGCCTGTTTACTTACCGCCGATAATTGCGGCGAGTTGCTCATCAGTGAGATCCTCCACACTTACAGAGTGACTATGCTGGATAGGCTCACCATTCGGCCCACTCAGTTCGGTTTTTGTTTTCAGCATGCCGAGGTGTTGGGCCACCATCTTCATGGCGTCATCCTGATTACGGGTGATGATCTCAAGGCCTGATTTCCCCTCTTTAATCCCGGCGAATAACCTCCGCTCCGCACCAGTTAAATCACGCGTATCGTGGAATACAGTGCGACCAATGCCGACGCCATTGCAACGCGGGCAATCAGGGTTAGGATCCACCGTGCCGTCGTAGCCGTAACCGCCCGTGTCCTGCAGTGCCTTGACACCTTCCATCCCAGCAACTTTCTCCTCGGCTTCCTTAAATTCAACAACGTCGCGCCACTGGTAGTTAAAACCGATCCCCCAGCAGTAACGGCAACAGCCACGATGATGTTCAGTCAGTTGCGTAGCGTCTGCCGTTGCAATATCCCACCACCACTTCAACACTTCGTCCTGCGTTATCCTCACTCTTCGCGAGCGTTCGTCCAGAGCATCGCGGATTGCCTGGCTGACCTTAGCATTCCTTAGCAATCGAGAGGCGTTAACGTATGCCGTGTTACCTTCGCCTTTATAGCCAGCGCGCCGATAAGCAGCCGTACGATTGAGGTCGACTAGATATTCTTCAACAAACCTGACCTGCATATCGTTTAGTCCGTAATTGCGCAGGTTGAAGGGTGGCGCACTTTCCGGTGTATCGTTCTGCGCATCAATTGGCATTTGCTCATGCTGCGCAGTTATGGGGACTTGTTCAGCCTGCGCATTGCGCACTTTCTTCTGCGCAGTTGGCTTTTTGATATAACGCCGCGCAGATGTGTAATTCAGTCCCTGCGCTGCACACCAGTCTTTCGGGGATATTCCTGTTTTGGCGTGCTCGGCGAGGAACTGGTCTTGCAGTGCTCCCCAGTCCGGTTTTGCCATGATGTTGTCCTGTGTTCACGCTATATTATCATTTATGCGCGTTGGGCATCCCCAACCTTCTCTTGCCCGCCCATTGTTTTGCGACATTCAGGCAATCCTCAAAAATTTTCCCTTTTGAACTCAGGTGGGATTTTCTGTGGTAGTAATCAATAGCTGCGTCAGCACCAGATAACGCCGTGTTCTGGTCGTATCCCAGCCTCACCAGCTCTGCAGTGACGTTTTTGTGAATAAATTCCTGTCTGTTCACGCTGGTTCTCCCTCGGGAAAATCACCCAGATCGGGGATAGCAATTTGAGTCAGCTGTAGGGCGATCCTGGTTGCCTCCCGGATTTTTTGATATCGCGCTTGCGTTGCGCCATCAGCACGCTCCCTCTCTGTCCTCGGTGCTCAAACGACAGACGATCAAACGTGGCAATCTGATTGTGGATTTGCTGACCAGTCATATTAATGAGCTGGTTAGCGTCAAGCGTGCCAATACTCACCACTGATTCTTTTTCAACCAAATCCAGCAGCCAGATCCGGAGATCTTTGGCTACGTTTGTGCGAGACATCATTCCTATTAAATGCGCTCCACGAGGAGAGAATAAACGCACATCAATTTCACGTAAGCTATTGTTTATCCCATCCTTCCTCACTTTGGTCACAACAGACATACTCTCTGAAAACTCATCCTCGTGACGTTTGAAAATATTAGAAACTTTATTCGGACTGGCATAACCCAGCAGGTCAGCCAGCGCATCAGTGGTAAACCAGATCTTTCCATCCCCGTTGTCAAACGGGATTACAGTGTGGTTTTTAAACGTTAGAGCAGATTTCATATTCATAGTGACGCACCTTTTAGAAACGAGCCTCGTTGCCCAGAAACGACGCCCACAGAGAGGTCACCACCAATAACGGCGTTCCTCCGAGGCTCGTTTCCAGAAAGCTCTGTGTGATTTATGCGCCGGGCAAGGCGCGGTGGATTGCAGATATAAAAAAGCCCCGCGATTGCGAGGCTCGTTGTCAGAGTTGATATCCGTCCCCTGACGGACGGGGTTTTACGGCACACCGGGAAACGGCGAGGCTTCCCACCTCTACTGTGCTGGTAGTGCGGTTTTCCGCAGTTTCGGTAAAACCCGCCGCCAGTTTTCATCTGATACACAGTGAGGATGCGGAACAATCGCGCGCGTTTCTCGTTCGAGAACTTTTCTTCCGGCTTCCAGAGTCCGTTGGTACTCAAATGCCATAGAGTAGAAGCTCGGCGCGTATTCAGATTTGAGGGTTCTCATTGCAGGATAGGCCAGCTCGATATTCTTCCGCATATATTCGGCGGCATTCCATATCCAGCAAAGGGAGCAAAGCTCTTTCGCGAGTCAGGGTGATTGTCATTGGTTCGTCTTCCAGTGCCGCGGGCTGGCTGGCTGGCTGCTGATGGAGTTTCTTTTCACACTCGATAAAATAGCGACGGATTTGACGTCCCTTTTCGTTGCGCTCAACCATCGCCAGCTCTTTGGCTGTATCCAGGGTAAGATGATATTCCTTACGACGACGTCCTACAGTTTTCGCCAATTTTGGCGAAAATACGATGTAGTCTAAGTTTGCAGTGAAGCCATACTCTGAAATCCGTTCCCGAATCCAATTAGAAAAATCCCTACCGACTTCAAGAAAGACATGTAAATCACGAGCATTGCAAAGTAAAGCAGATTCGTTAGAAATAGAACCACTGAACACAGGAATGAGTTGGTTATTCATTTTTATGCCCTATCAGATATTTTGAATTCCACAGATGTGGTGACCGGGCGCTCAAAACCGCTGATAGACGGCGGACATATTCCCATTGCTGGTATTGTATTAGCCACACGCCCGGTCATAAATCATGAAATCTGGACATAAAAAACCACAAACTATCGGGCGTGGGAACCGCTATCAGAGGTGTTTTGAGCACCGGGTATTACTATAAAATATAAACTGAGATATCGTCAATCAATATGGTGTCAGGAGGGTAGAAACGGCCCAAAAGTTACCGCGGACTTATTCCCCTTTCGGGTGTTGTATTCGTCGCCCTCCCGACTCTGGTCGGGGTGTGACCGCGCGGTGCGTTCACTAAATGACAGGCATAAAAAATCCAACACTGACGGGGTTGGTTCTGACCGCTAATGGGAGGTTTCTACGCCTCACAGATAAACAATAAAGGAAACAGGCTAGTCTGTCAATTCAGGCACTGCGTATTGACGTACTCCTGCAACGCTCTCAGGGCTGTCTGGTCTCGGATAATTCCGGCCCGGATAGCGAGAACGTTTTCTGCAGCAGACTCAGAGAGTTCGACGGTGGTAGTAGTGTCCACGCCGGGGGTGCTGGTGGTTTGGGCAGTGGCTGGCACGGTGGTGCATTTACCTGCGACCCGCACCCGGCCACCAGCAGCCAGACGCTGGCGCAGAGAATCGTTTTCAGCGTTTGCAATGGCTAACTCCTGTGTATATTTCGCGTCAAGTGCCGCTGCGTCACGCTCGCGTCGCGCCATATCGGTGATGGTATTGTTCGCCAGCCTGAGGTTGTTTTCTGCTGTGTTTGCACGTTCCCGTTCATTTGTGTATTTGCCGTGGTAGTGAACAGCCGAACAGACAGCCACACCACACACGGCCACGATTGCCAGTTGATAACGCCAGTTCACGACTATTTACTCACCCAGTTCGAGGACAGAATCCCCTGACTCGGAATAGGCAACCAGCCCGGAATACTCAGGAACGATACCCCCGTCCGTTGATTCAAATTCTGGGATAACAGTATCTGTGATTGTGTAGGCGGGCTGGCTGTTCTCCTCAGCAAATTTAGCCAGTTCTCTGATTTGTTTGATAGTCAGTGTTAGAGGTTCCACAATTTTCTCCTGTTTTCATGGTTACGAATATTTTTGCTCAAATAACTTGCGCTCTGCCTCACGCCGTTTAGTCAGTCCGGCCAGCACACGACCGCCTGATTTATTCCAGCGGGCAAATTCACGCGCAGCACCTGCGTAATCCCCCTGATTCAGACGTTTCAGTAGCGTGGAGGACGAGAACGAGCGCTGCCCGACGTTATAGGTGAACGACACCAGCGCGTCGAACTGGTTCTGATTCAGCCGTACCCGCACCAGTTTATTAACCGCCTGCTCAAACTGCACCACACCGCAGCGTAATAACCGCTCAGCTGTTTCCTGGTCAATCCTCAGTCCGGGTTTGATCGGTTTGCCGTCTACCGATTGTGTCCAGCCGTAGCCAATTGTCCATGGCGCGTGTCCTGTTCCAGGGTCAGGATACGCGAACAGACGACAACCCTCAAACTGTTTAATCAGTCCGAGTCCGTTTTCTGATATTTGCACGA